>JBEKOY010000011.1:0-81600 GCA_049521295.1 Polyangiaceae bacterium | reverse complement strand
GTGCATGAACTGAAAGACCCCTCCGGGCGCATCGCGACTATCGCCCGCGAATATGTGCGCTCGCCCGAAAGTACGCTGGTTGTCTCGCCCGACAACCGCTCGCGTGCGGAGATCAACCAGGCTATTCATGCCGGGATGCAGAAACGCGGTTTGGTGGAGCGCGAGGAATATGCGATGCGGACGCTGGTTCCTCGTCAGGAGCTGACCGGCGCGGATCGCGGCTGGGCGGCCCGGTACGAGGTGGGCGATGTGCTGCGCTATTCGCGGGGATCGAAGGAGACCGGCATCCGCAAGGGCGAGTATGCGCGGGTGGACGGCGTCGATGCGGACGGCAACCGTCTAACCGTGGTGCGTGCAAACGGTGAAGAGGTGAGCTACGATCCGCGCCGACAGGTGGGGCGCATGAGACGTCGGCGGAGGGATCTCCGTCGTCAAGATCTGGCTCAAGATCTGCTGCGGGGTGTCGCCCTGGAACAGACGCTTGCTTGTAAGCACTTCCCAGAGAGACACCGCGGTTGCAAATAGATCGGTTTGCCGCGTTGCAATTCCGCGGATTTGCTCGGGCGCGAGATAGCTTAGCTTGCCTTTGATCCTTCCCTGACCCGTCGCTTGGGCGCGGCCCGCGGCCATCGCAACGCCGAAATCAAGCACCCGTGGGATCCCTTCGACGCCCACGAGGATGTTCTGAGGACTCACGTCTCGATGCACGAGGCCGAGAGGCTTTCCGTGCTCGTCGGTCGCTTCATGGGCGGCATGGAGCCCGTGCAGCGCGCCGCAAAATATGGCTGATACAACGTCGGTCGGAATCGAACCTTTCGCGCGCGAGGCCCGAAGAAGGCGGGAGAGGGATTCGCCCTGCACGTAGTCCATGACGAGATAGAGTTCGCCGTCGGTGGCGACGACATCGAGTGTCGGCACGACGTTCGGGTGCCGGATTCTCGCCGCGAGCCTCGCTTCGTCGACAAACATCGCGACGAATTCCTGATCGCGGGCAAACTGCGGACGCAAGCGCTTGATCGCTACCGTGCGCGAGAAACCGACCGGACCGAGCAGACGTCCGTAGTGAACGGTCGCCATGCCGCCGGCAGCCATCTCGTCATAGAGGACATAGCGCCCGATGATTCGGGCAGCTTCTCCGTCTCGCTGCTTGGGTACCAACTCACTCACCGTAGCAGGCGAATGGTCAAGTCACCGTCACCACTCGAGGCGCTCGCCCGGATTCGCGATCGTGCTTGCCTCCCCCGACAGCGCGGCCAAATGTACGAGCGCAGCGCTCTGCGGCGCACCACGTACCTCGTCTTCGGCGGGCAAAGACACCTAGCTCGTTAGCCCGGCGGCCACGCCATCGACCGCCCGCCGATCACATGGCAGTGCAGGTGTAAGACGCTCTGCCCGGCATCGCGCCCCTGGTTGAGGACAAGCCGATAGCCGCCGTCCGCGAGTCCGAGGTTCACCGCAACATCTCGCGCAGCGAGGAGGACGCGGCCGAGCCCCTCGGCGTCGCCGGATGGCGCGTCGGCGATTCCCGTGACGTGCGCCTTCGGGATGACCAGGACGTGCGCAGGCGCCACGGGGTGGATGTCGCGAAACGCGATCACGCAATCGTTTTCGAAAACGATATCCGCGGGCGTCGTCCTCGCGACGATGTTGCAGAATAGACAAGAGGTCATGGCCGTCTTACGACCCTATCAGGGCCGCCGCGTCCGATCGTCCGCATCCTCGAACCCATCGATTCCCGTCACCTTCAGCCCGGCGGAAAGCCGGCGCAGCGCGGCGTCGATACGGGTCCGGTCCTCGTCGCTTGCCTGCAGCCCGGACACGTTTGCGCGCCCGGCCAAGTAGGCGATGCAAGCGTACTCGACATCGCTCAGCACGGCGCGCCGGTGCACCCGCAAGCCGGGGAGTCGATAGCGCAGCTCTCGACCGCCGGTTGCCGACACGACTTCGACGGCCTCCACCTGGCCCTGGCCGCCCGACAGCTGCCGTACAATGCCGCGCAACAAAGCCGACCGTACGCGTGCGCGCCGCATTTCCGGGTCCTCGAACAGCGCGTAGCTCCGATTGCGCGAAATAAGCCCTGGAACGAGGGTCAGACCCACGACGACAGCATCGCGATCGACTGCCGCGCGCATTCAACCTTCGGTCTCCTCGTCCGCCACCGGCGACCGGGCGGCCGCCGCCCCGCTCTGCACCCCTGCTTGCTGCAGGCGCTCGGCTTGGTAGCTCGTCCGAAGCGCGGTCACGAGCTCGTCCAAATCGCCTTCGATTACGCGATCGAGCTTCGCGAGTGTCAGCCGGATGCGGTGATCGGTCACGCGGTTCTGGGGGAAATTGTACGTTCGGATCTTCTGCGAACGCTCTCCGGTCGATACCATGTTGCGGCGAGTTTGCGCTTCATTCGCATCTTGCCTTTCGCGCTCGAGATCGAGCAGACGGCTGCGCAGCACCTTCAGTGCCTTTGCCTTGTTCTTCAGCTGGGATCGCTCGTCCTGACACTTGACGATGATACCGCTCGGCTTGTGCAAGACTTGAACGGCGCTGTTGGTCGTGTTGACGCCCTGCCCTCCGGGGCCCCCGCTCGCGGCGATGCTGATCTCCAGGTCTTTCTCGTCCACGTGCACGTCCACCTCGTCGGCCTCCGGAAGCACGGCCACGGTCGCCGTCGACGTGTGAATACGGCCCTGTTGCTCGGTGGTGGGAACGCGCTGCACGCGGTGCACACCGCCCTCGAAGCGCAGCTGGGAGTACACGTCTTTCCCGCTGACCAGTCCGATGCATTCCTTGATCCCGCCCGTCGCGCTCTCGCTCGTCGACAGGATGTCGATCTTCCACCCCTTGGTCTCGGCATACCGGGCATACATCCGAAAAATATCTGCGGCGAACAGCGCGGCCTCCTCACCGCCTTCGCCGCTGCGAATCTCGAGAATGGTATTTTTCTTGTCATGCGGATCGGGTGGCAGCAGGAGCGCCTGGATGGACTGCTCGAGCCGTTCGCGTGCGCCGACGAGGTCCGGCAACTCGGCCTGCGCCAGGTCGCGCAACTCAGGATCGACGAGCGCCTCTTCGTCGTCGTGAATCCTCTTGTCCAGATCCCGGTATCGGGCGAATGCCGCCACGAGCGCCTCGAGATCGCTGCGCTCCTTGTTCAACTTGTTGAGCTTCTTCCGATCCGAGAGAACGTCGGGATGACCGAGAAGCTCCTCGAGGTCTCCATAGTGGCGCACGAGCTGCTCGAGCTTTGCAATCGGAAGCATGGCCGCAAAGCATACCGCGCCCCAGCGGCACGGGTGGTGATCAAGTCGCGGCTATCGGGCCGCCCGCGCAGACGCCTGAGCCGCGACGAGCGCCTCGAAGCTCGGATAGCGGAGGTCGGCGGCGTTGAACGCTCCGTCAGATCGATCCGGTCGGGCTAGCGTGGCCCGCAAACTGGCAAGAGCGACCTCGAGCTGGGAGTCGTCCGGTTCGGCCGTCGTGATTCGCTGCACCAAGAACCCGGGCCAAAGAAGCGCCCGCAGCGGGCCGCCCGACGCCCGCTGGGCAAAGAGTCGTTGCAGCTCGAAGGTTAGTGCGACGAGGACGGGCAAAAACGGCAATTTTTCAGTAAAGAACACGACGTTATCAAGCAGTGCGTTTCCCGTGTGAATTCTTGGAAGCGCAGCACCGACCACCGTGAAGACGAGGATCGACACGAGCGCTACCATAACGAGGAAGGTCGTGCCGCATCGCGGGTGCAGCGTCGTCTTCGGTCGCGCGTTTTCCACAGTGAGCGCCTCACCGGCCTCGTACGTGCTGATCGTCTTGTGCTCGGCGCCGTGGTACTGAAATACGCGACGGATCTCCGGCACGCGCCGGATGACCAGCAGATAGGTCACCACGACCACGAGCTTGATAGCCCCGGTCATCGCCTGGAACCAGGCGCTCTGAACCTCCAAGCCCATTTGAAACATGCGGTTGGCGGCCGCGGCGGCGCCCTGCGGTAGCGCCACGAAGAAAGCGATTGCAATCGCCAACATCACGAACCCGCTGGCGCCCGCTCGATGGGTCGATGCAGGCGTCCGATTCGTCGGCCGACCCTCGTCGCGCGTCAGCAGCGCGAACACCATCAACCCCAGCGCCGAAAGAACCCCCAAGCCGGGGCTGCGCCGAGGATGACCTGCCAAGTCCGTCTCGATCTGTTCGGCGCTGAACCGTAGCGCCTCGCTCCCGAGACGGAGCGACTCGACGACGCCGGCGATTCCGCGGATAAACGGCCAGCGTGCGGGTCCCCCCTTCCGGTCGGCCATGCCGCGCATTCGCACGTGAAGGCTGCCGTCGAGCCGCCGGACCACGACGGCAAATGCCGCCGGAGCCCTCATCATAACACCCTCAAGCACCGCTTGCCCGCCGATGTACGGACGCGATTGCTCGGAACGCATGGTAGTGCTCTCTTGCGCGCCCGGGCTACTTGGCCTCAGTGGCCTTCGGCTCGGCGGCCCTCGCAGCAGGCACCTTTTTTTCGTAGCGCTTCCGAAAGCGGTCGACCCGGCCGGCGGTATCGATGAGCTTTTGCGTGCCCGTATAAAACGGATGGCATGCGGAGCAGACGTCGATCTGCATGTCCCCGTGGGTAGAGCGCGTGACGAAGACGTTGCCGCAGGCGCACGCAACGCGCGCCGGACCGTACTCGGGGTGGATGCCTTCCTTCATGACGGCCCAGCAAGCTAGCGACTCGCCGAGCGTCTCGCAAGAGACGACCGTTCAAAATGGGATGTCGTCGTCGCCGCCGCCCGCAGAGCCGCCGGATCCGGCCGTCGCCCCAGCTTCGGCGAATTCGTCGAACGGAGGCTCCGACGTGTCGCGAACTCCGCGCCCGGCGGATCCCGCTTCGCGGGCGCCCTCGGGACGGCCGCTCTCGGCGCGTCCGCCCTCGCTCCGCGCCCCGCGCCCCGCGCCGGGCAAGACGACGTTGTTGGCGATGACTTCCGTGGAATAACGCTTCTCTCCATTTTTGTCGTAGCTCGAAGTCTGCAAGCGCCCTTCGATGAAGAGAAGGTCGCCTTTCTGCAGAATCTTGCCGAGCGCCTCGGCGCGGCGGCCCCAGATCGTCACACGGTGCCACTCGGTCCTCTCCTGGCGAACGTTGTTGCGGTCGAGATATGTCTCGTTGGTCGCAAGGCGGAGCTTGAGGACAGCCTGACCGCCCGGCGTCACGCGGAGCTCCGGATCCGCCCCCAAGTTGCCGAGCAGCATCACACGGTTCAAGCCTTCAGCCATCGGTGCACGCGCTCCTTTCAGGACACGGGCAGCTCTGCGAACCATGGGCCAAGTGGCGCCCGTAAACAAAGCCCGTGTGGGAAAGCCGTTACCGCGACGGGCGGCCGGGCGCCAGCGCTCAGGCCTCAACCGACCCGATCCGCCGCCGCCGCCGCCGCTGCCCACCGGCGCGTCGGCGCGTCGCTTGCGATCGACTGAGCCCCTGCGCGCCGCACATTACCCCGACCAGCGGCTCTGGGCTAAGGTTCACGCGTGTCCTTGGACGAACTGCGAACCCGCATCGACGAGCTCGATGACAGCATTCTAAAGCTCCTCGACGACCGTGCGCGCGTCATGGCGGACGTCGCACACGAGAAGCGATCGGCAGGTTTACCCCCGTATGCCCCGGATCGCGAGCGGCTGGTGCTCGATCGGCTGGCGGCGCGCGCCGGAAAGTTCCCCGCCGACGCCATTCGCGCCGTGTTCCGCGAAGTGATGAGTGCTTGTCTCGCCCTGCAAGAGCCGATCCGGGTCGCTTATCTTGGACCCGAAGGGACATTCTCCCACGCCGCAGCACGCGCGTTCTTCGGCCTTGCCGCAAGCTACCTCGAAGCCACGACGTTCGACGGCGTGTTCGACGCCGTTACGCGGCGCCAAGCGCAAGACGGTGTGCTTCCGATCGAGAACTCGACGGAAGGATCCGTCCCGAACGCGATCGACGCGCTCGTCGCCGGTGATCTTCTCGTTCGGGCCGAGTTCGAGCTCGAGGTGTCGCAGTGCCTTCTCACGAAAACGACAAGCCTGGCGGCCATCGAGCGCGTCTATTCGCACGCCCAACCGCTCGGGCAATGCCGCGTGTGGCTTGCGAAGAACCTGGGAGGCGCCCAGCTCGTGCAATCCCCTTCGACGACCGCGGCAGTTCGCGAGGCGATGACGGATCCGAAGGGCGCCGCAGTCGCCAGCCGGCTCGCTTCCGAGATCTACGGACTGCCCGTCTTTCGTGAGCGCATCCAAGATCATCCCGAGAACTTCACGCGTTTCGTCATCGTCTCCTCCATCGACGCGGCGCGGACCGGCAACGACAAGACGTCGATCGCCTTCAACCTGCGGGACGCGCACGGACGAGGCGCGCTGCTTCGCGTCTTGACCGTGTTCGACGAAGCCGAGATCAACCTGCTGCGGATCGAGTCAAGGCCGAGTCGCGAAAAGCCCTGGGACTATGTATTCTTCGCCGAGCTCGAGGGGCACCGCGAAGACGCGAATATCATCCGCGGCATCGATCGGCTCCGCGCGACCTGCCCAATGGTCAAACACCTCGGCAGTTACCAAAGGGCGCGCCGCATCGCCTAGACGGCGGATCCTGCAAGCGCTAGACGGCCATGCCGCGAGCGCGGAACTCGTAAGGGCGGTGCTTGGAGCGCGAGCAGAACGGAACAGAACGGAAACGGAGGATGGATGGATTCGATCCGCACCCTCATCGTGGGCGCCGGCGTGACCGGACTCGCCACGGCGGCGGCTCTCTCGGAACGAGGCGACGACGACTACCTGATCCTTGAAGCCGAAAGCACAATCGGCGGATGGTGCAAGACCGTCAAGAGGGACGGCTTCGTCTGGGATTACTCGGGGCACTTTTTTCATTTCAGACACGCCGAAATCGAACAATGGCTGCGTGACCGCATGCCGGGACAGGACGTGAGGGTCATACGGAGGAAGTCGTTCATCTCGTATCGGGGGCGGCGCGTCGATTTTCCCTTTCAGAAGAACATCCATCAACTGCCGCAAGACGACTTCATCGAGTGCCTCCACGACCTCTACTTTGCGCGATCGAGCGACGTCGACCGCGAGGGATCCGCTCCCGAGGCGAACTTCAAAGAGATGCTCTACGCCCGGTTCGGCAAAGGCATCTGCGAGCGCTTCCTCGTTCCGTACAATGAGAAGCTTTATGCATGCGACCTTGCAGCGCTCGACAAGGATGCGATGGGCCGTTTTTTTCCCTACGCCGACTTGACGGACGTCGTGCGCAACATGAAGCGGCCCGACAACGCGAGCTACAACGCTACGTTCACTTACCCGCAAGGTGGGGCCATCGAATACGTCCGCGCGATTGCAACTGCCGTCCGCTCCCGTGCCATCGCGCTCACCGAGCCACTGGTCGCTGTGGACCTCGAGCGCAAAATCGCACAAACGAACCGCCGCGAGATCCGCTTCGAGCGCCTGGTCTCGAGCGCACCGCTCAACCGCTTCGCGAAGATCTGCGGGATTGACCATGACCCTTCGACCTGGGCGTGGAACAAGGTCTTGGTCTTCAACTTCGGATTCGACGCGAAAGGCGATCGCGACGTCCACTGGACGTACTACCCGGACAAGGCGACCGTGTTTTATCGGGTCGGCTGGTACGACAACATCTTCGATGCCGATCGCTTGAGCCTGTACGTCGAGGTGGGGTTTCCGAAGGAGGCGGCCATCGACCGCGCCGCGGTGCGGGAGCGCGTCTTGGCTGACCTGAAGCGCGAAGGCGTCGTCAAGGGCCAACGTCTCGTGGCCGAGCATTCGGTGGTCATGGACCCCGCATACGTCCACATCACGCAGGCGTCGCTTGCGGAGCAAAGGCACATCTCCGCACGGCTGGCGGAACGCGGCGTCTCGTCGCTCGGGCGATATGGGCGCTGGACCTATTGTGCGATCGAGGACAATATCGTCGAGGCGCGGGCGCTGGTGGCAACCCTCGATTGACCAAGACCCTCCGTCGTGACGACGGACCACCCGTGCAGTGACGGCCAGCGAGCGGCGCGAAATCGTCGCCAGGCCCTATTCAAACCGCCGCGTTTCTCGTAACTAGCACGCACCTTTCCATGGCAGCCGTTGAGCGACCCCGCGCGATGCCCCACTTGGCAGATCCGCACATTTCGATCGTCATTCCCATCTACAACGAGCAGGCCATTCTGCACGCCGCCGTGGTCGACCTTCGTGAACGACTCAAGCCACTCGGATGGAGCTATGAGGTGATTCTTGCCGAAAACGGCTCCAAGGACCGGACGGTCGAGATCGGCCACGAGCTCGCCGCCAAGTACAGCGACGAGGCCGACGGTCAGGTGAAGATCATCAGCTTGGGGGAACCCAACTACGGCAAGGCGCTGAAACAGGGCATCCTGCTCGCGCGTGGCGACCTCGTCATCTGCGACGAGATCGACCTGTGCGATACCGACTTCCACCGCCATGCCGTCGACATTCTCGAGACCGGCCAGGCCGATCTGGTCATCGGGAGCAAGCTCGCCGTAGGCTCGGCCGATGAGCGACCCCTCATCCGGCATGCGGCCAGCATCGCCTATTCGACCCTGCTCAAGTTGCTCCTCGGCTTCCGCGGGACGGACACGCACGGTCTCAAGGCTTTCCGGCGCCTTGCATTGCTCGATGTCGTTCGGGCATGCCTCATCGACAAGGACGTCTTTGCTAGCGAGTTCGTCATCCGCGCGGACCGCGGCGGGATCGTCATCAAGGAAGTGCCCGTGCATGTCATCGAGAAGCGGCCCCCCAGCATCAACCTGTTCAAGCGCGTCCCGAACGTCATGAAGAGCCTCGTGAAGCTGACCTGGTCGGTCCGAATTCGCGGCTAGGGTGCACCCGCACTCGGGTGGTGCAATGCCATGCGCATCCTGTACGGCGTCGTCGGCGAGGGAATGGGCCATGCCACGCGCAGCAAGGTCGTCTGCGAGCACCTGGTCGAGCGCGGACACGACGTCAAGATCGTCGTCAGCGGCCGCGCGCATGCCATGTTGGCCAAGTCGTTCCACGACGTCGTGGAGATCCGCGGGCTCACCATCCGCTACGTCGACAACCGCGTGGATCGCGACGGCACGCTCGCACGAAACGTCCTCGCCGCTCCCTGGATGCTCGCGACCAACGTCGGAGCCTACTTCGACAAGGTCGCCCGATTCCGGGCCGATGTCGTCATCAGCGACTTCGACTCATTCGCTTACCTGTTCGCCAAGCGGCACCGAATCCCCATTGTGTCGATCGACAACCAACAGATCATTAGTCGCTGCAAGCTCGGAAAGTTCGCAAAGGTCGGGGTCAAGGTCGACTACCAAATGACCAAAGCGTTCGTTCGAGCCAAGCTGCCCGGCTGCAGCCATTACGTCGTGACCACGTTTTTCGAGGCGCCGATTCGCAGCCGCTTCCGAAGAGATACGACGCTCGTGCCGCCCATTCTCCGGGCGCCCATCCTGGAGGCGAAGAAACGAGCTCGTCTCGGCGACCATGTGCTCGTTTATCAAACCTCGACGAGCGACACGAAGCTCCTCGACGAGCTGGAGCAAGTCCGCGAGCGACAGTTCGTCGTTTATGGCCTCCGGAGAAATGCCAAGCGCGGCAATTGCGTTCTCAAAGAGTTCAGCGAGGATGGATTTGTCGATGACCTCGCGACGGCACGCGCGGTCGTGTGCAACGGCGGACTATCGCTCATCGGCGAAGCACTCTTTCTCGGCAAGCCCATCCTGAGCGTCCCGGTCGGCAACCAGTATGAGCAAGTTCTCAATGCACGTTATCTCGAGCACATCGGTTACGGCCTTGAAGCACCCCGCATCGAAGCGGATTTGTTGCGGCTTTTTTTGGCCGAAGCGCCGAAGTATGCGAGCCGAGTCGCCAAGCACCGGCAGGACGGTAACCGGGAACTCTTCGATGTCGTGGACGGCGTACTCGAACGCTTTTCCCGGCGCACCAAGCGGGCGCGCGCGAGCTCGGACGAGACGTAAACGCCACGTGGTATGAGCCCAACAGTCGTGCCCGCCAAGACGTCCGTCTCATCGCTCGCTCCGCGTGCTGCGGCGATGCCTCTGGTGGACTCGTCGAACGCGGACGAGACCGACGTGGCGATCATCGGGGGCGGGATCAACGGTGTGGGGGTGGCGCGCGATCTGACGCTGCGCGGCCTCGGCGTCGTCCTGTTCGAACGCCACGATCTGGCGTTCGGCGCGAGCGGGAACTCGAGCGGAATGATTCATGGCGGGGTGCGCTATCTCTCGCGCGCCCCACACGTCACCGAAAGCTCGTGCCGCGACTCGGGGTACATCCAACACATCGCGCCGCATTTACTCTTTCGAATTCCCTTCTTGCTGCCACTTCGAGACGGACCCACCGCGCGCGTCGCACTCGAACTCGTTGACGCCTACTTCCGCGCGTATGACGACTATCAGCCGCTCAAGCGCGGGAAACCTCATTGCCGACTCGACGCCAACGCTCTCGCCCGGCTCGAGCCGGGCCTCATCGGAGGACTGGTGGGTGGCGTGTCGTTCGACGAGTGGGGTGTCGACGGAGCACGCCTCTGCGTCCTCAACGCCCTGGATGCCATCGAGCACGGAGCCCGAGTCCACGTGCATACGACGGTCGAATCGATTGGGCGCGCGGCCCGAACCGATGAGCCCTGCCGATACGTCGTCGAAGCGCGAAACCGCCTCTCAGGCGCGCGCGTGCGCGTCCGCGCGCGCGTCGTGGTGAACGCGACCGGCGCATGGGCGCCCGTGACCGCCGCGCTCGGGGGGCTGCCCCAAGCGCGCGTGCGCGTCCGCCCCGGAAAGGGAATTCACGTGGTGCTCGATCGTCGCATCACGAACTACGGCATTCTTTCCGAAGCGATCGACGGACGACAGATTTTTCTCGAACCATGGCAAAACATGAGCGTCCTCGGCACCACCGACGACGATTTCTACGGTGACCTCGACGACGTGTGCGCGACGAGCGAGGAAGTGCGCTACCTGGTGCAAGGCGTTGCTCGCGTATTTCCGAGCGTGCGGCTGGCTCGTGCGATTGGAACGTACGCGGGCGTGCGGCCGACGCTGTACGAGTACGGGCGCAACGAAGATGCGCTGTCGCGCGACCATCGAGTCGTCGAGCACGGCAGCGATGGAGCCCCCGGCGTTTACTCGCTCATCGGCGGCAAGCTTGCGAGTTACCGATTGTTCGCGCAAGAGTTATGCGACGTCGTCGCGCCGCGCGAATTCTCCGTGAGCGCGACGTGCTCGACACACACACGTCGCCTTCCAGGAGCCGACCGCATTCCCGACGCGATCGCGATAGCCGCGAAGTACGCCGTTACGCCGGTAGCGGCGCGACGACTCGTTTACCGATACGGCGGACGCGCCATCGACATCCTCGACCGGACAGCGCGTTGCCGGACCGAGCGGGACGTGACGTGCCCGTGTGAACCCGTCCTGGAAGCCGAAGTGCGGTACACGATTCGGCATGAGCTGGCCCAGACCGTGGATGACGTCGCGCGACGGACTCGGTTGGGACTCGGCGCTTGCGGAGGAATGCGCTGTGCCGCTCGATGCGGTCAGCTCGTCGTGAGCGAGCTAGGCCTGGCCCCGGCGATGGGCCGGCAGATGGCCCTGGATTTTGTCGGTCGGCAGATGCGCGCACGCGCGGTCGCGCTCGGCCCCGATCAAGCTCGGCAGGAGGCATTGACGTCAGCACACTTGAGCTCGTCGTTGGGTGAGTCGACTTGAGCGCCCCGCCGGCGGAGGGTGACGCATCGCTGGCTCGGCGAGTGGTCGTCATCGGGGCGGGGATCGCTGGCACCGCGGCGGTCATCGCCGCGGCACGGGCCGGGGCTCAGGTGACGGTTCTAGACGGGGGAACCGGGGCGTCCATGCTCGCAACGGGCGCGCTCGATTTCGCGCCTTGGCACGCGCCGCTCGCGGCTCATGACGAGGTCGTCGATGCCGACGCGCGCACGACGCTCGATGCCCTCGGCGGCTACCTCGTTCCGGAGAGGGGCGCAACACTGGTTACGACCGCCGGTGTCGTTCGACATGCACGGGGCTGTGACCGCGCGCTGCTCGACGTGGCTGCCCTCGTGGACCCCTGCGTCGCGGTCGTCCGCTGCGCGCGATTCGGGTGGGACGCCGACGCGCTCGCGCGTGCTTGGGGCCCTTCGTACTGCGCCGTCGACGCGTCCGTATTGCGCTACTCCGACGAGGAAGTGCTGCCGGACGCCGAACTCGCCTCGCGTCACGACGACGATGCACGCCTGGTCTGGCTCGCCGAACGGCTGCGCCGGGATCTCGCCGCGGCGGGTGGATCGTACAACGGCGTCGTTTTACCGCCGATGTTGGGCGTCGAGCGTGGTCGCGCACAGGATCTCTCGCGCCTCGCCGGCGTTTGCTGCGGAGAGGCCGTCGCGCTCCCCGGTGGCCCCGCAGGGTTGCGCTTCGAGCGCGCTCGCGACCGCGCCTTCCGCGCATGCGGCGCCAGTCACGCGCGCCTGCGCGCGCGAGGCTTGCGTATCCGCCGAACCATATGGCGCGTCGAAACGGAAGAAGGGGTAGCGTTCGAGGGTCATGCCGTCGTCCTGGCGACCGGGGGGCTGGTCGGCGGAGGGCTCGAATACGCGCCGTCTGAGGCTATGCTCGCGACGACGCTGCCTGCCCGGGCCCGGCCGCCGCTGCGAATCACGATCGACGCGCCCGTCTGGATGGGCGTGAACGGCCGGGCGCTCGAGCTGCCCGGTTCCCTTTTCGGAGCCACGCCGGAATCGATTGCCTCCCCGTTCGCGCAGAGCGCGATGATGGATCGGGCCGGCATTCTGGCCGGCGTCGACGGTGCCGCCCACGGAGTGTCGGGGATCTTTGCCGCGGGCGATGTCGTGGCGGACGCTGCCCGTGGATGGCTCACCTCGCTTGCGAGCGGAGTCCGCGCCGGAGCGGCCGCCGCAGGACTCACGGCGACGAGCGCCCGGCGATCGCTTGCCGGAGCACCTGCCATCCGACCTTGAGCACCGGATCCGCGCCCCTGTCGGGATCGTCGGGAATGTCGCGTGCTTCGTTGCCCGAGGCCGTCGTCGTCGGCGTTCCCCCGTCGTTTGCGAGGATGACGACGCTTCTCGGCTTGCCTGCAGGCGCCAGGGTCTCGGCGGCGAGATGTCCGTCAAGATCTTTCTCCCTGAAGGACATGCCTCCCTCTTCCTTCTTCAGCTCGACGGCGACATCCGGATGCACGCCATCCGCCTGGATCGCGTGGCCGCTCGGCGTGTAGTAGCGAGAAACGGTCAGTCGCATCCCGGCGCCGCCCGGCAACGACACGATCGCCTGGACACTTCCCTTTCCGAATGTGGCCTCGCCGACGACGATTGCGCGCTTGTGGTCCTGCAGCGCGCCGGCCACCAACTCCGAAGCGCTCGCCGTAAACTGATTGACGAGGACCACGCAGGGCTCGGTGCTGAATGCACCGTTGGCCCTCGCCTTGATTTCATCGACGACCAGACCGCGGTGCCGTGTGGTGTAGATGATGCCCCCGTCGAGAAACTCGTCCGCAACGTCAGCGGCTTGATCGACAAGCCCTCCAGGGTCGCCCCGCAGGTCGAGAATGATCCCGGACAGCGGCCCGCTCGCGCGCGCGCGCAGGCGGCCGGCGGCGTCGAGTAGCTCGTCGTGCGTGTGCTCCTGAAACTGCTTGATGCGAACGTACGCGATGCGGTCGGAGAGAAGCTTCGACGCCACGCTCGGCACGTGAATCACTTCGCGAACGAGGTCGAACGCCAGTAGCTCGGAAGCGCCGGGACGTCGTATGCCGACCTTCACGTGCGAGCCTGGCGCTCCGCGAAGGCGCTTCACGAGCTTGTCGAGGGGTTCGGCGCTTGGATCCTGACCGTCGACGCTCACGATGATGTCGCCGCCGCGAATGCCGGCTTTGTCGGCTGGCGATCCATCGATCGGTGCGAGCACGATGAGCTGCTCGCTGCGCTCCTCGACTTCGATGCCGATCCCTCCGAACTGACCCTCGGTATCGCTCTCGAACAATGAAAACTCGTCGGGCGACATATAGCTCGAGTGCGGATCGAGCTCGGAGACCATGCCTTTGATGGCCCCGTTGACGAGTTTTGTCCTATTCACGGGATCCACGTATTCGTTTTCGACCTCGACGAGGACGCGACCGAGCTGATCGAGCGCGGCATACGGCATGTCCCCCGCGGCGCGCGCCCCATGGTCGAATGCGGCAACGCAAGCTCCCCCGGCAAACGCCGAGACGATGCACACGGGAACGAGCACGAGCCTCGCTGTCGATCGACCCATGGATCGAAAGCTAATCCGCGCATCGAAAGTGCGCCCGAGCAAAGGCGGGAGGGACGGCCTCGGTCGCGGCATGAGCTCGACCCGGCGGGCCTAGTCCTCGGCGCCCGCCGGGAAACGCGGTCGCCGGCAGCGAGCCCGGGCGGTTCGGCCGGCCGCCGCGAGAGCTCGCGATGGGGCCAGGCATCTGACCCGACAGAAAGCGCTTAGCTTGATCCCACTCGTAAGGAAGCCGATAGTAGCGCTACCATCGTGCAGGCGAACGCAGCTCCCCGCCTCACATTACGCGCTGCTCACCCCGAAGGAGGCAACCTTGGCGACGAGTGACAAGGATTCGACGGCAAACTTGCCGGGATCGAAAACAGACAAGCGCAAGCAAAGCTTGTATTTCCCCGAATCGATGCTGCAGGAGATCAAGGAGGAAGCGGCCCGCCTCGACCGGTCACTCTCCTGGGTCGTGCAACGCGCGTGGAAGATTTCGAGGACTGAGATAAAAAAACTGCCGAGCGTCAATGACGTCGAGGGCGCCGATGACGAGGAAGGCGGCTGACCGCGAACGACTCGGCGCTGACGGCGCGGCCGTCTGAGGCTCGAGAGTCGTTCGCACTCGGCCCGGACGGCACGCGACTTTATGTGCGCACACGAAGGGGGGGTTACGCGCCCGAAGACGTACACGCGATACTGAGCGACGGTATCCTCTGCGACGGCTTCATCTGGAAGTACTTATGGGACGCTCTGGCGTCGATCGTGCCCGTCGTGCACTGGCACTATCGGGGACACGGCCGGAGCGCGCCCCCGGCGGACCCGGATCGGATCGACATCGCCGCGCTGGCCGCAGACCTCGAGGCAGTGCGTCGGCATGTGGGCGACCCGCCGTGCGTGCTGTTCGGGCACTCGATGGGTTGCCAGGTTGCGCTCGAGGCATACCGACAGAGGCCCGAGCGAGTGCGCGGCCTCGTCTTGCTCTGCGGCACGTTTGGCAACGTCACGAGTACGTTCCACGGAGTGCCGCTGCTCGACCTAGTCCTGCCGAGAGTTCTCGACTTAGTAGAGAGGTCCCCCGATCTCGTGCGCGCTCTGTGGAGCCGGTTGCCGCCCCGCCTGTCGCTCAAATTCGCGCTGAAGGCCGGCGAGATCGACCCGGAGCGTGTCCACGCCGAGGATATGCTGCCGTACCTCATCCACATGACGCATGTAGATTTCCCGATGTTTCTGCGCATGCTGCGCGCGGCGGGCCGCCACACGGCCGGGGACTTGCTGACACGCATCGAGGTTCCCGTGCTCGTGGTCGCGGGTGAGCGAGACACGTTCACTCCCGCGTTTCTCGCGCGCGCCATGGCGGAGATGATCCCCAACGGTGAGCTCTTGATGGTCGAGCGCGGAACGCACGTCACGCCAATTGAGCAACCGGAGCTCGTCAATGCGCGCATCCTCGCTTTTCTTCGCCAGCGCGTGTTGTAGCGGCGCGCTGCTCGCCGCGGCGTGTGGCAAAGAGAGCGCAGCGACCGTGAGATTGAATCGCAGCACCATCGCGAGTGCCTCGATCTCCTCGAGCTCTTCGAGCCCCGGCCCGCCCGAGAGCGCAACCTCGACCGATACCGCAAGCGCGACGACGAGGACGACGATCCGCGCGGACGCCGACGCCGACGCCGACCCGTACCTCACGACCCGCCCGAGCACGGCAAAGAGCATCGGGCACACGTCGTACGTCCTCAAGCTCACGTTCGAAAACGGCCTGGGGGCGGTGTTCAAGCCACGGTCCAACCTGCCGCTCGGTTGTTGCCGATACAAAGGCGAAATCGCCGCATATCGGCTCGCGCGAGCGCTCGGCCTCACCCACGTTCCCCGTGCGATCCCACACGAGTTCGCGGCGTCCGAATTGCGGGCCGCCATGACGCAGCAAGGCGCGGATCAATTCGATCGAATGGCGCAGGTCGATCCGACCGGCCGCGTGCGTGGCGCACTCATGCCCTGGATTGAGCGCTACGAGGATGTCGCACTGGAGCGACCGGCATGGCGGGCGCGATGGCAAGCGTGGCTCATGGATCCGGACGTCCATATCGAGGACGCCGATCGGCCCCTGGCGCGCGCCATTTCGACCATGCTCGCGTTCGACTACATCACGGCCAATTGGGATCGATGGAGCGGCGGAAACGTCGCTCGAGACGGCGCCAGCGGAACGCTGCTCTATGTCGACAACGATGGCGCGTTCTTCGAGACTCCGCCCGAACGATCGCTTTCCCGCCAAGCGGCGGTACTCGGTCGGGTGCTCCGATTTTCACGTAGCTTCGTTGCCGCGCTTCGCGCGCTCGACGCGATGCGCCTCCGCGAAGCCTTCGGCACCGACTCGCGGGGTGAACCCCTGCTGTCCACCCGCATCGTGAGCGGAGCCGATGCGCGCAAAAGAACCGTGATCGGCATCGTCGACGCAAAGGTCGCGCAAGTCGGCGAAGCGGCCACCCTGTTCTTCGAATGAGCGACCGAGCACGAACTCGAGCACCTCGCACCCGTCGACTTCAAAGAGGGGTCGCCCAAGTGCCGGTCGCGGAAACGCACGGAACGCAGCCAGGGCGAAAGCGGGCAGGAGCGCTCTTGGCGAGCGCCCCCGTCGCGGAAAGATCCGCGTGCGCTTTCGCGCACGAGGTTGTTCCTTACCGCCTGGGCCGTGTGCCGGACGACATGAACCCCTAGCCAGCGGCTAGGTGGGGAGCGTTGACCGCGCTTTAGGCTTCCGAGTGGATCCGGCTCGTCGAGAGCCGGCCCGGCCTGCACACCGAGCGGTCAGAGCCCCCCTGGTTCGTGGTTGTTCGGGATCCATGTAATGCCGGCAATCTCGAACCTGGCAGAGGGAACAGTCTCGAAGATAACATCGGTCCGCTCCGGGTCAACGGGCACACGCCCGCCACAAATTGGGCCAATGCGAGCCGCGCGTGACTACATCGCACATGTGACCATGCATCCACTTCGGGAATCCGGCGGCCATTCGAGCTCGGAGCCTTCCGGTCCGCTCGCGCTCGACGCGCTCGGGACCGTTCGCTTCGTCCGGCCAGACGAACGAGATACCGTCCGGGAGGCGCTGGCTCGCGCTGGCTTGGTCGTCGCCGAGCTCGAGGGAATCGGCCCCTCCGTACGCGGCCGGCTAGGTGACGTCATCGACGACGCCATTGAGGGGGCGCTTCGAGCCCGCGGTGAGCCGGGAGCGGGAATCGCAATCGTGGGGCCCGGCCACGCGGCCAGCCTCGCACAACGCGAGACCGCACTGAGTGACCAAATGTACCGGGCGCGGCGCGCTGGCGCAAAGGGCATTGCGGTTGTGCTTGGGCCGTTGCGCGCCGCAGCTGGGCCGCTCGGCGCGCTCGAGCCACAGGATTGCGCGGCGCTGCGCTGGCTCGCGAAGGCGGCATCGGATCGGCCGATCCTTGTGCTGTTCGATGCACGCGACGCTCGGACCCAAGCTTACGGCGACCCGGTGCCTCTCGAACAGGTCATCGCCACCGATTCGGTCAGCTTCGCCAGCGCCGTCGTTGGACGGTTGGAAGGTTCCGCGTCGGCGGCCCCCGCGATGCCGTCGGCCCATCGGACGCCTGCCGACCTGGTCGACACGGACAGTCCCTCGCATCGGGAGATCGAACCTCCGCTCCGCAGCGCGGCAGCCGCCGAGTTCGATCGGAGCGAACCATGGAGGACGTGGGCCCTCCAGCTCTCCGCCGCACGAGGCCCCCAGCCACTCGGGGTGCTCGAGAAGCTCTTCACCGACAGCTACGTGCCGCTCAACGGCGCGATCGCCTCCGGACTCGACGATCCCCGCGCCAAAGGCGCGCACGACGAATTTCGGAACACGTTCGTCAAGAGCTATACGGACGCATTCGCAACGTTCGCGGCTACGACGAAGCGGCCGCGGATGGTTCTGGAGGTTCATGATCTGGCGGGTCGAATCGCGCGTCTGCACGGCGCGCGGTCAACGCGACTGCTGCTCGTCGACGGGATGCGATGGGACTTGTCGCGCCTCGTGCAAGAGCGGCTTGCGGTAAAGCTCGGTTCGCGCGCTGTTCTCGCCGACGAGCTTCTCCTCTGGAGCGCCTTGCCGACCACGACCATGCGCCAGCTCGAAACGATAGCCCGGGGCGTCGAGGCCCTGCGCGTCCCCGACGATCTCGAGGCGGACGCGGAGCCCCCGCGTGGCCGAACCGCCGAATACGTCCGCAGGCTGCGCGTCGGTCCGCGGGAGATCCACAAGCTCGACCTCGTCGAGTCACGTCTCAGTTCGGCCCGTGGAGCCGTGATGCGCGCGCTTCTCGAGATTGCGGACGCGACGGCCGACGTCATCGCACGCCACGCCGAGACCCTCGCGCCGCATACCCTGCTGTTCGTCTTCGGCGACCACGGTTTCTCGATCGATCGGAATGGCAGCGCCCAGCAAGGCGGAGCTTCGCCGGAAGAGGTGCTCGTCGGCGCGTTCGCCCTGCTCGTCGGCGATGTGCACTGACGGGACGGGTTCGGGCGGGACTTTCCGAGCCGATGTTCTAAAGCCCCAACATGGCCGCGCGAATCTCGTCGCTGCGGGCGATCCGGCCATCCACGCGCCAAACAATCCGGCCAACGGAGTCCAGCACCACGGTCACCGGCACACTTCGCACGTCGCCGAAGGCGCTCACGCCCGCCAGAGTTTGCAAATCCGCCATGGCGACCGGGAAACCGATGGAAAGCGCCCTCACGTAGAGCTCGACGAGCTCTCGATTCTCGGGCGGCTCGAGCGCCACGACACCGTAGCGAATTTGATCGCCGTCGCGCTTCGCCATCGCCACGAGGAAATCAACCTGGGCCTGCGCTGCCAGACTCGCCGTCGTCACGAACGCGAGAACGGTCGGCCTGCCACGCGTGGAATCGGAGGTGAGGAGGCGATCGTCCAGCGAGTCGAAAGCAAACGCGACAGGGTCCGGCCGCGAGGATGAACCGGCTAGAGCCGTGGTGGGGCGCGCCGACGCCACCGGGGCAGCACACGCGGCTGCACACAACGTGATGAGGGTGCTCGTCGCGGCTTCAATCTTCGCCCTTTTGCCCCACGAACTGATCTTCACGATTGGCGAACAACACGTTGAAGGTGGTCAACGACCCGTAGCAGGCGGTGACGTATTGCTGAAGCTGAACTTTCTCGTCATCGCCGAGTCGGGGATGGCCATTGATCTTCTGCTCAAGCACGCGAAGGCGTTCGCGGATCATGATGACTTTGTGAAAGAGAGCGTCCAGCGGGATGCGCTTCTCCTGGAGCCCTGCCCTTCCCGGCTTGAGGATCATTTCTCCCCCGTCCCACTTGCCGGCGAGGTCGACTTCGCCGATTCCCAACTCGTCACGGATGACTTCAGCCAGCACCTTACGAAACTCTTCGGCGTCCATCTCGACCATGTCCCTTCCGAGCGCGGCAATGTGGATGTCGCCGATCGTTCGGCGCCCTTGTGCGGGCCGCGGGCTCCACGCTTCACGGCCAGGGGGTACCGGGTCCGCCCCGTGATCGTCGTGATCCCGAACCTCGCCTCGCAGCGGGGCGTGCCGTACAGACAGCGAGTCGACGTCGCCCTTGTACCGAGGAGCGGCCCCCGGTCGCGCTTTGAACTCGCCACGGCGCACCCACTGCGAGCAGGTGCTCGTCTCGTAAAGCGGGGAAGGCCATACGCCGAGAAGACAGTCGCCTGCGTGCTTCACTTCGCCGGTATCGGCGATCGTCTCGACCACTCGAACGAAGCGAGCACACGTGCCGCAACGTCCCTCGAGCGGGTCCGACATCGCGGGTCCGTCTTATCCGAGATGCCTCAGGGACGCGAGGGTTCGTCGCAGGCCGGATCGTCCAGCTGCGGGGCGAACAGGTGCGCAATCGAGGCCAATGCCGAGGGTGTCGCCCGACGACAGCGCTTGTCGGCTAGGATGGCGTGAGCGAGCTCTTCGACAACAACGCGCAAGGGAGTCGGTTCGACTGGGACCCCCTCCACCTCGTGGGTAGCCGTCACATCGCCGGCATGACGGAGCGGCTCGTGGTCGACGGCGATGACCCCCCCGCTCGGGGTGTAACGGCAGCGAAGCACTTGAACGAATTGGAGATACACGGGGGCGACGAGGACGCAGGCGTGCGTGCCGTCCTCGCCGACGCCGCGCATGGCGCGTGCCTCCCCGACGTGCGGAGCGCCGCCGCGCGGGTCGGACGAGATCGCCAAATGGATGCGGTCGCGCCGTCCGGCGTCGAACTCGACCGCCAACAGGGGAGCATACAGCGCGATCGCCGGTACATCGACATGGTCGCTGTCCACGCTCAGGGCGTCGAGCCAGGCGTCGCGCGCCTCGGGCGGAAGCGAATCGTACGCGAGTGCCGCGGCCATTGCCGCATCCGCGTCCGTGGCGAGCGCCGATAGCCACGTTCGCCAGGCATCGCGGATATGGGCAGGCGGCACCGCAGACTGGACCGCCAGGACGCTCGGACCCTCGTCCGCCGGCTTGTGATCCGCGTCGCCTGCCATGACGTAGATCGGTCAGGATACCGCCGACCCATCTTGACGTAAATCGCTTCGCGACCGATCGTAATCCGCACCCGTGCCGTCCGATGGAGAGAACCCCCCCAAGCCGCCCTATGGAGGCGTGCGCCCGAGCGACCCGCCCGAGGTCTTGAGGCGATTTGAGTCCGAGCTCGATCTGGTCGATCTGAACGCGCGGCAGCTTGCCCGGCGAATCGGTCGGGGCTCACCGACCACCCTCGACGACTTGCGCTCATTCGGACGCGAGGGTCTTCTGATGGCGGCTCGCACATTTGACGTGGGTCGAGGCGTACCGTTTCGGCGATGGGCCAATCTGCGCATCCGGGGCGCGATCCTCGACGGAGTGCGCCGCTGGGGCGCCCTTCCCCGTCGCGTGTATCGTGACTTGCGTGCGCTGTCGGCAGCCGACACCGTGCAGGAACGGTACGACGAGGAGGACGCCACGCACCGAACAGTCACGGCCGAGGCAGCCGACCAGCGATTGGCGTCCTACCTCGCCGGTATCGCCACGGCGATGGCCGTCGGAACGCTGGCGCCGGCTCCGCAGGCGGGCGGAGAAGCCGCGGCGCAGGACTCGACCCCGGAGGAGCTCGTCGCCCATGCCGAGCTGATGGATCACGTTCGAAGCATTCTTGCGCGCCTATCGAAACCGCAGCGCGCGTTGATGGAGCGCTACTACTTTGCCGACGAAACACTGGATCAGGCCGCCGCGGCGGTGGGCCTTTCGAAATCCTGGGGCAGCCGACTGCATGCCCGCGCCATCGACTTCATCGCCCGAGAGCTCCGCAACGAGGACACCGGCCTCTAGCAGGGCCGGAACGACGTCGGAGCGTGAGGCCGCGGATTTCTTCGGGCGCCATGCTAGGCCGCAGCACACGATCCCCTTGCTGCCTCCGAAAACCCGTGTCCTGATGGCGATGAGCGGCGGCGTCGATTCGTCGGTCGCCGCGGCTCGCCTTCACGACGCAGGCCACGAGGTCGTGGGCGTGACCCTGCATCTTTGGGACTATTCCACTGACCCGAGCGGCGGCACAGGTCACGGCCGTTGCTGCGCCCCGGAGGACCAATACGATGCGAGACGCGTGGCGGATGCGGTGGGCTTTGCGCATTTCACGTTCGACCGCCGCGCCCTCTTCGCACGCGCGGTCGTCGAGCCCTTCGTCGACGCCTACCTCGCTGGGGAAACACCCAGTCCATGCACGGCTTGCAATCGGGAGGTGAAACTCGCCGAGCTTTTCGCGCTCGCCGAAAGACTCGGTGCCTCGTTCGTCGCGACCGGCCACTACGCACGAATCGTCCGCAACGAAAAAGGCTCGCCTTGCCTCGCCATGGGGACGGATCGGGCCAAGGATCAGAGCTATTTTTTGTATGCCAGTCCCCCCGAATGGTTGGATCGGCTTGCGTTTCCGCTTGGCGAGTCGACCAAGGCCGACGTTCGCGCGGAAGCAATCGCGCGCGGTTTGCCGGGCGCCCAAAAAGGCGAGAGTCAAGAGTTGTGCTTCGTCCCCGCGGCATCTCACGCCTATGTGGACTTCGTATCGGCGCGCGCCAAGGGACGAGTCCGCCCGGGGGCCATCGTCGACGAGGAGGGGGCCACCATCGGCCAGCACGACGGAGTGCATCGGTTCACCGTCGGGCAACGGCGAGGTCTAGGCATCGCGCTCGGCCACCGCGCCTTCGTGACGCGAATCGACGCCGAACGGGCCACGGTTCACGTGGGAGACGAGCGCACGTTGCAGGCGCGCGGCGCCGAACTCAGCCACGTTGCGCTCGCGGAGGGCACGACGCTCCCAGTTCGAGCTCGTGTCCGCGTCCGGTACCGGCACCTCGGGGACGACGCCCTCGTCGAGCCATTGCCGAACGGGGGCGCGCGTGTCGTGTTCGACAGGCCTGTTCGGGCGGTGTCACGCGGCCAAGTCGCCGTGTTCTATGCACACGACCGCGTGCTCGGCGGAGGGCGCATCGCCGCAGCCATGAACGACAGTGCCGCCGACGCAGCGTCTACGCTACCTTCTTCGGCGTGAGCTCTCGCGCCTCCTGGGTGAGCGTCGCGCTTGTCGCCCTGCTTGCGGTCGCTTTTGCGCCGTCCTGTACCCAAGGCGAGGGGACGGGGGCCGCCAGTGGAACGCTCGACGTCTTCGACTGCTGGACCGGGAGCTTCAATCTCCATCCGGATTTCTTCGCTGCCGTCCCGTCGTCGCCGGGCGACGCCATGCAGATTCGCATTCAAAATGGAGGCGACTACGAGACCTTCAGCGATGGCATCGCCTTCCTCGTGGACGATGCGGGCGAAATCCGCGGAGATCCCGCGTCGGACGGCAGCCCGCGTCCGAGCCTGCTTGGGCAAACTCTGGTGGTCGGGCTACCGGCCGGAGTGACGCCTCCCGGTGTACCGGTCCAAGCCGTGGCCAACCCGTCGATCGTGCACGCATCGCTTTATTTGAACGCCTCGTGCCGCACCCAGAATGTGGCCCTTTACGCGATGTCCGCAGTCTCGTTGTCCGACGGCGCCAGTTGCGAGGAGTCGCAAGGCGGAGAGGCCTTACCGTGCGGCGCGCCCGCGATAGTCGGTTCGGACGCGGAGGTCGTCACCGACGCGGATCTCGACGGCACCCTTGCCGCCAACACGAACGCCTCCGAGGGCGGTGCCGCGCTTGCGACCGAACCGGGTAGGGGCGAGGCCGGTCCTTCGTCGCCAACGGGGACGAGCACCATCGTGTTTAGCAGCCTGTTCGACGGCAACCCCGCAGAGACCGACGCGCAGCAGCGCCTCAGCGACGCTCAGTTCGATTTGTATTTCGCCGATCCCCGCGAGGTCTGTCCCGGCGGTATTGGTCCGCCTCCGCGTTGCCGAGGGCACCTTACGGGGTACTTCCGCTTCTATTTCGAGAACGGCCAGCCCGCGCAGCCGTTTCCTTGACGCATGCGTACCCCCCGTCCGTTGGCCTTGGAAGCAACGATCGGATCGCTGGCACCCGGCGGCGACGGGGTGGCGCACGCCGACGTCCATGGCGAACGGCGAGCCATCTTCGTTGCGCGCACCGCCCCGGGAGACCGCGCGCGCTTGGAGGCGGACCTGTCGACGCGTCCCGCGCGGGGGCGCTTGCTCCAGCTGCTGGCGAGCGGGAACGATCGCGTCGCGCCGGCTTGCGCCTGGGCCGACCGTTGCGGCGGCTGCGACTGGATGCACTTGTCGCTCACCGCCCAAGCACGCATTCATGCCGAACATGTACGCGCGGCACTACCCCTCGAGTTTCGCGACATCCCGATTGCATGGACGCCTGCTGTCCAAGGATTGCGGTACCGGTCGCGGGCGCGCATCCACGTGCGGTGTCCGCGCGGCGGCCGCGTCATCGTGGGGATTCACGAAGCGGGGACGCGCGATCCCGTCGAGGTCGAGGACTGCGCCATTCTCGAGCCGGTCCTTGAACTGACGAGACGCAGTTTGTGCGGGCTATTCGAGGGGTCCGTGGGTCAAGGGGCCGTCCAGCTCGCACGGGGCGACAACGGCCGCCCGGTCCTTCACATCCGGTGGACCGGAGAACTCGCTGCGAACGTATTCGGCCGTTTGGAGCGGGACGTCGCCGCCGGCCGGCTTGCGGGCGCGTTGATCGCCATCGATGGCGCGACGCGCCCGGCTCGCATCGGGGACCCGACCCCCTGGACGACTGCCGCGGACGGTCTGCCCCTTCGCTTGGCGCCCGGGGGCTTCGCCCAAGCGCATGCCATGGCCAATGCAGCTCTTGTCCGCCACATCGCGGACCACGTGGCCGCCTGCCGTGTGGACCGAGCGGTCGAGCTCTATGCCGGCTCGGGCAACCTGAGCGTCCTCTTGGCGGACCAAGTGGGCATTCTCGAATGCGTCGAAGCCAATGGCGCCGCATGCCAAGCGTCGCGTGCGAATCTGGCCGCACGCGGTCTGCGCGCCTCGGTAATCGAAGCCGACGCCGCTCATCACACGTGGAACTCCGCGACAAAATTTGTCGTGCTCGATCCGCCCCGAACGGGGGCCCCCGACGTCGCTCGACGGCTCTTGACCTCGCGCGTCAAGCATGTGGTCTATGTCTCGTGCGACGCGCCCACTCTCGGGCGCGACCTTGCCGTCCTGGAGAGCGCCTACGCCGTCCGATCGGCCACGACCTTCGAGATGTTTCCCCAAACCAGCCATGTCGAGGCCGTGGTCGCGCTGGATCGGCGGAAGCCGTGAAGACCCTCGTCGACGAAGGACTCCGGAGGCAAGCTCTTCGGTTTGCCTTCCGGTTCGCGTGCGAGGATTGCGGCCATTTCGACGACGCCCTCGCCTGCTGCTCGCTTGGTTACGTGCCGGCGCCCCGCCGGGACGCGCTGGAGGGGGTCGCCATCGAGCTCTGCAAGACGTTCGAGCTCGGCTGAAGCGAGGAACGCCGTATTTGGCCCGCTCCCATCCTCCCACCTTAGCCACGCTTGTGCGAGCGGCGCTCCGCGAGCGCGATCTCGTTCCACGGGGGGCGACCCTGCTGATCGCGGTTAGCGGCGGACCCGATTCCATGGCCCTTTTGCACGTCCTCTCCGGTCTCCGCAGGAGCCTTGCGTTCGGCCTATTTGCGCATGGCGTCGATCACGGACTGAGGTCGGAGAGTGCGCACGAGCTGGACGTCGCGGAAATCTTCGCGCATTCGTTGGATGTTCCGTTCGAGCGCACACGCTTGAGGATCGCACCCGGAGGCAACTTGCAAGCTCGAGCGCGAGCCGAGCGCTGGGAGGCGCTTCGGAGCGCGGCGGTTCGGGCGGGCGCCAGTCGGATCGCGACGGGCCATCACGCCGATGATCGCGCCGAAACGATCCTGATGCGCATGTTACGTGGAACGGGCTATCGCGGCCTGGCCGCACTTCCGCCCCGCGACGGAGACCGAGTTCGACCCGCCATCCGCGCCCGACGATCGGACATCGAATCCCACGTGACCCGACATCAAATTCCCCACTGCGTCGATCCGTCGAATCGAGATCCACGCTTCCTTCGCGTGCGCGTCCGGCATGAGATTCTCCCGGCTCTCGAGCGCCTTAACCCCCGCGCAGTCGAGCACTTATGTGCACTCGCGGACGAACTTTGCGCCACGAAAGGTTGACCCAAATCGCCGAGGCGCTCACAAAGCACGGGGAGGACACGCGCGCTCGAGCCATGGGGGCAATTTACCCCACTCGGGCTGGATGCGACCGTCTCTCGATGTTACGCATCTTAGGTATTAGACTGATGACGTCCGGGAGGTTTGCGGTGAGCATCCTCTCTCGCGCCGGCCGAACCGAGACGAGGTCTACGTGAAGCAATCGCACAAGACACTTCTGCTGTGGGTACTTTTGATCGTGATGTTCCTGGCGATATGGAACGTCCTTCAACCAAGCGAGCGCAAACAGCAGGTAAGCTTCACGGAATTTTCGTCCTGGGTGCACCAAGGGCAGGTGACCGACGTTCGGGTCAAAGATCACGAGTACACGTTCACGCACGTCGTCGATGGGAAAAGCCAGCAAATGGAGACGCTGGGCCCAGTGGCTGACGAAGCGCTCGTCCAGGACCTGGAGAACAATCCCCTCGGCAAGGACGGTAAGCTGAAGATTTATTTCGAGAAGGAGGACTCGACCCCGTTCTGGTCATCGACGCTCGTGACGCTGCTTCCGATGCTGTTCATCGGGATCATGTTCTTTTTGTTCATGCGCCAGCTGCAGGCCGGCGGTGGAAAAGCGATGTCGTTCGGCAAGGCGAAGGCGCGCATGCTGAGTGACTCGCAGAACAAAGTCACTTTCGCGGACGTGGCGGGGATCGACGAAGCCAAGGACGAAGTCGAAGAAATCATCGCGTTTCTGAAGGATCCGAAGAAGTTCCAGCGACTTGGCGGACGCATCCCGAAGGGAGTGCTCCTGATCGGTCCCCCTGGAACCGGCAAGACGTTGCTTGCGCGTGCGATCGCGGGGGAGGCGGGTGTTCCATTCTTCAGCATCTCCGGCTCCGACTTCGTCGAAATGTTCGTCGGCGTTGGCGCGAGCCGCGTTCGTGACCTCTTCGAGCAAGGCAAGAAACACGCCCCGTGCATCATCTTCATCGACGAAATTGACGCCGTGGGGCGCCATCGTGGCGCCGGCCTCGGCGGTGGCCATGACGAACGAGAGCAGACGCTCAACCAATTGCTCGTGGAGATGGACGGCTTCGAATCGAACGACGGCGTCATCATCATCGCCGCCACGAACCGACCTGACGTGCTCGATCCCGCGATTCTCCGCCCGGGTCGCTTCGACCGCCGGATCACGGTGCCGCGCCCGGACGTCCGTGGCCGCGAGGAGATCCTGCGTGTCCACGCCAAACGGACGCCACTGTCTCCGGACGTCGACCTCGAGGTACTCGCGCGCGGAACGCCCGGGTTCTCCGGTGCAGACCTCGAAAATCTCGTCAACGAAGCCGCGCTTCTCGCCGCGCGCCAAGACAAGGATGCCATCAACATGGCGGACTTCGAACTGGCGAAAGACAAGGTCTACATGGGGACCGAACGGCGCTCTATGGTCATCAGCGATGACGAAAAGCGCACCACAGCCGTTCACGAGGCCGGGCACACGCTCATCTCCGTTCTGATCACTCACCACGACCCGGTGCACAAAGTGACGATCATTCCACGTGGCCCGGCCCTCGGGGTGACGTGGTATTTGCCGAAAGACGATCGGCACAACCTTTCGAGGGAGCAGGCCGAAAGCAGCATCGCGGTCGCCCTAGGAGGTCGAATCGCCGAAGAGATCGTGTTCGGGCGCATGACCACCGGCGCGGGCAACGACATCGAGAAGGCGACTGAGATCGCCCACAAGATGGTTTGCGAATGGGGAATGAGCGAAAAGCTCGGGCCACTCGCTTACGGCAAGAAAGAAGAATCCATTTTTCTGGGCCGCGATTACGCGCAACGTACGCAGGATTACTCCGAACAGACCGCCCAGGAGATCGATCAGGAGGTGCGTGCGATCGTGCAGCGGCAGTACATCCGGGTGAAGGACCTGCTCAC
Organism: Polyangiaceae bacterium; assembly: GCA_049521295.1. GTDB lineage: Bacteria > Myxococcota_A > Polyangia > Polyangiales > Polyangiaceae > Palsa-1150. The sequence goes on along the minus strand of JBEKOY010000011.1, from coordinate 53,769 downwards.
GACGAGCCGGGAGACCCTGAAGCGGCTCGCTGATTTGCTCATCGAGCGCGAAACGCTGGACGCCGAAGAGATCCATGCGGTTCTCGAGGGCCGCGAGCTGCCGAAGCGGGATCGCGTGATCATCCCCACGTATGCCGAAAAGGACAAGGCGAGCAAGGAGAAGCGTCGCGTCGCGAGCATCTTCGGTGGCCCGCCCAAACCGGCAACGAGCGGGAGCTAACGCCAACCCACTCCACGGCACCAAAGTCCCCCGCACTTCACACGATCACCCATCCGGGGCGGCGGGATCGGCAAAAACTGGCGGGGCCATGCCTTGCCCGGCGACAACGGCGGGACTAGCGTTGGGTTCCTCAGCTGAGGAGCAGCCCAATCATGTCCACCAAGATCGCCATCAACGGGTTTGGCCGCATCGGCCGGTGCATCGTGCGTGCAATCGCCGAGCGCAAGGTGAAGGATCTCGACCTCGTCGCGATCAACGACCTCACGGACGCGAAGACCCTCGCGCACCTGTACAATTACGACAGTGTTCATGGCCGCGCGGAGCACCCGTCCAAGGCCCTGGAGAATACGATCGACTTTGGCACTTTTCGTCCCAAAGTCGTGGCGGAGAAGGACCCCGCGAAGCTGCCGTGGAGGGACTTGGGCGTCGACGTGGTTCTGGAGTGCACCGGCCTTTTTACGGACCGGGAAAAGGCGGTGGCCCACCTGAGCGCCGGTGCGAAGAAGGTCGTCATCAGCGCGCCAGCCAAAGGGCAGGATGCGACGGTGGTCTTGGGCGTAAACAGCGAGGCCTACGATCCGGCGAAGCACACCATCATCTCGTGCGGCTCGTGCACGACCAACTGTCTTGCCCCCGTGGCGAAGGTGTTGCTCGACACCTTCGGGGTTGAGCGCGGTTTGATGACCACCATCCACTCGTACACGAACGACCAAGCCGTGCTCGATATCCCCCACCGCAAGGGCGATTTGCGTCGGGCCCGCGCCGCCGCCGTGAACATGATTCCGTCAACGACTGGCGCAGCGAAAGCCCTGTCGGAGGTCATCCCCCAGCTGAAGGGAAAGTTCGACGGGCAATCGATGCGCGTGCCGACGGCGGACGTTAGTGTGATCGATCTGACCTTCGAGTCCGAGCGGCCCCTCACGAAGGACGCCATCCACGCAGCCATGAAGGCCGCGTCCGAAGGTCCGATGAAGGGAATTCTCGCTTACATCGACATCCCGCTCGTGTCGGGCGATTTCATCGGTGACCCCCATTCGTCGATCTTCGACGCGACGTTGACGCAGGTACTCGGCGACAAGTTCGCAAAGATCCTTTCTTGGTACGACAACGAGTGGGGGTTCTCGAATCGGATGGTGGAACTGACTCAGCTCGTCGCTTCGAAGCTCTGAACCGGAGACCTCGTCGCCCATGACCAACCCGTTGCAAGGGATCCGGACCATCCGGGACCTTCCTATCGAGAACAAGCGCGTATTTTTGCGCGTCGACTTCAATGTGCCGCTCGATGGCAGCACGATCACCGACGACTCTCGCATCCGCGAGGCTCTTCCGACCATCCGGCACGCGGTCGAACGCGGGTCAAGGCTCGTCTGCGCAAGCCATCTGGGCCGTCCGAAGAAGGGACCCGACCCCAAGTTCAGCCTCGAGCCTTGCGCCAAGCGCCTCGCCGAGCTGCTCGGACAGGAGGTATCGCTGCCCGACGATTGCATCGGGGACTCCGCGAAAAAGGTCGTCTACGATTTACGGGGCGGCCAAGTGTGCCTGCTCGAGAATCTCCGCTTTCACTCCGAAGAGGAGAAGGACGACGAGGCGTTCTGCCGCGATCTCGCGTCGCTGGCCGATGCTTACGTCGACGACGCGTTCGGTTCGGTCCACCGAGCCCACGCGAGCGTGCACGGACTCGCCAAGCTTTTCCGTGACCGCGGCTGCGGGTTCTTGCTCGAAAAGGAGATCGCGTCGCTAGGCCGGATCATCACGACACCGGAAAAGCCGTACGTCGCGGTGCTCGGGGGGGCCAAGGTCAGCGACAAGATCGCCGTCGTCGAGTCGCTCCTCGAGCGAGTCAGTTCACTCGTCATCGGGGGAGCGATGGCGAACACGTTTCTTACTGCGCGCGGCAAGAACATGCAGGCGTCGCTCGTCGAAGCGGACAAGCTGCCACTGGCAAGATCGTTGCTCGACAAGGCACGAGAGCGAGGGGTCGAGGTGCTTCTTCCGGTCGACGTCGTCGTCGCCGCAAGCACCGCAGCCATCAGTGGACGGACGGTGAGTGTGGACGAGGTGCCGCAGGGCACGATGGCGCTCGACATTGGACCGAAAAGCGTCGACTTGTTTTCGAAGGCCTTCGTTGCCGCAAAAACCATATTCTGGAATGGGCCCATGGGGCTTTTCGAGAAGGATCCCTTCGCAAACGGGACGTTCGCCGTCGCCCGTGCGATGGCGGATTCGCGTGCGTTTACCGTTGTCGGCGGGGGCGACAGCGCCGCGGCGGTGAACGCAGCGGGAGGCGACGTTGCGAAGAAGATGAAACACATATCGACGGGTGGCGGCGCATCGCTCGAGCTCATTGAAGGCAAGAAGCTGCCGGGCATCGAAGTGCTGCGCTCGTCGGGGGGCACTTGAATCGCGACCGTCGCCCGCTCGTTGCGGGTAACTGGAAGATGCACCATGGAGGGCCAACCGGGGTGGACCTCGCGATGGCCGTGGTGCGGTTCGCGGCGGCGGTCCCCCGCGTCGACCTGGTGATCGCCCCAGCGTTCACCACCCTTGCTGCTTGCGCTCACGAATGCGATGGAAGTCGTGTTCAGATTGCGGCGCAAAATCTCCACCCGAAGGATTCGGGCGCCTTCACGGGCGAAGTCAGTGCGCCGATGTTGGTCGCTGCCGGTTGCCGCTGGGTCATCGTAGGCCACAGCGAACGGCGGCAGCACTTCCGCGAAACGGACGCCTTCGTCGCCGAGAAAGTCGCTGCCGCTCTGCGACACGGTTTGGTGCCGATCGCTTGTGTCGGCGAGACGCTGCAGGAACGCGACGCCGGACGTACCCTCGAAGTGGTCGAGCGGCAGGTTCGAGCGTTCCTCGGCGTGATTGCGGACGCCGCAATCGGGGTCGCCATCGCGTATGAGCCGGTGTGGGCGATTGGGACCGGGAAAAACGCCGGGCCGGCCGAGGCGCAAGAGGTCCATCAGGCCATCCGCTCGTGGCTGAGAGGTTCCTCCGCGGCTCTCGCGGATCGGACTCGCATCCTCTACGGTGGGTCCGTGAAGCCTGACAACGCGGTCGATCTACTGGGCGCTCCGGACATAGACGGCGCGCTGGTCGGCGGGGCGAGTCTCGACATTGCACACTTCGGTCCCATCGCTCGTGCCGCCGAATCGATCGCAGCGCGCTAGCCCGGCCAGAAGTGACCCGATCGCAATTGCGCTAGTCATCGAGGCTCACTCGCCATGGTCATCACCCTGCTCGACATCGTCCATATCTTCGTCTGCTGCTTTTTGATGTTTGTGGTCCTCTTGCAGCAAGGCAAAGGCGGGGGAATGGGCGCCGCGTTCGGCGGCGGAGCCACGCAGCAAGTCTTCGGCGGGCGAGGAGCCGGCAACATTCTCACCCGCGCGACGGCCGTATGTGCGGCCATTTTCATGCTGACGAGCGTCTCGCTGGCCTACTTGTCCTCCTCGGGTGACCGTGCGATGAAGCAACGCATCGTCGAAGAGCAGCGTAAAGGGAAAGGTAACGAGGGCACGCGAATTAGGGCCAAGCCCAAGGCCAGTGCGGCGCCCGAAGGGGCTCCCGGCGCCGACGGAAAGTGACGAGCGACGTCCGCGCTCAGCCCACAGACGAGCGCGGCACGCGCAACGTTTTCCTCGACGTTGCGCTGCTCTATGCGCTCAAACTGGCCGTCAGCGTCTACGTGCTCCGAAGCGGCTTCTCGCACGTCTCGGACGACGATTACGCCCGCACCGTGATCTCGGAACAGTTCGCTCACGCGCCGCGACTCGACCCGAGCGGAACGAGCTGGTTGCCGTTGCCCTTCTGGATCGAGGGCGGTGCGATGATCCTGCTCGGGCGAACCCTAGGGGTCGCGCGCGCCCTTGCGATCGCCATGGGCACCGCGTGCGTTGCCGCCCCGTATCTCGCGATGCGCGCCGTACGCGTCGAGCGCGCCGTGGCATGGGCCGGAACGGCCGTCGCGATGGTGCTGCCGTGGAACGCATGGCTCGGCGCGGCGACGGTTCCGGAGGGTTGGACGGGAGCGCTCGTCGCAGCCGCACTGTTGGGCATGACAAGCGATCGAGCGCGTCCGGCGGCGGCCGGGGCGCTCCTGGTCACGTCGCTGTCGCGCTACGAGGCCTGGCCTGCGGCCGCTGTCTTCGCGACGCTGTGTCTCGCCCGGGCTCGCGGTTCTTCCGGCCACGCCGCTGTTCGTGAGGTGGCATGTGCTTTGATTGCCATCTCCGGCCCCGTTTCGTGGATGGTCTGGAACGCGTACGCGCACGGCAATCCGCTGCATTTTCTCGTTCGCGTCAGCGCGTTTCGGCGCGCCATCGGTGCCGCGGAGATTCCTGTGCGGGACAAGTTGCTCGACTTCCCACGCAGTCTCGCCGTCGAGACGCCGGAGTTGGCGGGGCTCGCCGCGGTTGGGCTTTGGGCTCTCTCGGTCGACGCCTCGTTGCGCGCGCGATGGGGCTGGACGGTCGTTGCCATCGTGGCGATTGTCGCGTTTCTCGTCATCGGCGACGTACGCGATGGGGCGCCCACCCACCACCCGGCGAGAGCTCTTTCGCCCGTCTGGTGGGTCGTCGCAGGCATCGGTACCGACTCGACCGCGCTCGCAGCGCGCACCGTTCCATCCCGCCTTCGGCTGGCTGGCGCGGTCTGCGTCGTGACCGCCGCCGCGGTCTGGCTCGGCTCACTGCCGGGTCGCTGGAGTGCGGGCCCGGGGCGAACGGATTGGGATCGCCGCGATTCACAGATCGCCCGTGGCCTCGAGATGCGCGCGGACGACGTCCGTTCTGCGGAGGTGACCCCGTGCGCCTTCGAGCATTTCGCCTTGCTCGCCGCGTGGGGAAGGCCGGAGAGGGCGCGCGTCAATCCCCCCCTTCGAACTCCACCGACGCCATCGTGTCCCACAGTGGTCGTGCCATGAGGCCCGGCAGCTCTCCCACGCGCACGGGTCCCCCCAACGGCAAAAGCGAGAGCCAACCGCGGATTGGAGTTCTCGGCGGCCGAGCCCGCTCGTACAGCGCCCGTCCTCGTTCGGTTTGCCCCCAGGCGCCCGCGCGCTAAGGAGAGCTAACGGCTACGCTGGCCTCCCCACACGAACTAGAAAGTCGACCGTGACGCCCGCCGAACACACCCTGCCAGGCCGTCCTCAACGCGTGCGAGTGGCCGACCGTCACGTCGTCTTGGGCACGCCCACCATCCCGCCGTTTCCGCTTGATTTGCGGCTCGCAATCTTCGGAATGGGTTGCTTTTGGGGCGCCGAGAAGGACTTTTGGCAGATCCCGGGCGTCTTCTCGACCCAAGTCGGCTACGCGGGCGGCGCCACGCCCAACCCCACCTATCGCGAAGTGTGCACGGGAAAAACGGGCCACGCCGAGGTCGTTCGCGTCGTCTTCGACCCCGCCAAGGTCGCGTACGAAGAGCTCTTGCGCGTCTTTTGGGAAAGCCACGATCCGACGCAGGGAATGCGGCAGGGAAACGACGTCGGAACCCAATATCGATCGGCCATTTATGTTTCCGACGAGCCTCAACGCATCGCAGCCGCCCGCTCACGCGACGCTTATCAACAGCGACTGAAGGACGCGGGGTACGGCACCATCTCGACCGAGATTTCGTCCGCGGGGGACTTCTATTACGCGGAGGATTACCATCAGCAATACCTGGCGAAAAACCCGAGCGGCTATTGCGGATCGGGCGGAACGGGCATCGCGTGCCCCGTTGGGGCTCCGACCGAGGCTTGATGGAAGGTACGGCCCGGACCTGGCGCGAGGCGCGGGACGGCCCGGTGGACGCGCCCCACCGAGGATAGGGGGAGGTTGCAGCCCCGCGCGCGCGTGACACGACGTGTCGGTTGCGCCTGAGTCAGCGCGGAGCCCGCTCGATTGCGAGCGGCGTGTGGTCCGAGCCGCGTATGGTAAATGAGCGGCTATGCGCCGCTCGATTCGCAGTCTGCCGGTCATCGTCCAGGCCGCAACCATCATGGTCCTCAGCGTGGCGTGCGAAGAGAAAAAGCAGCCGTCTTCGGAGGGGTCCGCGCGCACGGACGCGGGGGCCGGCAAATATGCAACGGCCGATCCGAAACTGGAGAAAGCCCTGCAGGCCGCGGCCGCGTCTTCCTCGGCGGCCGATCGCGGACCCCCGGCTCAAGGGGTGTTCGCGGCCGGCGCCGCAGATCAACGCCACCCGAAGGGCACGTCGACGACTGTCGATCTCGTCAGCGACGGTGACGAACCGCGGGTGAACTTGGCCGCGCCGACGAATGCACCATCCGATGCGACCCGCAGGCTGTCATACGGAAACGCAATCCTCGAAGTTGCCACGCAAATGGGGCCCCGCGCGGCCTTGCCGACGGTGGACCTGACCTTAGCCCTCGGACCTGCCAAGAAGGAGGACAGCGGCGGCGACTGGCTCGTGGCGGACATCCGCAAGGCGATTCCCGCAAAGGAACAATACGGCCAGCTTCCACCCGGGACCGAAAGGGAAATTGCGTCGCTCGAGGGGACGGAGCTCCGGGTGAAAGTCACACCCGACGGACGCACGAGCGAAGAGCAGGTCCTCCTTGGCAAAGCGACTCGTCCCGATCTCGAGACAATGGCCAAAAACGCCGCGGAGGCGCTGGTTCTGCTGCTCGTACCGTTACCGTCGAAGGCAGTTGGCGTTGGCGCTCAGTGGATCGCCGAAACGCGAATGCCATGGTGGGGGGTGGATGTCATCGCTTACCGTGCGTTCCGCGTAAAGGGCATCGAGGGAGAACGGGTCAGCCTGACGCTCAGCACACAGGTCTATGCCGTGACGAAAGAAACGCAGCTCCAAGGCGTGCCGAAAGGTGGGACGCTCGAGCAGTTCGATGGACAGGCACAAGGGGAAATGGAGCTCGTGCGTGGCGAGTTTCTGCCACGCAAAGCGACGCTTGAACAGCGCGTCGCGATGTTCTTCCGGTCACCCGCCGCCGAGCCTTCCCCCGCAGCCGCAACCGGCGCGGAGCCGCAAGGCACGATGCTCGCCGCGAAATTCCAGGGCGAGGCCACATTCCTGCGCGGTGACGATCTCAGAGGGGCGTCGAGAAAGTAGCTCCGACTCAGCCGAGCCGACTGGGATCTCGATCACATCGGCGGCGATCCCGCTCCAGCCGCCGGCCTCCACGCCGCGGAGCGGTGCGTCGCCGGACGCACCACGACGGTGTGACAGCCGTCGTCCAACTCGATGGCCACCGCCGCCGGCGCTCCCGCGCTCTTCCCGTGGCTCAAAAGCAGGCGGGAAAACGGCCATCGAGGTACACTGCTACGCACCAATCGGGCTCACATGAAGATCACCTGCAAGTCGTGCCAGTCCAAGTACAACGTCGCCGACGAGAAGGTCCAAGGCAAGATCGTCAAGATCCGTTGCCGAAAGTGTGGATCGACCATCGTCGTCGATGGGGCAGGTCAGGCTGCGGCCAATGGATCGGTGGCGGCGGTGCCGAGCGGCGGCAGTCGCCCGTCGGGCGAAGGCAAGCGGGAAGCTGCCGAGCCTCGGCCCTGGCACGTCAACGTCGCAGAGAACGATCAGCGAACCATGAGCCTCGAGGAGCTCGTCGACGCGTACAACTCGGCGGTCGTCACCCAAGACACCTTCATCTGGACCGACGGGATGGACGACTGGAAGGCGCTCGCTGAGGTTGACGCGGTTGTCTCCGCGCTCCAGATCCCAGAGCCGCCCGTCCAAGCGCCGCCACCCTCGAGCGCCGTGCCCAACAATGGGTTCGCACACGACCCTCACGCCGCGTACGCTGCGGCTCCGGCGCAGGCGGGTGCCGCCGAAGAGGACGACGGCCACGACGCGACGCGTGTGTACGATTCACGAGCGGCAGCCGACGCATCCGAGCCGTCGACGACAGCGCCCGAAACCACAACGGCCCGGACTGAGCCGAAGAGGGCGGCCGTCGTGAAACGCGAAACCCGCGCCCGCGATCTCTTCGCCTCCAAGATCAGCCCGGACGAGTTGCGCGGATTTCCCGAAACCGCCGTGGCGGCAAGCCAAGGCCCCACGATCGCGATGCTCGATGACGGGTCCGGCAAACGTCCCGGCGAGCGCAACGAGAACTCCGTTCTGTTCTCTCTCGCCGTTCTCACGAAGACGGCGGAACATCGCGCAACGGCGGACAGAGCGGAAGCCGCTGCCGATGACGACTCGGGTCTCATCGACCTCAAAGCGTTGGCCGCGAAGACGGAATCCATGCGGCCGCCCGTCGGGATGGCGGACGCCGCGTTGTTTTCGCCCCCGCTCGGCGCCATGCCGCCACTCGGTGTGCCGGCCAGTACGGTCGCATCACCGCTCGGCGACCGGCCGAAAAGCCGCTTGCCACTGGTCGTCGGCGGCGGCGCGCTCGTTGCTCTCCTTCTGGGCGCCGGCATCGCGATTGGTACCAAAATCGCCGGCGGAGGCAGCGTCGCCGCCGCGAGCCCGACCGGGTCCGCGATCACGGCTCCGACCGGGACCGCGAGCGCCCCCGCGGAATCTGGAACGGCGGCGGCGGGCGCAAGCCCGTCCGCTTCCGCAGCTTCTTCGGCCTCCGCGTCCCCCAAGCCAAAGGCTTACCCCGGAGGCGGCGGTGCCATGATCCATGCAGCGGCACCCTCTAGACCGGCAGGCGTCAGCCCTGCGGCTGGCGACACGGCAACTGTCGCGGCACCAGCTCCGGCCCAGCCTCCTGCCAAGAAGGCCGGGAGCGACTGCGGTTGCAACGGCGACCTGATGTGCTTGATGAAGTGTTCGACGCACTAGCGCTGCAGCCCGTCGGAAACGATTTAGCTCGATCGGCGTGCCACTTCGTCCATCGCAACGAGGGCGAAGAAGGCGACGCTGACCCATGCGTTGACGTCGAAAAATGCACGGTCGATAACCGAAAGCCCCCGTCGCCGCACGAGCCAATGCTCGTACACGAGCAATCCCGCGCACGTGGCGACTCCGAAACCGTAGGGGACACCACGATGGAGCGCGAACCCACAGCCCGCGAAGGCCACGATCGTAACGACGTGAGCAGCCGCGCTGATATCCAGCGCACGGCGCATGCCGAACCTGGCTGGAATCGAGTGCAGCCGTGCCTGGCGGTCGAACGCCTCGTCCTGGAGGGAGTAGAGGACGTCGAAGCCTAGCAGCCAAGTCACCACCCCGGCCATGAGGAGCAGAATGCCGGTGTCGGGCCGCGCCCCCATGGCTATCCACACGCCTCCTGGCGCCAAGGAGAGCGCGACGCCGAGCCACGCGTGCGCTCCCCACGTGAATCGCTTCGCGTACGAGTACCCCAGCAGGATCGCCAGCACGGCAGGCGCAAGAACGCCCGGCCAGAAACCAAGCCATGCGGCGACCCCGAGAAAGCCGATCGCGCAGAGGACCGAGAGCGCGAGCGCTTCCCCTGGACGGACCGTCCCGGTCGGCAGATGCCGCCCTCGGGTCCTCTGGTTCTGGGCATCCACGTCGCGGTCCACCCAACGGTTGAATGCCATCGCGCTCGTGCGCGCACAAATCATGCACACGACCATTTCCGCAATTCGCCAGGCCGTCAGGGGTTGGTGCGGTACGGCCAGCGAAAGCACGAGGCCACTTGCGGCGAAGGGCATCGCGAAGACCGTGTGCGCAAACGCGACCAGCGAGGCGTACGTTCGGAGTCGCGCGAAGACATTCATCCTGCGCTCTCCGATCGGCGCGCGATCCAACGGCGCGACGCTCGCACGTTGGCAAGGACGAATGCACACGGGTCCCCGTCCGGTTGCCCTTCGATAAGGAAGATGCCGGGGTGCGCGCCACGTGCGATGCGGCCAATGCCCGGCAGACCCAACGCGCGGGCGCCCTCCCAGGTGGCCATGCGCACGAGCTCCGTCGCGGGCACGGTCGGAAACCGATCCGACAGCGCGCGCGCTTCGGCGAGCACGTCCAATGAACCGTTCGAGGCCAGCGAGTCGGTGCCCAGTGCCGCGACGATTCCCGCAGCGCGCGCGGCGAGCAAAGGGGGCAGCCGTGTCTCGATGAACAGGTTCGAGCGCGGACAAAACACGAGCGGCGCACCTCGCCGAGCGACCAAGTCGAGTTCGTCCGGACGCGCATCGGTCAGGTGCACGCAGATCACATGCGAGGCGAGCACGCCCCACTCATCCGCAAGCGCAACGGGAGCCTTGCCCGGCCATTGGATGCTCTCTGGACGCAGTTTCAGCCGCTGTTCGTACCAGGTCCGGATGGGACCGTCCCCGTGTTCGAGAAAGCGCCTTTCGGGCGCGTGCTCGGCGAGATGCACGCTCGCGCGCGCGTTGCTTTCGCGCGCGTGCTTTACAAGACGGCGTACGACGCTCTCATGTGTCGTGTAAAGGGTATGCGGACTGGGTGCATAGGCCAGTTGCGACGACGGCCATTCGCCAACGCGCTCCTCGAGAATGCGAGGCAGCGCTGCGACTCGCCGTTCGACGGAAGCGGCATCGACACCGAAGACTTCGTGGAATATGCAACCAATGAAACCTCGGCGAGCCAGCGTTCGGACGGCTCCAAGCGAATTCGTCACCTCGCCGACGGCAACGGTGCCGAACGCATCGAGCTCATCGACTGCACGCTCAATCGCGTCCGCGTCCTCTTCCGGATGCGACTCGATCCGCGCCCCGATGAGGTGCTCCACCCAGGGAACAAAACCCGCACCTCCGGGCACGCGCCCGCGCAGAGCACTCAGCTCCAGATGGGTGTGCGCGTTGACGAGCCCCGGCAGCAACACGCCGCGGGCTCGCTCGACATCAATGCCACCGTGCCGTGGGAGAACTTCGGCGGCAGGACCGACGTCGACGACCTCACCGCGGGAATCGACGACGACGGCGGCGTCACGGATCGCGTTCCCGTCGCCCGTGACGACAGCTTCGGCGTGTACGGCGCGCATCCGAGCCAGCCTCAAGACGGCGTGGTGAGCCACGCGTAGTGTACGTTCCGCCGCGCAGCCTTGAAGCCGGCCGCGCGGATGCGGTGCTCGATCGCCGCCGCGTTCATGCAGAACGTGGTCCCCGCGCTCGACACCACATTTTCTTCGAACATCACGCTACCGAAGTCGTCCGCGCCAAAGCGGAGGGCCACCTGACCCACCTCCGGACCCTGCGTCACCCAGGACGCGCCAACGTGATCTACGTTGTCGAGCATGATACGCGCTACGGCCTGCTGACGCAGATAAAGCACCGTGCCGGTGTCACCGGATTCGATGCGAGTTCCGCGTTCGTGCTGGAAGTCCCAACAGAAAAACGCCGTGAACCCCCCGGTCTCGTCCTGAAGATCGCGAACCTTGACGAGGTGACCGATCCGATCGCGCGCGGTGTCGACCGTGCCGTACATCATCGTTGCGCTCGAACGCAGGCCCATGTGGTGAGCCACCCGCATGACCCCAAGCCATTGGTCGCTGCTGCACTTCGCCTTCGCGATCTTTCGCCGCACGCGGTCGACGAGAATCTCCGCTCCGCCGCCTGGGACGCTATCGAGGCCTGCGGCGTGGAGCCGCTCGAGTACACCTCGGACAGTCAGACCCTCGAGGCGGCCGATGTGCAAAATCTCCTCGGGTGACAACGCGTGCAAGCCCAGCCCGAAGTCGCGCTTAATCCAACGAAATAGGTCTTCGTACCACTCGATGCGCAGCTCGGGGTGCAGGCCGCCTTGGAGGAGGATCTGCACGCCGCCGGCATCGACGACTTCTTGGAGCTTCGTCGCAAGCTCTTCGCGCGAAAGAACCCATGCCTCGGCGTGCCCCAGCGGCCTGTAAAACGCGCAAAAACGGCAGCTCGTCGTGCAGACGTTGGTGTAATTCACGTTTCGGTCCACGATGTACGTCACAACGTCGGATGGATGCTTTCGTCGCCGCACTGCATCCGCGGCCAGCCCCAAATCAAACAACGACGCCTCGGCTTGGAGCCGCTCTCCGTCGGCGGCGCTCAGCCGATCACCGGCGGCGGCGCTCGACAAAAGAGTGTCGAGCGACGAACGCAAGGGCGTTTTGCGCCGGTCGTCGTCGAAGAAGCGGACGCGTGCTGCGGGCAACAAACCAGCGCGCACAGCCTTGTCGTAAAAATGCTCCAAACCACGACGCTCTTCGTCGCCCAACTCGTAGTGGACGGCGTCTCGCAGATACGAACGCAGGGAGGCGGACTTCAGCCCGGTGCGCGCAGCATGCTCGTCCGCGATCTGGTCGCGCCGCTCGAGTCCAGCGATCTTTGCGGCGGCGATGAAGTCCTCGTCCTCCGCCGAGAGCGCGCCTGCCCGACCGCACCATGCCGCGAACACGAAGGGCAACCCGGTCCATTCCCGCCACGCCTGGGCGAGATCAAGCCCGTGAGCGAAACGCCCCTCGATCTCGAGAGCCGGATCGCCGATCACCAGCGCGCCTCGCTTGCCCGCGACCCCTTGCACCGCATCCCGGCATTCTTTGCCCACCAGGCGCGGCTCGCGCCCTCGATTTCTCGCGCGAAGGATCAACCGCGCCAGCACGACGCTCGTGCGCGAAGACAGGTCGATCGCGAGCTCCTCAAGCGCATCGACGGGCTCCTCGCCCACGATCAAGATGCTGCGAACGGCACCCTTCGCCCCAATGGCGCATCCGCGCACCATCCGCAAGTCGCCGAGGGTCGCGGCGGCCGCGACGGGCATCAACCCCAAGTCGGCTTCGTCCTCCGCCACTCGACGAGCCACCTCGCTCGGAACGCCACAATCGAGGCGCATTCGAGCGCGAGCAGGCTCCCGGTTCAGCCCTTCGTACAGCGGGCGCGCGTTGAGAAAGCCAACGGCGGCCACACGCAGCGGAGGTTGCTTCACGACGACACCTCGAGGTGCTTGCGAGCGTTGCGGTCGCGCACCTTGAGCGCGGCCTCGGCGACGGAGGCGCGCGGATGCTCGCGCACGAGTCGATAAAGGCTGTCGCGCTCGACTGGAATGCGGCCGGCCTCGTGGATAAGCCGCACCAGTTGCGCAACCGTCATGGCACCCGGCGAACGCGACCCGGCGGCCCGGTAGATCGTCTCGTGCACGATGGTCCCGTCGAGGTCGTCCGCGCCGAATCGCAGCGCGATCTGGGCCACCTCGGGAGTCATGCTCACCCAATAGGCTTTGACGTGGGGTACGTTGTCGAGCACGAGACGCGAGACCGCGACCGTTCGCAGCGCGTCCATTGCCGTGGGCGCCGGAAGATTGCGCATCCCGTTGCCGTCCGGGTGAAACGCAAGGGGGATGAACGCCTGCTGGCCACCGGACTCGTCCTGCAATGCGCGGAGCCGCAGGAGGTGGTCGACTCTGTGCTCGAATGTCTCCACGTGACCGTAGAGCATCGTCGTATTCGTTCGCATGCCCATCCCGTGCGCGACACGGTGCACGTCGAGATACTCCTCGGCGGTAGCCTTGTCGTGCGCGATCCGGCTGCGCACCTCCGGGTGAAAGATCTCGGCACCGCCACCGGGCAAGCTGTCGAGCCCCGCCGCGCGCAGGCGATCGAGCACCACTTCGTAGCTCATGCCGAAGTGCCGCGCGAAAAAATGAATCTCAACGGCGGTGAAACACTTCAAGTGAACGTCCGGCTTGATGCGTTTGAAGCCGGCCAAAAGCTCCTCGTAATAGGAAAATGGCAGGCTCGGATGCAGCCCGTTGACGATGTGGATCTCGCCGGGTGGATCGTCCATGCGCGCTTCGAGCTCCCGCCACGCGTCCTCGTGCCTCATGGTGCGCGCCCCCGGAGCACCCTCCTCGAGCTTGGCGAACGAGCAAAACAGACACGAGGCGACGCATACGTTGGTCACCTCGATGCGCATGTTGCGGTTGAAGTACGTTCGATCCCCATGCATCCGCTCCCGGACCCGATTGGCGAGCTGTCCAATCGCCACGACGTCCGGATGCCGGAACAGGGCGAGCCCGTCATCGAACGTGAGCCGCTCGCCGCGCACGACCTTCTCGCCGATCGCCTCGATCATCCGGTCTTCTCCTGGATAGGGGACGCGCCGTCAATGAATTCGACCTCGTGCTCGTGCCCGACGACCACGGGGTGCCGGCCGGCGCGGCGTATGCAACCCGCGAGCTCCTTGAGTTTGGCCGTCTGAGCCGATTCGCGGCGGCTCTTCTTGCCAACTCCGACGAGCTCGCCGTCGGCGATCGGAAGGCCGCGTTTGGTGGCAATCGTACCTACGAGCTCGTTGGCTCCGAACCCGAGTGCCACCTGCGCGAGCTCCATCCCGCATCGCACCCAATCGACCCTCACACGGGCTCGAAAAGGCCCCGTCACGCGCGCAATCGCGATTTCACGCAGAAGCTCGAGGCCCGTGAGGTTGCGACCGGGGTCGGGAAACGTGAAGTGTGCGGGGACCTCGGCGGGTGGTTCGCGGACGTGGATGCGCACATCGGGGCCAACCTCGTCGGCTCGAACTCGATCGGCAAGCGCGCCGAGGACCAGCAAATCGGCTTCGCGAAGCCTCGCGATGTCCGCATCGCCGAGCGCACCGTCGCGCCGCGCCATGAGCACCTCCCCAAGGCCGGCCGAATCGATCGCGCGATCCACAAGCGCACTCACGCGGAACCCCATCGACGTACCAGACGGTGCTCGAGACCCAGGTGATCGAGGACGCGACCGATCACCGTGTCGATGGCTTCATCGAGCGACGTGGGCTTGCCGTAGAAAGAAGGCATGGCGGGCAACACCAGCGCGCCCGCGCGCGCAAGGTCGAGCAGATTCTGCAAATGGACCACGCTCAGAGGCGTTTCGCGGGGCACGACGATGAGCGGGCGCCGCTCTTTGAGCATGACGTCCGCCGCTCGCGTCAACAGCGTATCCGAGATGCCGTGCGCCACCCGGGCGGCAGTTCCCATGGAGCAGGGCACGATCACCATCGCGTGCCAGCCCGCACTTCCGCTCGCGAACGGCGCCCGGTAGTCACGAGGCCCCCATGTCGCCTTCGGCACCGCTTCGCGGAGATCCCCTCCGCACTCCAGCGCCCAGACTTCGGGCGCCGTCTTCGACACGCAAACGCCGAGTTCGACGTCCTCGCGGACACTCAGGACCGAGAGCAATCGTCGCGCATACGCCGCGCCGCTCGCGCCCGTGATCCCGACCACGATCTTCTTTTTCATTACGCGACCTCCGCCCGGACAATCGAAGCGATGCCGAGCGTCAGATCGAACCCGAACACGCGCTCGAAGCCGGCCTGGCTCAAGACGCACTCGTACTCCTCGCGCGTCAAGAAACCAGCCATGCTCCGTGCGAGGTACCGATAGGCGCCACGATCGCCGGAGACCCAACCTCCGAGCAGCGGCACGATCATGCGCGCATAGGCTTGATGGAACGCTCGAGTCACGATGCGACTCGGCCGGAACAACTCGAGCGTGACGAACACCCCCCCCGACCGGAGCACCCGCCGCACCTCGCTCGTGCCGCGCACGAGGTCCGCCAGATTGCGCATGCCGAAGCCACACACGACCGCGGAAAACTCCCCGTCTCGAAACGGAAGCGCGGTTGCATCGGCGACGACGAGATCGGTCCGAGGTGCCTTAGCTCGACCGGCCTCGAGCATCGCGCGCGAAAAGTCGGCTGCAACGATTGGATCGCCGGGGCGCGCCGACTCGATCCGGGCCGCGAGGTCGAGCGTTCCGGCGCAGAGATCGAGAACCGGCCCCGACGGTGCGCCGGCGAGCATTGCGACGGCGCGGTCGCGCCAGCGCTCGTCAACCCCTGCGGACAACACACGGTTGAGCACGTCGTAGGTCGGCGCGATCCGATCGAACATCCCTTGCGCGGCCGCTCCGTGGACAGCCTCTTCCCCGCGTCGTAAGCGGATGTCGGGAATCGGATCGCGATTCATGCTCGACCCACGCCGAGAAGATCGCGCGCAATGACCAGCGCGCGCGCGATCACCGTGGAAGCTCCGTGCTTTCCGTTGGCCGACGGCACCGGCTGCATTCGTCCCGGACCGATGCCGAGTTCGGGCCACATGGCAGCCACCCGAGCCAGGACGTCCTCGCTCATGCGGCAGGGCTCCGGCCACTCCCGCATGTACCCCTCCTCTCTCCACTTGCGCGTACCGTCGATGCACGTCTTGCTCCCCCAAAGCGATTGGCTTGCGCCGTGATCCAACTGATCGATGGGGCCATCGACGAACGCCATGTCACGCTTCGGATCGAGGTTTGCGAGAAGTCGCCATGCCACTTGCCGCACGTCCTGCACGTCGACATCGTCATCCACGACGCAGATGACCTTCGAGAACGTCATTTGACCCGCCCCCCAAAGTCCGTGGGCGAGCCGAGAGGCATGGTGGGGGTATTGCTTCTTGATGGAGATAAGGACGAGGTTATGGAAGGCGCCCTCGACCGGCAGATTCATGTCGACGATCTCCGGAAACAGCATTCGGAGGAGGGGAAGAAACATCCTCTCGGTAGCCTTTCCGAGCCACGCGTCTTCCATGGGCGGAGGACCGACCAGCGTCGCCGGATAAACCGCGTCCGTCCGTCGCGTGATGGCCGTCACGTGGAATCGCGGGAATCGATCGATCGGCGTGTAGTAGCCCGTGTGGTCGCCAAACGGACCCTCCTCCACGAGGTCCTCCCGCGGCTCGACATAGCCTTCGAGAACGAAATCGGCCTCGGCCGGCACCTCGAGGTCGATGGTCTTGCAGCGGACGGTCGACACCGCCCGCTTGCGGAGGAAGCCCGCGAACATCCATTCGTCGATGCCGTCGGGAAGCGGCGCGGTCGCCGCGTACGTGAGCGCCGGGTCTCCGCCAAGCGCCACAGCCACATCAAGACGCGACGCCCCGATCTCTTGCGCTCGCCGAAAATGCCGTGCCCCCGTCTTGTGCACCTGCCAATGCAGAGCCGTACTGGTCCGATCGATTTTCTGCATGCGGTAACAGCCAACGTTGCGCACCCCCGTTTCCGGGTCCCGCGTGATGACTTGAGGAAGAGTGATGAACGGACCGCCATCGCCGGGCCAGGACGTCAGAATCGGCAGTTCGTCGAGATCGACGTCGCCGCCCAACCTCACGATCTGCTGGCACGCCCCACTCGCCGCCGCTCGTGGCGGAACGTGGGCAAGTTCAGGCAACTTGCGAACCAACTGCACGATGCCTCCGGCCCCCCCCGCCGGGGGTTGAACGAGCTCAGCGAGAGCTCGGGCGTGGTCTTCGATATCATCGACGCCGAGCGCCAACGACATGCGCGCCCGTGACCCGAAGGCATTGATGAGGAGCGGGAAGGGGGAACCGCCAACGTTCTCGAAAAGCAAGGCGGGACCACCTGCCTTCATGACGCGATCGGCGATCGCCGAGACCTCGAGCTTGGGATCTACGCGCCGAGAAATGCGCACGAGCTCGGATCGCTGCTCGAGCGCGTGAACGAACGCGCCCATACCGTCCCACGCCATGGCCGGGCCTCCGCAACAATCTTCGAAATAATTTGAACGCACTCGGCTTGTAGGACCCTGGCCTTAGTGCGTCAAGCAGGGTTGCCCCCTGGCATGAATGCGTCCAATGTCGACTCGATGCCGATGCGCCCGGGCGATCATCCTGACTTCTTCAAGGGCGCCGGCCCGGACGGGCGCACAAGAGAGAGCACGCTGCGACTCGACTCGAGCGGCCGATTTTGGCATGATTGTCGGATCGTCAAGCATCCGGGCTTGGTGGCCGCGCTGCGGCGATGGATCGGGCGTCACCCGGACGACGGGCGTTACGTGCTGTCGAACGGGTACGACTGGACGTACTTCACGGTCGACGATGCCCCCTACTTGGTCGAGGGCGTGCGCTTCGAGCCCGTTCGAGTCGCAGCGGACGTGGCGCTCGAGCCGGAGCGCATCCTGCTTCGGCTGAGCGATGGCGACGAAGAGCCCTGGCAGCCCGAGGCCACCCGCGTCGGGTCGGACGGAGCGCTTTACACCACAGTCAAACGCGGGACCCCCGGAGGACCCTACGAGGCCAAATTCACGCGTCACGCGCAGACGTGCATCGCTCCCGTCCTGGTTGAAGAGAAACCCGATGGCGTCGCAGTGCGATTCGGCGGGCGCACAACGCCAATCCGTGGCTAAGCCGCGCTGGCGGCAAACCTTTCCGCCTAGCTCGCAGCGGTCACTGCCCGATTCGGGTATCATGCTCAGCCGCCATGCGGCTGCTCATCGCCGACAAGCTTCATCCACGCGCCATCGAAGAGCTCAGGACTCTACCGATCGAAGTCGTGTACGAGCCCGAACTCACCAAGGAAAGTCTCGAGCAGCGACTGAACGGCATCGGGATTCTCGTCGTTCGATCGACCGAAGTGACCGGCGCTGCGATCGAAAATGCCAAGCAGCTCAACCTCATCGTCCGAGCCGGGGCCGAATACGCCACAATCGACGTCCGTGCGGCGTGCAAGCGCGGAATTTACGTCGCCAACTGTCCAGGCAAGAACGCATCGGCCGTGGCGGAGCTGGTCTTCGCATTGATCCTCGCGCTGGATCGGAGGATTCCCGACGCGGTGGCTTCGCTCCGCGCCAGCAAATGGGAGCGCAAGGAGTACGGCAAAGCCGAGGGACTCTACGGCAAGACGCTCGGCATCGCCGGGTACGGAGCGATCGGGCGTGAGGTGGCGCAGCGCGCGCGGGCATTTGGTCTGTTGCCGCTCGCATGGAGCCGGTCCCTGACGGCAGCGCGCGCCGCCGAACTGGGCGTAGCTCATGCGAGCTCCATCCAAGAGCTGGCGGCACGCAGTCAAATCTTGACGCTCCACATAGCGCTCACGGACCGCACCCGACAGATCGTCGACTCGCGAGTCATCGATATGCTGGCCAATGGCGCGAGCGTCATCAACACCGCCCGGGCCGACTTAATCGACCATGCGGCGCTCTTCGCCGCCGTCGAAAAGCGGGGGCTCCGAGTCGCGCTCGACGTCTATCCGGACGAGCCGCGTGGAACGCGTACATTTCCGACCGCGGAGATTTTCCGACCGCATCCCTCCGGGGGATTCGTATATGGGACGCCGCATATTGCAGCCGCAACGGATCAGGCACAGCTCGCCATCGCGACCGAGACCGTGCGAATCATCCGCTCGTTCTTGCTCGCAGCCACTGTGCCCAACGTGGTCAACGTGTCTTCATCGACGGCGGCGCGATTTCAGCTCGTCATCCGGATGATGGACAAGGTCGGCACCTTCGCTCACGTGCTCGCGGTTCTCAAGCGTCACGGCATCAATGTCGAAGAAGTGACGAACACCGTCTTCGAAGGAGGGGTCGCTGCTTGCGCGAAGCTGCGCCTCCTCTTGCGCCCGACCGAGGCCTGCCTGGCCGAGATCAAGGCCTTCGACGAAGTGCTTCATGTCGATCTCGTCACGCTACCGATGCTGGCGTGATGAGCCGGACCGATCCATGAGGACGAGCGACGCAGGCCTGCGCACCGCTCTCGTCGCGCTCGTGGGTCTGTCGATCGGGTGTCGCGGCTCGCGCCTCGAGGGCGGCCGGCTTACAGCCGAAGCCGGCGGCGGTCCTGGCAACGATGCGGCGGTCGCCACCGAACTCGATGCGGCGCCTCCTCCCGACGACGCAATCCCATCGAGCTCCGGCGAAGAATTGTCGGCGCGGGCGCGGCATCTGCTCGAGGCGATCGCTCGAAATGACGCCCAACTGGCCACCGACATCCTGTTCCCGCGCGATGGCTGGCTTACGACTCGGGACGTTTCCGATCCGGGCAAGGACTGGGAGAAGCGCGTAGCGCGACCGTTCCAGCGCGCGATCCGCGCGATGGGCCGGCGCCACCCGGGCCTCGACCGAGCGCGTTTCGTGTCACTCGAGATGGCACACCCCATGACCCAGGAGACCGCCCGCCATCACGCATGGAGGAAGCCGCTCTGGACGATCCGGGAGTGCCGCTTGACGTTCGTGGTCGATGGGCGGACCCACGCGATGTCGATTCGCGAGATGACGGCGTGGCGAGGTGCCTGGTACGTGACGCGGCTGATGTGACAGCCTCGCAGCAGGAGCGTGGTCGTGCTCCTGAACCGCGGCGCGTCAGCGCGAGCGACGCTCCTCGGAGATTTGCCTGAACCCCGACGCGCCAGCGCGAGCGACGCTCCCCTCAGAGATTTGCCCTCGGAGATTTGCCTGAACCGCGGCGCGTCAGCGCGAGCGACGCTCCTCGGAGATTTCGGCCAGCAGCTTCTCGATGTGGCTCGTATGGTCCACTCCCTCGTCGTAGGTGAAGCGAAGCTCCGGGGCATAACGCAACCCGAGCCGGCGGCCCACTTCGCGCCGCAACAATCCGGAGGCGCGGCGCAGGGCGCCGACGAGTTCGCGCCTGCGAGCTGCATCGTCCGTCACGCCGAGCGTGCGGACGTGTACCCGCGCGGTCCGAAGATCGGCCGTCATCTCGACCCGAGTCACGACGGCGCCGGCAGCCTTTGGATCCTTCACCTCGTGAGCGAGCAGGGATGCGACCTGCTCTCGGATTCCCTCCCCCACGCGCTTCGCCCGCATCCCCGGCTCAGAGGTCATGATCGCTCCTGGGATCCATGTCGTTGCCGATGGTTATGATCTCGGTGGTGCGGTCGGTCAGAACCGCATCGCCCGAAAACTCGGCCACGTGGGCCACCTGTTCGAGGACGGAATGGCACACCGCCGAATCGCCGGAAACGACGCTGATCCCGAATACCGCCCGCTGGTGAACGTCCTGCGCGCCGACCTCGGCGATCGATACGTCGAAGCGCGAGCGCACGCGATCTCGAACGCGCCGGATGACGCGCCGCTTTTCTTTGAGCGATCGCGCGTGAGGAATGTGGAACGTCAAGCGAAGGACCCCCACAAACATCACAGGGGAGGGCCCGCGGCCATGCCCTTGGACGCGACATCCCTGCTGCGCAGCCGAACCGGCGTAGTCCTCACAGCCTCTGCTTGATCTCCTCGACCTCGTAGCACTCGAGCACGTCTTTCTCCTTCAGATCGTTGAAGTTCTCCAGGCTGATACCGCACTCGAAACCTTCCGCCACGTCGCGCACGTCGTCCTTGAAACGCTTGAGACTCGCGATCTTTCCGTCCCAGGCGACAACTCCTTCACGAAGGATGCGCACCTTGCCGTTACGGACGATCTTGCCTTCGGTAACGTAACAGCCCGCAACGGCGACGCCCTTCACCTTGAAGACCTGGCGCACCTCGGCCTTCCCGTGCTGCTTCTCGACGAGTGTCGGTGGGAGAAGCCCTTCCATGGCCCCCTTCACGTCCTCGAGCGCGTCGTAGATGATTGAGTAGAGACGAATTTCGATTTTGTTCTCTTCCGCCAACGTGCTCGCTTTGCCCGCGGGTCGAACGTTGAACCCGATGATGATGGCTTTTGACGCGATCGCCAGGTTCACGTCGCCTTCGGTGATGGCGCCGGCGGCAGCGTTGATGATCGACAACCGGACCTTTTCCCCCGTCAGCTTCGCCAACGCATCGGCGAGAGCCTCGACCGATCCTTGAACGTCGCCCTTGATGATCACGCGGAGTTCCTGTTGGCCGCTCTCGGCGATGCGTTTGGAAAGCTCCTCGAGCGACACCTTGGCAGTCGAAGGGATGAGGCTCTTCGCCATCTTGCCTCTGCGGCTCTCGGCGATCTCCTGCGCCTTCTTCGGATCCTTGACTGCGTCCATGCGATCACCGGCGTTGGGCACCTCGTTCAGGCCGAGAATCTCGACGGGCGTCGCCGGCGTCGCCTCCTGAACCTGCTTGCCGTGCTCGTTGGTCATCGCGCGAACTTTGCCGAAGCCGGCGCCGGCCAGGACGAAGTCACCGACGCGCAAGGTCCCGTCCTGCACGAGTACGCGCGCCACCGGTCCGCGGCCCCTGTCGAGCAGGGCCTCCAGAACGGTCCCACTCGCCGGCCTTGCGGGGCTCGCCCGCAGCTCCAAAAGCTCGCTTTGGAGCTGGATGGCTTCGAGCAGCCGGTCGACTCCCTCGCCGGTCAGCGCGCTCACGTTCACGAAGAGCGTGTCGCCGCCCCATTCTTCCGGAACGAGCCCTTGCTCTCCCAATTCGCGCCTCACGCGATCGACGTCCGCCTGCGGTTTGTCGATCTTGTTGACCGCAACGATGATCGGAACCTTGGCCGCTTTCGCATGCGCGATGGCTTCCTTGGTCTGAGGCATCACTCCATCGTCGGCGGCAACCACGAGCACCACGACGTCGGTCACACTCGCGCCGCGAGCACGCATTTGGGTGAACGCCTCGTGCCCCGGAGTGTCGAGAAACACCACGGTTCCGTGCTTCGTCTCGACTTTGTAAGCTCCGATATGCTGGGTGATGCCCCCGGCCTCGCCCCCTGCGACATTGGCCTTCCGGATCCGGTCGAGCAGGCTCGTCTTGCCGTGGTCGACGTGACCCATCACCGTCACAACGGGTGGACGCAAGTTCGAGGAATCGGCGTCGCGCTCCTCCTCTTCCCCGCGCGCCTCGGCAATGGTCTGCTCCTCGCTCTTGCTTACGTCTTCCACTTCCCACCCGAACTCACTCGCCAAGATCTTGGCCGTGTCTGCGTCGAGTGTCGTGTTGATGTGAACGTTGCTCATCCCCATCGACAAGAGCTTCATCAGCAGCTCGGTGCCCTTCAGGCTCATGCGCTGAGCCATGGTCTGGAGGGTCACGTCACTCTCGATGCGAATGACCTTCTTGTGCGCACTCATCTCCTGAGTCGAGATGATCGGGGGCCGTTTCGGAGGTAGCGGGCCCATCGGACGCCGTCCGCCGGCACCGCCCGGCGTACGCCCCATCATCGGTCGGCCGGGCTGCTGGCCCGGTGCACGCACGTCACGCCGCGCACCGGGACCCCCCGCGGTTCCCGCGCGAGGGTCGTACTGAACGCGACGCGGCATGTTGGGCTGCGTGGAAGCCGCACGCGCGGTGGTGGCGCTCGGAGCCGGCATGGGCACCCCCGGCCGACCTGTCCAGTATTCCACGCCGGTCTTCGGCGCCGTGCCCGATCGTGCAGCAAGCACAGGGTCCTGCTGCGGCTCGGATCGTCGTGCGGGGGTCGGAGGAGGAGGAGTAAGCTGTGCGACGATCGGTGGAGGACTCGGCGCGACTGCGGGTTCCGGCAGAGGCGGCGCCGGCGCGGCCGCCGCTACCGTATCGTCCGTCGGGCGTTCGGCCAGCGGAGCCAGTGGGGCCTGCGCGGTTGGCGCAACGGAAATGGGCGGAGCCTCGGCGACAGCCGCGACCTCCTCATCGGCCCTCGTTTCACCGCGCGGCCGCTGCGCTTCCGGGATCGGCGCGGGTTCGCTCGTTCGCGCCGTGGCCCGATCCTCGACAACCGGCGGACGACTTGGTTCCTTGGGGGGCGTTCTGGATCCTTCGCGCCCTTCGCGGGCGGCGACCGGCTCGGGCAATGCACGGCCGTTCTGCTCGTGAGCCACGAGCTCGTCGAGAGCCGGCAGGGAAAGCGAGGCCGACGGCGGGAGCGATGGGGCCGGAGCAGGCTCCGGCGCGACTGGCGACCCCGGCTTGGCGACGGCCCGGCGTTTGACCACGCCGAAACGGACACGCTCCTCGACGACGTCGTGGGTCCGCTGCTTCTCGAGGTGCCGCTTGACGCGTTCGATGGCCTCTGGCTCCACAGAGCTCATGTGGTTGCGGACGTCGGAGATACCAATCGCCTGAAACAGGCCGACCACCTGTTTGGGATCGAGGTTCAGCTGCTTTGCGACCTCGTAAATGCGTACCTTTCCGCTCATCGAGCCTCCGGAGATCTGCTGCATTCCGCACCTTCTCTCGTCACTGCCACGCCCGCGTCGGCCGCAGCGCGCATCCGTTTAAGCTCCAGCGCAATCGCATCGTGGCGAACCGCACAAATTGCGACGGCTCGCTCCCCAAGCAAGCCCCCGAGATCATTTTTATTGCTCCACGCGATCGCGCGCCCCTCGGCTGCTGCCCGCGTGACCTCCAAGCTGGACGCGACGGTTCCCGCGTCCACGGCGACGATCGCCAGCGGGGCACCCCGTCGAATGGCTTCGAACGAGGCGTCGGTACCGATGTCGAGTGCGCCAATTCGTCGCGAGGCAAGGACCAGCCCGACCATTCTTTGGTCGCAAGCCGCAACCAGCCGTCGCCCCATCTCATCGGCACCGGTCGAGACGCTCTGTCGGAAAGCTCGAGCGATGCCCCGAGGCGCTTTCAGCAGGCATGCCGTGCGAGCATGAACATGAGCGCCGCGCCCGAACGAGCCGCCCGCGAGATCGAACACGATACCGGCATCGATTGGCTCGGATTCAGCGGATCGTGCAGGTGTCCCCGTGGGATCGCCCATCACGACTCGCACCATTCGAGCGGCTGCGTCGGGCAACCCGCAGCCGACGCACGTCCGGGTGGGCGTTCGCTGGTCGGCGTCTCGTCGTCGGTCCATTACCGCCCGCATGGTTTTCCGCTCAGGTCTGAGGTTGAGCCGCCGCCTGAGCCGACTCCCGCGCCTTGGCAATGGCCTCCCGCCGCGCCGCTTCGATGGCCTTGGATTCACTGGACAGGAAGTGCTCCGCGCCATGCTTGATGGCGCGCGCCTTCTTGATCCCTAAGCCCGTTTTGATCGCCAGCTTGTCCTCGTCTTCTCGCAGGATGTCCTCGACTGTCCGGTAGCCGGCATCCTCCAACAACTGCACGGTGCGCTCCCCCACGCCTCGGATGAAGAGCAGGCGCTCTCGCTCGGTGAGCGGCTCGGTCCGCGCCGACGCTGCTCGAATCCGGTCTTGCCGCAGGCGCTCCATGGTTGTTTCCGCGTTCGATCGCACGCGCGAAGCGGCATCGACGCCGGCCAAGCCCGGAATCGATGCAAGCTCTTGCTCGCTCGCCTCTGCCAGCTCTTCGAGCGTACGGAACCCCAGGCGATACATGCTCCGGGCGATCGCCTCGGAGACGCCTTCGATCTGCTGCAGCTGCGCAACCGCCTCCTCCTCCATCTGCTTGAATTTGCTCTCGCTGATGATGTCGAGCTTCCACCCGGAGAGTTGCGCGGCGAGCCGCACGTTCTGCCCCTTACGCCCGATCGCCAGCGACAGCTTTTCGTCGGGTACGACCAGCTCCATGCGTCCGTCGGCCTCATCGACGATCACCTTGCTCACCTCGGCCGGCTGGATCGCCGCACACACGAACCGGGCCGGATCGCGATCGAACGGCACGATGTCGATCTTCTCGCCACGAAGCTCCTGCACGACGGCTTGCACCCGCGCGCCCTTCATGCCGACGCAAGCGCCAACCGGGTCGACATCGGCGTCGCGGCTCGTTACGGCAATCTTCGAACGGGCACCCGGCTCGCGCGCGCACGCCACGATCTTGACGATTCCTTCGTAGATCTCGGGCACCTCCGCCTCGAACAGCTTCTCGACCAAACGCGGATCGTTGCGCGACAGGATCACCTGTGGACCGCGCGCTTCGCGATCGATCTCCTTCACGTACGCGACGATTCGATCCCCGGGACGGTAGGTCTCGCGCGGTGTCTGCTCCCGAAACGGCAAGATCCCCTCCGTGCGACCCAGGTCAACGATGAGGTTGTTGCCCTTCTCGAAGCGCCTGACGACACCCTTGATAAGCTCTCCCTTTCGATCCTTGAATTCGTTGAAGATGAGATCGCGCTCTTCGTCACGAACTCTTTGAATGAGCACCTGCTTGGCGGTCTGCGCCGCAATGCGACCGAAGGCCTGGCGCGCTTGCTTGACGCGAAGGATGTCTCCGTAGTCCTTGTCTTGCTCCGCAGCCTTTTTAGCGTCCAACGGATGCCAAAAAATCTGGAACCCGAGCTCCTCGCCCATCGCCGCTTCGAGACCGAGGCGCAGCGCGTCCTCGAGCGCGATCTCGCGATCTTCGTCGGCCACGTCGTCGACCACAGTCATGTACTGAAAGAGGTCGACTTGACCCGTGTCCTCGTTGAACCGCGCCTCGAGCTCGCGGGTCGCCCCGAAGACACTTTGCGCAGCCTTGAGGATGGCCTCCTCGACGGTCTTGACGAGCCGTGTCTTGTCGATCCCTTTGTCCTTGGCCACCATCTCGATGGCCTGCAAGAGCGTCAGGTCGCCCGAACCGGACTGCTGCTGTTGAATCGCCATGATGCTCCTCGGTGTTCCCTAGCCACGCCGCGGCTGGACCGCCGGCGTGCCGAATTCGAAAATGAGACGTGCGCTGTCTACGTCAGCGAGCGGCACTTCGCGAACGCCCTTGCCCTCGATGATTCTGATTTTGTTTCCCGCGACTCCCTCGAGGGTCCCGACGATGACCCGAGGACCCGCCACGCCGTCGGGTACGCGTCGGAGCTTCAGCTTAGCCTTTTGGCCGGCAAACCGGACGAAGTCTCTCTCGCCCTTCAGCGGTCTCTCAACGCCCGGCGAACTGACTTCCAAATGATACGCGTGCGGTATCAGATCGGCGACGTCCAGGGCCGGGCTCAGATCGCGCGATACGTTCGCGCACAGCTCGAGCGTGACCGCCGCGTCGCGCGTCGACAGGTTCTGCTCCGCTGCCCCCCGCTTCTCAACGAATACTCGCAAAACCCAGCCGCCACGCTCCGGGCGGAATTCGACCTCCACGAGCTCCGCCCCGTGAGCACGCGCGATCGGCTCGACGACGCGCAGCAGGGCCTCGCGATCGACGCCGTGAACGGTGGAGCTCGAGGTGGTTGCCATGACTGGGTGCCCAAGCGCGTGGGAGCCGTGTCCAAAAAAAAACGCGGGCCCCGACTTGGGGTCCCGCGCTCTTCAAAACCACCAAACAGGGCCCCACACCGTAGCCCCACACCCGACCCCGATCAAGTCCCTTGAACGGTCGTTGTCAGAAGCCGGGCGGCTCGGGTTTCCGATCGGCGGGCGACGAACCCGAGTTCGTCGCGTCGCGTTCGATGATGATGAACTGCACGCGTCGGTTCCGAGCACGGTTCGCTGCCGTGACGTTCGGAACGATGGGCTTGTCCTGACCGTAGCCGCGAGCCACGAGTCGGTCGGCCACGACGCCGTGTTGAATGAGCCACGATCGTACGGCGGACGCCCGCTCGTCGCTCAGCACGCGGTTGTGCTCGGGAGTACCGCTGTTGTCGGTATGGCCTTCGACTTCGACGTGTTTGAGCTCGCTGTGCCGAATGAGCGTATCGGCGACTTCTGTGAGCAGACCGAACGACTCCGGAAGGATGACGGAGCTGTCCAGCGCGAACTGGATCTGGTCCTTGATCGTGATCTCCTTCGCAGTCACGACGACGCTTGGCTGCTTCGGCTTGGGCCGAAGCAACAGATCGATGGTGCTTTCCTGCCGTGCCTTGACGTCGGTCGGCGTTACGAGCGCAAGGTAGCCGTCCGCGATCACGCTCAACTCGCCGGTCCCTGGTGCAACGGCCTCGAAGCGGAACCGTCCGTTGGCATCCGTCGCGAGCCGCAGCTCCTTGTGCTGCGGGTCGGTCAACACGAGCTGCACGCCGGCCAGCGCTTGACTCGTGTCCGCGTCGCGCACGACACCGAGCACCGTGCCCGCTCGCGGAACTGCTACCAGCGGGCAATCGATGTCGACCTGGGCTCGCGCCTGAGGACCCGGCGGCGGTTGGGTCGCGTCGGCGTCGCACGTGGCCGGCTTGTAACCGTCCGCACGGATCTCGTACGAGTAGGTGCCGGGCGGTACGTCGTCCGAGAACTTGCCGTCGGCTCCGGTGGCCAGGGGAGTGAGGTCCGCTCGGTCCCGGTAGCTCGCGATCGCGCCCGCAACGGCGTCATTCTTGTCCTTTTCGTGCACGAAGCCGACCACGTGAACGGTCGTCGGCCCTCTCTCGATTGTTTTCTCGACCGTCCTGACCACAGGTGGCCGGTCCCAGGTGTCGATCGCCCAGCCGCCCCCAATGTAGAGGGTCCACGGAGCAATCGGCTGCAGTTCCTCGATGAAGTTCTTCGTACCGGTCAAGCCGATGTCCAGTGCCGTGAGGACCGAGAATCCACGCTTCCATGGGAAAAAGCGGCTGCCGATGGTCAACGTCGATTCCACGTCGCTGTCGAACTTCAAGCAGTTGTCGCCACTCGGGTTGTCCTGCGGGCACTCGTACTTTTGTCGATTGCTCGCGACCAGAACGTGCGCTTCGATGAAAGGCCGAACGCGCTCCTCGGCAAAAAGGCCTTCGCCGCCCAGCAGCAGGTCGAGGTGATCGATGCGGTTCACGCCGAGACCGTAGCGCTCGATGCGCGTGACCGGCGTGCCGAGCGCGGACTCGGTACTGGCGAGCACGGCGCCCGTATTGTCGAGCGAGTAAACGAGGTTGGCGCTGAATCGGAGAGGCACGGGCGAGGCCAAGCCGCGGAAGTCGGCCGTCCCGACGCCACCGAACTTCGCGCTCGTACCGCCGCCGTCGAGCCCGACGGAGCCGGACCCATTGATCAGCCAAAGCTCGGTGAACGCCCCCGCGCGCATCACGTCGCCTATCGGTGCGACGTACTTCACGGCAAGGTTCGTATCGCCAAGCACCTGAAGTAGCGCAGGATTGTTGGCGGTGTCGCTGTTGGCGTAGGTCGTTGTCGACGCATACCCTTCGAGCGTTCCTGGACCGATCTTCACAATCGACACTCCGAGCGACAGCGTGCCACCAATATGGTCGAGCACGTCGTGGGTCAACGGGGCGCCGCCGTTCGGGCTTGGACACGGGAACGCGGATGTGCACAGGAACCCGGCGCGGAACCATTCGGCCACGAAGCCGAGCCGAAATTGCCCGGGTGCACCGCTCTCGGCGTGCTGCGTTCGAAGCAGCCCGGTACCGCCCGTCAGGGTGTTCGATTCGTTCAGGTCGCGATCGCGCGCGACCCACTCGCCCCCCTCCCCGGCCGGCGGGACCTGCGAGGCCGAACCTTCGGCAGCCGAGGCCGCGTCTGCGGCAGCCAGTGCGGCCGGAGCGGAGGCCGTCGGCGCCGAAGTCGCCGGTGGCGCCGCGAGCACTGGCGCCGCCGCGGACTCGGGCGGCGGGCTGCTCGCCGAGGGGGCGACCGCGGGCGAGGGTGCAACGGATCCGCCTGGGACCGCCACGATCGACGACCCTGAGGAGGCGGCGGGGGATGGAGTCGCGCCGGTGGATTGTGCGTGGAGGATGGGTGCCCACACCACGACCGCGGCCCCAGCCGTTCTCGCTATACTCGAAATCCACGCGCGGTTGCGGTTCATGCCTCTCCCCGATGCGCGCACAGTAGGCATGCGCGTCGACCACGAATTCTCACCGGCTGGTTTTTATCACTAAGCTAGCCTTATTCTCCACAAGGCTTTCGTCAAAAGCCTTCGCATATTGCACATGCCGCACCGTGGCCGCATTTTGATCGTGGACGACGAATCCAACGCACGTGCAGCGCTAAGCGAAATTTTGCGTGAAGAGGGGTACGCAACGGAGACTGCGGCGGACGGATTCAAAGCCCTTGGCAAGATCGACGAGTTCGCCCCCGACGTCATCCTGACCGACCTGAAGATGCCGGGATTGGACGGCATCGCATTCATGGAAAAGGCCCGAGCCGCGGCCCCTGGCGCGGCGTTCGTCGTCATGACGGCCTTTGGAACGATATCGAGCGCGGTCCTGGCCATGAAGAAGGGCGCCGAGAACTATCTTCTCAAACCGTTGGATCCCGAAGCACTCGGCGCCGTGGTCGAGCGGGCCATGGAGAAGGCTCGTCTGGTCCAAGAGGCCCAGCGGCTCCGCGATCGCTTGCGGGAGCGAAATGCGTTCAGTCACATCGTGTCGAGCGACCCGACGATGGACTCCGTGTTGGAGCTCGTCGCTCAAGTGGGTCCCAGCCGTGCCAGCGTGCTCGTGATCGGCGAGAGCGGGACCGGCAAGGAGTTGATCGCCGAGGCCGTTCACGCCGCAAGTCCTCGAGCCAAGGCGCCGTTCGTGCGTCTCCACTGCGCCGCGTTAAGCGAGTCGCTCCTCGAGTCGGAGCTCTTCGGGCACGAGCGCGGGGCGTTCACGGGGGCAGTCGCGAGACGCGAAGGACGCTTCGAGCAGGCCGACGGGGGAACCCTGTTTCTCGACGAAATCGGCGAAGTGCCCGCCGCCATCCAGGTCAAGCTTCTTCGCTTCCTTCAAGAGAGGACGTTCGAGCGCGTCGGTGGCAACGAGACGCTGCGGGTTGACGTGCGCGTGATCGCTGCGACCCATCGTGATCTGGGCGCCGAAATCAAGAAGGGGTCGTTTCGCGAGGACCTGTTCTACCGGCTGAACGTCGTCACGATCGAGCTCCCACCGCTCCGCGATCGGCGCGCCGACGTTCCGGTTCTCGCCAGTTTCTTTCTCCGACGCTACGCGGCCGAGAATGGCAAAACGATCGACACCTTCACCGACGATGCCCTTCGGACTCTGCTCGAGTACCGCTGGCCGGGTAACGTGCGCGAGCTCGAGAACGTCATCGAGCGTGCCGTGGTTCTGTGCGATGGGACGCGCATCGAGCGAAAGCACCTGCCGCCCTCGGTCATCCCGTCCAGCGAACGCGACGGGCCACCGCCCATTCCCGGTTCCACCATTGCGGATCTGGAGCGTTACGCGATTCTGAAAACTCTGGAGGCATGCGGCGGATCCACGTCGCGAGCGGCGACCGTGCTCGGGGTCAGCCCACGAAAGATTCAATACAAGCTGCACGAGTACGAGCTACCCGAACGGGGTCCCCCCGAACCGCGATCGGAGGAGAAGAAGGCGTGACGGAAGCAGTGCTCATCGCGGTCGACGTGACCAAGGAGTACCGCAAACCGTTTACGGGCCGGCGCGTCGATGCCGTGCGAGGCGTCTGCCTGAACGTGCGGCGCGGCGAGATTTTTGGATTCCTCGGACCGAACGGCGCGGGCAAGACCACGACGATCAAGATGCTGGCGGGACTCGTCGCCCCCACGCGCGGCACGATGGAAATTTTCGGCGCGCGTATCCCGGCGCCCGATGCGATGGCGCGCGTCGGCTTCCTCCCCGAAAACGCGTACGTTCATCCTTACTTGACGCCGCGCGAGTTCGTGACGCTCTGCGCTCGGCTCTCCGGGCTATTCGGGCTTCGGCTGCGCGATCGAGTCCTCGGCGTCATCGAACGGGTCGGCCTCGCGGAGGCCATCGATCGACCGGCCAAGTCCCTTTCGAAAGGCATGCTGCAGCGCACCGCCCTCGCCGCAACGCTCGTTCACGATCCCGAGCTCCTGATCCTCGACGAGCCGATGAGCGGCCTCGACCCGGTCGGACGCAAGGAGGTGCGCGACCTCATCGTGGAGGAGCGCCATCGCGGTCGGACCGTCTTCTTCTCGAGTCACATTCTGAGCGACGTCGAGATGCTTTGCGATCGCGTGTCCATCATGCGAAAGGGGCAAGTGGTCGTCTCCGGAGCTCTCAACGAGCTCTTGGCGGAGGGCAAACGCCGCAGTGAGATCACCGTAGGCGGGGCGAGCGACGCGCTTCGCCTGGGTCTCGAGCCGGTGACGAGCTCGGCGCGCCAAGTCGGCGACACGCTGGTGATGGAGGTCGAAGGCGACGCCGCCGTGCGAGCCGTGGTCGAGCGCGTCCTGGCCGAGGGGGCGAAACTGCAAAGCATCATGCCCAAAAGGGAAACGCTCGAAGATCTGTTCGTTCGCGAAGCTCTTTGACCGTCCCAAGCACGGGCCGGGGCGAGGCGATCGGAAAGAGCGACGAGTCCTCGCCCGGCTTGGTTGGTCGAGGTCGAGATGGGCTCCGGACGGCGGTGCGCAAGGCGCGCGACGGCCCCGACGCGGAACCCGTCAGGGGGGCGGGTTGGTGTAATCGATGAAGTCTCCGTCGAGCATGATCATCGCGAGCAGTGCCAGGGTGCTACCGAAATAGTCCCCGTACTCGCCGTAGATGCCGGACATCGTCGCCCGTGCCATGTAAGTCTTCAGCCAAGTCCACGACGAGTCGATGAAGGCCTGATTGGCAGAGCTCATCATGGCGGCGACTGCAGCGGGGCCTGAAATTGCGCCGGTAAGCGATGGCTGCGTCGTCGTGCCGGTCACAGTCGCGCCGGCCGCCGGCGATCCGGTCAGACTCAGAGGAAGCTCGAGTGTTCCCGGGTACGTGGCTCCGGCCAGCCCCTGGAACGTCATCATCATCGGCCCCAGAAACTGCGTTGCCCCGAAGGTCTGCGTCCCGTTGCCGTGCCAGCAGTAGTCGACACCGACGCGCCACGGCGCGCGGCACGCATCGAAGCCGAAGATGTTGTTGCCGGTTCCTGTTGTCGCGTCCGGAATGAGGCCGCTGCTCGCGTTGCGGGCCGACTCGAATGCCGCATACTCAGCCGCACTCACCGCGTTCCAACTCGAATCCCCGGAAGCCATCGCGAATTCGGCATTGTAGTCCGGAGCCGCGTAATCCGGATGGGTCACGGGCGCGCTGTAGTCGCCGTCAGTGGGCAGATTGCCGGTCATCTCGGAACTCTTGATGCTGTTGATCATGCTCGTGGCCGACGAAAGATACGTGCCTCCCCCTGAAGACGGGCTGCCGCCCCATTGTTTGTCTGCCATGAGCAACGCCCAGGCCATGTCTTCGTCGGCGTCGGTTGCCGAGTGCTGATCCAGCGCGGTGCCGGTCGAACTGATGTGCCAGCCCATCAAGCCGTTGAAAAACTCCGATTTGACATATTGCCAAAACGCATCGAACGTAGGCTTGTCTCCCATGTACACGGCGATGAGCATTCCATAGCCCATTCCCTCCGACGTCGTGTTGCCCGAGTCGAAGGTCTTGTCGTACACACGTCGACCGCTGGTCGCCCCCGTCGTGGTCGTAATCCCGTTGTACCATGAGCTGTACGCGTTGCAGACGAAGGTCGAGTTGGATGCGGTCGGGTATGTGCAGTTAGCGAGTTTCTTGTTCTGTGGAAACGGAAAGTTTCCGGTCGGTGCCCCACCGCTCGGCAACGAGCACGACGGAGCCGGGGCGATCGAGCTGGAGCTCGTGCTTGCGCCCGTGCTGGCGCTCGATGTCGAACCGGAGCTACCCGATGCGCTCGAGGCGGATCCGCCCTGGCTCGAGCTGCTCGCCCCGCCCGCCACAGAACCCGTCGAGGTCGAACTGCTTTCGGAGGCGCTCGACGCGCTGCCGTTGGAGCTGCCTCCGCCAGAAGCGTTCGACTGTGCGGCGCAACCATAAAAAGACAACAGTACCGTAAGTCCAGTAGGAATCGTGTAGGTGCCGATGCGCACTTTGCCTCTTATTAAAATTTGGCCCCACATGGGGTGTTCGCGGTGGCCCGCCATCGTCGTCCGGCGTCGGTGTAAATGGCCCAAAACCGAGCCGCGCGCTAGGTCTTCCCACGGCCGCGTCTCAATAAGTCCCGACAACGCCCAATGCGCCAGGCCCCAGGAACGGCCCCCATGTGACTTCGGGAATGGCGCGCTTGTGCACCTCGACGCGTTGCGGAACGAATGTGACCTCCGCGTGGACGATCCCGACGAGTGCGGTGACGGCAAATGCCGCGGCAAACGAGTCGCCCCATATCGCCGCATCGTGAGCCCGCCCTTGGTAAGCCTGCGCCGCGGTCGCGTCCCGCCGCGTGTTCGCCGCGTTCGCCTGATCGACGTTGTACAGGGTCAGCGCCGCCCCTACGGCGCTGCCCGCGACCCACATCGCTTCAGTCACAACCAACGACCACCCCAGCGTCGGTTGCCGATTCTGGAATTGACCCGCGCCGAACGGCACGAGGGCCTTCCACCGCGAGTTGCGCTCGATGAACACCTCTTCACTTGCCCACTTCTCGAGGAGAGCCAACCGCGTTGCTTCCCGATGCTTCTCGGCTTCGACCCTCGCTTTCTCCTCTTGCGCCTTTCGCACCCTTTCGGCCGTGATCGCCTCCAGTCGGTCGCGCAGTCGGGTGCGCGCATCGATCAAGGCGTCGATCGCCTGGAGCGATACCCGCAGCGGGTCCGGCTGGTAATCGGGTCGATCCAAGAGCAATTCTTCAAATACCTCAGCCGCCTGGTCCTTCTTGCCCTCGGCGACGAGCACTGCCCCGAGATACATGCGAGCATCGGCGACCGCGTCCGGATTGTCGAGCGGCCCGGCATGCGCATCCAACAGCGCGCGAAGACGCTTCTCCGCGTCTTCGTACTTGTGCGCGACATAAGCGCTATGAGCCTTCTCGACGTCGCTCGACACGTCGGCGCGCGCGACGGACGCCCCGCAGGCAGCGCAAAGTGCGGCCCACGTCGTTACGAGCCGTGTCAGCGCCTTGCGCACGTCGGAACGATTCATCCATGCGCTCAACGACTGCAACCGATTTTTCGTCGAGTCTAAAAGCGAACACGAACCGTCTTGCCGGCCTCGAGTCGAACAGGAACGGACGTTCCCGTCTCGATCTGCTTGACGGTGACGCGCTCGAATGCGCTCTTGAGCGCGATGGTGTTCGTCCCGGCGCGAACGGTGACCGCCGGATGCTCGGTCATCTGATAGGTCACTTCGACGTCGCCTTCGACGACCAAGATGGCTGGCTTGATGGGGACCGAAACGAACAGGGTCTCGTCTCGATCGCCCGACGCCACCGGGACCTGGATGCCCGTGCAAACGGAGCAGGAAAAGGAGAGAAGGTGCGCGTGCGCGTCGACCGTCAGCACGTCTCCCGTGCTGACCGACAGCGCCGGCTGGCGGTCGACGGCCACGACGACTCCCATGGGCGGCGTCAAATCGATCGTGAGCGCGCGCTCGATCGGTTTCGAAGGCGCCGCGCGCGCGAACCGAGACGAGCTCGCGCTCTCGGCCGGCGCGATCGTCGAAGCTGTCGTGCTCGGCTCCGCCAACGATGCACGGTCGGTGATCTCCCGCAACGGCGCGGTAAGGCCTCCGCGTTCTGTCCCGCGAACGTCACGCCCCCACCCACGGCGAACCCCTCGATGAACCCCGTATCCGACCGCCCCCATCACCGCGACGGCAGCGAGCACTACGCCGAGTCGATGAAGAGCGCGATTCCGAACCTCGACCCGATGGATTCGCGCGACGATTCGCAGGAGCCCGGGGTCATCCGGCGCGTTCGCCAGGGCGCGGTTGTAATCGGACGCGGCCGCGAGCGTCCGGCCACCCCTTCGGGCTTCGTCCGCAAGTTCGCGGAGCCGCTCGACGATCCGTTGAGCGTGAGACGCCGCAAATGCCGCGGGATCGTCCAACGCGGCCTCGAGATCCCGATCGGTAGGCCAAAAGCCGAGGCGCTTGAGCTCCGCAACAAGGGCGTCACGCATCGCGTGTGCGTCGGCGAATCGCTCCTGGCGTGTGTGCATGAGGGCGCGATCGATGATCGCGCTCCATCGAGCGCCGATGCGTGGCTGCTCGAGGTTCGCCGGGGGGTACGTTCCATCGAGCACGCGCCGTAACACTTGTGCCGGATTGCTCCCCTCGAACGGCAAATGGCCGACCATGCACTCGTAGAGAAGCACCCCGAGCCCGAAGACGTCCGATCGCGCGTCGACCTCGCCGCCTTCGATTTGCTCCGGGGCCATGTGCGCTGGACTCCCCAGAACCTGTCCCGTGGAAGTGACGCCCTGTGCATCGAGGAGCTTCGCAATCCCGAAGTCGGTCAACTTGACCGATATCCGGCTGCCGCGCTCTGCCCACGGTGCCGAGCGGTGCTCGATGAGGACGTTCTCCGGCTTTAGGTCACGATGGACAACCCCACACGCGTGAGCGTGCGCCAGCGCTTCGAGAAGCTCGACGGCTATCGCCGCCGCAATCTCCGGCGGCATCGGCCCTTGATCCTGCAGGAGGTGACGCAGGGTCGTACCCCGAACCAGCTCGACGACAAGGTATTGCTCCGGTTCGTCGACACCGCTTACGTCGTAAACCTCGACGATGTTCGGGTGACGCAACTTGGCCACCGCCTGAGCCTCCGTACGGAAGCGCGAGGCCACTTCCAACGATTCGCGCAGATGCGGATGAATGACCTTGACGGCCACCTCGCGTCCGAGCCGCCGATCGAGCGCGCGGTACACCGTCGCCATCCCTCCGCGTCCGATCTCCTCGCGGATTTCGTACTTCTCGAGCTGGGGCCGCCTATCGCCGCGGGCGAGTGCCTCGATCATCAGCACGAAATGGTAAGCTGAATTGCGCTTCGGCGAGTCGCGTTCATGACCCCCATCATGGCTCAGGACGGGGCCGCAAGGACCCCCTCCTGCGCCACCCGCGCGAGAAGATCGTGGTGAAAGGTATGAAAGGCACTCTGCGTGGGCCACTCGGGTGCTCCGGAGAGAAGCGATGAGACCTCCCGCGCCCGCCCCTCATCAACCGCCACGATGGCGGCGGCATAACGCATCGCCCAATGCACGAGCGGCGATGCGGCGGCGGCCCTCGCGAGCACGTGCGCGTCATTGCGGCGACTCGAGTGGGCGAACGCTCGGACGAGCGCGGCAAGGCCGCGGCGCAAGAGCGCAATGCGACGGCGCGCGAGCAGCCCAGCCGACGGCACCGGAAGGCCTTCGAGCGCCGACGCCTTGCGAATGGCGGCGTCATTGTCTCCCTCGAACGTGTCCAGCAGCGTTTCCACGAAAAGGCGCTGTTCGAGCGCAGCGTCCCACGCGGGCCCCCGAGCCGCGCGATCGAGTGCGCGCCGCGAGGGCTCGATGCAGCCGTAGGCCGCGTAAGCTGTCGCTTTGAGCAGCGGGGCCATCGTATCTCGGTGCGGCACGAGCCGTACCGAGCCCTCCCACGTGCCGATGACGCGCTCGACGTCGCCGGAGATCAAGATCTTGCGCATGCGCCATCGCCCTATGGCCGTCGGGGCCGCAAGCAGAGCCGCGAGGGCGGCGAGACCCACGAGATAGCGCGGGTCGCGTCCGACGGTCTGCGCCGCCAAAATGGCGCCGAGGACGGCTAGAGCCAGGGGGAGGATGACGTACGCCTGCGCGCGGCGCGGGGGAGCTGGGGTGGCCATCGACCCAATACCCATAAGCCTTCAAACGCGCGATGCAACACAATCGGCTGCGATCGAGCGTTGAGTCGGAGGCCGCACGCGTCTAGGCTCCGCCCCATGCGTACCGAGAAGGACGTCGAAGCGTACTTGCTCCGGCTGAACCGACCGTATCGGTCGCTCGAGGATCGCCCGGGCACATTTCTCGTTGGGACGGCCGGGGGGATGCCTCCCATCGCCGTCCGGGTCGAGCCACCGCTCGTGGTCGTCCGGGTGCACATCGGCGACATCGCGCCTGGATCCAACCCCACTGCACTCTACCGTCGCCTCCTCGAACTCAACGTGCGCCAGCTCGTCCACGCCAGTTACGGAATCGACGACGCGCGCGTCGTGTTGTCGAGCGCGCTGGAGCTCGAGAACCTCGACTTCAACGAGCTTCAGGCGACACTCGACGAAATCGATGTCGTCCTCGCACAGCAACTTCCAGAGCTCGCGCGGATGGCCAAGGAAGGCCTGAAGCCCGCCTCGACTGAGTGAACCGATGGGTATCTTTAGCCGCCTCGCGCAACTCATCCGGAGCAACCTGAACGACCTCATCAGCCGCTCGGAAGATCCCGAGAAGATGCTGAACCAAGTCGTTTTGGACATGAACAACCAGCTCGTCGAGGCAAAAAAACAGGTGGCTGCGTCCATCGCGGACGAGAAGCGCCTCGCCAAACAATTCGAGCAAGAGGCGGCCAACGCCCAAGAATGGGAGCGTCGCGCGATGCTGGCGCTTCGCGCCGGAAACGAGGGGCTGGCGAAAGAAGCACTGGCCCGAAAGCGCGAGTACGAGGACCTCACTGCGACCCTCAAGGATCAGTGGACCAAGCAGAAGACGGCCGTCGACCAGCTCAAGACGGCGCTGCGGCTTTTGAACGACAAGATCGAAGAGGCGAAACGCAAGCGCAATGTGCTCATCGCGCGAAAGAAGAGGGCGGAGGCGCAGAAGGCCATTCAGGAGACGATGAGCGGTCTGCGCGATCACAGCGCGTTCGAAACGTTCGACCGCATGTCGCAGAAGATCGATCAGATCGAAGCCGAGGCCGAGGCGCAAACGGACCTTGCGGAGGAATTCTCGGGCGACTCGGTCGCGAAGCAGTTCCAAGAGCTCGAACGTACGCACAGCTCCGACGACGATCTGGTCGCGCTCAAGCGCAAGATGGGGATGCTTCCGCCCGAGGAAGCCGTCCCAAACGCGCCGCCTGTGCAGGCGCGGGTCGAAACGGCCGCTCCGCCGGCCAGCAGCGACCAAGCGGAACTCGCAGCGGCACTCGAAGAGCTCGAAGCGGAGCATCAGACTGACACCAAGCGAAAAGCCGGGCGCTGAACCGAACCCCGCAGAATCGGGGCGGCGTGGTACCACCGGTCGATGGCGACTCCCCCCCTCGCCGAGCGTCATGCATCGCCGCCTGTGCACACGGAATCACCCGAAGCACTGCTCGCGCGGCTGCGCACGGATCCGATCCGGGGGTTGACTGAACCGGAGGCACGGGAACGGCTGATGCACAACGGCCCGAACGAGCTGCCGCCGGCGGAGCGCACGAGCGTTGTCGTTCAGCTCCTCGGACAGTTCGCGAACCCGATCGTGTTGACACTGTTGGTCGCCGCCGCCATCGCCATCGCGACCGGGAGTGGACGCCGAGGCGAGTCGTTCCTCGGGCGCTACGGCGACGCGACGGCGATCCTGCTCATCGTGGCTCTGAACGCTGTGCTCGGGTTTGTGCAAGAACGGCGGGCGGAAGCCGCTCTCGATGCCCTCGAAAGGATGCAGACTCCCACCGGGCGGGTCCGACGCGACGACCGCGTACGCACCATCCCAGCGTCGCAACTCGTGTTGGGAGACATGCTCGAAATCGAGGCCGGAGACGCCGTCCCCGCGGACGCACGGCTTTTGCAGACGATCAACCTGGCCGCCGAAGAGAGTGCGTTGACCGGGGAGAGTGTCCCCGTGGGCAAAGACGCGCGCGCCGCGCTTGCCGACGATGCGCCGCTCGCCGATCGCTGCACGATGCTCTTCGTCGGTACGAGCGTCGTCAGGGGCAAGGCGCGCGCCATCGTGGTCGCGACCGGAGCGCGGACCGAGCTCGGGCGGTTGTCGGCACTGATTGACCGCGGCCACCACCGCACGACACCCCTCGAAGAGAAGCTCGACGCGTTTGGAAAGCGCGTACTCTGGGCGTGTCTGGCGCTCTCGGCGCTCCTGTTCGCGCGGGGGACGCTTCGAGGAGGACGCACGTGGCACGACCTGCTTCTCGAAGCCGTGAGTCTCGCCGTCGCCGCCATACCGGAGGGGCTCCCGGCGATCACGACGATCACTCTCGCCCTGGGGATGCAGCGTATGGCCAAGCGAGGCGCCATCATCCGCAAGCTCGCCGCCGTCGAAACCCTCGGCTCGGCGACGGTGATCTGTACCGACAAGACCGGCACGCTCACGCAGAATGAAATGACCGTCCGGCAGGTCTACTCGGGCGGAGCCCGCTACTTGATCACGGGCAGCGGCTACGATCCTCGTGGCCAAATCCTCGATGCGACGGGTGCTCGGGTCGACGCCATAAGTCAGCCGTTTTCCGATCTGCTCGCAACGGTCGCGGTTTGCAACAACGCCGCACTGCACGCCCACGGCGGGGTCTGGAGCGTTGAAGGAGATCCGACGGAAGGCGCATTGCTCACCCTCGCTGCAAAAGCGGGTGTCTCGCGGGATGACTTCGCGAACTCCCAGCGCGTCGTTCGCGAGCTCCCATTCGACAGCGACCGCAAGCGGATGACGGTCATCGCGCTCGACGATCGCGGACGCGAGATCGTGCACTCGAAGGGCAGCACCGACGATCTGCTTCCGCTCTGCACGGCGTACCAGACCGACCAAGGACGCTGCGCGCTCGACGCCGAGTGCCGGCGAACGATTCTCCGAGAGTCGGAGCGCATGAGCGGCCTCGCCCTTCGCGTTCTTGCGGTGGCCCGGCGTGAGCTGGCGCCCCCCTCCGACGATCGGAGCGCCGCCAGCGTGACGACTCACACTAGCGGCGACATCGAGACGCGTCTGACGTTCTTGGGTCTGGTCGGCATGGTCGACCCGCCGCGAGAGGGGGTGAAAGAGTCGATCCAGCTCTGCGCCGAAGCACACGTCCGCGTGGTCATGATCACGGGCGACCACAAGCTTACCGCGCTGGCCATCGCCAGAGAGCTCGGACTCGGCTCGGACGCCGCCGAGCACGAGTTGCACTCCCTGACGGGCACCGAAATCGACAAACTGTCCGACTCGGAGCTCGACGCCGTCGTGGACCGCATACACGTCTTCGCGCGCGTCAGCGCCGAGCAAAAACTGCGAATCGTACGCGCGTTGAAGAATCGCGGGCAGGTGGTCGCCATGACCGGCGACGGCGTCAATGACGCCCCCGCGCTCCGCGAAGCCCACATCGGAATCGCGATGGGCAAGGGTGGCACCGACGTCGCCCGGCAGTCTGCCGACATGGTGATCGCCGACGACAACTTCGCGACGATCGTCGAAGCCATCCGGGAGGGCCGCTCGATATGGCGCAACATCCAGAAGTTCGTTTTTTTCCTGCTGTCGTCGAATGCGGGACTGCTCGTAGCCGTCTTCACCGTCAGTTTCTTCACGTACCTGGACCCGCTGACTCCGCTCATGATTCTGTGGATTAATTTAGTCACGAACGGCCTGCCGGCGCTCGCTCTCGGCGTGGATCCTCCCGACGAGACGCAGATGCGCGAACTGCCGAGACCTCGATCGGCGGGGCTCTTGTCGGCGCGGGACTGGGCGGGGATCGCGTTCGTAGGGGCCTGGATGGGAGTGGCGGCGATGGCGTGTTACTCGTTGCCCCTGAGGATGCACGACGCCGCGTCCACGAAGCACGGTCGGGCCATCGCATTCTCGCTGTTGGCCCTCAGCCCGCTCTGGCACGCGTTCAACTGTCGCTCGGCGACGTCTTCGTTTCTTGGCCTTCGTCCCGTGCTTCCGCTGGTGCTCCTGAGCGCGGTGGCCGTCAGCGCTGGAATTCACTTGGTCGCGGTGCTTGTCCCCGCGCTCCGCCCCGTGTTCCAGACGTTCGCCCTGAGCGCGCGCGAGTGGCAGTGGCTGCTCGTCCTTTCCGCGTCCATCGTGCCGGCCGTGGAGGCGCTCAAGCTGGTGGAACGGTTGTTCGCAACCCGCGCGCCGTGGCTCGGCCCCCTGTCGCGCCGCGGCCCCTGAACCCCTCTTTTGCTATCGTTCAGGGCGATGCGTCGCTTGCTATGTGCGTCGGTTCTCACCCTCTCGGCCTGCCGAGGCGTCTCGGCCGGGCAACGCCCGATGGCTGGACCCGAGAGCACAGCGGAAGGGGACGACCGCTCCTTCGGCGCATATGCCGCCGCTCACGGGATCCAGACACTGA
Source organism: Polyangiaceae bacterium (assembly GCA_049521295.1). Lineage (GTDB taxonomy): Bacteria > Myxococcota_A > Polyangia > Polyangiales > Polyangiaceae > Palsa-1150. Next base: position 12,321 of record JBEKOY010000011.1, on the reverse strand, counting down.
ACGGAGGAGGCGGCGAGACGTCGGAAGTCGCGGCCGACGGCCTGCAGCTCGAACACATCGACAAGGACCGGCCGGTCAAACTCGACGGAGTCCTCACCGAGTGGCCGCCGCTCGCGCGGGCAGACGTTGCCGTCAGAGGCTCGGATCCGAAGACGCAGATGAAGGTCGGTTTGCAGTACGACGAAGCCAAGCTCTACGTCGCAGCCGACGTGACGGAGTCGTCGTTCTTAGCGGGGCAGGACCATGTGGAGATCGTCTTGGCGGTCCCGCGGTCGGCCGGCGGGTACGCGAGCTACGATCTCGCCCTTTACGCCGGAAAGCCCGGCGAGAGCGAAGGCAGCGTGCGCCTCGGCAACCGCGGCAGCGTCGCCGGCGCGAAGATCATGGAGGCGCCTACCGGCACAGGATACAGCATCGAAGCGGCGATCCCGTGGGGCTCGCTCGCAGACGCACGCGCGACGCGCGTCGGCATTCACGGGCTTGCTCGGTACGTGCATGGCGAGACGGTGATCGCAACCGGCCCGGGCGACCCGCGGCATCCGGACACCATGCCGTGGATCCCGAGCGAGCCGGAGCTCTCGATGATCGAGCAGCTTCTTACGCCGAAGGGACTCGCTAAAACGGCGCCGATCGCCGACCTGGTCGCGGATCTCACCGGCGACGGAACGATCGAGCGAATCGCGGTCTTCGAGCATTATCTGACCATCTGCGGGCCGTCCTACCTGGGCGGAACCGGCTTCTTTTTTCGCGATCTCGGCGGCGAGCTCATAAGCCTGCAGGTACGTGATGTCGCGGGGCGAGGAAAAAGGGACGTGGTCGTCGTTCGTCGAGTCAGCGTCGGCGACGGGTCGCGCGATTATCTCGAAGTGCTCACGGCGATGGATAGCAAGAGTGAGCCGCGCGTGACATTCACGCACGAGGTCTTGGTGCGCCAGTCGGATCGGCAAGTCGACAACGCGGTACGCTTTTCTCGCGGCGAAATCGACGTGAGTGTACGCCCGGCAACCGGGTGGGATCCGTCATCCTACAAGGAGCCGACCGCGATGGACGCGGAGCCCATTTTGCTGCCCTGGGGCGGAGTGCGATCGCAGGCCTATCGGTGGAACGGATCGCGCTTCGCAAAAGCGAAAGAGGTGCTCCAAAGGGAGCAACCCCGGTCCGCAGCCGCCGTCGCTGCGGGCACCGAACCCGACGACGCGAAGCAGGAGGCGCGAGCTCCGGAGCCCCCGACGCCGAAGGTGGTCCGTGGCAGCGATCTGGCGGCCGAGGTCCTCGACGCATACCGGCGCGATCGCGGCGTGCCGGCTAGCGTTCGACCCAAGACCGATCTCCAAGTGCAGGTCGCCGGCGACGATCGACCGGAACGGGTCCTGCTTATCGGACGGGACATCGTCGTGTTGGGCCCAGGGTTCAAGGAAGGTAGAGGCTACGCCTACTCGACCTTGGCCCAGTTCGCAGACCCCCAGGACATCAAGGACCTGTCGGCGCGCGATCTTACGGGAGACGGTGATGCGGATCTCGTTGTACGCGGGGTTCGACGCGCGGGCGCAGGACGCACGGCGGTCGATTCGGACGTGATGTTCGTTTATGACGTCAGCGGCGAAACCATCAGCCGCATATTCGCGATCGAGTCGGCTCGTGAGCAGGCGGGCAAACGCGTGCAGGGGATGGTTCAATTCGTTCCGTCGCCCGGTGGACGGTCGTTCGACGTGCTGGCATCGCCGGGCCGGGTCTCTGGCTGGACATCGCGGACTTACCCCTGGGGGCAAGATCCGCCCGGCACCGACACGGAGCCGTTGCTTTTACCGTGGGAGGGGCCCGCGAGCGTTCGCTACGTCTGGAACGGGTCGCGGTTCGTCAAGAGCGGCGGGGACTAAGTCTGAAGCCCACCCGTCGCCCCGAGGCAGCCGATTGACCCGTGCGTCCCAGGTGGCCCACCGTCCGCGTCACCGCTTTCGTGTGAATGGATCCCCAACGTCGTCGATCGCCCCCGCACCTACCGGCGCCGTCGTGCCCGTTTTCTCCGGTGTCGGAATGCGAGTCCGAACCGGAGCGGCCGGGCTTGTCACGAGCGCCTCGAGCGTGAACGTTTGCTTCGGCTCGGACGCGTTCACGGTAACGACCTTTGTTTTGAATCCTTTTCGATCCAGTACCAGCGCCGCGTCTTCGCCTTCGCCCAGGTGCAGCGCCACGGGCGACTGGCCGAGCACCGTGCCGTTTCGAGTGACCGTCGCATCGCTCGGAACCACGCTCACCAGGACCTCTCGAAGGACCGTGGGCAAGGCAAAGGCAGACGCCAACGCCGTGACGCTCGCACTCGGACCCGGTGCCGGGCTTGGGATTGGGGGACTGACGATCGGAGGCACGCCGCTCGGTACGACGGACGCCGGCGCCGGCTGCGCTTTGCTGACCGGGCTCTTCGCGACGACGACGACGCCGACCATGCCGACGAGCGTTGCGGAGGCAATCACGGCATAGAGCGGCCAACGCTTCGGCGCGCTCGACGTCGTTGCCGGGACCGGAACCGGCATCGATGCCGCCGCCCGAAAATAGTCGGCGGGGACGTTGAAGCCACCAGACCGCGCCATCATCTCGTGAACGGCGTCCGGAAGAACTCCCCGATCGAGCTTCGCGAGGTCAGCGACGAGCTCATCCATGCTGGCGTAACGGCCCTCCGGCTTTTTCGTCAGGCACTTGAGAATGATGGCTTCGAGCCCGGCGGGGATGTCCACTTCGGGCACCAACGCGCGGATCGGCGCCGGCGCTTTGTACATGTGCTGGGTTAGGATTCCCATGAAATTGTCCGCGTCGAATGGGACCTTGCCGCTCGCCATTTCGTACAAGATGACGCCGAGCGCATACACGTCGGTTTGGTGATCGACGACCGCGCCCGCGGCCTGCTCGGGGCTCATGTAGTGCGGCGTGCCAAAGACACTTCCAGCCCGAGTCATCTTCTTCGTTCCGCTGCCGACCTTAGCGATCCCAAAGTCCAGGATCTTCGCGAAATCGCGCTCGGTGCCGCGATTGATGAGCATGACGTTATCGGGCTTTAGGTCTCGGTGAACGATGCTCGCGGCGTGTGCAGCGGCAAGCCCTTGAGCAATCTGTTTGGCAATGTGGCACAGCCTTGGCACGGGCAACGGCCCCTTCGCTTGGGCTAGAACGTCGCTCAAGCTCTGCCCGTCCAGGAGCTCCATCACGAAGTACGTCGACCCGTCCGGCAGCCGTCCGAAGTCGCTGATGTCGACAATGTGCGGGTTGCCAATCGCGCTGGCGGCCCGTGCCTCCTGCAAAAAACGCTCGTTGAGCTCATCGTCGTTCGCCATGTCGCGGCGCAAAACCTTGATGGCCACTCGCTTGTCAATCACCTTGTGCCGACCTGCGTATACAACCCCCATTCCGCCTTCGCCGACCCGGCGCTCGATGAGGTACCGCCCGTCCAGCGTGATCCCCAGGTACGGGTCGATCGGAGCACTCGGCGGCGCGGAGTCTGGCTCGACCTGATCGACTCCGGCGCGCTTGGGCAGATCGATCATCGCCGCACTCAACGTCGCCGAGATCGGACGGACGGGAGACGTTCCCGGCGGCTTCGGCACATCGGTCATGGAACCTCAAAGGAAGATTACTCGAGCGTTACCGTTACAAGTACCGGATCCCGGTCTCCGCCAGGTTTTATGGCGCTCCCGGAGCGAGGACACCCTACACCCGCGGCGCGGCCTATGAGCCCGGCGGCAACCGCGCGGGCTCACGACGAAGGCTCTCGGATGGCGCTCTCGCAAGAAGCGATCCCGAGTGCGGACGCCGCACGAATAGTCGAAATATGGTAGGAGGTCCCTGTCTTACACACGGCGCAGGCTGATCGTCGAGATGGCATATTCGTTCACGGTCGCATTGAGGTATCTGCGGTCGAAAAAGCGCAACATGATTTCGATCAGCACGGCGCTCGCTATCGGCGGCGTCACGCTGGGAGTGGCTGCTCTCACGATCGTCATGAGCGTCACGGGCGGCTTTCAAGAGCAGTTTCGCGAAAAAGTCCTCGGCGTAAACGCTCACGTTCTCGTCCTCAAGTACTCGATCGACTTCCGGGAGTACCGGGACATCATGGAGAAAGTCGATCACGTGCCCGGCGTCATTGGCATCGCGCCGTTCGTCATCAATCCAATGATGGTCACGAGCGGCGATAGGACGGCCACCGGCGTCCTCTTGAAGGGCGTCGACCCCGAACTCATGGTGAAGGTGCTCGACCTGCCGAAGAACATCGTCGCCGGAAGCCTCGCAGGGCTGCGACGACCTGGAACGCGGCCGATCGAGCGCGCCGCCGATTCGTTGCGCGACGAGATCGACGTCGCAAGCCCGCCGGAATCCGGCCGGGACGCGGGCACAGAATCCCTCCTTCGCTTGATGCAAGAGGAGGTTGCCCGCGCGATGGATCATGCGGACGCCGGCTCGGACGATTCCCCCAGTTCCTCTCTCGCCGCTCCGGTCCGAGAACCGCGACGATCGGCCCCGCCGGCTGCCGGTGCCGAGGCACACCGCGGCACAGAGGCCACCCTGCCGAAAGGTGCGCCGCAGGGCGACCTTACGCCCATCGGCGGCTACAAAAGCGAGCTGCCGCAGGACGACGTGCTCCCCGGTGCGATCGATCCGGATCCGTGCAAGAGCCCCGAAGAGGTCGCGAAGATGCCGGGCATCGTGGTGGGGCGGACCCTCGCGACCCAGCTGGCCGTAGGCCTCGGCGATTGCGTCCAGGTGACTTCGCCGCAGATCGGGATCGCGTTCGGTAGCGCACGATCACCCATCGCAAAGGAGTTCCGGGTGATCGCCGTTTTCGAAGCTGGTTTCGATCAGTACGACTCCAAGCTCGTGTACACCGACCTCTACGAAGCGCAGGCCTTCTACGAGTACGGAGACAGTGTCACCGGCATCGAGATGAAAGTAGACGACATCGATCATGCGCATGCGATTGCACACACGATCGACCACCTCTTGAACGACGGCATGTATCACACGATGGACTGGCGTGAGCTCAACCATGGCCTCTTCACGGCACTCCTCATCCAGCAGATCGGAATGAGCTTCGTTCTTGGCTTGATCATCTTGGTCGCGGCTTGCACCGTGATCGCCACCCTTACGATGGTCGTTCTGGAGAAAAAGAAGGAAATCGCGGTCCTCAAAGCGATCGGGGCGAAGAACGATGCGATCCTCCGGATATTTCTTTATCAGGGCGGAATGATTGGCCTGGCGGGGACAACGCTCGGCGTTTTCATCGGCTGGCTCTCGTGCCGATTTCTTCTTGCCTACGGCTTTCCACTCGATCCAAAAGTGTACTTCATCTCCCACTTGCCCATTTCGATGCACCCGGTCGAGTTCCTCGTTCCCGCTGTCGTGGCGATCGTCATTTGCTTGGTCGCAACGATCTTTCCGGCCGTTTACGCAGCTCAGCTCCGTCCGGCCGATGGGCTTCGCGCGGAGTGACGCGACGGGGTGCGAGAAATTGCGCGGCGGATCGCCCGACGATGCGTTGACCGTCTGGACGACGCCCTGATAAGAGTTCGTCGGCACCGGTATGGTGCCCTCTCCTAGGAAAGGCGAAGCGACGCATGCGCTGGCTCGTCGAGGTGACGCCGCTCGGCGGTGGTTCCGAAACCGAGTCTGTGATGGTCGAGGCCGATACCTGGCAGAGCGCTCTGATCAACGTGCGAGCGGGCCGCGGTGAAACCGAGGGATTGAGCGGCTTTTCGATCGAGCTGCTTGAAAGTGGCTGCCGGGCAGTGGATCCGACGTCGCGCATTCGGTACCAGGTGCGCCCGTCTCCTCGTGAAGGCGCGGACCGGCCGGGCGAAAATGCTGGCTCGCCGGAATCGGCGACCCCGGCGGGAGACGTGAGCCCTCGGCCGAGCGCGGGGCCAACCGAGGCGGTCAACGCGCGGCCGAGCGGCCCTCCTCGCGAAACCGTAAGCCCCCGGCAGAGCGTTCCGCCCTTTCAGACCGAAACTCTGGCGTGGGCCAATCCGCCAGTTTACGTGACGAGCTCTCCTTCTCGGTATGCCTCGAGCATTCCGCCAAGGCTTTCGGGGCACGGGATTCAAGCGCCGAAGATCGCTGCCTCGACCGTGCCGGTCCCGATCTCTGTCCCTCCGCCGGCCGCGGACGAGATCCCGCGCGCTCCGCTCGTGGCCGCGATCGAGACGTCGGCTGCGAGCGCTGCGAAGGCGGTGGTGCCGGCGGACCGGAAGCCTTCGACCCCTGCCCCCCCGACCGGCGTGGCGTCCCAGATCCTCTTCAAGCGCGAGGAGGACCGAACGGCGGCGCTGCCCATCACGTACCGGGAGTACGTTTATCTGGTTCCTCCCGGAACGACGAGCTCCATGGCCGAGCGCTTGCTTCGGGTCCAGCTCGACGTGTTGCGAACGTCGCTCACGCCGGTCCCCGTCGGCAAACTCGTCAACCTGGCGGCGTTCGATGTTCCCTTCGAAGGGCGTCCGCCCGTCGCGCCCCTCGCAACCCTGACGTGGAAGGATTGGCAAGGGACTGCCGTCGTTTCGTTTCCGCGTCGGCAGACGCAATCGTCGGCGCCGAAGTCGCACGCGCCGTCGGCCGCGCCGCCAGCCCAAGTGTCCGCGCGTGTCTCGAACGGCCTTAGCTTGCCCGTCGAGCCGACGGCTGCCGAGACAGCTAACCCGCGAGCCCCGGGCGGACCCGCCGACGAGCCCGAGGCGCCGACGGTCGATGAGGCCCGTTCGAGCGCACGCGTTTCGCCCGCCGACGCGCTTGCCGGCGCCGAATCGGTCGGGGCCCTGCTTGGTCCCGAAGAGCGCATCGCGGCATCCTTCGAACCGGGGCCGTCGGCGGTTTCCGCAGGGGTCCGGACGGAAGAGTCATCGCTCCGAATCGCCGAAGGGCCTTCGCAAGCGTCGATCGCCTCGACCTCGGAGCGACCGAGTGCACCCCGCGCCCGCGTGCGCGGCGAAGATCTGATCGCCGACTTGTTCGAGGCGATGCACGAGCTCCACTTCATGCGCGACGCGGTCGAGGCAGGTGCCTTCTGCCTGGCACTCAGCATGGAAAAAATACCGTGCCGAGCCGGAATCGTGCACATCTACGACATCGACCGGCGCGAGTTCCTCGTGATCAACACGCGGGGCGAAGCCGCCAAGTCGCTATTGCTTCGACGATATCCGGAAGGAGACCTTGCCCTGCATGCTGCAACGGGGAAACGTCGGCCCGTCGTCCTGACCTACGCGAGCGAAGCCGAGTCGCAATCGCTCGAAAGGTACGCAGCCATCGGCGGAGTGCGCGGGGCTCTCGTCGCCCCCGCGATGATGGCGGGTCGCTTCCTCGGCGCTCTCGAGTTGCTCGACCCGCTCGACGGTCAGCCGTTCGCCGACTCTGATGTTTACGCGATGGCGTATATTGCCGAACAGTTTGCTCAGTTCGTGTCAGAGCATGGGGTCGTGACGGAGCCGGATCGCATCCGTCGCTAGACTCAGCCTTCGGATGTCACGCCGGCGTGAAAGGCTCGGGAGTTTTGTGCTGCTGCCGGCGCTGCTCGCAGCGGTCGGAACTCTGCTCTATTTCACTTTTCGGACCACTCTGCAGGTCGAGCGGCTCGGACAACAAGCGGTTCTCGAGGCCACGCTCGAGCTGGCCAACGAGAAGGCGGACCGCCTCGATAAGCGGATCGTGGAGCAGGACAACGTCGTGTTCGCCATCGCGGATCCTTCCCGTCTCGCCGACCTCGCCCAGCGATGGATTCCGACCGCTCAACGTGAGACGCCGACGGTCCGAGCCATCCTCGTGCTCGACGAGACCCACACGGTGATCGCATTCGCGTCACGCGCCGGCGGAGCGTTCGGCGAGGAGGAGGCGTTCCGCCGGCTGCTGGTGGAGCGCATGTGTCGCGACATGGAGCTTGCCAAGCAGGGCCCCGACGAGCTGCGGCACTTGCATCGCGAGTACCGTGGGCAGAGCTATCTCGTCAGCTACTGGCAGCGCGCGCTGCTGCTCGCCGCGGCGACCGACGGACCGAGCGACCCACCGCGGACGCACCGTATCCTGGTGGTCGCTTGGCACGACATCGGGCGCATCGTGAAAGACACGATGCCGCCCCTCTTCTCGGAACGCGAACGGAGCGAGACCAAGACGACCGCCCAGCCGAGTCGAGTCAACGTCGTCGACGAGGACGGACGCATCATCTTCGGCCCCCCACTCCGAACGGGCGAGTTCACCGTGGCCGTGCGTTTTCCGACCACGCTCTACGGGTGGCGGGTACAGGTGTCACCGAGCGCCGGCGATGAGCTCACAGCGCGTGTCCGGAACCGAGCGATGCTCGAACTCGTCATGGTCGTTCTCTCTTGCATCATCGTCGTACTCGGTGTCGCGACCATTCTCGTCGCAGCGGAACGCGAGCGGCGCATGTCGGCGCTCAAGAGCGAGTTCGTCGCGAACGTGAGCCACGAGCTCAAGACTCCGCTCGCCCTGGTGCGCATGTTCGGCGAGATGCTTCAGTCCGGTCGCGTGACGAGCGAAGCCAAGCAACGCGAGTACCTCGACATCATCGTGAGCGAGAGCGAGCGCCTTTCCTCACTCATCGAAAACGTGTTGGACTTTGCGCGCGTCGAGCGGGGACGCGACGCGTACGACTTTGCCGAGGGAAGCGTGGGAGACGCCGTCTCGAAGGCCGTCAACGTTTACCGGTATCGTGCGGAGCGCGAAGGAGTCGAGCTCGAGGCGGATATCGATCCGGACCTACCGCGTGCCACCATCGACGAGCGAGCGATTCAGCTCGCCGTCATTAATTTCATCGACAACGCCCTGAAGTACGCACCGGGGACCGAGGTGGTCACGGTGAAGGCGTCCAGAAAGGACGGCGCCGTGGTCGTACGGGTCATCGACCAAGGCCCCGGTGTTCCGCTGGAGGACCGGGACCGGATCTTCGAACGGTTCGTTCGCGGGTCGACCTCGCGCACGACGAGCTCCTCCGCTCCAGTGCGCGGAAGCGGCATCGGACTCTCACTCGTCAAGCACATCGCCGAAAGTCACGGCGGTCGGGCCTGGGTCGAGACCACATGGGGAGTCGGAGCGACTGGCGCGTCGAAGGCCGCAGGGGCGGGCCCGCGTCGGGGCGCGACGTTCGTACTCGAGATCCCTCTACGCAAGGCAGGCCCGGGCAAGAGCCGGGCGCCGGCTGCGAACCATGGGGCGGACGGCAACGACACCACGTTGTCGGCGGACGTTGCCAACGTCACGCGAGACGCACGCAACGCGACCGGTGGCGACAGTTGACGGGCGACCCGTGCTAGATATCGTGGACCGTAGTTCAGGTCACACGCCTCGCGCGACGCGTCCACGCTCGCTCCGGCGCTGTTCTGAACAAGGGAACGGACGACAGGTCGTGAGTGATCGAATGGCCAACGAGGACGCGAAGTTGTTTGTGGCGGGTCTGCCCGACAGCATTTCCGAGGATGTGCTCAAGCAGCTCTTCGAGGCGACTGGCGGCAAGGTCGTCAGTGTCAGCTTGCCGAAGGATAGGACAACCGGGCGGCCGCGCGGCTTCGGCTTCGTGACTTTGGCCACGCCTCAGGAGGCCCAAGCGGCGCGCGACGCGCTCGATGGCTCGATGCAGGCGGGCAAGTCGATCTCGGTGCGCCCGTTCCAAGCGGAGCCCCCGAAACGGGGTGACGCGCCGGGGCCGCGGATCACGGGGGGTCCGCCTGGACCGCGTGGGGCCGGGGGCCCGCAGCAGGCACCGGACCGAACGCTTTACGTCGGCAACCTCCCCTACGATGCGACGCAGGAGGAGGTGCAGACGCTCATCAACACCGCCGTCGCCGACAGCGTGGTCCGGGTACACCTGCCCATGGACGCCGACGGGCGCAAGCGCGGCTTCGGGTTCGTTACGATGGCCAGCGCGGAGGCCGCAAAGAGCGCCGCCGACGCGCTCCGAACCGCGGATCTTCGCAATCGACGGCTCGTCGTGAACCTGGCTCACCCGAAGGGCGAGCGCCCTACCCGACCGGAGGGCGGCGCCGGCTTCGCGGTGCCCTTTCAACCCGTCTTTGGTGGCGGGGGTGGCGGCCCGGGTGGCGGCCAAACCCACCGAAAGCCCTCGCATGAAGAGAAGCGGAAGCGGTCGTTCGAAGACGGAGGGGGACCCAAAAAGAAGCGGGTCGAACGGGACGAGCCACGGGGCACGCGATTGGTTGACTACGGCAAGGACGACGACGACTGACCAGCGGAGAAATCCTGAGCTGTCCGCATGGCGTCGGCCAAGGACCAAGGCCGCCCCGCCCCCCCGGTGCAAAGCTCGAGTATCCCGCTGAAGCGCGTACCTTGACGGGGCCAACGGCGTGCGTAACCTCTCTCGCCCTGGTTCAGGCAGTTCGGACATCCGGGTGGGATGCGATCGAGCTGGAGCCGAGAGTACGGAGTGATCATGCGTGACATCATCAAAATGACATGCGGCAATTGCGGGCGCGCGAATTACACCACGACGAAGAACAAGCGGACGATGACCGAAAAATTTGAAGTCAAGAAGTTCTGCCCCGCCTGCCGCAAGCACTTCGCGCACAAAGAAGGCAAGATCTCGAAGGGTTGATCGCGCCGGGTGGCGCAGCGAAGAGTGGGTTGCGGCCGGGCGCGCGGCGAGGAGTGGCTTTGCGCCGACTAACGCGAGATCGACGAGTCGGCAGCATGCCGGCCCCTCCGCCGCGACGGCTCGTAGAGGCAGAGTACGTTCTCGAGACCAAGCTGGTAGTAGGCTCGCGTAAGGCGCGCCAGGTGGCCGACGCTGCGCTGCTGGTCGCACGTCCAGTCCGGCACAAACGTCCGACGTTCGGACCGCCGCTTATGTTACAAGCGCGCTGGCCTTCCGGATCCGGGGGCACGAGAGCTCTCGTTCTCGTTCTTCTTGTCCGTCATCCACCGCGCGACACTGGGGTCGCGCGACCGAGGAGACCGGGCGTACTCACGGCAAGGAGCGACGCACAATGATCTTCGACTGGCTTCACGGCCTGTTTTCGAACGATCTGGCGATCGATCTCGGAACCGCGAACACACTCATCTACGTCAAGGGCAAAGGCATCGTGTCGTGCGAGCCGTCGGTGGTCGCCGTGCAACGCGACGCGCGCGGTGGCAACAAGGTCCTCGCGGTCGGGCGCGAGGCGAAGGAAATGCTGGGGCGTACGCCGGGAAACATTCGTGCAGTGCGCCCGCTGCGAGACGGCGTCATCGCAGACTTCGAGATTACGGAGGCCATGCTCCGTTACTTCATTGCTCGCGCCCATAGCCGCCGAACGTTGGTGAAGCCGCGCATCATCATTTGCGTGCCATTCGGAATCACCGAGGTCGAAAAGCGCGCTGTCAAAGAAAGCGCAGAGAGCGCCGGAGCTCGCGAGGTGTATCTCATCGAAGAACCAATGGCCGCCGCCATCGGCGCTGGATTGCCAATCACAGAACCGAGTGGAAATATGATCGTCGACATCGGCGGTGGCACGACCGAAGTCGCCGTCATCTCGCTCGCCGGAATCGTCTACTCGCAGAGCGTGCGCGTCGGCGGAGATAAGATGGACGAGGCGATCAGTGCATATCTGAAGCGTAAGTACAATCTCGCGATTGGCGAACAGACCGCCGAACGGATCAAGATTCAAATCGGCAACGCCTACCCAGTCGAAAAGCAGCTCACGACCGAGGTCAAGGGTCGCGATCTGGTCGCTGGCGTCCCCAAAACCGTCGTCGTGAACAGCGACGAAATCCGCGAGGCGTTGACCGAGCCAATCCACGCGATCGTGGAGGCCGTCCTGACGGCGCTCGAGAAGACACCGCCCGAGCTGGCGGCCGACATCGTTGACAAGGGCATCGTGCTGACCGGCGGCGGGGCGCTGCTTCGCAACCTCGACGTGCTTCTTCGCGAGGAAACCGGGCTGCCGGTCATGGTGTGCGACGATCCCATCAGCGCCGTGGTACTCGGGAGCGGAAAGGCGCTCGACCACATGGAGCTGCTCAAAGAAGTCACGATCGCGTGATGGTGGGGCCGGACGCCGCGCGGAGGGTGCGCGCTTCCACCTTGCGGTATTAGATTGGGCACCCGATCCGGTCGCGGTCGGGTTTCTCTGGAATTTTCGCCTTGCCCTCCGCGCTCAAACGCTATCGCGATCTCGCGATCGTGGCCCTCCTGCTCGCGGTGCCGTTCTTCGTCCTCAAGGCGAACATGAAATTGCCCGAGAACCAGAGCGCGATGGATCGGACCGTCATCCGGGTTACGGCGCCACTCGAAGTCGCGGCGGCCATGTTGGCGCGAGGGGTAAGCGACGCCTGGCAGAA
>JBEKOY010000010.1:0-96174 GCA_049521295.1 Polyangiaceae bacterium | reverse complement strand
CCTAGAAGTCTACGAACTTGTGCCATGAGTTTGCCTTCGCAAGCCACTTCTCCAGCTCCTTCTTGCGAGTCTCCCACTTGTCGATCTCAGTCTGCGCCTTCTTTTTCGTAGCGGCCGCCATCGTCGGCGTGACCGTCTTGAGCACAGGTCGCTGACTCGCGATGAAGGACTCGATGTCCACCTCGCACCGTTCGAGTGTGACCTTTGCCATGCGTCCCGACACGCGGCAGCCGAGGACAATCGAGAGAGGCGCGTAGAAGGCTGGGATCGCCATCGACTCGATGGGAGCGTCGGGGTTCGAGCGGAGCATCTCCAGGCGGCGCTTGACCTCGTCGATGGCGTTCTTGGGGATGACGCGGACCGTGACGGTCACGCCCGTGGATTCCTTGACCTCATCTTTTTCCGAACCAGAGAGCGTGTCGAAATCGGCGGACAACACCGTGACGGCCTTCATGTCCGTGCGCTGCGCCTCGCGAGCAATCGACCAGACCTGCGCCACGGAGATAGGGCCGTCGAGTGGCCCGATGTGGACCCAGGAGTGGCCCTTGCGCCCGTGGAGCAACGGCGAGTGATTCATGACCTCGCCGCCAAAGACCTTGACCATCTCGTCGCGGTAGCGACTCCGCTGCGTCTGGAAGTCCTGCCACTGCTCCGCGCGCTGGTAGACCCCCATGTTCTCGACAGTGAACGCTCGGACGTTGAAAGTCCCCTTGGTCTTTTGGGGCTTCTCCTTGCGTTCAATGTTCTTGCACTTCGAGCACTCGACGTAATCGTACAGCGGCTTCTCCGGCTCCCTTTGCTGGCCGTGGAGTTGAATAAGGCGCTTGCGCGTCAGGTGGACGGCATACTTGCCGTTGTCGATGCCGATCCAATGCCGCCCGAGGCGCTCCGCAGCTTCAGCGGTGGTGCCAGAACCAATGAAGCAGTCGAGAACGGTACCGCTCGGCGGACACGATGCGCTGATGATTCGTTCAAGGAGAGCGAATGACTTCTGGGTCGGATAGCCCAAGTTCTCGTTCGTCCACGAAACGATGTAGCGGACGAACTCGTCGGCCCAGATGGACTGAACGGGAGCGCCCTCAAGATCGCCCAGATACTCCTTCAGGCGTGGTACACCGTTTGACGTGAAGAAGACGCGGCCCTTCTTGTTGAATTCTTCCAGCTCGCTTGGAGGGTAGGCCCAGTGCCTCCCCTTCGATGTAGGATCGATCCCGCGCCACGATAGTCCCGTCTCGCCATACCTGACGCCGGGGGCAGTCAGATCACCGGGGCGGAACTTCCCGCGTTCATCTGAGCGCGTGAAATATTTCTGTATGTAGTCCGGCGAGTAGGGGATGCGAGGAGGTTTGAAGTAAGGCCGACCGCCTCCAGAATAGGAGAGGATCGTCTGGTGAATGCTCCCGAAGCGGTCAGCGTCGTTGTGAGCGTTGGTCGAGGCCCAGATGATCTCGTTGACGAAGTTTTCGTAGCCGAAGATCTCGTCCATCAAGACCTTCACGTAGTGAACCGCGTGCCAGTCGAGGTGGACGTAGATGCTCCCGGCTGGCGCGAGCAGATCCTTCAAGAGAACGAGGCGCTCGCGGAGCATCGAGAGGAACGAGTCGAGCCCCTGCCGCCAGGTGTCTTTGTAGGCGAGGATCTCAACGAGCGACGGTTCCTTTTTGGCCTGCACGCCCTCGTCGTCATCAAGTTCGATATCGATGGCGTTGTCGGCCATGAAGTCGTTGTTCACCATGAACGGCGGGTCGATGTAGACGAGGTCAATCTTTCCTCGGTAGCGGTAATCCCTCGTCTTGGGGTCGCGCTCATCGAGCAAGGTCTTGAGCGCCACGATGTTGTCGTTCGTCCAAATCAGCCGGTTCGGTGGAAGCTCGTGGGCCCGGCTCGTCTGCTGAGCGGCGGTGATGCCGGGGAGCTTGTCTTCCGTGGCGACCGCCTTGCCGGGACGAACGACCTCCACGACCTGCGTCGGCACGTAGTCGGCCAGCTCCTTCCGCTCCATCCCCTGCCACGCGAGCCGAGGTTGCCGGGGCGGCACGTCGAGCGTGATCGGAAACTCCGCGTCCACGTGCGCGCCATTCGTCCCGTTGGTCGGCTTCGCCGCCTTCGGCGCGTCCTTGGTGGTCGGAGAGGTCGTGCTCATCATCGGCGAGCGTACTGCTCGCCTCAAGCGCAGATCAACGGGCGTTGTTGTCCGGAGCGTGTTCTCTAGAGTCGTCCTGGGCGAGCCATAACGATGTCGCCGTCTTCCCCTGTACCCAAGGCAAGCGCTCGCCAGCCAGTCCGACCGCGAGCACTGCGGTGCCGTGTGTCCTCAAGGGTTCCTTCGAGCATCATCTTCGCTCCACGCAGCCGCCGAGGTGTCCTCGTCGCCCTCACCGGCCCCGTCCGGCAAATCGTCCACAAACCGATGCCCTTCCGAGAGCCGCTCCGCCAACTGCCGCGCAAACCAGGCATATGCCTTTTCCGCAGACGCCACCGCCACGAACCCCTTGCCTTGGGATGCGTCCGGCACGTGCGCCGTAAACCAGAGCCGCAGGTAGCGGCCGAACGCCTCCGACAAGATCTCGACATCACGGTGACCGTCGGCGAGAGCCTGCTCAATCCGATCGAGGCGCCGCAACAGAAGGGCCGTATTACCAGCGTCATCGAGGTATTTGGCGACCGCGTCCTCGATGATCGTGCGCTCGGAGATTCCGCTCGCCGCGCAATGCTTGGCGAGACGAATGCGAAGCGGGACCGAAAGACGCGTACTGATTCGCATGCGTCTCACCTTGTCTATCGCCATGGTCGACACTCCGAGAGGCGCCGCCGAGCACGCAAGGGAAACCCAGAAGCGCGTGCAGATCCGCTCATCGCCCCAGGTCCTTGTCCAGCGCCTGCACCGTCGGTCTGCCTCTTGCGTCGCGCGTAATCACGACCTGCTTGCCAACGAGAGCGCCGAGCTCGCGCGATGCGGGCACGAGCACAAACCGCGTCCCATCGGATACGGCAACGTACGGCACCCCCTCGGGCGCCCCTTGCACCCGCCCCCGGAATCGGTCGGGCACCCGGTCCAGAAACGTCTCGCCCATACGGCCTGCCATTTCTCTTCCCACCGCCCGCACTTCGAGCTCGCTCAACTTGGCAAGCTTCTGCGGGTCGTCGGGGCCAATACCGAGACCCCGCAGCACCACGCGCCTCTGCTCGAGTGCGCGACCGACATCGGCGCCGAACCCAAAAGAAGCGAGCGCAGCGGCGTCCACTCGATCGAGCCAGACGGGGCCACGATGCCGCACCTGCTCCTCGACGGACGGGCGAATGGGCTGAATGACGAGGCGCTCTCGCGCTGGACCTTCGAGGCCGCTCCGCTCGAGCTTCTGAATCAGGTCGGGAGGAATGGCCCATCGCTCGGGCCCAACCGCCCGGACAAGCCCCCGCCCTTCAAGCTCCCGCAAGCGCCTTACGGCTCGCGCCTCATTGTCGGTAGCTTGAGCCGTATCGGGAGCGAAGACGCCGCCCGAACGACCCGCGATCTCAGCGATGTACCGGTCGATGGGACGAACAGCCGCCTCGCGCTTGGTACCGAAAAACACGAGGTCGCCGGCGCGCAGGCTTTCCGCCTGCCGCCCATCAAGCGCCACGTGGAAGGCCTCGCCGCTGGGAGTTTCAAGCACTGCGTACAAGCTGCCTTTGACCTCGTCGGAGAGGCCCTTAGCGGCCACCCGCCCAACTAGGAGTCTCTCGCCGCGCTCCTCTCCTTGTGGCAACGGCTCACCCCGACCGACGATTCGGTATCGCGAGGGGTCCCCGTGCACCGCTTCGTGAATCTGCTTCAAGATATCTCCACGTTTGCCGAGCTCGCGTAGTTCGCTCTGCCAGCCTGGGGCAAGCACCCACTCGCTACCCGAGGGCCGGCGCGCCAGTCCCATCGCCTCGAGGTGCTCGAGTCGGGCGAGCAGCGTCGAGCGGTCGGCGCTTCCCGGCCGCCGTGGCGACTGCAGCTTGAGGCTCCCGTCAGAGTCGGCAAGGCGTTCGAGCTCGCGGTCGAGCGAGGTGAATCGCTCCTGGCTGACTTCCTTGCCGCGCACCCGCTGGATATCGAGATCGCGTCGCGGCCCGAGCTCCTCGGTCGCCAGTTCCTGCGCCCGCCAGCGCATGCCCATCGCGATGTAGCTCTGGTCAAAGCGAAGCTCGTGGCCGTCGCGCCCTACGCCGCGCACGACGACGTGGGCATGCTGGTGGTCGGTATTGAAGTGATTGACCGCCGCCCATTCCACGCGACGTCCGAGGTCCCGCTCGACGCGATCCATGAGCCGGCGCACGTAGCCCGTGAGATCGAGCTCGCTCGCGTCCTCGGGCGACACGATGAATCGAAACTGATGCGCTTCGCCAGGGCGCGGCTGCTCGAAGGTCTCACGCTGCACGGGCCCGTCTGGGCCGTAGAGCACGCCTTTCGATCCGTCCTTGTCGACGCCGTCACGCTCGATATACCGAAGGTGCAGAGCTGCCGCCTTCGCTCCGCTCGCGGTGAGGCGTACGACGTGCGCCTTGATGACGACGCGCCGAGCATCTGGACGGTGCGCGCGAGCGCCGGCCCCGTCCGTCTTGGAGGCCTGACGCGGCCCGCCACCTGAGAGACGCGCCAGCAGCTGACCTCGAAAGGATCGAGGACCCCCTTGCGAGCCCTTCGAAGGCCGCTTGCCCATTCGAGGCCGAAAACTCGGTAAATCGTCACGCGAGTCCAAATGGGATCTCCTCCGCTGCGTGTGGAATCAGGCCGTTACCGATGACGTGGATCCTCACCCATCCGCGGTGATGTCGAAAAAGGGCCCTTCTTTCAGTCTCTTCCCACAACAAGCCGCCGCCTATTTATCTTGCCCTCCGCATTCGCTCCGGGTCCGCCCTTCGGCTTTTGCATATCGCGGTCGTCGATCCCGGCGGCGCGGTCGACATCGTTCCTTCTCTTCTAAATCGGTTGGCTGACGACAAAACTTGCAAGTTAAAGCGATCGGCGGCCGAGAGATGGTTGCGGAGCTGGCCACGAGGGCGCGGATGAAGGTGGCACGAGACGATCGCCCGGAATGGCCATTGCACCGCGCTGGTGCATTCACGGGCTCATCGCCCCATTTCACAAGAGAGGCTCCCTTGGCAGATCGTCAACATGCGAAAATCTCCTCGTCCCAAGTCGAAAACATCTCGAAGAAGCTCGACGCGATCGAAGCGCCGGGCGATTCAGCGTTAAGCAAGCAGAAGGCCATCGCGGTCCTAGCGCCCAAGCTCCACGCTATGCGCGCGAAGGGCTACACGTGGACTGCCATCTCCGCCTGGCTGAAAGACAACGGTTTGGACGTTACGTCGGTCGCCCTTCAGGGCTACTTGCGGCGCGCTCGCGTGGAAGCAAAGAAAAATCGTGCGGCCGTCGGCCGCAAGGCTGGCGCGCAGAAGCCCGCCGACCAAGCGAGCAGCGCGCCGCCGTCAACGACAGCGCCAACTTCGGCCAGCACGCCGCGCAATGCGACCGCCGGGCCGGGATCGGAAAAACAGCCGGCCGAGCGAGCGGCCCAGCCGCCACGCGTTCGCTATGGCACTTTCGTGCCCCGTGAGGACACGAAGGACATCTGAACGTCCCTCGCTCCATGCTCCGACTTAATGGCCATGGCTTGCTTGGCGGCTCGACTCATGGCTCATATTCAGCTGAGCCATGCGAGGGGGTGGTCAATAATTGTTGACCACCCCCCGTGGTCAATTACTGACCACCGCCCGGCCCGAGTGCAGGGAAAACCCCGTTTTCCCGGCGACCCGTGTCGCATAGGTCGGGCGCGGATGGGCACGCCGATTGCGCATGGTCGGCGTAATGATTTCAACGAGCTCGCCGCCCACGTTTGGCCTCGCCGAAAAAACGACACCCAGCGTACGATTTTTGGCAAGTTTCGGCGAAGCGCAACCGAGCACTCGGGATGGTTGGCATCCCATCCGCCCCTCGATCGGTCTATGCATTCGCCCCTCGCCTCGTTACGAGGGGTCAATTGCTGACCACCGCCTGGCCCGAGTGCAGGCAAAACTCCGTTTTCCCAGCGACCCGTGTCGCATAGGTCGGGCGCGGATGGGCACGGCGATTGCGCATGGTCGGCATAATGATTCAACGAGCTCGCCGCCCACGTTTGGTCTCGCCGAAAAAACGACACCCAGCGTACGATTTTTGGCAAGTTTCAGCGGAACGCAACCGAGCACTCGGCATGGTTGGCATCCCATCCGCCCCTCGATCGGTCTGTGCATTCGCCCTTCGTCTCGTTTGCCGGTCCGGGGCGACGCCATGAAGCTCGCCGTACTGGTCGCTCTTGCCGAGGTCGACGCCGCCAGCGCGTTAGCGCGACTTGCGCGGGAGTCAGCGGCACGCGCCTCGCGTGGGGTCAGCCGAAACAGCGGGAGAACACCCGTGAGCACGACTTCGCGACGGGAACGTCCGCGACGCCGCGCCTCCGTCGATAGAGAGCTCACCAAACGTCGCGCGGAGTATAGCGCCGCTTAGCGCCGCTAGCTGCATCGCATCGAGCACAGTGGTGCGGGTGGTACTTCGACAATACCTCGATCGCACAAGCGACTCGACGCTCATCCTGCGTCGTTTGGATCGGCTCGCTCGTACCGGCGCCGGTACGCACAAGCCTCTGTCGGAGGTGGATCGATGAAACCGGCGGCCTTGAACGCTCTCGCTGATGCCGCTGAGGCGCTCGCTCGCCTCGCACGGGAGGCGGCTTCCGAGCGGCCCGAAGTGTGGGACGATGCCCTCATTCCCGTCGCCGAAGCAGCGCGGCTTGCGGCGACCTCGGTGCGCGTCGTGCGCGACGCGATCCGGCGAGGTGAGCTCGCGGCGTTCGGTCGGATGCGCGACCGCGCCGTGCGTCACGCCGACCTCGCCACCTGGATCGCGAGCCGCGCGCTGAAGCCGGTCGAGGGCATCGACGACGCCGACATCGCGCGGCGGGTCCGTCGGCTGGCGCAACTGAAGCAAGGCCGGACGTCCGGTTCCGTCGAATAAACGTTTGACGTCAAGTGTTCAAATGCTACGATCTTCCAAAGTGATCGCCTCGTACGGAGACGAAGCCACACGCGACGTCCACTACGGGGACAACACGAAGGCGGCCCGGACGGTTCCCAAGGACATCTGGCCCATTGCGCGCCGCAAGCTCAACCAGATTGCCGCGGCCACTCAGCTCCTCGATCTCGCGAGCCCCGGCAATAACCTCGAGAAACTGAAGGGCGACCTCGCCGGGTCTTACAGCATCCGGATCAATGACCAATGGCGCATCATCTTCACCTTCGAGAAGGGTCAAGCCAGCGGCGTGCGCATCGCTGACTATCACTAGATCATAGGAGTCCTGTCATGAAGCCCTCGGAAGTTCGTCCCCATCCTCATCGGCTCCCGCTGCCCACGCTGCCTGGCGAGGTGCTCGAGGAGGAGTGGCTCAAGCCGAGGGGGATGAGCCAGACGGCGCTTGCCGAGAAGATGGGTCTGCACGTGCAGGTCGTGAACGGTATCGTGCAGGGGCGTCGGGCTGTCACGGCCAAGACGGCACTTCTCCTCGCGAAGGCGCTCGACACGACGCCGCAGTTCTGGCTGAACCTGCAGAACGCTTGCGACTTGTGGGCAGCCGAGCGAGAGCTCGCTGGGAAAGTCCGGCGCGCAGGGAGTCGGTGATGATGAGCGAGATCATGCTCAGCACGGCAGCAGCTAAGGGGAGGCCATAGGACCCGTGTCACCGCCGCGGAAGGGCTGCGTCGAACCCCGTCGTCGCGCCAATGGCGCACTGTACTTTCTTGCGCGCATCCGACTGGCGGACGGGTCGCGGGAGCGCGTGAAGGTGCCCATGACCTACTCCTCACCAGCGGGCGGGAGCACCGCGCGCGAGCGGGCTGAGCTGTATGCGGAGGCTCGCCAGGAGCGGGAGGATGAGACGGGTGAGCTGCTCGCCAAGCGAAAGGAACGCCTGGAGGAGAAGGGCAAGAAGCACGAGGAGAAGCACGGCGAGACGTGCACGCAATACTTTGGACGCTTCCTCGCGCACCGCGCAGCGTCTGGCCAGGTGCGCCGGGTGCGTGACCTGCGATGCGCGTGGGAGGTCTGGATCGCGCCGAGGATCGGGCGAAAGACCATCGCGGGGCTGACGCGCGATGATGTGGAAGACGTGCGCGACGCGCTCGATGCCGCGGTCGCTACCCGAAAGCGTGACGGGGGGCGTGCGGGGCTCAGTGGCGCGCGGGCGCGCAACATCTGGAACGTGGTCACCTGCTTGATGCGGGAGGCGTGCACCTCGAAACGCCGCGAGCTGCGGGTCCGCGCGGACAACCCGTGCGCGACGGTCCAGCCTCCCGACAAAACCGACCC
Source organism: Polyangiaceae bacterium (assembly GCA_049521295.1). Classification (GTDB taxonomy): domain Bacteria; phylum Myxococcota_A; class Polyangia; order Polyangiales; family Polyangiaceae; genus Palsa-1150. The sequence goes on along the minus strand of JBEKOY010000010.1, from coordinate 87,809 downwards.
GAAGACCAAGACCTTCATCTACCCGGTGGAATTCCTGAAGCTCGTGGCGTGCGAGGACGTGCCGCTCGCCTGGCGCGAGCTCTATGCCGTCGCCTGCTACCTGTACCTGCGTCCGGGAGAGCTCCGCGCGCTCCGTTGGGCTGACGTCGACTTCGACGCCGGGGTCGTTCACGTGACCAAGGCTTACGACGAGGACTCGCAGGTCATCAAAGCGCCAAAGACGCGCAATGGCGTGCGGGACGTGCCGATCCCGACGGCCCTTGTGCCCCTTCTCAAGATCATGCGTGAGCGCGTTGCCACCGCGGACGTGCCGATGCTGCCCTTGATGGCAGAGCGTTGCGAGAACCTACGATCGATCTGTCTGCGCCGACACTGCGCTCGCGCGAAGGTGACGCGGTCCCGTCTCACAGAACAGACTGCGACCACGATGAAGATCAACTTCCGCTCCTGGCGCGACACGGGCATCACGTGGCTCGCGCTGGCGGGCGTCGACGTCGCGAAGATGCAGCGCCGCGCGGGGCATGACACGATCTCCACGACCCTCGGCTACGTGAAGATGGCCGAGGACCTTTCCGGCACGATCGGCGAGCCGTTCCCGCCGCTGCCTCTCGCCCTGCTAGAGCCGCAACCGAAGCCAGCCGAGGGCGCCTTGGCGGCGTCCCAGGGAACCCGAAAACCGCCCCACTTTGGGGGTACGATTGGGCCAGGCCCAATCCCACCCCCCGAAAAACGGCCTGAATTTGCGGAGAGGGCGGGATTCGAACCCGCGGCAGGCTTTTGACCTGCGCCCGCTTAGCAAGCGGGTACCTTCGGCCACTCGGTCACCTCTCCGAAAGGCAGGGGACAGCACCGTACACCAAACGCCCGCCGGGACAAGACCATGCGCGATCGCCGCCAGGTACTTTTCATGCTCGTGGTCGCGTACGGCGGCTTTTACACGTGCCGCGCGAACGTCGACGCGGCGCTGCCTTTGCTCGCGATGTCCTTCGGTTTCACGAAGACCGAGTTGGGTCTTCTTTCGTCGATTCCGATCGCGTGCTACGCGGTCGGAAAGCTCGTTACCGGGGCGCTTGGCGACGTCATCGGCGGCAGGCGCCTCATCGTGATCGCCGCGTTTGGCTCGGTGCTCGCCACGCTCGCGTTCGGAGCTTCGAGCGCACTCGGGGCCTTCATCGTATTCGCCTCGATGAACCGGATCTTCCAATCGGGCGGTTGGAGCGGAGCCGTCGACGTCGTCGCGCATCACTTCGACCGACCGCATCACGGGCGCGTGATGGGCGTCTTGTCGACGAGTTACGAGTTGGGCAACGTCGTCGCCATTCTTCTCTGCAGCGCAATCACCGCCACGTTGCCCGGCTTCCGGCCGCTGTTCGTTATCAACCCCATCCTGTTGGCGGGCATCGGTCTTCTCGCCGGCCGGATACTGAGCGATCCACCAAGGCGTCCGACGCCGCGCGGACTCGCCGTCGCCCCGGTCGGCGCCCGGGCCGATCCGTTCTCGACCGACGCGACCTCCGTCGTGACGCACGACACGTCCATCGCGATCGATGACTCGTCGATGGGGGCCGTGCTCCGCGTTCTGGCAACCCAGCCCGCATTCTGGATCGTCGTCCTGCTCTCGGCGCTTCTCACGTTCTTGCGAATCGGATTTCTGACCTGGACTCCGACGTATCTCTACGAGGTGTCGCGCGCGGCTGGGCACGCCGCCGTTTCCGGATCCATCGCGAAGAGCGCGATATTCCCGGCAGCGGGTGTGGTCTCTGCCATGTCCGTGGGGGCGATCAGCGATCGATTCGGTCCAGGACGACGCGCGCCCGTGATGGCCGTGTCGTTGGCCGTGGTCGTCGTTGTCGTTCTGACGCTTGCCCATGGGGGCGTCCGCTCGCCGATTGCGGCGGCGGTTCTCATCGGTGCGGCAGGCCTGTTTCTCCTGGGACCGTATTCACTGCTGGCCGGCGCGATTGCGCTCGACGTGTCCGGCAAACGCGGCGCGGCGACCGCCTCCGGCGTGATCGACAGCGCCGGTTACTTGGGTGCCACCGCGTCCGGGGTGGTGCTCGGCGCCGTGGCCGAGGCCCGCGGGTGGTCCGGGGCGTTCGACGTGGTCGCCGGCGCTGCCCTGGCGGCTGCGCTCGCGGCCGGCGCGTGGGCCCTGGCGGTCGTCCGCTCGCCCAAGCGGGCGGCGACTCATCCGTCGTGACGCGGGACGGTCCCCCGATTCTCCGGCCCGCGAAGCGGACGGCGGCGGGAGGCGGTACGTTGGCCGCTGACGCGACATGGTTCGTCTCTTCTATTCGAATCGCACCGAAGAACTCTTCGACGAGCTTTCGCGCCGGACGCGCGAGCAGCAGCTTCGCGACGGTCCGCTCGTACCCGTCCGGATCGTCGTCCCGAGTGCGAATGTCGCTGCAAGTGTGCGAATGGCGATCGCCCGATCCAGCGGAATCGCAGCCAATCTCGACGTCGCCCGCCTCACCGCCTTCGCCTCCGATCTGGTCGCGAAGACCACCGGGGCCTGCGTTGCGGACGCGTCGTCGCTTCAGGCCATGGCCCTCGCGATCCTCCTCGACCCCGAGGCCCTCGCCGCTCGCGATCTGGCCCCCGTGCGCGCGTATCTGCACGGCGCCGGTGACGCGGCCGACCCCATCGATTTGCGCAGCGTGCAACTAGCGGCGCGTATCGGGCGACTCTTTGAAGAGTACACGTACTCGCGGGCCGAACTGCTTTTGGCCTGGCGGCGAGGGCCGTCGCTCGGCGAAGCGGGCGGGGATACGGAGATGTGGCAACGTCGCATGTGGCTTGGGATGTTCGGTCCGGGCGGGTTGGCCGAGCGCCGCGCGTCCGCCGGAGGCCGCCCGGTCGTCCCTCTATGCGACGCGGTCGCCGCCTTCGACCCGGGCTTCGCCGAGATGCCCCGCGCCGTGCACGTTGTCGCGTTCGCCCACTTTGCGCGGACCTTCCACACGCTATTCGATCGGTTGGCGTCATTCGCGGACGTCTCGATCTACGCACTCAGCCCCTGCGAAGGTTTCTGGGAGGATGCCGATTCGCAGGATCCCGAGCCGCTGTTGCTCTGGGGGCGGCCGGGTCGCGAGCAGATGCGCGCGTTGAACCAGATGGCCGGATTCGACCACGACGAGCGGTTCCTGGACCCGCTCGGCACTCCGGGCACGGCGGCGACGCTGCTCCATCGCATGCAAAGCGACGTGCTTCGGCGCGAGTCGCGGGCAGCGCCTTCGGACAAGAGGCCCCTGCCGGCCGGCGACGAGAGCATTGCTCTGCTCGAGCACGCCAGTGTGCGTCGTGAACTCGAGGCGGTCGCGAGTGAAATCTGGCGCCTGTGCGAGCGCGACGAAGGTTTGCGGTTCGACGACGTCGCCGTGCTGGTCCCGGACATGGACGAGGCCGAGTACGCGGCGCAGCTCGGCGCCGTATTCCGCGAGGCGCACGGTATTCCTCATCGCATGCTCGCGTCGGGAGCCGGTGTCGACCGCGTCTTCGAAGCGATCGACTTGCTGCTCGCCCTGCCGCTCGGGCGATTCACGCGACAGGAGCTGCTGCGCATCGCCGTCCACCCACTCGTGGTCGCAACCGTGGACGACGTCGACCCCGAACGCTGGATCGCGTGGTGCGACGCCCTGGGCGTGGTTCACGGCGCCGACCGAGCCGATCACGAAGGGACGTACATCTCTCGCGACATCCTCAACTGGGACCAAGGCTTGCGCCGCCTCGCGTTGGGATCATTCATGGCCGGAGACCCCACGGGCGATCGACGGCCGTTCGAGGTCGACGGCCAGTCCTATGTCCCCTACGAGATTCTCCCGTCGGACATGCACGACGCGGCCGTGTTCGGCCTGCTCGTGCAGTCCTTGCTCGCCGACGCTCGCTTTGCCCGCGATGCGGAGCTGACGCTCGCGCACTGGGCCGATTTTCTTGGCGCCCTCATCGAAACGTACGTCGTGCCGACGAGCGCGGTGGAGGAGGAGCGACTCGCGAGTTGTCTGCGCCGGGTCCGTGAGGTCGGACACACCGACATCGGCGGGCGGCGCGTCCGTTATCGTATCGCATGCGAGATCGTGCGCGAACGAATCCGGCCGATCTTCGGATCGCACGCCGGCGAAGGCGTCGTCGTATCGACGTTGTCCGCGATGCGCTCGCTTCCGTTCCGCGTCGTCTTCGCGTGCGGCATGGGCGAGGGGCGGTTCCCGTCGCCCGAGGCGGAGGACCCGCTCGATCTGCGCTGGGTGCGGCGACGTGAGGGCGACGTGACGGCCCGGGAGCGCGATCGGTACGCGTTTCTCGAAATGGTGGTCGGCATCCGCGATCGGTTGGTGCTCTCGTACGTTTCGCGGGACGCCGTCACAGGGGACGCCCTGGCCCCGTCGTCGGTCGTGCAGGATCTGCTCCACACGATCGAGAGGGACTACGGCGTGGACACGGCCGCCTTGCGGCGCCGCCACCCGTTGCGTCGCTGGGATCCGGCCTACTTCCCCGATCTGTTCTCCGAGTCGCCGCGGCACGATTGGAGATTGGGCACGATGCAGATCGACGAGGCGCGCGCGGAAGCTCAGGCTCTCGCGCTGCGCAGAAGTGCCGAATCGTGCGGCGCCCAGGCGTCTCTTGAACAGGTGTCGGCGCGCGCGCCCGAGGACCGGGACTGGGCGGCGCTCGCGGACCACCTCCGCCTGTCGGTTCTTCCGTCCGGGCCGCCCGCCGTGGAACCGCGCGTCGCGATCCCTTTGTACGCGATCTTGAAATTCTTGGAGTTTCCCCTTCAGGGCTGGGCGCGCTTCCGTCTGGGGCTCGACGAACTCGAGGACGACGACGTCATGGGGCGAGAGGACGAACCCTTCGAGACCCCCGGACGCGACGAGACCGTGTTTTTGCGAAGCGTGCTTCTCGAGGCGGCCGCTACCGGTCGCCCGCTCGACCGCGTTTACGACGCCGAAGTACAGCATCGCGAGCTGCGAGGCTCCGGGCCGTCCGGCGTATTCGCGCGCGGCGAGCGAAGCGATCACATCGCGACCCTCGCTGGCTGGACGCGCGAAATTGCGGCGTCCGGATTTGCCTTTGGAGCCATCGAGGTCCATCGCTTCGGGCGGGCCGGAGAACACGCGCGCGCCGACCGCGTCCACCCAGCCCTTCGCCTCGACGTGGAGGTCGTCGACCCAGCGGGCATCGCCCGCTTGGTGCGCGCCGAGATCGGGGGCCGGACGCTGCCGCTCGGGCCGGAACGCGACTCGTGCCTACTCTTGGCTCGACGCATGAAGGACGAGGGCAAGACCAACGAGTGGACCCGTGCCGAACGCGACCGTCTGGCGCTTCGGGCGTTCGTGGATCACGCGATTCTTTCCGCCTCCGGACTCGGGGAGACCGCTCGGGCGTCCGTCGTGGTCTTGGCCCTGCCCGATGGCACGACGGCGGTCGATCGCGTCACCTTCGCCCCGATCTCGCGCGCCGAGGCGACCGGCTGGCTCCGCGGCCTCGTGCGTCAGCTGATCACCGGCTCGCACGCGTACTTCTTTCCCTGCGAGGCGGTGTTGGCCCGCGCAGCCTCGCGCGACCCCCATGGCCCGGTGACGCCATGGATCGAGAGGGCGCGCGATCGGCTCGGCGACGACGACCGGGCGGCGCTGCGTTCGGCGTTCGGGCCCGTACCGAGAGTCGACCGCTACGAAGCGCCGGACGAGAACCGTGCGCAGGAGATGGTGGCGAGCCGCTTCGGCCTGCCGCTCGATCGTTGGGGTACGGGCTCGTGAGGATCCGGATCCCTCGGCCGGCTGTGCTTCGCGAGATTCCGCTCGATCGCCACACCGTCATCGAAGCGTCGGCGGGGACGGGAAAGACCTTCACGCTCGAACACCTCGTCGTCGAGCTCCTTTTGAGGACCGATGTGGCGTTCGAGCAGTTGCTGATCGTCACGTTCACGGAGAAAGCCACCCAGGAGATCCGCTCGCGCGTGCGCGCCAAGCTCGAGGACATGGTCTCGGGCCGCGGCGAAGAGGTTTCGGCGGAAACCTCGTGCGGGCCGGACGACTGGGTGATCGACGATGTCCTGCGTGGCCGCCTCGCGCGAGCCGTACGCGCTTTCGACAGTGGGACCATCACCACGATTCACGCCTTCTGCCAACGGATCCTCCGGGACAACGCATTCGCAAGCGGCCGTCTCTTCGACGAGCAACCTGTCGACGGCCGCGAGGCATTCGGCCGCGCCTTGCGCGACGCGCTGCGGCGCGAGGCGGCCACCGACCCCGGCCGCGCGCTTTGGCTCCAGGCCGCCCTCGAGTTCGGCTGGTCGATCGCGCAAATCGAGACTCTGCTCTGGGACTGCAAGCAAGCACGCGGTTCGTTGCGTCCCGAGTTCGACCTCGCGGGGTTGACGGCGGCCCTGCACGCGATGCCGGTCGACGATGCACGCCTGACCGATCTCACTGCCGCGCTCAAAGGGTGCGGGGTGCATCCCTCGCGAGCGAACAATGCCTGCCAGCGCATTCGCGATCTGGCCGATTTGGTCGATCGCACACGGCTGACCGGAGATGTCGCGAGATACGTGCGCGAAGCCGAGCGGCTAAAGGTGGCCCAACTCATCGAGCAGGTCGGCTCGGTGTCGCTTTCGGCGGGTCCCGCGGCGCGGATCTGCGCCGCCGCGCTCGCTCTCGCGCGTCGCACACCACCGTTCGCCGCCGCGGTAGCCGGAGCCTTGCTTCCCGCCGTGGAGCGCGCCCTGGTCCAAGCGAAGCGAGACGCGGGCCGATACGACTTCGACGACATGCTCATGCTCGTCGATGAGGCCCTCTCGGGTCCGGGCGGGCGCGCCCTGGTTTCGGCCATCCGCGGTCGTTGGCGGTACGCGCTGATCGACGAGTTTCAGGATACCGACGAGACGCAGTGGTCGATCTTCCGACGAGGCTTCTTCGAGCGGAGCGGCCGTGAAGGGCCCGCAGGCAACCTGTTTCTGGTCGGCGATCCAAAGCAATCGATCTATCGGTTTCGGGGCGCTGACCTGGATACCTATTTCCGCGCCCGGGACGAGGTCATCGCGGGGGGCGGCAAGCTCGTGTCCCTCGAGATCAACTACCGGGCGACGAGCGCGCTCGTCGAGGCGACCAACGATCTCTTCGACGCGACGGCGTCCGAGCCGATGCTCTCGGGCAAGAGCCGTTACAGGCCCGTCTCCTGCGGCCGACCCGGACGCTCCCTCGTTGACGGGCAGGATCGGCCCGTCTCGCCGCTCCACATCCTTCGGTTCCACGACGAGCTGTCGGGTCCCGCCCTCGGGGCGGCGATCGCGCGTGAGATTCGCCAGGCTACCGATCCGCTGCGTCCCTGGAAGTTCGATGGGACATCGGTCACGTACCGCGACATCTTCGTGCTGACGCGCACGGCGCGCGAGGGCCGCGTGATCGGCGCGGCGCTGCGAGAAGCGGGTGTGCCGCGCGCATTCTACAAGGACGAGGGACTGTTCCAGAGCGACGCGGCCAAGGACCTGCGCACTCTGCTGGCGGCGATCGACGACCCCGACGATCGGGCCCGCCGACTTGCGGTCTGGCTGACTCCGTTCTTCGGGCTGCCGCTGTCGGCGCTCGAACGGACGCGCGACTTGCCGGCAGGTCATCCTCTTTTCGCGCGACTTCGGACGTGGAAATCCCTCGCTGACGCGCGCAGCTTCGATCGACTCTTCGAAAGCGTCGTGACCGAGTCTGGCATCCTGCGCCGCGAGATTTTCGCGGCCGACGGGGAACGAGAGCTCACCAACACGATGCACGTCATCGACCTGTTGCTCGAGCGAGCCCGCGAGGGGCACGTGACGCTTCGCGATCTGGCGAGCGAACTCGGTGGGCTCATCGCAAAGACGCGAAGCGTCGCCCGGATCGAAGGCAATCTGCAGCGGCTCGACAGCGAGCGCCGTGCGGTGCAAATCATGACGATCCACAAGGCGAAGGGCTTGGAGGCTCCGCTCGTTTTCGTCGCCGGGGGCTTTTCGGCGAGCGGCTCCGACGACGTTCACGTCTACCACGAGCATGGCCGCCGTCTGGCCTGGGTGGGCAGTCCCTCGCCGGAGGTCAAGCCGATCGTGAAACTCGAAGAACGCGAAGAGGAAGAACGGCTCATGTACGTGGCCCTTACCCGGGCCGAGGGGCGCTTGATCTTGCCGTGCGTCGTCGACGGGGCCTCCTCGAAGAACCTGCGGGGTCCGTACGCGCGCGTCAACCACCGGATTGTCGCGCTGCTGGCTGGCGCCGACGGCTGGACGGTCGAGGACGTGACTCGTGCTCCGCCGATCTCGACACTGCCGCTCGGTCGGGTTGCAGGCGATACGCCGGATCGCTGGCGGCCTTCCGGGGCGATGTGGCGCCAGCAGGGCCCAGCCGAATCCTTCGATTCCTTGCGGGCTCGGCACGCGGGCGCGATCCTCACCTCGTACACGCGCATGAAGGGCGGCCGTGCGGCCCGCGCGGCGTGGATCGCCTCCGCCGACGATGCCGACGCCGAACCCGTCGAAGCCGCAAGCGAGACGTCGGGCGCGAGCTTGCGAGCAGCGCGCACATCCGGAGTCTTTCTGCACGAGCTGCTGGAACGCGTCCCGGTGGCCTCCTTCTGCGGTGCCCCGGACGTCGAGGCTTGGCGGGCTCGCGCGGACGTGCGGGAGCTCTTCGACGAAGCGATGACGGTTCATCGCATCGACCCGGAGCAGCGCCGACACGCCGAGAGCCTGGTGTGGACCGCCTATTGTCGACCCGTGGTGCTCCCGACGGGCGCGTCCATTGAGTCATTCGCGGCCGCGGCGCGAGTCGTTCGCGAAATGAAATTCGTTTATCCGGTGGCCTCCGCAGACGGCCCCGAGCGGGCGTCTGCCTACGTGCGGGGATCGCTCGATCTCGTGTTCGATCACGGATCGCTCACCTACTTCGTGGATTGGAAGAGCGACTCGCTCCGCTCCTACGCGCCGGACGCGCTGAATCGTCAAGTCGAGGAGCACTATCGGGATCAAGTGAAGCTCTACACGCTGGCGGTCACGAAGCTCTTGGGAGTGACGAGTCGATCGGAACACGAGGCTCGCTTCGGTGGCCTGCTCTACTGCTTCTTGCGGGGGTTCGATTCGGATGGGTGCGGTCTGTGGTCGTTGCGGCCCAGCTGGGACGACGTGCGGACCTGGGTCGAGGAGCTGCGCGGAGCGGCATTCTCGTGAACCGCCTGGACCCGCTCGGAACGGCCGCTCGGCGATTCTTGCGCCACTGCGGCGATCCTCGCGTCGACGGTGCGATGTGCGGGCAGGACCCGGATTCGGGGGACATCGAGGCGACCTACCTCGGCTGGGAAGTCGCCCGCTGTGCGACGGAATCGTCACCGTCCGATCGGCGCGTGCTCGCGGCCATCGCAGCCGCGTGCATCGTGTCGAATCGCATGGGAAGCACCCGTTTGCCGCTCGTCGGCCCCTCGTTCGCCACCGCGATGGCCGCTGCCGGCGCGGCCGAGGAGACCGACCCAGCGCGACGGTTGATTCAACGGGTTCGATCGAATGCCCGCGATCCGGTCGGCACGGTCATCGGTCGGCCAGGCGAACGCAAGCCTCTCATCCTCGACGGGGAATGGCTTTACGCGGAGCGGATGCGCGCACTCGAGGATCGCTTTTGCGCGCGCGTTCGGGACCGCATGAGTCGCGGCGCCGAGGGCTGCGATGCCCGTGCCGTCGGTCGCGCGATCAAAGCCGTGGGGGGCGAAACCATGACGGTGGAGCAAAAGTCGGCGGTCCGCCAAGCGCTTCGATCGCCGTTGACCTTGATCACCGGAGGTCCGGGAACCGGAAAGACGACCGCTGTGGTAGCCGTCGTCCGCGCCGTCGCTTGGCTGGGGGTTCCGCCGCTCGATGCGGTCGCGATCGCTGCGCCCACGGGCAAGGCGGCGCAGAGGCTCTCGGACGCGATCGCGACGGGTCTGGCGGCAGCCGCTCCCTACGACATCTCCGAATCCGCGCTGCGCGGGATCATGCCCTCGGCGCTCACGCTTCATCGCCTGCTCGGCTGGTCCCCGCAGACCGGTCGCTTTGCTCGCCACGAGAACGATCCGCTGCCGCACAAGCTCATCCTCGTCGATGAGGCGTCGATGATCGATCTGGCGATGATGGACCGGCTGGTCCGCGCGCTCCAGCACGATGCTCGACTCGTCCTGCTGGGCGACGCGGACCAACTCCCGTCTGTCGAAGCCGGCGCCGTCTTCCGCGATCTCTGCGCGGCGCTGAAGGCTGTGCGGCTGACGGTCAACTTGCGCGTCGGCCGTGACCCGATCGCCCGCCGGATTGTGACGGCAGCGAATGCCGTGAACGCGGGGGTTCTCGACGCACCGTTCACGGCTGCCGTGGCCACGCGACGGTCGGTCGCGGATCTGGAGTTCGAAGGCGTCGAGCACCTGGATGCGTCGTGGACGCAGATCGGCGAAAAGTGGCTCGATCGTTGGTGGACGATTCGAATGACGGATCCGGCCTTCCGGCGGTTGTCGTCGCGCACGTACCGCGTGAAGGACGGGGCCTTCAGCGCCGATGACGCCGCCGACTTGAAGGCCCTTTTCGCGCATTACGCCCGCGCACGTATCCTGTGCGTGACCCGGGTTATGGGCTTCGACACCAGTGCCGAAGCCATCAACGCGCGCTTGCTCATGCGCCTTCGCGGCGCCCCGGGCCATGCCACGCGGGCGCGATGGCGGCGTGCGCGCGAGTTCGCGCCGGGCGCTCCGTGCATCGCGGAGCGAAACGATTATGCGCGAGGACTTTTCAACGGAGATCAGGGCGTGGTCGTTCGGGCGGAAGGCGCCGATGCCAAGGGTCCGTGCTTGATGGCTGCGTTCGCGCGCGGGTCGCGATTCGAAGCGCAGGCGCTCGAGGCGGGCGGCGATCTCGCGCCGGCGTTCGCGATGACCGTTCACAAAGCGCAGGGGTCGGAGTTCGACGATGTCGCGCTGGTGCTACCGGACGTCGATGTGCCCCTGCTCACGCGCGAGCTCGTCTACACGGCCATGACGCGCGCGCGGCGGTCCGTCCTCGTCGTCGGTTCTGCGCACCTGCTCGCCCGTGCGGTTCAGAGAACGGCCTCGCGCTATACGGGCGTGGCAGAAAAACTGGATAATATTCAATAATATGAGCGATGAAGCCGCGCGATGGGAGCGTTCGGCGAGTAACGGCGTCCGCAGATCCGGCTCGTATGCTAAACATCCGACCAGGAGGAAGCCATGGAGCACGCCGCCAGGGCCGTCAGTTGCATCGCGCCGATCGAGCCGCTCCGTCCCCGAGCCTCGCCCGCGCCGATGCTGCTCGCGTTGGAGATTGCCGATCCCGACGTTCTCAACGAACTGCGTCCCCTGTCGGAGGGCAGCGAGCGCAATCGCCATGCGCTTGCGGCGCTTCGCATCGGAGTCCTCGCGTTGCGAACCGCCAGCGGACAGGTCGACGCTGCGTCCATTCGCGAGGCCGGCAGCGCGCTTGTCGGCGACGTGCGCGATCTGTTGTCGGCCCGCACCACCGAAATGCACGAGCGCATCGCTGCGACGCTCACCCATTACCTCGACGCACAGGGCGGAGCGCTCCCTCAACGGCTCGATGCGCTCGTTCGGACCGACGGCGAGCTCGAGCGCATGCTGCGCCTTCACGTGGGTGGCGACGACTCGCTTCTCGCTCGGTCTCTGGCCGCCCACGTCGGAGAAGGAAGCCCACTCTTCAAGCTTCTGTCGCCGACCGACGCGAAGGGGCTGCGCGCTCAGCTCACATCCACGATCGAGACTGCGCTCGCGGGGCAACGCAAAGAAATTCTGCGGGAATTTTCGCTCGACCAGAAGGACTCGGCCCTGTCGCGTCTGGTCGGCGAGTTTTCGCTCGACGACGAAAAGTCGACGATGAGTCGTCTGTCCCGGATGGTGTCTTCGGCGACCGATCAAATCGGCAAGAATCTGACCCTCGACGACGAGCACTCGGCGCTCGCCCGGCTGAAGCGGGAGCTTGAAGCGACCATCGATCGGCTCGTGCGGGACAACGGCGAGTTTCAGGCGCAGGTGCGCGAGTCGCTCGCGAGGCTCGATACCCGCAAGAAGGTCGAAGCGCGGGCTCCGCGCCACGGGCTCGATTTCGAAGATCGACTCGGCGAAGTCCTGGCGACCGAAGCCGAGCGTCTCGGTGACCTGGTTCAGGCGACGGGAGATTCACCGGGTCTCATCAAGAACTGCAAGGTGGGCGACTTCGTCGTCGAGCTCGGAGCCGATTCGGCGGCCGCCCACGCGCGCGTCGTGTGGGAGGCCAAAGACAAGCGCGGTGGCTCTCTTCGGGCGGCGCTCGACGAGATCGACGAGGCGCGCCGCAACCGCCAAGCGCAAGTGGGCGTGTTCGTCTTTTCCGTCGGCAATGCACCGCCCGGCCTTACCTCGCTTGCGCGTCATGGAAGCGACATCGTCGTCGCTTGGGATGCAGACGATCCCGCCGCTGATCTCGTCGTCCGGGTCGCCTACAGCCTTGCCCGTGCGCTCGCGGTGCGAGAGCATTGCGCGGACCGAAGCGCGCAAGCCGCCATCGGCGAAATCGAGAGTGCGGCCCGTGCGATCGAGAAGCAAATTGGCTACCTCGACGATGTGCGCAAGTGGGCCGAGACCGTCAAAGGGCACGGCGAGAAAATTGCGGATCGTTCGGCTCGAATGGCCGACGATTTGAAGCGCGACGTCGATCGGCTCGACGCCCAGATCGCAGCGATGCGAGCGACCGCTCCGTGACGCGTTAGACTGGCGCGTTCGGGCGGTTCCCCATGCTCGGCAAGACGGAACATCGACTCGCGCTCGTGATTCTTATCACGGCCTTATTGCCGCTCGCGAGCGCCATGCTGCTCGCGTACTCGCTGCTCAACTACGCGTCGTCCGTGTGGCTGCGGCCGGAGGTCAAGCTCGAGCTCGATCGCGGGATCGATCTCTACAAGGACTACATCGGAGCCATCAAGGACGACATGAGGCACCAGACCGACGCGATGGCGGCCGATGAGGCGCTTCGCATCGCGGCGCGCCGGGGCGATGGCGACGGATGCGCCAAAGCGCTGCTCGCAGCGTCGTTGCGCCACCCGCAACTGGTCTCGCTCGCTGTCGAGGACGATCTCGGCAAGGTCCTCTCCGCACGCAGCCGCGGTCGCGCGCTCGATGAGGGGACCGAGCGCAAACTCGAGGTCCGGCGCTCGTTGGTCGACGACGGGCCGGCTCCGGTCTTGGTGGCGACCTTCGCGTTCGATCGCCGCTATGAACGGGAGCTCGGCGAAGCGGGGGGCATTCGCGATGCGTACGCGCAGCTCGAAAAAAAACGCACCAAAGTCAATTCGGGGTACTTCGAGGCGTTCGCTCTGTTGCTCGGCATCACGGTGATTGCGACGGTCGTACTCGGCTTCTCGCTGGCGCGCGGCTTCACGCGGCGGATCGGGCGGCTGGCCAACGCGATCGACGAAGTGGCAGCGGGCAATCTCGAGGTGCGCGTGCCCGTGACGGGAAGCGACGAGCTGACCGAGCTGGCGCGAGGGTTCAATCGAATGCTCGGCGATATGCAGCAGTCCCGCGCCCGCATCGAGTACCTTCGCCGCATCGGCGCGTGGCAGGAGATGGCGCAGCGCTTGGCCCACGAGATCAAGAATCCGCTGACGCCGATCCAACTCGCCGTGCAGGAATGTCACCGCAAGTACGCTGGCCGCGACGCGCACTTCCGCGCGCTTCTCGACACGACGCTCGAGATCGTCGAGGAGGAGGTCGGAACGCTTCGCCGGCTGGTCGGTACGTTCACGAGCTTCGCACGCCTTCCGCACGCCGAGCTGCGCGAGGCAAGCTTGCGCGATTTCTTGAAAGAGTGCTCGGAGCAGCTGGTGCACCTCGGAGCGGACCTGACCGACGATGGGCCCGAAGAGGGGATCGTGGCCCATGACGTCGAGGTCCGTTGGGAGGTGCCGGGCGATCCGATGCTCGTGGCGATCGATCGCCAGATGCTGCGGCGGGTGCTCGTGAATCTCGTTCGCAACGCCGTCGAAGCGGTTCGAGCCGCACGCCCCGAGCCGCACGACGGCGGCCCCCGCGGTCACGTCCTCGTTTCCGCCGAGCGCAGGGCCGACAGAGTCGCCATCACCGTCGAAGACGATGGCCCCGGCGTTCCCGAGGCCGAGCTCGATCGGGTCTTCGACCCGTACTTCACGACGAAAGCGGACGGAACAGGACTCGGACTGGCGATCGTCAAGAAAATCGTCATCGAGCACAACGGGTCGATTGTCGCGCGGCGCGGAGCTGCGCTCGGCGGCGCAGCGTTCGTCGTCACGTTGCCGCCGCCTCACTCGCTCGCCATCGCGGCGGTGCGCGACGGCTCCGGGGATGGGTTGGCTCCGCCGCCTTCGTCCAGTCGGCGGCCGGCAGCTTGAACGCGGCCGCCGTGCTAACTGCCTGCATACGAAATGGAAGCAGGGCCGCCGGGCTCGTTGAGGAGCGCTTTCGGCGCGATCGGTGTGGTGCTCGCCGTCTTCGCCGTACTCGGCGGGCTGCCGCGGCTCTTCCCATCGCCTTCGGCCGCCTTGGTTGGGCACGAGGCGCCGGACTTTCGACTCAAGGTCGTCGCCAACGGCGGCGCGCTCGAGGCCCACTCCGCTCTGCTGAGCCTTCGGGACTTGCGGGGGCGGGCGGTCGTCCTCGACTTCTGGGCGACCTGGTGCGGGCCTTGCCGCGCCCAGGTCCCGATCGTCGACGCGGTTGCCCGGCGCTGGAGCGATCGCGCGGTGACGTTCGTCGGCGTCGACACCGATGCGCCGGACCAAGGCGACCCTGGCGAATTCGCCGTGTCCCATCGGCTCAGCTACCCCATCGTCCGTGACCTTTCGGGAGCGACCTCACGCGACTACCGCGTCGAAGCTCTGCCGACGCTCGTAATCGTGTCCAATGACGGCCACGTTACGGCCGTGCGTACGGGAGTGACCGACGGCGCCGAGATCGAACGCCTACTGCGCCAAGCCATGTAGCGCTCGCTTGGTGCGGGCCTAGTCCTCGTCGACGGGGGCGACGATCGGCTCGGGGTCCTCCAGAAGGGTCGAGTGTCCTCTCCGGCGAATGCCCCAGGCGTTGGTAAGCAGCATCTCGCGAACCTCGCTGAGTCGGTCGCGGGCCATGGGAACCCGCAGGCCGCGACCGCTCTCCGCGACTCCGTCGCCGATAAAGAGCCTGCTCTCGTGGCCGTTGCTTTCCAGTTCTTTGACGCGCACGAGGTTCACCAACCAGTTGCGGTGCACCCGCACGAACGCCGGCGCGAACGACGACTCGAAGGCCGCGAGCGACAGATCCAGATCGAACTTGCCGTGCGCGGTGTGCACGAACGTCAACCGGTCCGCAGCCTCGATCGCCCATACTTCGTGGGGATCGAGAAAGACGAGGCTGCGCTTGCGGCGAGCGACGATGCGCGCGCAGCGGCTCGGCAGACGCCGGCCGACGCCGAGCGTGGCCGACTCGGGTTGCGCGTCGTCTGCGAAAAGGCGCACGAGATGCGGAGGCATCCCGGCTGCTTCTGCAGGCAACGTACCAGTGACGCCTCAGGGCCGGGATGCTCCTTCGGCGCTCCGGAATCGGACCCCACCGACGGGCAGGAGACCGCGCGTCCCCCGCGGACCCGCCCGCGCAACGGCGCGTTCGAGCGGCAAAAGTGTGTCGGGCCGTTCACTGGTTTTGCGGAAATTACAGAACACAGGTGCAAGGGCTCAGTCACCTGATCGGGTGCGCCCGCAATGCCCGGCACCGCAGCGCAGGCGCGGCGCGGGGTAAGCCTCGATGAGCGTCTGACGTACAACGCCCTACCATCGTGATCGTCCCGCGCGTTCGGATCGCCTGACAGGACGTGCTGAGAAGGGACGCGGAGGTGCGTACGCCCTAGCGTTTCTCGACCCGCCAAGGGCGAGCCTGTATCTTGAACCCCGGCGGTCGCGTGTCCCGCGGCGCCTCAGGGAGAATGATGGTGGACCCCAAGCTCGAGGTGCCTGCGGCGTCGCCGTCGCCGCAACGGATCATCAAACGCTATTCGAACCGCAAGCTCTACGATACAAAAGACAGCCGATACGTCACGCTCCTGCAGATTGCCGAAATGGTCCGCGAAGGCGAGGAAGTCCAGATCATCGACAACAACACAAAAGACGACCTGACGGAAATCACGCTCGCGCAGATCATTTACGAGGAACAGAAGGCGCACTCGCGGAACGTTCCGCTTCAAACCTTGAAAGAGCTCATCCACACACGCACGGAGAAGGTGCTCGCCGATCTCCGTGAGGGCCCCATCGGTCGGCTGATCCCCGGTGGCAAGGCGCCGGAGCCCGAGACTTCGGCCGCCAAGGAGCCGAAACCGACGCTGGTCGGTCAGGCCAAGGAGAAGCTCGAGGGAGTGCAGCATCAGCTGGACGAGCGGATTCAGTCCATTCTGACGAGCTTCCGGCCGCTCCAGCAGCTGGAGCAGCAGGTTCGACGCCTCAACGAGCGTATCGATGAGCTCGAGCGCGAGCTCCACGAGGGATCCAAGAGCGACGGTCCCCCTTCGCCGCGCTGACCCGCCGGGATCCCGCACGCGTGATTGGGAATAGGTGGGGCCCGCGCTTGTTGTGCTGGCAGACGTCCGCTCCACCGAGTAACAAAAAGGTCGATCCGCCATGCCGTCTGCCCTTTTCGACGCGCCGAAGAACGATCCGTTTGCCGATGAAGCGCTCTCGCATCTGGACGCGATGTACGGCGTCGCATGCAAGCTGACTCGCAATCCGACCGAGGCCGAGGATCTGGTCCAAGACGCTTTCGTCAAGGCGATGCGGGCACGGCAACAGTTTCACGCCGGCACCAATCTGAAGGCGTGGCTCTTTCGCATCCTGACCAACACATTCATCAACAAGTACCGGCGCGGGGGGCTCGAGCGCTCCGTTCTTGACGGGCCCGACGCCGATCCGCTGGCCGATGGCTGGGTCAGCGCGAGCACCATGCGCCAGCTTCGTGATCCGGAGACGCTTGCGTTGATGCCGCTCGTCGAAGAGGAGATTCGCAACGCGCTCGACGCGCTCCCGCCCGAGTTTCGCCTCGCCGTCGTGCTGAGCGACGTGGAGGAGTTCTCGTACGAAGAAATCGCCCAGATCATGGGGTGCCCGATCGGTACCGTGATGAGTCGGTTGCACCGAGGTCGCAAACTGTTGCAGCGTAGCCTCTACAATCATGCGCTTTCGCTCGGCATCGTGAAGGGAGAGGAGCGCGTCGGCGACGATGCCGATGCGCATCCGCCGACCCGTGATCCGGCGAAGACCGCGAACCTGGCCGACTACCGGGTTCGCCGACGAGGTGTCGCGTGACCGCTCGCGAGTGTCGGGATCGTGCACGAATGCTCGACTCGTATCTGGACGGCGAGCTCGAGGCGTCGAAGCTCATCGACATTGACGAGCACGTGTCGGCCTGCGAGGGCTGTCGCGAAGAGGTGCAGCTTCTTCGCGCGATGCGCGGATCGCTGAAGCGCGTCGTGCGGGGATCGGCCCCGAGCGGACTTCGGGATCGAATCGGCAATGCCATGATGGGCGAGCGGGCGCGCGAGGAAGCGCGGGCTGCAGAGTCGGACGCGTTTGCGTTGATGGGTCCCGGGATGAATCTGGGGTCGTGGCGAACGTTGGTCCCGCTGGCGACGGCTGCCGCCATTGCCTTGATGTGGGGTGCGGCTACGCGTGGAGTGCAGCCGCCGACGAACGAGACCCACGCGGGGTTCGGGGACGATTTGCTGGCGGAGCTCGTCGCGGAGCACTCGCAGCCGCTGCCGCCCGAGGCCACGAACGCGCAAGCCGTGCGCGGGCTCGAGCGTTGGGTCGGCGTTCCGGTGCGACCGGGAAGCTTCGAGCGGGCCGGCGCGCGCCTGGTCGGGGGCCGTGTCGTCCGCTTGCATTCCGAACGCGCAGCGATGCTGCAATACATCGTCGGCTCGGGCGAAGACGCTCGCCGGGTGAGTGTCATCATCTACGACGCGCAAAAAATTCAAGTGGGCACCGCGAATTTGGCACCTCGCGCAGTGGGTACGGCCGAAGTGCGCGTAGGTCGAGAGAAGGGCTACTCGGTCGCGGCGACCCAGCGGGCCGGCGAAGGATACTTGGTCGCCAGCGATATGGGTCCTGACCAGACCGCGCAGCTGGCTGCCATGGTTTACGACGATCGCTGAGCGACCGAGAGTCTCGCCGCGACGGTACGACAATCTCGAGAGTCCCCGCCGCGCTTGACCGCGCGCCATGGAGCCCGCAGGGACAGATGCGGCAGCCGCCGCTATGCTGCCCCCGTCATGCGGTTCGTTTTCGTCATGGACCCGATGGAACGGGTCGTGGTCGACAAGGACACGACGTTCGCGTTCCAACGTGCGTCGCAGCGGCGTGGACACACCAACCTGCATTGCGAGCTGCGAGACGTCTACGTCCTCGACGCGGACGTGTGGGCGCGAGTCCGCGAAGTGCGCGTATGCGACTCTGCGCCGCATTTTTCGTTCGGGCCGGCGCACGACGTCCGCCTGTCGGATGTGGAGTGCATATTCATTCGCAAGGATCCGCCCTTCAACACGGATTACCTCTACGTGACGCTGATGCTCGAGAGACTCCGGGGGCGGGCTCTCATCGTGAACGATCCGCGCGGTCTGCGCGACGCCAACGAGAAGCTCTACACGCTTCATTTTGCCCGGTACATGCCGCGCACGCTCGTTACGAGCGACCGCGATCGCATCCATCGATTCGTGGCGGACATCGGCAAGGCCGTGGTCAAGCCGCTCGACGGTGCAGGTGGCAGCGGCGTGATGGTGGTGTCGAAGGGTGATCGAAATACCCGATCCATCGTCGATTACATCACCGGGGATGGAACTCGTCACGCGATGGTGCAAGAGTATCTGGCCGCCGTCTATGCCGGTGACAAGCGAGTTCTTTTGCTCGACGGGGAAGTGCTTGGGGCCATCAACCGCATTGCTCGCGAAGACGACGTGCGATCGAACATTCACGCGGGCGGGCGCGTCGAACCCTGCGAGGTGACGGCCGACGAGCGAGACATCGTGGTGAAAATGGCGCCGCGACTAACCGCCGATGGCCTCGTATTCGTGGGTTTGGACTTCATCGGAGGCAAACTCACCGAGGTGAACGTCACGTCGCCGACGGGCATTCAAGAGCTCAGTCGACACCTCGGTCAGGACGTGGCCGAGCATGTCATTTCGTGGGCCGAGCGTCGCTCGGCGGATTTTCGTCCAGCCCGCGAAAGCGTTGCGGCCACCTGAGCGGCGCCGATGCCGATCACCGTCCTCGTCCGTTCGGTCGGCGGCGACGGTGTGCGTCTCACCTTCGACGGGACGCAGCGCATCGTCTTGGGTCGAGGCGCGGGCAGCGACGTGCGTCTGCCGGACACGAGCGTCAGCCACCGCCACGCCACGATCCACTCGCTCGCGGGCGAGTTCGTCCTCGTCGATGAAGCGAGCACCAACGGGACGTTCGTGGGCGATGTTCGAATCGCGCCGCACACGTCACGCCTCGTCCGATCGCACGACCGAGTGCGTGTGGGGCGAATTTGGCTCGAGCTGATCCTCGAGCAGCGGCCGGTCACTCGAGACGTGGCGATCGCTACGCGCGAGCTCGCGCTGGCGTTGGTGTCCCAAGCTCGTGCCGCGGGCGACGACGCCACGACACGGGTGCGGGTCGTGGAGGGAGCCGATCAGGGCGCGGTCTGGCTGCTCGCGGAAGATCGTCGCGACTACGTCGTCGGGCGCGCGCCTCATTGCGACTTGCTCCTCGCCGACGCGGACGTATCGCGAGAGCACCTGCAAATGGTCCGTCGCGATGGCGTGGTGTTCGTCTGCGACCTCGGGACGAGAAACGGAACGTGGATCGGCGAGGTGCGTGTGGTCGGTGGCGAACCGATCGCTTGGCGCCCCGCTCAGATGATCCGACTCGGGCGAACCGTCTTGGCGCTCGAAGAGCCCCTGAGCGACGCGCTGTCGAGGATCGAGAGCTCACCCGACGAGCGGCTCGCCCTCGACGCCGTGCCCGCGCCACCCAAAGGTCCGCCCGCGTCGGGGGCCGCGGACGGCGCTGGCAAGGGGGGACCCCAGGGCGAAGGCGAGCGCCGCTCGACCTCCGAATCGCTGCCCCGCCGTCAGGCCCGGTGGTCGGCGACCGATCTCGTCGTCATGACGGCGGCCCTCGGAGTCCTCGGGCTGAGCCTGGCGGGACTCGTCTGGCTGCTGCGAGGCTAACGTCGGCTCTCACTTCGCCTCGAGGGCCGGTTCCCCGCCCGGTGCCGCAGGCCCGGTCGCCGTTGGCGCGTGCGGGTCGTGAGCGTAGCGCGGGGTCGTGGCTCGCCGGCTCGTTCCCGGCGGATACGTATGAACGAGTCCCTCGGTCGGCACCGCCAGGAGCAGCTGCTCGAGTTGGGCCGCGCTTTTCGGGCGTTCGTTGAGGCGCTTTTTCAGGCATTTCATCACCACACGATCCAGCGCTTCCGGAAGCGCTAGGTCGGGGCGGCGCTGGCACATCGGGGTCGGGATCTGTCTCTGGTGCAAATCGAGCAATTCGCGACGGCTCTGGGCGACGATCGGCAGCTCCCCGGTGAGGGCTTCGTACATCATCACGCCGAGCGCGTAGAGGTCGGTCCTGGGCTCGACCTGAGCGCCGATGCACTGCTCGGGGGCCATGTACTCGGGTGTCCCGAGCGTATACCCCGTCTGTGTCAAGGACTCGGCGGTCGCCAGCTTGCTCATGCCGAAGTCGAGCACTTTCGAGCTGCCGTCGTCGCAGAGAAAAATATTTCCCGGCTTCAGATCCCTATGCACGACACCCTTGCGATGGGCGGCATCCAGAGCGCGGCACACATTGACGAACACCGAGATGGCATAGCCGGGCGCGAGAATCCCTTCGCGGGCCAGCTGATCGGCGAACGATCGCCCGACCAACCGCTCCATCACGACATAGATGCTGCCATCGGGCATTTGATCGAGATCCAGGACGCGAACGACGTTCGGGTGCTCCACGTGGACTTGGATGTAAGCCTCGCGACGCAGTCGCGCGATCTCGCCTCCGTCGCGAGCCGCGGCACCGCGGAGAATCTTGACGGCCACCTCGTGGCCGAGCGTGACGTGCTCGGCCGCGTACACGACCCCGATCCCGCCGGATCCGATCTTGCGACCGATGCGGTACTTGGCGCCGAGCACCGTTCCGGTCAGATCCCCGGGCGCGGATCCGAGCTCTCCTCGCAGCTCGAGGCCCCGCTCGAGCGCAGCAATGCGATTGCGTTCGAATACGCGTGAAGCCCGTTCCTGGCGCGACCGATCCCACAGGTATCCGGCGCCTCCTCCGAGCGCCGCGCCGAGGCCCGTCGCGAGCAGCCCCGCGAGCGTGCCTCCCGCGAGCGTCACGATCGCGCCGCAAGCGGTGGCTGCGCCGAGCGTGCCCAAGACGAAGCCTTCTCTCGGTCGGCGTTCGCCGGCCCACTGCACCCGATAAACACACGCCTCCGCGCCCTTCGCAAAGCAGCTCTCGTGTTCGACGCTCGCCTCGGCCAGACCCCATATACGGGGATAGCCGCCGAGCTCGCTCGCTCGGGCGTCGCACAGGAGCTCTTCGGCGCCGAGGTCCGTTCTCTCCGTCGAGTCGTCGCTACCGTCGGGTCGGGGGCGGTAGGTCATGCGGACTTCGACGTCGCCGCGCAGCCCTTTTCTCTGCGCGATCTCTTCGATTTCCCAGGTCCCGACGCGGGTCACTTCGCGCGCGTTACGCGCGAGGTACCGATACGCGTCGATCGGACGGGCGCTCGCGCGCATCATCCGCACGAGGACGCCTAGCGCCTCGGGATGAGTCGTCCATTCACCCCGATGCCGCACGGCATCGCGTCCGAGAAGCTCGGAAATGGCGCGCAGCGCGCGCTTGGCGGCAAGTTGACTGACCCAGCCCGTCTCGTTGTCCATCGCGCCGGGCTCGATGCCCGCCGACGCGAGAACCTGATGGACGGCCCTCTCACCTCGCTCGGTGCGCACGCGAAGCAAGTAAGTCTTCAGGACGGACGCCCTGAGCTCCTCCTTCCCGCCTTGCCGGACGGTCCCCCGGGCGCCGGGTGGTGCGGAGACAAGCATTGGCCAAAGCGTACGCGCGCATTCGGCTCATTGAAAGCCACGGTCTTTCGGCACGAGGAGATCGAAACGAGCGGGACCGTTAGAACGTGCTCGAGACACCGACGCCGGTATAGTGAGGCAAAATGACCGCCCCGACGCGGGCCGAAGTGGCCGGCGCGTCCGTTCTCTCGAGGAAATGCCAAAGCAGACCGGCCCCGGTCAGCGCGAGGCCGGCGCCGCCGACGACAAACGCCGACGTTTCCAGTGCGCGACCGCCATTGCCTTGCCCGATGGCATCGGGCGGGGCGGTCGACGGACAGACACGGGATCCCCCGCACTTGAGCTGGGCACTCGAGACGTCGCTGTTGCCGACCGCGAACAGAATCGGCGCTGCTACGAGAACGGCGGCCCCCCCCAGTCCGACGGCCACCCACGGCCAACCACTGTGGCGCACCTCAAGTCCGGACGGCGCGGTAGTGGATGGCGCTGGGGGCTTCGCCGCGGGCGCAAAGACAGGCGCGCTCGCGGCCGCGCCAGGGGACGGCGGCGCGGCCAAAGGCTCGACAGACGGGGCCGGTGCGCTTGCGGCCCCGGCCGCCGCCGCCGGCTCGCGGGGCAACTGGTCTTTTAGGTTCTTGATTCGGCGCTCGACGACTTCCCGATCCGAAGCGTTGGGGACGCGCTTCAGATACTCCTCGAGCGCGCGAATGGCCTCGGCCTTGTCGCCCTTGCGCTCGTACGCCGTCGCGATGATGGGCAAAATCGCGTGCACACTGCAGTCGATTGTATATGCGTCCTGGAAGTAGCCGAGCGCCTTGTCGTAATTGGACTCCTCGAGGAACTGTTTACCGCTGAGAAAAACCGCATGCGCGCGGTCGACGTCCGACTTGCTCACTTGAGTCCCGTCGCAAGGGGGCGGGTAGTTGCCCGACGGCTGCTGGGCCTGGGCAGGAGCCGCGATCGCCGCGCCGAGGAAACCAAGAATGAGCAGGTGGCCGCGGAGCAATCGCATCGTCCTCACGAATCGTGAAGCGTCTTAGCATAGAGAAGCTCGGCGCGATTCACCAAGAATCCGCCTTCCTCTCGGCGGCTCGCCTGGGGCTCTGCGGCTCGCCTGGGGCTCTAGGGACGCGCTTGGGGGACGTTCGCCGTGGGCGCAAGCTGCTCGGCAAACGGTCCGTGAGGCATTTCCTCGCCGCGTTGCTTGCGTTCCTGCATCTCGTACTTGCTGGGGCATTTGGCAAGCACACTCGTGGCCTCGAACGTGCCGTCTGCTTGCAATTGACCTTCGACCGTAACCCCGACGTCGACGTCGTCGACATCGCGAAATGTGTCGGGCACCACGCACTGAGCGAAGCGCACGGGTAGCTCGACGTCTCTTTTCGCGATCGTGAAGCGCCACTCGCAGGGTTGGTCGCGTCTGACGAGCGAATGGTGAACCAAAATGCCGTCCGCTCGCACGGGGCGGCCTACAAACTTCGCTTTCTGTGCCAAAAGTTGGTCGACTGGTTTCGAGTAGATGGCGTTGTCCTGCATGCCCGTCAGCACGAGCGCCGCGATAGAGGCCGCCCCCATGGCAAGTCCGACCGCGACGGCGGGGCCGAGCCACCGCTTTCGGGCGGAGGAATCGACGTCGTCCCAGCGCGATCGGCGGGGTGCTGCATCCGCCGAAGCCACGCGGAGTGCAGACGGATCGGGCTTGGGGGTCATCTCTTCCTCGATAAGGTTAGCCCCCGCGGTGCCGCCGTCAAATGGGCACGGGCAGGCGCGCGAGCGCGCGCTCACGTCTGGTGTACACTTCCGCCCGCTCGCCCCGCCTCGACAGAACGGTTTTTACCACTCGGCCCCCAGCCGATGGCCGGACGCATGCGGGCGGGTCGTTTGTCCCACCGATGACCGACGTGCTCTCGCTTCCCGTCCTGGTACTCAACCGCCACCTCGTTCCGGTGCAGGTGACGACGGTGAAGCGCGCGATTGTGCTCATGTACGGCGGTGTTGCCCTTGCGCTCGACGAGGGGGGTGATTCCTATGAATTCGACGTCTGGCGCGACTTGCCGGTGCGCGACGACGACGACGCGATCCCGGTAGTGGGCGGCGAGTTGCGCGTACCTCGGGTCGTGCATCTTCTGCATTACGATCGCACGCCGCGCGTGACCGTGCGCCTGACTCGACGCAACCTCATGTTTCGCGATGCTCAGCAATGCCAGTATTGCGGCAAGCGTCCGCCGTTGCGCGAGCTCAACATCGACCATGTCGTTCCGCGGTCGCGCGGCGGCGACGATTCGTGGGAGAATCTCGTCACGGCGTGCCGCCCGTGCAACTTGCGCAAAGGGTGGAAAACGCCCGAGGAGGCAAACATGCGGCTCGCTCGCCGTCCGTTCCGTCCGAAGTGGACGATGACGGCTCAGATTCTTCTCGGCAGTGGTTGGAAGTTCAAGGAATGGGAACCATTCTTGAAAGCCGCAAGCTGACGGAGCTCACCGGTGCGATGACCCCTGTTGGCCGCGGATCCTTCTTCGAAAGTCGACCGGGGGGCCGATCCAGGGTGCTTTCGATGCGTGTCGGCGCTGCCGGCTGCCTCGTCTCGACGACCTGCGGTAGCGTGGATGCGATGCAAGCGCGTGCGGCTTACCACGTTCCATTCTGGCTCGGTCTCCACGGCGTGCTCGGCTGCGCGGGGGGGGCGCAGTCGATTCCGGCCGAGGTTAAATCCTCCGATACGCCCGCGAACTCGAACCTCGACGGCGGTAGCGGCCGAACCGTCGATCCCGGATCGGGCACGACGACTACCGAGCTGGCCGACGGAGGCTATGGTCTTCCGACCCAACTCGCAGAGCGATCACCGCTCCCCGAGTCCTCGAGTTCGGGTGCACCCGCCGCCGTCGCGCACGCGCGCGAACCGGGCCGAGGCATCGCCGACATCCGCGCCCTGGTCGTCGCCCATCGCGATGAGGCACGCGCCTGCTACGAGAAGGCGCTTGCCGATCACCCTGGGCTAGAGGGGGATTTGGTCGTCGAGTGGACGATTGATCCGAAGGGCAAGGTGTCGCGCGCCTCGGTCGACGCCGCGCGCAGCCAGATTGCCGAACCGACGGCCGTGGCCTGCGTCGTCGAGGTCATCCGCAGGATTCCGTTCTCTCCGAGCCCCGGCGGATACGAAACGACGGCTCATTACCCCTTCAACTTTCATCCGCGGCGCACTCCGCGGACGACGTCCCCCTGAAAATGCATGCCCGGTGGGCTCGCCGCTGCGCTTGGGCAGGGCCCTTCCCCGCGTTCGCGTGGGCGTGAGCGCCGGCAAGAGGCTCCCTAGCCAGCGCCGCTCTTTTGGCCACAAAAAGGAAACGGGCGCCCCGCAATCGAGGCGCCCGCTCCTTTGGAGCCCTCGCCGCTAATGCAGCGAGCGAAATGCGGGTCTCGCGAACCCGAAAAGACGAAGCGCAAGCAAAGACACGGATGTCATTCTTCTCCGTCGTCGGGGCCGTGGCTCGACGTCGGAGCACCGCCGAGCATTGACGGCACGCCGGCCGGGGGAGCGGCCTTCGCGGCAGCTTTCGAGGCCGCCGCGGGGGTCTTTCCTGCAGACCGAGGCACCGCCTTTTTCACGGGCCGTTTGGCGGCTGCCCGCTTGGCTGGCTTTTTCGCGGCCTTCCGCTTGGCCGGCTTCTTCGCCGTCTTTGCCGCCTTCTTCGTGGTCTTGGTCTTCTTGGCGCCCTTTTTGGCCTTCTTCGCGCCCTTCTTTGCAGCCATGGTCCCTCCTTTGGTGGGCAGTCTGAGATGACGTATATGGTCACGTACGTCAGGTGTCAACCAAAATTTATGACTGTTCGCAACGCTTGACCTTGACGACGTCCACGCGGGGCTCCGCGATGACGCCCGCGCACCTTGACCCTGTCGATGCCGATCGATACCGTCGCGTCACTGAGGCCAGGAGAGGTCAACGATGCTCATTCCGAGGTTCCGCGTCGGCTTGCTTCTTATCGCATTGTTTGCGTCGTTCGCCGTTGTGGGTTGTGGTCATAGCGAGGACGAGTGGCAACAGGCGCAACGTGACATTGCCAAGTTGAAGGCGGATCTGGACGCCGCAAATAAGCGTCACGCCGATGACGAGCAGAAATACACCGTAGCTCAGCAACAGATCGAGGACCTTCGATCGAAGTTGAAGGACCTCGGGGTCGGTCTTTCGCGCTCCGAGGAAGAGAAATCCAAGCTTCGCCAGGCCATGTCCGAGTACGAGGCTCGCTTGAAGCAGCTCGACGACATGAAGGCACGCTTTCGGGATCTGAAAGGGCGCTTGGACAAACTCACGAGCGTCGGTCTGAAGGTGGTCGTTCGGAATAATCGCATGGTCATCCAGCTGCCCGGCGATATTCTATTTGATTCGGGCAAAGATTCCCTCAAACCGGACGGCAAGAAAATTCTCAAGCAGG
Organism: Polyangiaceae bacterium; assembly: GCA_049521295.1. Taxonomy (GTDB): domain Bacteria; phylum Myxococcota_A; class Polyangia; order Polyangiales; family Polyangiaceae; genus Palsa-1150. The sequence goes on along the minus strand of JBEKOY010000010.1, from coordinate 61,274 downwards.
TCGCGGAAGTCATCAAAGGTGACGCGACGCTCAGCACTCGGAATTTCCAAGTTGCAGGACACACCGACAAGGAGCCCTACGGCGGCACGTACTTCGATAATTGGGGCTTGAGCGTGATGCGAGCGCGACAAGTGCTGACGTTCCTCGTCGCTTCGGACAAGGGCAACGACGGCCGGGGCATTCCGAGCGGGGGAGGTCTCGACGCATCGCACTGGGCCGCAGCCGGCTACGGCGCCATGGACCCGGTCGCGGGCACGGTGGAGCAGCAGTCGCGCGAAGAAGAAGCCAAGAATCGACGTGTCGAGATCGTGTTGCAGCCGAACGTCGAAGAGATGCTCAACCTGAAGGATCTCGCGAACTGATCCCGGCGCGCGATTTCGAGACACGGATCCCTCGACGCCGGGCTCCTCGCGCATGCGCGTCGCGGCCATAGACGTCGGAACGAACACGTTGCTTCTGCTGATCGCGGAGCGACGAAGCGACGGAACGCTGGGGGCCGTCGTCGAGGCCGCGACCATCACACGACTGGGCGAAGGTGTGGATCGAAGCCGGCGCTTCGCGCCGGCGGCCGTTGCCCGGACGTGCGCCTGTTTGGAGCGCTACGCCCAAACCGTGCGGGAATATGGCGCGCGGAGCGTCGCGGTCGTGGGAACGAGTGCGATGCGCGACGCTGGCGGCGGCGAGGAAATCCGCGCCTGCGTGCGTTCGGCCTTCGGTGTCGAGGCTCGCGTGCTCACGGGCAGCGAGGAGGCACGCCTGACGTTTCGGGGCGGCCTGAGCGGCATTGCCGGTGTGGAGCGCGAAGAGGTCGCCGTATTCGACGTGGGCGGTGGAAGCACCGAGGTCGTCATCGGACGAAACGATTCCTCGGCTCCGATGCTGCGCTTCTCTGACAGCTTCGACATCGGCAGTGTCCGGCTTACGGAACGGCACGTTTCTCACGATCCTCCGACGGCCGCGGAACTCGACACCATCGAAGCCGTTGCCACCCGCGCATTTGCCCGCGTGGCTCCCATCGGCCCGGGCCGTCCGCCCGTTGGGGTGGCCGGCACAGTGACGACGCTCGCCGCGGTTGCGCTCGGCCTAGTGCCCTATCGGGGTGCCGAAGTCCACGGTCGAACGCTGCAAACCGAAGACCTCCGAAGGGTAGTCCACGATTTGAGCGGGATGGACCGCGTGACGCGCGAGACCGTGGCCGGGATGGAAGTCAAACGCGCCGACGTGATCGTCGCGGGCGGCCTGATCACCCTCGCGCTGCTCCGCCATTGGGGCGCCCATTCGCTGATCGTTTCGGATCGCGGAGTTCGCTGGGGACTGGCGGAAGAGCTCTTCGCGAACAGCATTGCCCCATCTTCCGGCGGTTCCCCCGGCGCGGCCCGGCCGTAGCCAGCTGCGCGCGGGCACCGATCGCGGCGCTTTCCCCGTTCCTGCATCAGGCCTGGATGGCAGGCAGGCGTCTGAGATTGGGGGCCCCAAACCCCGTAATGGCGCCGCCCGTGACGACTTTCATGACCGATAGGTGACAGATTAGTTGACAGCCACAATGCGTGGCACTAGTCTGCGCGTGCCGCTTTGCCTGATCTCGGCTCTCCGGCCGAGTTGCTCGAACTCCTGCTTCCCGCGGAATGGAATTCGAGGCCACACGTTTCCGTCTTAGACGCCGGTCCCACTGGCGAACGCAGGTGAGCCGACGGTGACCGTTTCGCCGAGGGGCGCCTGTCAAACACGAGGTGTCCGGGCGGCGGTATGCCTGGGCGCATCATTGCAAGGAGACGCTATGCAAGCTGCTACGGACGTCAAGTTCAAGGTCGGCGACAAGGCCGTGTACCCGGCTCAAGGGGTAGCGGAAGTCATTCGTATTGAAGAAAAAGACATCGCGGGCAGCCGCCAGAAATTTTACGTGCTGCGCATTTTGGATACTGACCGGAAGATCATGGTTCCCGTAGCAAACGCCGGAGCGGTCGGCCTGCGCGAAGTCATTAACGAACTCGAAATCCAGGAAATTTTCGACATCCTGCGTGAGCGAACAATCGCGTTCGACAATCAAACATGGAACCGTCGATATCGCGGCTTCATGGACAAGATCAAGACCGGGTCCATTTACGATGTCGCAGAGGTTCTACGCGATCTCTATCGGCTCAAGACCGACAAGCAACTGAGCTTCGGCGAGCGACGCATGCTCGACACGGCGCGGTCGCTCATCGTCAAAGAAATTGCCATCGCGCGTAAGCAGGGCGAGGAGCAGGTCAAAGCGGAGATTGAGGCGATCTTCGTCTCAAACTGAATCTGCGTACGCTCCGGGTTTCGCGCTCGCCGCACAAGCGAGCGAGCGCGGTCTCCCTGTCCACGGCGGCGGGCGGGCACGTTTGAGGTCGCGGGAATGGGGGGTCGAGGCTCACCCGGTATGAGGTCCCGAAAATCGGGGCCGAGCCCCGCGGGTCCTCGTGCAATCGTTACTTCGTGGGATCTTCGAGGATTCCGAAATCCCAGGTCTCACCGGTCTCTCGGAGGCCCGCAACGGCCGCCTCAACCCGCCGAATGAGCTCCGGCGCAGAAGTTGCGTTGCCTCCGCGCACACCCACCGCCACCCGGCCGGGCCACTGCCAAACTCGCGCCGCGACCACGCCTTCGACGCCGTAGCTCAGCTCGAGTGCTCGGCGAATGCGCGGTGAAAGTTCCCGTCCCTCGGCCACTTCGCTCGTCATTTGCGAGTCGGCTAACATGCCGGGCATGAGCGCTCAAGATCGGCCCCCTCCATATGTGCCGAATTGGGCCAGCCGTGATCGCCGCTGCGATCCCAGGGCTGATGTTGGGTCGACGAACGGCGTCATTCCCGCGACGAGCTGCTTGGCACATTCCATGCTGATCGGGGCTTGGGCTATGTGGTTCGCATCGAATGCCCGGCGGATCGCCGGGACTGTTGCGGTTGCGCTCCTCGCGGTAGCGGGGATGGGCTGCGATCTGAATCCACAGCCCCTTCCACCTTCCACGACGGAAGGGCCAGGCAACAATGGCGCCGTTGGCAGCGGAAGCGGCACAGCGTCGGGCAGCACCTCCACCCCGACCTTGGGCGCTGGGAACGCCACGTCCCCGACCGCGGCGTCCGCGGACGCGGGGGTGGCGCCAAACGCCAATACCGGAACACCGGCCTCGGGCTCGTCGCAGGGTGGCGGGGGCGCTGCTTCTGGCGCGGCAGCGGACGCGGCCGCTTCGGAGGCGACCGCGGACGCCGCTGCGGACGTTGGCGACGCGGCAGCCGAGGACGTCCAAGACGCCCCCACCGAGAGTTCGCCGAGCGATGCGCTTCTCGACGGACCCGGTGAGGACGAAGGGTCCAACGACGCGGCCGTGGACGACGCACGCTGCTACGAGCCAGTCGATCCCGTCGACCACAGGTGCTCGGGAGCGCGGGGCGATGGCGCGGCGCCTTACCCCCACGCTCTGGCAGACGACGGGGAGAAGGCCGCTCCCCTCTAGCCCCATAACCAAATTGTGCCCACGCGGGCGGGGAACTCAGCTCCACAAGAATGGTGGCCTCAACGCGGCGTCGAGGTGGGGGGCATGGCCCGGAATGAGACCGGCGCTCGCCGTCCTTACCCACGGTGGGTGGCGTGGCCCGTTCAAGCCCCCGCGCGACCGGTGCTCGCCGTCCTTACCCACGGTAAGGGCGTGGCCCGCTCAGGTGCGCCCGCAGGCCCGGTCAGGCCCGCTTGGTGGCCATGTACTCGTCGAGCACGTTCACCGTGAAGTCCGCCAAAATCCCGTCGGCCACCCGCAAGCGACGCGAAAGATCTCGGGCGATGTTGAGGACGATCAGCGCGTACGACTTCAGGTCCGAACGATAGAGCGCATCCATGTCCTCGCTCGTCACCCGCAGCAGGCGCGATGGGGCCAGTACCCGAACCGTCGCCGAGCGCGACTGCATGTCGATCATCGACATTTCCCCGAAGCAATCCGTCGGGCCCAAAATCGCCACGCGCATATCTCGACCGCGCCGGCTCCGTCGCGTTACCTCCATTTCACCTTCGAGCACGACGTACATCTCGCGTGCTCCTCCGTCGCCCTCCCGAAAGATCGCGTCGCCGGGTACCGCGCGGATCGGCTTCAAGGCCTTGGCCAGTCGTCCGAGCACCTCGTCGCTGAGAGCCCCGAAAAGGCCAATCTCGCGCAGCCCGGCCACGGTGATCGGCGGCTCATTCGCCTCGCGCGCGGACTTTGATGAATTCGGCACCATTTCAACACCTACCCGTGTAAGCGACGCGAACACCCGAGAGATTCAAACGAGCTGCTTGGTGAAAACGATCCGCCGGCGGCCTGGGCCGGCGTAGTCGTCGATCTCTTGCACGCCCCACCCGAGAGCGAGATGAAATCGGATCGATCCCTCGTTTCCGGGCGTCGTGATCGCCTTCATGCGAAGACAGTGAGCCTCACGGCACTCATCGGTAAACCGATCGTAGAGAAGTCGTCCAACGCCGCGAAGTCGATAGTCCGGATGAATGCCCACCAGGTGAACATACCCAGTCGGCACCGCCGGTGACTCGGCGATCGTCGTCGTCTCCGAACCTGCGACGAGAAATCCGAGCAGAAACCCGATCATCTGGGCACCCTGTTCGACGACGAGTGCATGCTTGCCGAGCTCGTAAAAAAAAATCGGGTGCGCGAACGTGCTGATCGGGCCGCCCCACCAACGATCGATGACCTGCACGATTCGGTCGAAGTCACCTTTCGTCGTGCGGCGCACGTTCATGACACCCGTAAGCGTCGTCCCTTTTGCGAGGGGGTGCAACCCAAGCGTGTCCCTTGAGCACGCTACTTCGCCAGGCGACACGGAGCTTGACGACTGCCGAACCTTCGGCCACCTGATTCAAGCGTGACCCTTACCAACCACGATAGCGTGCGGATTGCGCCGTCCATCCTGTCGGCCGATTTTGCCCGCCTCGGGGAAGAGGTGCGCGCGGCCGAAGCGGCAGGCGCCGATTGGATCCATGTCGACGTCATGGACGGCCGCTTCGTGCCGAACATCACGATCGGGCCGCTGGTCGTCAAGGCAGTGCGAGCAGCCACGTCGCTGCCGATCGACGTCCATCTCATGATTGTCGAGCCAGACAGGTACCTCGAAGACTTTGCGCGCGCCGGTGCCGACGGGCTCAGCGTGCACGTGGAGGCGTGCACCCACTTGCACCGGACCCTGCAGTTCGTGCGACACCTAGGAAAGCGATCGGGCGTCGTGCTCAATCCGGCGACTCACGAGGACACCATTCGATACATCATCGATTCGGTCGATCTGGTCCTCGTCATGAGCGTCAACCCGGGGTTCGGAGGTCAAGCGTTCCTGCCGGAGGTGCTGCCCAAGGTGCGTGCGATACGAGAGATGATCGATCGCTCGGGGCGATCCATTGACCTCGAAATCGACGGCGGAATTGGCCCCGACACGGCCGCGCGCGCAACGGCTGCTGGCGCACGAGTTCTCGTCGCGGGAAGCGCCGTGTTTTCGCATCCGCCGTACGAGGCGACGATTGCCGCGCTCCGGCGACAGGCCGAGCGTGGAATCGGCGACGGTACATGAAGCGGTGGACCCTTGCGCTTGCGCTCGGTTTGAACGCGTGTACGAGGAGCGCCCCTTCGGGTTCCGCCACGGCGATCCCCCGGGCCCCGCCCCCCGCGATCCTGGCCGACTCCGGGGCCTTGCCCCTTACCCCCAACGTGAGCGACGACCCGCCGCAGCCGTCGCGCGAGACCCGGCTGGTCGCTCGCATGCTGCGGCGCGTCGTTCTCGCTCGAGGCCTCGTTGCACTGAAATCGGTGCCCGGCGTGCAGCTCACACGCGCCGAGCTAATCGAGCGCGTCAAGGATCACGTTTCGCGCGAGCTTCCGCCGCAGGCGATCCGCAACGAAGGGTTCGCACTTCAGCTTTTCGGATTCGTCCCGACGCAGTTCGACTATGAGGCGGCGGAATATCAGCTCCTCGAAGACCAGTTGGCGGGCTATTACGAACCGGCTGACGGGACGATGTACCTTGCGAGCGACTTGAGCGACGACGAGGCCACGGCCACCCTCGCACATGAGCTGGTGCACGCGCTGCAAGACCAGCATTGGGACCTCGAGAGCCGCTCGAGGTACCGGCCCGGAGAGGGCGATCGTTCGGAGGCGGTGAGCGCACTTGCCGAAGGGGATGCGACGAGCGCCATGTTCGACGTGATGATCGCGCGCGCCGCGCCGGGCGGCAAACATAGCGCCCTCGACATCCCGGACGATGTGTTCGTTCAACAGATTCGGCAAGGAGTCAGCCAGGGCCCCGGGGCCGATGCTCCGCGCATCATGCGCTCCTCGCTCGCAGCGCCGTACATCTACGGGACGCTGTTCGTCAACGCGTTGCGCCGGCGTGGCGGGTGGGCTGCAGTCGATCGCGCTTGGGACGACGCTCCGACCACGACCGAGCAGATTCTGCACCTCGACAAATGGGACGCGCGCGAACGGCCGCTGCCGGTGACTGCACCACCCTTCGCGACCCTTGGGCCCGGCTGGACGGTGGACGACGACGACTCGGAGGGAGAGCTCGGCGCGCGCATCGCCTTCGAAGAATGGATGGACCCCGCGGCGGCTGCCGAGGCGAGCAAGGGATGGGGCGGCGATCGCGCTCTGCTCGTCGCCAACGGGGATCGTCGCGCGTTCGCCTGGCGCTTGCGCTACGACGAAGGCAACGGCAAGGAGGGTCTGGCGGCGCGCCCGTATGCCGCCGTCGCGCGGGCTCTCGACAAGCAGTTTGGGCCGGCTTCCCCCCGCGAGGCGGCGTTCGCTTGTCGCGAACGCGCGGACCGTGGGCCCATCGCCGTCTCACGCGCGGGCGGCGAACTGATCTTCGTCCTCGGACCCGCGCGCACTGGGCCACGCGCATGGAGCAGCGCCGCCAATTGCGGGCTGTCGCGCCGTTGGACGGCGGAGATTGCCGCGGCGCCCTGACGCGCCCCTGTCCTCCGCTCCGTCTCGAGCCCCCCGACGACGATGACTAACCCCGCGCCACCCGAGTCGTGCGAGCTTGCACCGCCTCCCGGGCGAGCTGATCGGCGCGCTCGTTGAGCTTGACGCCCTGATGGCCCGGCACGTACACGAGCCGGGCCCTACGGGATTCCACGGCGCGCTTCGTCCGCTCGACGAGGTCCTGGTTGGCCTTGGCCCTCCAGCCCTTCTGCAGCACCCCAATCGCATATTGGCTGTCGGTGTGGACCACGATGGAAAGCGCGTCCGCAGGGACCCACTCGACCGCGCGCAGGATGCCCGTGAGCTCCGCAACGTTGTTGGTGGCTTGGCCCAAATATTCGAGTCCTTCGTGCATCTTGCCGTCGGGCCCGACGAGCACGACCCCACAGCCGGCCGGTCCCGGGTTGCCCGAGCAAGCGCCATCGGTATACGCGATCCAGCCTCCCCGTGCGGCGACGGCGGGGCCCGGGATGGGCGACAGCGAGGCCCTCGAGGGCTCAACAGTGTGGCACGATGCATCGGCCAGCAGCCGCGCGCCGTCGGGTACCTCGAGGTTGCGCGTCGCCGCTCGGTACGCCCGACTATCGCTCGCCCGGTACCGGATCTCGACCCTGCCGCGGTCGGCGGCAAGCGTCCCGTCTTCGTTGGCCCGTGCGAGAACGCGCTCGCCCCGCAGCGTGGCTTCGATCCACGGCATCGGCCCCCTCCTAACACGCCTCTGCCGCGCGCGCCGCCGCTGCGCATAGCGGCTGCCATCGACCGCGTCTGGTGCTATCTTCGGGCCCCCATGAGCTCCCCGAACGCCCGCCCGCGCCCGCTCGTTCTCGTCGTCTTGGACGGCTATGGCGAGCGCGCAGAGCGCGCGGACAATGCGGTGCGACTCGCCCGAACCCCGACTCTCTCGTCGCTCCTCGAGCGCTGTCCCCACGGGCTCATCGGCACGTCGGGGCCGGACGTCGGGCTGCCGCCGGGTCAGATGGGCAACAGTGAGGTCGGACACCTCAATCTCGGCGCGGGTCGTATCGCGATGATGGACATTTCGCGTATCGACAACGCCGTATACGACGGAACCCTTGCCAAAAACGGCGTCATTGGCGACTTGGTGCAGCAGGCCAAGAAGCGAAGCGGGCGTTTGCACCTGCTTGGTCTCGTGAGCGACGGCGGCGTGCACTCGTCGCTCGTCCATCTATTCGCGCTGATTGAGGTGGCCCGGGTCGCAGGCGTTCCCGTCGTCGTCCACGCGTTTCTCGACGGGCGAGACGTTCAACCGGGCACGGCGCCGAAATACATCGCTGAGGTCGAGCGCAAGCTCGCCGGGGTAGGTCGAATCGGAACCGTGGCCGGCCGCTATTGGGGAATGGATCGCGACAACCGGTGGGAACGCGTCGAGCGGAGCTACCGAGCCATCGTGGAAGCTGGCGCGCCGCGTGCCGAGTCGGCCCAAACCGGGGTCGAGCAGAGCTACGCGGTCGGAAAGACCGACGAATTCGTCGAGCCCTTCGTTGTGGAATCGTACGACGGCGTGAGGCCGTCCGACGTCGCGGTTCACTTCAATTTTCGACCCGACCGCGCACGCGAGTTGACGCGCGCGTTGGCCGTGCGCGACTTCGAGCATTTCCCCCGTCTCGAGCGGCACGCGCCCTTCGAGGGACGGTATGCTTGCATGACGACTTACGACGGATCGCTCGGCCTGCCGATTGCGTTTCCAAAGGACAGCTATCCGAGCGTGTTTCCCGAGATCCTATCGCGCGCGGGTCTCAGACAGTTCCGCTGCGCGGAAACCGAAAAGTACGCACACGTCACGTACTTCTTCAACGGTGGGCGGGAGGAGCCGTTCGAGGGCGAAGATCGCAAGATGTTGGCTTCGCCGAAGGACGTGCCGACGTACGACAAGAAGCCGGAGATGGCCGCTGAAGCCGTGTCGCAAGCCGTCGAAGAGGCGATTCGGAGCGACAAGTACGACTTCGTGCTCGTGAATTTTGCGAATCCCGACATGATTGGTCATACCGGTGTGCTCGATGCCGCCATTCGCGCGGTGGAAGTCGTCGATGCCGGCGTGAGACGCATCGTGAACGCGGCGCGCGAGCGGGGCGGCGCGGTGCTCATCACGGCGGACCACGGCAACTGTGAACTCATGAAAGACCCCGCGACGGGGCAGCCCCACACCGCTCACACGCTCAACCCCGTGCCCCTCATCTACGTCAACGATCGGGACCCGAACGCGCAGATCGAAGCGCACGGTCGACTCTGCGACGTCGCGCCGACGATGCTCGCATTGTTGGGCTTTTCGCAGCCTCCGGAAATGACGGGGCGGTCCCTCATCGCGCGTACTTAGCGTTTCCGCGCGGGCGCTTCGACGAGCGAGGGCGCAACCGTGGCGGAGCTGTCGGGCATCGAAGGCTTCCGCATTCTCGAGGAGCTCGGGTCCGGAACCATTTCGTCCGTCTACGCCGCCATCGAAGAGCCGCTCGGACGCAAGGTAGCGCTCAAGGTTCTGAGAAATACGATTGCCTGGAACTCGCCAGTTGCGCAGCAGCTCGAGCGTGAAGCGTGCGTCCTCGCGGAGCTGTGCCATCCGAACATCGCGCTTCTCTACGCGTTTTCCAAGAGCGAGGCGCGGACGTACTTGGTGCTCGAGTTCGTCGACGGCTTCAGTCTCGCCACGCTGCTGAAGAGAAAACCCACCGTGCCTGCGGACTCCGTCGCGGCCATCGGCGCTGCCGTGGCGCGAGGGCTTGCGCACGCGCATGCCAATGGCATCGTGCACCGAGACATCAAGCCCGCCAACATTTTCGCGAGCCAACGGGGCGAGATCAAAGTCTTCGATTTCGGAATCGCCCAGCGGGCTCGCTCCCCGGACGAGCCGATCGCGCTCGAGCCGGTACGACTCGGGGACACGGCATCGTTCGGGACACCCGCTTACATGTCTCCGGAGCAAATTCTCGGCGAAAACGTCGACGCGCGGAGCGACCTCTTTTCACTCGGCGTGGTTCTGTACCAGCTGATCTGCGGCTCGCGTCCTTTCGAACGCGGGGACGAGACCGACGCCCGGCCCGCGGCGCATCGCATTCGTCGCGATCCTCCGATCCCCTTGCATCGTCGCGCGCCCGAGGTGCCGGCCGCGCTCGAGCGGATCGTGATGCGGACCATCCAGAAGCTCCCGGCGAATCGCTTTCAGACCGCCGATGCGCTTGCAGCGGAGCTCGAAAAGCTGTCGAGCTCTCATGCCGGACTGCGGGGTGACAGACGGGTCATCCGCGCGCTCGAGCACGCCGGGCTGGTCCGACCCTCCGACGCGCCCTCCACGACGGCCGCCCCGCTGCGCCGGCGCTCGCGGACTTCCCACGCGGTCGCGGGCCTCGCCGTGCTGGGGGCGACGGCGTTGCTCGGCGGCGGTCTCCTTCAGGCCACGGCTCGCCGCCGCGCCGATGCAGATGGGGCTATGCCGCTGGAACTCGTGCCCTCGTCGCCCGGCTACGTCCGCGTGCTGGCGACTCCCTGGGCCGAGGTGTGGATTGACGGACAGCGGGTGGACGTGACGCCCTTCGCCCGCTCGATCCCCCTTCCGGCCGGCACTCACTACGTGACGCTCTTGCACCCGCGTGCACCTGCGGAGAAGCGCACGATCTCCGTCCTACCGGGCGAGACACGTATGATCGACGTCGTGATGGCCGTCCCGGAGCTTGGTCCCCACGACGAACTCGAAGCGTCCCCGCAAGGGATCGACAAGGAGAAAAAACGATGAATCGGACGATGGTCCGGGTCGGCATCGTGGCGCTGGTCCTTTTTGCCTCCCGTAGAGCGGGTGCCTTCGCGCACATCGTCAAGCCGGGAGAGACGCTCGCTCAGATCGCGGGCCGCGTGTACGGCGATTCGAAGTACGAGACCGTTCTTGTAGGCGCGAACGCACTCGACGTGCAGGGGGGCAGCGTGATCGTGGCCGGCATGCGGCTGGAGGTTCCGGCGCCGGGGCACCACACCGTCGTGCACGGCGAAACGTGGGCCGATCTGGCACTGTCTTGGCTTGGGACCAACGACATCGCGCGCGCCGACTTGCTCGCCAGGGCGAACCGCAGCGTGCCGTGGGTGCCCCCGGTAGAAGGTCAGGAGGTCGAGATCCCGGCGGTGGTGACGTACATCGCAGGAGATGGAGAGACGGTCCATTCGATCGCGTCGCGCTTTTGGGGAGATCCGAACCGAGGCTGGGAGTTGAATCCCTACAATCGGCGCGAGGGGGTATTCGTGAAGCGGGGCGAAGTCGTCCTGATCCCGTTGCCCCGACTCAAGTTGACCAACGAGGGAAAAAATGAGGCCCACATGGCCGCCGAGTGGGACGGGCCGAGCGGCGGTATGGTACTCGCGCAGCAGCAACGAGCCGACGCCGAGTTGCCCCAGCTTTTGGCCGACGTCCGCTATGGCCGGTACGTCGAAGCCTTGGCGCGTGGAAACAGGATTCTAGGAAGTGGCTCGTTGACCCATCCCCAAGTCGCGGTGGTTCAGCGTGCGCTGCTCGAGGCGTACGCGGCCATCGATGCGCACCCCGCTGCGGTGGCCGCGTGTGCGGCCTGGCGCGCCAACGACCCGAGCGTCACTCTCGATCCCATCCGCGTGTCGCCCAAGATCCGAGCGGCGTGCGATTCGCGGTAAGCACGGCCTCACGGCAAACTCCGAGTGCCGCGCGGGAAAATGCGAGCGCACGCGGCTCGTCGTGCCCATTAGCGGAATCGACGATGTCCGGCGGTCGGGCGGCGGCGGCCCTTCACCAGTGCTCGGGAACGGGCCATGAGCGGCGCCGCCATTCGATCGTGCGCTCCGCAGTCGAGCGCGCCACTTCGCTCGCTGTTGCGGGTCGATCGGTGTCCGCGAGTCCCAGGCCGTAGGCCAGGGAGCCGATGATCCGCTCCGCATGGACTCCCGATTGCCGCAACTCCCGGATCGTGATTCCTCGCGTCCTCTTTTCGAGTCGCGCACCTTCGCGTGTGACCACGAGCGGAACGTGAGCGTACCGCGGCGGGCGCGCACCGAGCAGCTGCGCGAGCCAGACCTGGCGCGGGGTCGACTCTACGAGGTCGGCTCCGCGCACGATGTCTGTGATTCCCATCGCCAAGTCGTCGACAACGACCGCGATCTGGTAGGCAAATACCCCGTCGCCTCTCCGGAGCACGAAATCGCCGACCTCTCGCGACACGCTTTGCGTGATCTTTCCCGCAATGCCGTCCTCGAACGACACGACGGCCGTTTCGGGAATGCGAAGTCGTAGCGCTGGGGGCCGCTTCATCGCTCGATTCGGGTCACGATCGCGGCAGAAGCCCGGGTATACCGATTCCTCCCCTGGGTGAGGCGCGCTCGGCGCGCGTGCGATCTCTGTCCGTGAGCAGTCGCAGGGATAGACCCAGCCGCCTGCGGCGAGTTGCTCGATCGTCCGCCCATACAGCTCCGCACGCTCGCTCTGGTGCACCGGGTCCCCGTCCCAGTCGAGGCCCAGCCAACGCAAATCGTCCTGGATGCGCGCGTCCGCGCCCGCGATGACGCGCGACGTGTCGAGGTTTTCGAAGCGCAGCACGCAGGTACCCGAGGCGCGGCGGGCGACGACCCAGGACGCAAACGCCGTCCACGCGCTGCCCAAGTGAAGATCGCCCGTCGGCGAAGGAGCGAAGCGGGTGCGCGTCAGCCGGTCACCTTCGATGCCGCGCCGAGCAACCACACGAGCAACGCCTTCTGCACGTGCAGACGGTTTTCCGCCTGATCCCAGACCCGTGAACGCGGGCCCTCCAGAGTCGCCTCGTCGATCTCTTCGCCCCGATGCGCGGGCAGGCAATGCAGCACGATCGCCTCAGCCGCCGCCGGTCGGAGCATCTTGTCGTTTACGGTCCAGCCGGCAAAAGCCTCTGTCCTCTCGTCCGTCTCGGCTTCTTGGCCCATGCTCGTCCACACGTCCGTGTTGACTACTGCGCATCCCGCGACGGCCCGAGAGGGCTCGTAGATCCGTTTGACGAACGTTCCGGCGCGCGCCAGCTCTTCGGCGGGGGGCGAATATTCCCGAGGTCCGGCGAGCACCAGTTCGAACCCGAAGAGTGGGGCGGCCTCAAGCCACGATCGAGCCATGTTGCATCCGCAGTCGCCGACGAACGCTACGCGCAAGTCGGCGATACTGCCCAGATGCTCCTCTATCGTGAAGATGTCGGAGAGCACCTGGATCGGATGGCCGTCATTCGACAAAGCATTAATGACCGGCACGTCGGCGGTCGCCATCTCGGTCAGCCGCGCGTGGTCCGAGGTCCGAAAGACGATGGCGTCGCAGTACCGCGCGAGCACCCGCGCCGTGTCACGAATGGGCTCACCCCGGCCGAGCTGGCTGCCCTGGACTCCGAGCACCACCGGGTGCAGCCCAAGCTGGGCGCAGCCAACCTCGAACGAGACCCGAGTGCGGGTACTCGCCTTCTCGAGGACGACCGCGACGGCCCCACCCGCGAGCATTTGGGTTCGCGCCCCCTTCGGCTCACGCTTCAACGTGGCCGCGATCGTGAGGACGTCGCGAATCTCTGCCGCGGAAAGGTCGCTCAGACTCAAGAAATCGCGCTTGGTCGGCTTCATGGCGCGCTCCCCAACGGCTCGGCGAAGACGCGCTCTGCCAGTTCATCGAGCGAGCCGTGGGCGTCTGCCTTGGTCACGAGAGTACGGGCGCGCTCCCGAAGCCAAGCGATCTGAGACTCGACGGCGCGCGGTCCAGTCCCGCCGTCGCTGTCCTTGGCGGCCGTTGCGGCCTTCGGATCGAGCACGGCGAGCGCGGCGGCATCGAACGCGGGGTGGACCTCCCGTGCGCGCGACGGCTCGATGGCGCGCAGGGCGACCCCTGCATCGATCGCGATACGGACCAGTTCGCCGACCGCCTTGTACGCCTCCCGGAACGGAACCCCTCGCCGCACGAGCGCCTCGGCGAGATCGGTCGCTTGCGTGAACCCATCGTCGATGGCTCGGCGTCCGCGCTCGCTGTCGAATCGGACGTGGGGCAGTGCCAGGGCGATGACGTGCGCGCATCCGCGTGCCAGCGGTCCGGCTTCCAGCAGGGGAAGCCGATCCTCTTGTTGATCGCGATTGTATCCGCTGGAGAGACCTTTCATGAGCGTGAGCATCGCGACCACGTTGCCCGTCGCGCGTGCGCCCTTGCCGCGAACGAGCTCGAAGACATCGGGGTTTTTCTTTTGAGGCATCATGCTCGAGCCGGCGGCGATCGTGCCATCGAGCCGTACAAGTGCGAATTCGTGCGTGGCGAAATCAACCACGTCGGTGGCTATCCGGCCCAGCGCCAGAACCACCCGCGCTGCCGCCCAGGTCCAGTCGAGAGCGAAGTCACGGTCGCCGACCGTGTGCAAAGCGTTTCGCGTCGGCTGCCAAGGGGCAAACAGGTGGGCCACGAACGCGCGATCAATCGGAAGCGACGTTCCGGAGCACGCTCCCGAGCCTAGGGGCATTTCCAGCTGATCGAGTGTATACACTAGCGTTTCCGCCGCTCGTGCAAGTCCGACCGCCCACGAAGCCAAGAGAAATGCGCCGCTAATCGGTTGAGCGCGTTGCCGGTGCGTATACGCTGGCATCAAAATAGCGCCCTCATGCGAGGCTCGTTCGGCGAGCGCGGCGATTAGCGCCGCCAACTCGCGCGTAAGCCCCGCGGCTTGATCGCGGACGTGCAAACGCAAGTCGAGCGCGACCTGATCGTTTCGCGACCGAGCGGTATGCAGGCGCGCCGCGACCGATCCGACCCGTCTGCCGAGCTCGGCCTCGACCGCCATGTGCACGTCTTCCTCACCGGGCGGCAGCGCGAGGCGGTCCTCGCTCGCTTCTATGTACATGACGCGCAGAGCGTCACGGAGTGTGAAAGCGTCGGCCGACGCCAGGATGCCGGTCCGCCCGAGCATCGTCACGTGCGCGGCGCTGCCCAAGAGATCCTCTCGGATCAAGAGCCTGTCGCTTTCGAACGACGAGGACCAGTCCAGAAGCGCCGGAAGCATGCCGCCCGCACCGGTGGCGCTCGTGCGAGCGATGCCAGCCATGGCAGGCGTTTAGTGCCTTCGTGGATCGAGCGCCAGTGGCTCACCATCCAGCTACCGCTTCCGGCTCGCCGCGTGTATCTGACGCCTTATGAGCCGGATCCATCGCAAGCTCCCCCCAGAGGGCACCCGTATCGGCATTGCGTTTTCGGGCGGCCTGGACACGCGCTGCGCCGTCGCATGGATGTCGCGCCAGGGTCTGCAGGTCTACGCGTACACGGCGGACCTCGCCCAGCCCGACGAAGCGAACGTATCCGACATTCCCCCGATTGCCACGAAACATGGAGCCACGAGCGCCCGTCTGGTCGATTGCCGCGATGCCTTGGTCCGGGAGGGATTCGTCGCGATTCAATGCGGGGCGTTCCACCTTTCGACGGGCGGCAAGAAGTATTTCAACACGACCCCCCTCGGACGCGCCGTGACGACCACCGCTATCATTCGAGCGATGCGCGAAGACGGCGTGCAGGTCTTTTCGGACGGCAGCACGCACAAGGGAAACGATATCCAGCGCTTCTTTCGATACGGGGTCCTGGTCAATCCGTCGCTCGAAATCTACAAGCCTTGGCTCGATCGGGCATTCGTCGACGCGTTCGGCGGAAGGAGGGAAATGAGCGCGTATCTCGCTTCGATCGGTCTGCCGTACACCATGGCCACGGAAAAGGCCTACTCGACCGACGCGAACCTCCTTGGGGCAACTCACGAAGCCAAGGATCTGGAGCGGCTCGATCGCAGCATGATGATCGTCGAGCCCATCATGGGCGTCGCCCATTGGCGCGGCAGCGATCGTGTGGGACCGGAAGAGTTGACGGTGGAGCTCGATCGGGGGATCCCGGTGGCCTTGAACGGCGAACGGTTCGCCTCCAGCCTCGCGGGCTTTCGCGCCCTCAACGCCGCGGGTGGCCGGCACGGCCTCGGGATGAGCGATCAAATCGAAAACCGCGTCATCGACGCCAAGAGTCGCGGTGTGTACGAAGCGCCCGGCATGGCGCTCTTGCATGTCACGTATGAACGACTGCTGAGCGCCGTGCACAACGAAAACACGACGGATTTGTACTTCACGCTTGGACGGCGGCTCGGACGGCTGCTTTACGAGGGACGCTGGTTCGACCCCGAAGCCTGCATGCTCAAGGAGGCGCTCACGCGGTGGGTGGCGCCGGCCGTCACCGGAACCGTGAGCATCGAGCTGCGACAAGGCGACGACTACACCATCCTCGACACGCAGGCAGCGCGTAGCGCGTACGAGCCCGACAAGCTTTCGATGGAGAAGACCGCGAGCTCGTTTACCCCCGAGGATCGCATCGGCGCGCTCGAGATGCAGTCGCTCGGCGTCCTCGACAACCGTGAGCTCCTACGGCACTTGGGTCGGGTTCTCGGGGGGGCTTCGGGCTCGGTCGGGGAGTTGCTGCTGATCGAAGGCGGGGAAGAAATTCGTTAGTCGCCATGCGGCCGTGGTCAGTCGCCGCGCACGAGCGTTCCGACGCCGCGATCCGTGAAGAGCTCCGCGATCACGGAATGCGGCGCGCGGCCGTCCAAAATGTGCACGCTAGCGACGCCTCCCTCGATCGCGCGCAGGATGCTCCTGGCCTTGGCGACCATGCCTCCGTACACGGTCCCATCGGCGATTTTTCTGCGAAGCTCGGTGGCGGAGATCTCGCTGATCAGCTCCCCGTTTTCGAGAATTCCGGCCACGTCCGTCAGATAAATCAACTTCTCCGCTTTGAGGGCGATGGCGATCTCGGCCGCCGCGGCATCGCCGTTGATGTTGTACCCCTCGCCGTCTTCGCCCATCCCCACCGGCGAGACAACCGGGACGTACTTTCGGTCCAGCAGCACTTCGAGCAGCTCATGATTCACATGGGTGATTTCCCCCACCATGCCGAGGTCTCGGCCGCCTTCGCCCAAAAGCTTGCGGGCGCGCAAAAGGCCGGCATCCTTGCCGGATACGCCCACGGCGTGTGCGCTCGACTGGTTGAGCAGGGACACGAGCTCTGTGTTGATTTTCCCAGTCAACACCATCTCGACGACCTTGACGTCGTCGCGGCCCGTGACGCGCATTCCATCGACGAATTCGCTCTTGCCCATACCGAGCGCCTCGAGTGTCTGCGTGATCTCCGGGCCCCCACCGTGGACGACGATGGGCAAGAGCCCCGCCGTGCGCAAAAGATTGATGTCATTGGCAAAGCTCGCTTTGAGCGAGTCCTTCACCATGGCCGCGCCGCCGTATTTCACCACCGCCCGCTTGTTGGTGAAGCGCGCGATGTAGCTGAGCGCCTCGACAAGGAGCGCGCGCTTGAAGCCGGGGCTGTAGTTCGTCAGCCGGTCGTCGCGCGCCACCGTTCCATCGGCTGATGCGTGCGTTAGGCTCGTGTAGTCGGCGTTGATCTTGACGTAGTCGTAGCTGAGGTCGCACCCCCAGCCCTTGGCTTGGGCGCTGCCTTCGGCCAATTGAACGTCGATCGTCACGACCGGCTCGCGCATCCTGGCCCGGAGCGCGAGCGCATCGACGCCGGTCGGAGCCCCGCCCGCATAGACGCAGACCCCCTGGACATGCACGGTTGCCAAATTCGGATCGATCGGCCAGCCCCGCGACCCGACGCGTCCGCCGACGGCCATCAGGACTCGACCCCAGTTTGGATCGGCTCCGAAGACGGAAGCTTTCACCAGGTTCGAGCCAGCGACGGCGCGCACGAGCTCGCGCGCCATATCCGCGTTGGGGGTTCCGCCCACGCGCACCTCGATGAGCTTGGTGGCACCATCGCCGTCCTCGGCAATCTCGCGCGCCAAATCGATGCAGAGCCCCTCGATCGTGTCGGCGAGCGCCGCGTGTTCGGGCGTTCCCCGCTGAACGCGCACATTGCCTGCGAGCCCATTCGCTAAGGCAAAGATGGCGTCGTTGGTACTCATGTCCCCATCGACCGTGATCATCTCGAAGCTCGTCCGCATCGCACTTGCGAGCGCGGACTGCAGCGCGTCCGGTTCGACCGCTAGGTCCGTCGTGATGAACGCGAGCACGGTGGCGAGTTCGGGGGCGATCATGCCGCTGCCCTTGGCGAACGCCGCGAACGTTGCATCGACGCCCCCAACGTTCAACGTACGACTCGCCAGCTTCACGCGGGTGTCCGTCGTGTGGATCGCCTGGGCGGCAAGCTCGATCGCCGGTCCCCTTGCGGCCGCAAGACTTGGCGCCGCGGCAACCAGCTTTTGCACCGGCAACCGTACCCCGATGAGGCCCGTCGACGCGCTGAGGACGGTCTCGGAGCCTACGCCGACTGCCCGCGCGACGGCCTCGCGTACTTCGCGTGCGTCGCCTTCACCGGCGGGTCCGACGAGGGCATTGGCGTTGCCGCTGTTCGCCACGATGGCATGAATGTTCGAGGCCGGGAGGCGCGATGCGGCGTCACGCACGGGCGCTGCACGCGCGGCGCTCACGGTAAAGCAGCCGGCCGCCGAACAGGGTACCTCGCTGTAGACGAGCGCCATATCCCTGCGGGCCGCCTTGATGCCGCAATTGACGCCCGCGTACGCGAATCCGCGCGGAATTCTCACCGTTCGCCCTCCGTCACGGCGAGACGCGCTGCAGGCCGTCCAAGCCCGACGCCTCGTCCCATCCATTCATCAAGTTGAGGTTCTGGATCGCCTGGCCGGCGGCTCCCTTCAGGAGGTTGTCGATCGCTCCAATGGCCACGACCACATCGTCATCGGCCGTCGCGCCCACGTGGCATGCGTTGGTACCGACCACCCGTTTGAGCATCACTTGGTCGGGAGGCAGTGCGCGAACGAAAGCGCTTCGAGCATACGTGTCGCGCAAACACTCGACGATTCGGCCGGCCGAGGCTCCGGTGCGTGGTCGCGCGTAACAGGTGGCCAGCAGCCCGCGCTTGACCGCTGTCAGGTGTGGCGTGAACGTCACTTTCACGCCTTCGCCGAGCCGTGACAGACCCCGTGTGATTTCGGGGGTGTGCTGGTGCGAGAGCACCTTGTAGGCCCGCAGATCTTCGTCGACTTCGACGAACGAGTAGGAATCGCCGCTCTGGCGCCCCGCCCCGGTGACGCCGCTCTTCGCGTCGACGACGATCCCAGCTGCCTCGACGAGGCCCGAGCGCAGCAGGGGTCCGATCGCCAGCAGTGCCGCGGTCGGATAACATCCCGGATTGGCCACCGGGGCACCGACGGGCGGGGAACCGAAGAGCTCCGGAAGGCCGTAATGGGCCCGCGGAAGCCACATCGGCGCGGTGTGCTCGAAGCCGTACCAGCGTGGATAGTCACCCTGGGCGAGGCGGAATGCGCCCGATAGGTCGATGACCTGGAGGCCGCGTGCTGCGAGAGCCGGCAGAAGTTGCATCGAGACCTCCGCCGCGGTCGCGAGCAGCACGGCATCGCTCTCGCTGGCGCGCTCGATAGCAGCGGCGTTTGGGACGAAGCGGAGCGAATCGTCGGCGCGGACCCCGAGGTGCAGCGCGACGCTCTCGCCGGCCAGCTTGTCGCTCGTCGCGAATGCAACGCTCATGCGGGGATGCGTCGCCACGAGCCGCGCGGCAACGCTGCCGGAATAGCCCGACGCGCCGATGACGCCGACTCGGAGATCCTTCATGACTGCCTGCGATCTACCCTAGCTCGCTCGCTGCTGCAGCGGTCAAGGGCGGCTCGGAGGTCCGGGTCGCGCCGGGCCTGCGGACGCACCGGCGGGTGCAGGTCCGGTCGGCCGAAACGGAACGGAGATCGATGGGCCGGCCCCGGAGGACCCCCCAACGGCGACGACCTTGGGCGCATTGGACGGCACTTCGACCGGTGCGGTCCTTGCCGAGGAGGGCCACAATGCCCACGCGACGCCCACGGCCAGGAAAAGCGCCGCGCCCAGTGCCGGAAGCCAGGCGGGGGTTCTGGGCTCTTCGTCTGTCGCCGCGGCCGCCGTCTTCTCCGCTTCGCTCATGAGCGGGCTCTTTGAGACCTCGGAACGGCATTTCTGTCAAGCTCGTTGCGACCCGTTTCGCGGCTCGCGAGCTGCCGTTGGCCCTCCCATCCCCCCGAGTGGGTGCCGGATCGGCACTTGCAAGATGCCGCGCTATCATGAGCGCCGTGAATCCATCGCTGCTTGCGTCGGGGGTTGTCATTGCCTGGTTCTGCGCCGCGTCGCCCGTGGCGGCTCAGCCTCCGCCGTCGCTGCCGGCCTTGCCAGAGGACGAGGCAGCGGCGACCGGTCCGGACTCAGCCCGTAGCCCCGCTTCGGGGCAAGCGCAGTCGCCCCAGCAGCTCTATGAGCACGTCCGGCGCAGCGTGGTCACCATCGTCCGCAGTGGCGTTCCGGTCGCCGTCGGCACCGTCTTGGCTGGCGACGGCCGAATTCTGACCGCCCTCTCAGGATTGGGCGGCGTCGAGGGAGCGGACGTTCGCTACGCCGACGGAACGGTTGTTCACACGAAGATCGGCCGAAGCGACAAGGCACTGGATCTGGCACTTCTCGTGCCCGAGCCAAATCATGGGACCGAAGGCCTCGGCGCGAGCGAGTCCGATCCGGCTGGGCTCGACATTCGGGCGATGCTTCCCGCTCATGGAGTCCACCTCGGGCCTGCCGCGGCCGCGTTGAGAGGATGGACGAGCGCCTATGCGCCAGGCAGCGAGCGGCTGCTCCAGATGCTCGCCGTCAACGTCCAAGGACCGCCTCTGGCGGGCGCGCCGCTGCTCGACCCCTCGGGCGGCGTCGTTGCCGTGCTCGTTCGGGCCTGCAAAAGCAGCGAATCGGAATCGGGCGATGCCATTTCGACGAGGAACCTTGGCGCGAACGCCGCAGCCGTGGCTTGTCAGCCCATTGTTGTCGGCGCTCCGGTCTCAACAATTCGCTCATTTTTGACACACGCCCCACGCTCGCCGAGCTCTGCGACTTCCACCTCCCAAGCGGCGTGGCTCGGTGTTCGAGTCGAGCGCGAAGCGTCGACCGTGGTGCGAGGGGTCCGCGTGGTCGCCGTTGCGCCCTCGGGACCGGCGGAGCAAGCGGGGCTCAAGCCCTCGTCGGACGTCATCGTCGCCATCGACGGACGCCCGATCGCGACGCCTGAAGCGCTCGCCGAGGCCATCTCGCAACACGCGCCGGGTGACGCAGTCAAGCTTCTCGTCTTCAGCGCCGGCCAGTTTCACGACCTTCCCGTCGTGCTGCGAGCCGCTCTTTAGACGGACGAAGCCCCGGCCGAATCGGCTTTGCGGGCGAACGCGTCAAGAGACCGCAACTAATACTAGACACCCTATACGCGTCCTTGCGACGATCGTCTGCCGTGGCTGGATCGCTCCGCATCGAGGTGGCTGGCGAAACGAACGTCGGCATGAAACGCACTCATAACGAGGACGTCTTTTCAATCGTCGAGGAGAGCGGTCTTTACATTGTGGCCGACGGAATGGGAGGGCACGCGTCCGGCGAGATCGCGAGCAAAATGGCAGTAGACGCGATGCGCGAGTTCTTCGCGTTGACCGCCAACGATCCCGAGCGCACCTGGCCCTACAAGATGGACCGCTCCAAAGGCTATGAAGAAAACCGACTGATCACCGGGATTAAACTCGCGAATTTGCGCATTTTCGAAAGTGCCCAGCGCGACCCTCGTCAACGGGGGATGGGAACGACGATCGTGGCCCTATTCGCCGTCGAGAATGGCGTGTATCTCGCGCATGTCGGCGACTCGCGCGTGTACCGCATGCGAGAAGGCAAGTTCGAGCAGCTCACCGAGGATCACTCGCTCCTCAATGACTACATCAAGATGAAGCGGCTGACGGCCGAGGAGATCGCAAATTTCCCGCACAAGAACGTGATCGTTCGTGCACTGGGCATGAAGGACACCGTCAAAGTCGACACGCGCCTGGAGCAGCCGCGCGCCGGCGACGTCTATTTGCTGTGCTCGGACGGCCTCTCGGGGCCCGTAGCCGATCCGGAAATGCTTGGCACGCTGAGCGGCACGAGCGACCTGAAGACCGCCGCCTCGCGGCTGATTGCGCGAGCCAACGAAAATGGCGGCCCCGACAACATCACCGTCGTCCTCGCACGGTGGATCTAAACCTCCGATTAGGCTGCGAGCCGAATTTGCTTTGTCATCTTCCGCGGTAGGGCATCGTCGTAGATCGGCGGGTGTGCGCTGTTCTGGCGCGTGGAGCGACGAGCCGCGGCCGCGGTCAAGTCAATCACTTAAATTTGATCCGCCACCTCAGCGCAGGTCGATGGGGCCGAGCACGCAGTACGCGACAGCCACGAGCAGCAGCGTTGCCAAGCCAATCCAGACGTGACCGACGCCCCCTTGCCTGACGCTCCAACCGTTTGAGAAAAACTTGCCGCACGAACGCTGCCGAATGCGGTGTTGAATTCCGGCGAGCAGGTCCGGCGAATAGCGACGCTTGCGGAGCGCGCGTCGCAGAAGCTTTCGCACCGCTTCGTCGTCTCGGCCATAGCCATCGGCTCCTTCGGGCTCGGTCATGCGATTTTTTCCCCGAGTTCGCGTTCCACGAGCTCTCTGAGTTGGCCTCGTGCGCGGTGAATGCGGCTCTTTACAGTGCCCTCCGGCAGGCCCGTGATCGCTTCGATTTCCTCGTAGCTCAAGTCCTCGATGTCGCGCAGCACGAGGCACTCCCGAAATGTGGGTTCGAGTTGCAGGATCGCGTGCTGAACGATCCGCTCGAGTTGCTTTCCCGCCGCCATGTCGTCGGGGCGCGCGACGCTTCCAACCGCAGCCCGCTTCGCATTGCCGACGTCCACGCGCTCGTCCATCGCCGCGAAATCGTCTTCTTGCCCGGAATGACGCACCCGCAAGTACTTGCCCCGATTCTTGCTCAGGTTGACAGCAATTCGATAGATCCACGTCGACAACTTCGACTCGCCTCGGAACGCACCGATGGCCTTGAACACCTGAACGAATACCTCCTGGGCTAGGTCCTCCGCTTCGGCGCGGCTGCCGATCATCTGGAGCAGCAGTCCGAACACGCGGGCTTCGTGCGCCCTGACGAGCGCATTGAACGCACGCTCGTCGCGCTGCACCAGTCGCTCGACGAGTCGTGCCTCGGCATCGTCGGCAAACGGCACGTGGTCGCATCCTGCACGATGGGGCCCTTCGCAGGCAATGCATCGCGCGCGCGCATCGGCGGACTCCACCGAGCGTCGGGCCATCGGCGCGATGGACCGCCCGTGTGCTCGAAAGTTCCTGCCAAAGACGCCCGGTTGCGTTTGCGGCGCATTTACGTAGGCTGCCCCGTCGAAAGAGGCCAAGTCACTCCGCTCAGCCTTGTTCCGGCGTCGTCTAATGGCAGGACAGCGGATTTTGGATCCGTTTATCGGGGTTCGAATCCCTGCGCCGGAACCCATCCAGCGGGCAATCGGCGGGGCAATCGTTTTCATCAAGGTCTCCAACGTCCCCCCGCGCCACGCTCGTCCACGCCCTGACGGCCAGCGTGGCCAGCTCTTGGCCGTTGGCGACACGACGGCCGCGCGCATCGCCTCGACGCCCTGAACGCGCTCGTCAACGCGGCGCCGCCGACGGCAGCGTCGGCGAGCGGTCCGGTACGCCCTACGTGGCGAACTTTCGTGTTCTGACCGCCCGGGGCAACCGAAGCCCTTTTCAAATCGGCGCTGCCAGAATCAGTGACAACAAATGACAGAAAGCAACCTTTGGGGGCGTGGCCCCCCTGGTCGGTGCGTTTGCGTACGGACGCTTGGTCCCATCCCCTTGCGCGAACGGGTTGGCGGCGGGCCTGGGTCGAGCGACTGGTTTCGCCGCCGTGAGCCAGTCAACGGGATCAGGGGCGGACTAAGGCGCCGTCCGTAAATAATGGAACGGATTGGGCGCGCGCCAATAGGCCTTTCCTCGATATGGGAGCGCGAGATTACTGGTCCGTAATTCATGGACGACGCCTAAGCTGGAGTTGACGGGCGGCGGTGCAGGGGCCGTTGGTTTTCTTTGCTCCGGTTAGATGAGTGAGTACATTCTCATCTATGGCGAGGCCGAAGAGCGAAGACCGACGAGAGTCCCTTCTGGCAGCCGCCACGAAAGTGTTCGCCGAGCACGGCCTGGCAGCCTCGACCTCGTTGATCTCTTCGACGGCGGGAGTCTCCGAGGGCTCCTTGTTCACCTACTTCAAGACCAAGGACGAGCTGGTGAACGCCCTGTACCGCGAGATCCGACTCGAACTAGCGGACGCGGTTCTTGCCAACTTCCCGCGTAAGGCAAGCGTGCGGCAGCGCCTCGAACACGTTTTCACGAAGTACGTGTCGTGGGGCGTCGAAAACCCAGCCCCACGCAAGGCGTTGAAGCTCGTCTCGATGTCCAACGTGATCGCTGGGGAGACGCGCGCGGAAGGCGGGGTTCTCTTTGCGGAGGTGGACCGTCTGTACAAGGAGGCGACCGAGCAGCGTAGGGTGCAAGCCCTGCCCACGCACATGGCAGGGCAAACCCTAAAGGCCCTCGCCGAGATGACGATGGAACTCATCGACCGGGACCCCGAGCAGGCCGCCAACTACCAGGCGCTAGGCTTCCGGTTGGTGTGGGGCGCCCTGACGAGCAAGCCGTGAAGTTGTCCTGATTGAATGAGTGCGTACGCACTCAAAGTACGAAACCCTAAACAACGGCCACGAGAAGGAGATCACCATGCGCTACATCAAGCTAGGCCACACCGGCCTCGACGTTTCGCCGATCGCACTCGGTTGCATGACCTACGGAGAGCCTGGGCGCGGGGTGATCGACTTGGGCTGTGGCCCCGGTCACACGACTGAGCTGCTGCAGCGCACGCTCGAACCGGGCACGACATGGGGACTTGACCTGTCCGAGCGGCTCATAGAGCGTGCGCGAGCTTGCGCTCCCCTCGGAAGCCTTCACTTTGCTGTGCATGACACGACCGTCGCACCCTATCCGGTCGGTGACGCGGACGTCATCTACGCTCGGTATCTGCTCAATCACATAGCCGATCCGAGGTCGGTGCTCGCGGCCTGCGCGACCGCAATGTGCCGGCGCGGCCGCCTGGTCCTCGAAGAAAACTGTGCGCTCGAATCACCCGATCCGGTCTTCGCAGACTACTGCCGACGCGTTGAAGCAATGCAGCGGCACTATGGGCAAGACACGTACGTCGGCGCACGGTTGACCGGGCTTGCCGCAGGGTCGGCATTCGCCCTCGAGCGCTTCGAACGCACGCCCCTCCTCCTGGATGCTCGCTTGATGGCCCGACTGCACGCCATGAACCTTCGGACCTGGGCGCAGGACCCGTTCGCGATCCGTGCATTCGACTCCCGTGAGCTCGCGGCGATGACCGAGGCGTTGGACGCGGTCGCGGTCGGAGTTCGCAGCGCCGCTCCGGTAACGTGCATCATGGGCCAGGCCGTGCTCCGCCGGAGCGTATGATGACGGTGGGACGGAACCGGCCGCAGGCCGCCGCAGGCGCTTCGGCAGTCCCGCGAGTTTCAGGGCGCTTGCCCTGCTCCAGCGATTGCGATGCAACGCCCGGCTGTAGCCGAGGGGCGCTACTTCGCGGACGCAGCGAAGTGAGAGGATGGACCAGGCCCTCGAGCGCCCAGCGCTATTCGAAGGCCCGAGGGGTCGTGCGCTGTACGTTCGCCGACTTCGATCGCAGTGCGCGACAGCTCGCTTCGGCGTTGCGAATAGCGGGCGCCCCCCGACCACCTACTCGTCGCTTCGTTCCGATCGAGTGATCAGATCCGGAGGCACGTTTCTGTAGCGCCTCTCTTCCACGGCGTAGTTTGGAGGGGCGCCGCCCGACTGAACCCGGGGCGGTCTCAGTCGCCCTGCGCCTCGAGCGCGACCGGCTGCCACTTCTCCCACCCCTCCAACCGCTTCGCGTAGTCGGCCTTCGCGATCCCGAGGGGCGCCGCGCCGAAGAAAACGCGGAGCGGCGGCTCCTTCGCGTCGACGACCTTCAAGAGCGCGCGCGCCGAGGCCTTGGGGTCGCCCTGCTTGCCGATGCGCGCCTTGCGCTGCTCCTTGATCCGCTCGCGGACCTCTGCGTATTCGGGCATCTCCTTCGCGCGTTTGGCCGATGCTCCACCCCAGTCAGTGTCGAAGCCGCCCGGCTCGATGAGGGTGACGTGAATGCCGAAGTCCGCAACCTCCTGGGCGAGCGCCTGGGTAAACCCTTCGAGCGCCCACTTGGATGCATGGTACGCACCGATGCCCGCAAAGGCGGAGATCCCGCCGATCGAGGAGACCTGGAGGATGTGACCGCTTTTCTGCTTCCGCAGATGGGGGAGCGCAGCCTGGGTGACCCAGAAGGCGCCGAAGACGTTCGTCTCAAGTTGATCGCGAAGCTCCTTCTCCGAGAGCTCTTCGATCAACCCGAACTGCCCGTAGCCCGCGTTGTTGACCACGATGTCCAAGCGGCCGAACTGCTTCTGCGCCTGGTCGACCGCGGCGAAGCACGCCGAACGGTCCTGCACGTCGAGGGCGAGGGGGAGGATGCGATCTCCGTATTTGGAGACCAAATCCTTGAGGGCGCGCGTATCGCGCGCGGTGGCGGCCACTTCGTCGCCACGGTCGAGGGCCGCGATTGTCCATTCACGTCCGAAGCCGCGCGATGTGCCGGTGATGAACCACATCTTGTTGGCCATGTCGAGTTCCTCGATTCGAAGGGGGCAAGCCTACTGGATCGAACACGCGCCAGCCCGTGTTTCGACGGACGGCAGAACCGTGCGCTGCGCTGTCCTCGAGGCGACTACGTCGGCTCAACGGCGTAACGGAGGTGCATGAGGCCATGTTCGAGCGTCTCGTTCGACGTGAGCCGGAGACGCGCCTTACCCGCGAGGCCGCGCGCATCCGGGACCTCGAAGACGCCGGTGATGCCGACGGCGCCATCGACCGCCCGGGCAAGGAGGATGCTGAGCTCGTCGACCACGCCGGCCGCCATGATCGAGCCGTTCACATTACCGCGCCTTCGACGAGGAGCCGCAGGATGCCAAGCTCTCTTCCAAGGAGCTCGAGGAGCGGCCTCGCGTCCATCGCCTCGTCTGCGGCGATGACGTACGAGACCCCGTCCTTCAGTCCACGCAGTCGATTCCCATGCCGCATTGACTGTTGGAGGCACCCGGTTGGCAACCGCCGAGAGCGTCGCAACTACCGCTGACGCACGGCGTGAAGCTGCTCTTCGACCGGAACCTCGCGCCGACGCTCGTAGCTCGGCTCGCGGATTTCTTCCCCTGGTCTGCACGGGTGCTCAGTGTATTACGGGCCCATCGTCAAGGCCGCACGCTGTGCGACAAGCGTGCCGACTTCGTGCCCGCGGCCATTGAACTCTGACGTAGGCGGCCGGCATCGGAGTGCGTCGGTTAGTAGAATTCTGCGGGGCTGCCCGTCAAGGCCGCGTCCGCCGCGGCGGTAGTTCGTCTTCTCCGAGTAGTTCTCCGGTTCCGCGCCGAATCCGAGTAACCGCTCCGCGCGAGCTTCGTAGGGTCCGCAACGCACGGCGCGTCCGAGGTGGACGCCGGAGCGAGCAGTGCACTTGCATCGAGGAGGATGAACATGCGCGCGATGATCGGGACCGGTGTGACGATACGGATCGTGGTTGGTTTCATGGGCCTACTTGCGGCCTGCAGCAGCGGCAGCGCCGGGCCTGCAGGCCCTGCCGGCGAAGCTGGCGCGCCCGGTGCAACGGGTCCGACGGGACCAGCTGGGTCTGCTGGACCGGCAGGACCTGCAGGTCCGCAGGGCGAAGCCGGAGCGCAAGGCCCGGCTGCTGCCGTGCCCGAGGCTGCGACTTCCGCGCCGGCGGCCGTCTACATCCTGTCCAACGACGCAGTCTCGAACGCGATCATCGAGTACACGCGCTCCTCGACGACCGGAGCTCTCACTGCGTTCGGCGAGTACCCGACCGGAGGCGCCGGCACCGGCAATGGACTCGCTAGCCAGGGGGCCCTCATCTTCGACGCAACGAGCAACCACTTCTTCGCCGTGAACTCCGGCGACAGCTCGATCTCCGAGCTCGCGCTCGACGCGGACGGGAGCATCCACCTGCTGTCCAGCGTCCCGTCCGGCGGCACGGCACCGATCAGCCTAACGCTGTCGGGCACGACGCTCTATGTCCTCAACGCCGGCAGTGCGACGGACGCCGGCAGTGCGACCGTCGCAGCCAACATCTCGGGTTTCACGGTGGACCCGGGCGGTCTCATCCCGATTCCCAGCTCCACGCAGCCGTTGAGCAGCGCGCAGCCCGGGGCCGAGCAGATCTCGTTCGTCCAGAACGGCGCCGTGCTCGTCGTCACCGAGAAGGGGGCGAACAACATCGATACGTTCGTCGTGACCGCCGGTGTCGCGGCCGCGGGGACCTTCACGTCTGCCGGTACAGCAATGGCCCCGTACGGCTTCGGGGTCTCGGGTAGCGGGCTGATCGTCGTCAGCCAGGCGACGGCGAACACCGGAGCGAGCTCCTACTCCATCTCGGCGACTGGCGTGGTGACCACCGACACGGCGTTCGTCGCGGACGGTCAGGTGGCCGCGTGCTGGGTGGCCATCGTGAGCACGACGGCGTATGCGCTCAACGCCCACAACGCGACGATCTCCGCCTATACGATCACCCCCGGCACCGGGGCGATCACCCCGGTGGGTAACGGCGTGGCGGCGACGACCGGTACAGGCCCCACGGACATCGCAGCCAGCCCGGACGGCGCGTTTCTTTACACGCGCAACGGCGCCGGTCAGTCGATCAGCAGCTGGCCCATCACCACGGACGGTACCCTTGGGACGATGACCACCTTCGCGGGCAGTCCGGCGGCGTCAGCGGGTCTCGTCGTGAGGTAACCGCTCGGCGTAACCAGGCGTCGGGGCCGCTCTCGTAGAGCGAAAGTGCCGAGCGGAGCCAGCAGGCAGGGGTTGACGATGTGGGTTGGCGCCAGCGAAAGTGGCGCTCGAGTCGCCTCGACCTCCCCCATGGCTGGATGGATCCCGAAGGCAACGCCCTATGCGGTCGCCCCCCGCCGCCGGAAGCCGGCTCGCTGCTGGAGTCGGCCATGGACCGCTACGCCAGCGGCGACGATCTCACGCAGGAGGCATTCCTCCCATCCAACGGGCGCGTGCTTCGAGGCACACGTGCCAACGCCGTGGCTCCCGCGCGGACGCCGCGTCGGGTGGGCCAGGCCACGCGTGGGGCATTTTCTGAATCTCGGGGACGAGAGTGACGACGCGCTGCTGCAGATCCATACGTCACCCATCAGTGCGCGAGAAGCACTGCACCCCCTACAACGAGAAGCGCGCCGCTGAGCGCACGTCCGCTCACTCGCTCGCCGGCCCAGACCGCGAGCACCTGCGCGAAGAGCACCGATGTGTTCCGCAGTGTCAGGACGGCGCCTGCCCCCGATAGCGACAGTGCTTTGAGAAACACGAGGAACGAGGCCGTGCAACTTGCGCCACCCGCAGCAATCGTCAGAGGTTTTCTTCGGAGCGCGGCCAAGCTCTCTCGCCACGCCCTCGACCCAAGAAAGACGGCATTAATGGGTAGCGCGCACGCCAAAGCAAGCGCGAAGAGTACCGCAGGCTCGGCACGGGCTTCGAGAGCGAGCTTGTAGCAGACGTGATATCCGCCGATGCAGACTGCGCCGAGCGCGGCCCAGCCCAATCCCGCGGCGGTGGCTCTCTCCCGAGGGTTCAGAGCGGTAAGCGCGAGGCCCAGAGCGATGAGGAACGCACCGGCGCGCGCCGCCCATGGGAAGCTCTCGCCCAGGAAGGCGACAGAGATGGGCCAGGTCACGAGCATGGCCCCGCCGCGCGCGACGGTGTAGGCCGGCCCGAGTGGTCCACGTGCCAGAGCGAGCCCCAACGCAGCGAAGTAGCCGCCCTCGAAGGCGCCCGCTCCAACCGCCCACATGATGGCCCGTGTTTCCGGGAACGCGACCTGCGACGAGAAAACCGCAAAGGCGACAGCGAGGACAGTCGCGACCCCCAATACGGCGAGTCCCGCGGCGCGAGGTTGCTGATCTCGTTTGACAATTGCATTCCAGATCGCGTGGAGCAATGCGGAAAAAACAACCATCACCGCGACATGGTCGCTCACTCCGGCACCCTAACATCGCGCTCTACGTCGCGCGCGTACTCGTTGAAAAACCGATGCAACTCGTCGTCGGGAGCGGTCCAGTCGATCTTGCCGTCGCGTGTCTCGACGAATCCGTCGAGCGACTCGGACTACGACAGCTCCGAAGCTGGGCGACGCCTCTCATTCGAGTACGAAGCGCCCCGGGTGCCTCGATCAGCCGGGAACATGTGGAAGTAGGGCTCTGCCTCCTCGAGGACGCGCGCGACCGAGGGGCGGAGCTTCAGGCGTTCCAGGTAGGCCGTCAGGTGGTTCCAGCGGCATTCGAACGGAGCGACCTTGTTGCCGTACGGTCCGGTCGCGGGCCTCGTCGCGCAACACGGGGAACTTCGCGATCGGCCACAGTCATCGATCTTCTCAACGCCCGACTCGCCGACGCCATCGACCTGCAGACGCAGTGCAAGCAAGCGCACTGGAACGTCAAGGGACCGACTTTCATCGCCCTTTACAAGCTCTTCGACGAAGTGAACGACGACGTCGAGGAGTACGTCGACCTGATCGCCGAGCGTGCCGTCCAGCTGGGTGGAGTCGCGGACGGAACCGCGCGTTCCGTCGCCAAGCGAACCACGCTCGCCGAATACGCGGCCAGGGGACCCGACCCGCGCGACCACGTCCAGGCCCTGTCGAGCGCTCTGTCGACGTTTTGCAAGGCCGTGCGAGCGGCCATCAACAAGACCGCCGACCTGGGCGACGCCGACACCGCGGACGTCTTCACCGAGATATCCCGCGGAGCCGACAAGTGGCTGTGGATGGTCGAGGCTCACATCAGCACGGCGCGGTGAAGAGCGCGCTCGGTTGAGTGGCGTCACCAGCGATCGTCGGTGCACGCGAACGTCCCGCGCGGCCTGACTCACCCGCGTGAGGGGTAGCCCGTGGCGCGACTACTTCATGGCGTCGGTCCCCATCGCGTGCTCGATCTCCTCCTTGACCTCCATCTGGACCGGGTCGATGGGGAAGCCGTGCGCCTCGCGCGCCGCCGGGTTGTCGAAGGCGAGCGACACCTTGTACACCTCGAATCGGCCGTCGGCCGCTGTCGGCGCGGATCGTTCGCGGATGCGCTGCATTTCCTCCGCGCTCATCGGCTGGAACCCTTGCGCGACTCTGAGGTTGGCGCGAAGCGCTTCGAGCTTGTCCATCCCGCAGATGGTCGTCGCGACGGGGAGGCTCATCGCGTAGCGGAGCATCTCCTCTGGAGAGAGAATGCCGTGCGCGATGGGCCCCGCCTTGCCCGTCATCGGCTTCATAGGGGTTTAGCGGGAACTGGCAGGTGTCCCACGGGTAGCCGCGCGCGATCATCTCCATGTGCACGGCGGGCCTCTTGTGGCCGGTGAAGCCGACGAAACGCGTCTTGCCTTGGCGCTTGGCGAGATCGAGGGCCTCGAGGACGCCGCCCTTGCGGTACGCGAGCTCCGGGTCGTTGTCGAAGACGACGCCATGGACCTGCCAGACGTCGAGGTGGTCCGTACGAAGTCGGCGCAGCGACTGCTCGAGCATCTTCATGGCAAGAGTCCCGTCGCGGCCGTGGGTGCATACCTTGGTCATCAGGATGACCTTGTCGCGCCGCCCGCCCGTCGACAGAGCGCGCCCCAGCCATTCCTCGCTGCGGCCGTTGTGGTACTCCCAGCAGTTGTCGAAGAAGTTGATCCCGCCGTCGATCCCCTCTCCGACGATCTGGTCAGCCAACCGGAACTCCACGGCGTCGCCCAGATGATGCCCGCCCTGGGCCAGCGCCGAGACCTGGAGCCCCGTCTTGCCGAGCGGGCGGCGCGGGATGGCGGGCACATTCACAGCGGCAGATCCTGCTGGGGCGGGTACCCGTGCTGCTCGCGTCCCACCTTGGCGTCGAAGGACTTGGTCATCTTGTAAAGCTCGAGTCGCCCGTCGGCGGCGAGCGGAAGGACGCGCTCGCGAAGCGCCTGCATCTCCTCTCCGCTCATCGGCTGGAAGCCTCGGGCAATGGCGAGGTTCTGCCGCAAGACGTCCATGTGATCGACGCCGCTCACCGTCGCCGACACGCCCGAGACGCTCATCGCGTAGCGCAGCGCCTCCTCGACGAGGACAGCGCCCTGGCGGACCGGGTCGCCTGCGCCGCCGAGGCTCTTCATTCCGATGACGCCAAGCCCCTGGCGGCCTGCCTCCGGCACGACGTTGCGCTCGAAGCTGTGGAAACTTGCGTCGAACGCGTTGAGCGGCATCTGCACCGTGTCGAAAGGAAACCCGTGCGACAGCATCTTCAGGTGGATGTCCGGATCCTTGTGCCCCGTGAAGCCGACGAACCGTGTCTTGCCTTGCTGCTTGGCCCTCTGGAGGGCCTCGACGACTCCATCCGGCTGGAAGTGAAGGTCCGGGTCGTCGTAGTGGATGCACTTGTGGATCTGCCAGAGGTCGAGGTGATCGGTCCCCAGGCGTCGCAGCGACTGCTTGAGCTGAGCCATCGCAACGTCGGCTTTGCGGCCGTGCGTGCAGACCTTGGTCATGAGGAACACCTTGTCGCGCCAGCCGCCCGCGAGCGCGCGTCCGAGAAGTTCCTCGCTCCGACCATCGTGGTACTCCCAGGCGTCGTCGAAGAAGTTGATCCCGGCGTCAATAGCCTCGTGAACGATGGCGGTCGCTTCGTTCTCGTCGGGCACAGCGCCGAGGTGCCAGCCGCCGAGGCCCAGGATGGATACCTGGGCTCCGGTCTTGCCGAGCACCCTCCTCGGAATGGGCCCGTGAGCGGTAGGCATGACTGGACCGCGCGGGTTACCGGCGGCCTGCGCACCGCCGCAGCTCGTGAGCGCTACGCCCGCGCCCGCGGCGGTGATCGTCAGGAATTGCCTTCGATCGGTAGGCATCGTCATCGACGGTAATCCGGGTCACGGGCCTTCGCAAGAGCCTCGGCTTTCAGTTCCAGCCGCCGACGTTGCTTTCCGCGATCGCCCTGCATACCCGGGCACAGAGGACCCGTCGCGACGGTCAACACCAACCTCAGCGAACCCCATATCGGGTGTGTCCCATCGTCGCTGGACCAGCAACGGCCGAATCATCACTTGCACGCGTCGCCGTCGATCCGCCGTCCCGGGCGCGCATCCAGCGGTGCAGCAGCGGAGCTCACCTTCCCCAGGTACGATACCAGGGCGTCAAGGTCGGTCGGCCCGTCCTTCCTGTCCTCGCCGATCTTGAGAACGGCAAAACTGTCCCCGCCGGCGGCTAGGAACGCCGGCACCGTGACCCGATAAGCCTTCGCCAGGTCGATCGGTCTACCGTTCAGGCGCAGCTCCGACACCACGGCTCTCTCGTGCGCGGGGTCGTACGCGTAGAGATACGAGAAGCCCGCGGACACCTGGAGGATCCGAGGCTGTTGGCTGCTGCCGAACTGGCCTTCCAACAGCGCGAGGATCTGCGCTCCGCGGAGCGTCATCGTGATCAGCGGGTCACCGAAAGGTTGAACCTCGAACGCGTCCCCGTAGGTGACTGCGAAGTCGGGACGTCCCTCGTGCGTCGCTACGAAGTCGGCGCGGATGCCCCCGGGGTTCATGAAGGCGATCTCCGCACCAGTCGCCGCACGCATGGCGTCGGCGATAAGGTCACCCAGGGGCGTCTCGCAGGACGCGATCCTGGCTGCCCGCGAGTTGCCAGTGACCGTCTTTTTCACGTAGCCAACGACTCGTCCGGTGATGCGCTGCACCTTGTCCTCGTAGGCCTGAACGATCCGTGTGACCTCGGCGTCCGGCGGCACGTCGCGCGTGACAGGCACGTTCCGGGCGTGCTTCTCAACGACGCGATGGGCCGAGGGGTCGATGGTGAGGTCGATCTTGGTGAGGAGGCGCCCGTAGCTCCCGGCGCTGGTGACGATGCGACCCGCCAGGACGCAGTCGTAGGCCTGGTGGGTGTGCCCGCTCACGACCACCTCGATGGCGGGGCTCAGCTTGTCCAAGATAGGAACGATGTCGCCCGCGAAGCCCTGGCATCCGTCGTACGGTCCACCGCGGGACTGCATTCCGCCCTGATGCAGGGCGAGCACGATGGCTGAGACCCCCTGCTTCTGCAGCTCCGGCACAAGCGCGTTCGCCGTGGCTGCCTCGTCGGCGAACGAGAGGCCCGTCACCGCGGCCGCCCTGGTGACGCTCGGCGTCTGCGCCAGCGTCTCGCCGATGAAGGCGATGCGCGCCCCGCCGAGGTCGCGGATGGCGTAGGGCGGCAACACGGAGCGGCCGGTCGAGTCGTCGATTACGTTTGCGGCGAGGTACCCGAACGACGCGCCGGCAAAGCTTCCGGAGTCGCAGTCGCCGAGCGAGCAGCCGGGCCTCTGGAGCCGCATCAGCTCGGGCAGACCGCGATCGAAGTCGTGGTTGCCCACGGCCTCCAGATCCAGACCCAGGCGGTTCATCACCAGGACGGAAGGCTCGTCCAAGAAGAGGTTCGAAATCGGCGGGCTCGCGCCGGTGAGATCTCCCGCCGAAATGACGACGGTGGCCGGGTTCTCCGCGCGGAGGCGGGCGATGTGCGCCGTCAGGTACGCGGCCCCTCCGGCCGGCACCAGTGAGACACCTGCGTCCGTGGGGCGCGCGTCCCGGGACGACGCCAGGGGATCCGCGGGCGCGACAATAACGACGCCGTTGCTGCCAGTCGGCGGCTGGAGGTGCCCATGAAAGTCGTTGATGGCCAGGATCTGGACGTGAACGAATAAGGCTGCCGCCGCCGGTGACGGCGGGGTGGCCACGGCGGTGGAGCTCGTGCCTGCATAGAGCAACTCGGAGGGACGCCGTACGGGCGCGCAGGCGAAGAGCACAGCGCCTCCGCCCAGGGCGAGCGTCACGAAGGCGGCGATGGAGCGAGCAACGGCCACACCGCAAAGATCATCACGGGATAGGCGACGGGGGCAACCTTTTCAAGGTGCGTTCTTCGGGGGTTCCGCGAGGAGTCGGGCAGTCGACACGTTGGTCTTGTCCGCGAATCGTGTCCCCTTGGGGACACACGAATCGCGCTTGAACCCGCCAATTCGCATGGTGACAGACCGGCTGCGATATGGCTCAGAACCGATGGCCGAAGTAGTGGCCTGCTCATCGACTATTGTCGAGTTGCTTCTACTTGCCCCGCTGCCGCTGCGGGATCAGCGCCCGCACGTAGTCCTCCGTGGGATGGTGCTGCGGCTTGAGCGAGACCAGCATCTCGCCGTCGGCGGCGGAATCATCGACGGGTCGCCGGAAAGGCGTCTCGATCCGGCCCGCGTGGACGCGCTTGTCTGAGGCGCATGAGTCGATCTTCCCCGCCCATTCAGGTCTTCCCGCACGGTCCGCGAAGCGCCGTTTCGACGCAGTGTCCGCACCATGTACGAGCCATGGCGGACTGCATTTTTTAGTCGCTATTGAGCCCGCTTCGGACTCGTGTCCGCACCGTGCGACTGCCGTCGGCCTGCGACCGCTCAAACGCCAAAGTCAAACGGCTTGACTCCGGCCCTGCTTGGTTGCCGCCTCTCATTTCCACGGAGCACCGTCTCGATGGCCCTCAACAGCGTCTCTTCGTCCATCGGCTTGGACAGGTATTCCACAGCGCCGTCTCTCAGAGCCCGCCCGCGCACTTCCTCGTCTGATGCATGCGCCGTCATCAAGATCACAGGCAACCGCGGATGGCTCTTGGCAAGACGGCGCTGCAACTCCAGCCCGCTCATCCCCGGCATGCGCACGTCCGTGATCGCGCAATCGGCCTCTTCGAGGGTAGCAGACGCGACAAGCGCTTCCGCCGACTCGAACACATTCACGGCGTGTCCGACCGATCGGAGTAAGCTCGATATGGATTCGCGGACGCTCGCGTTGTCATCGACTACGGCGATGAGAGAAGGCGCCATGATCCGCAATCGTATTAAGAGGCGGCGCGAGTCCCATGTCGATTACACCTTGGTATAGGTCGTGGGCTGGCCCCAGCCCATTTTCCCTGATCAGGAGGCTGAAACCCCATCGCGGTACGGTCGATGCAGCACGTCCGATCCGGACGCACAATGGCGCCAAGGGCCACCGATCATGAAGCCCACCCGTCCTTCGCATCAACCTCAAGCGCTGGCGTGCCGAGACTGGCTCCCAAAGACACCGCAGTCTTCCATCGACGGCCTGCCATTGAGATCATCCCACGAACAAGAAAGAGAGCCATGGTCACGATGACAACGCCATCAGGCAACGGGCAGCACAGGTCGGAAGCCCCGGCGACCCCACGTTCGAGCCGGCTGAGGTACATCGCGCTCGCTGGCGGCATGGCGGCCTGCGGGTCGCCACAACGCCTGGCTCCTGCAATCACGTCCGCGGCGCCGTTGCAAACGGAGGGACAGCAGTCGCCTCCGGCCGAGGCGCCTGTCACTCCGGCGGGCGTTCGCGCGAAACTCGTCGGGCAACAGGGCGCGACACAGAACTATCAGCTCGTGTTCGCGCCAGGGACCGAAGTCGTCGCAGCCATCTCGGACTTCGTGCTCCAAAACCACATCCAGGCGGCCAGTTTTCACGGGCTGGGTGCGTGCACCGACGCGGTGCTCGCGTATTACGATCCGTTGACGCACGCCTACCAGAAGACCGCCTACAAGCAGCAAATGGAGATCGTCTCGATCATCGGCGACGCAGCCCCGACGGCGGGTGACGGCGCCGGGATACACGCTCATATGGGGGTGGCGTTTGCGGACGGGACGATGCACGGGGGGCATCTCTTCGAGGCGCATGTGTCGCCGACGCTCGAGCTGGATCTGACGGCGTCGTCGGTTGCAGTGCATCGCGCGTTCGACGAGACGTTCAAGGGTTGGTTGCTGGTTCCGTAAAAAAACTGCGGCTCTTGCGCGAGGTCGGGCCGAAACCGCACCAGGCGATCCAATCTCTCGCCCTGACCGCGCAAATCTCTCGCCCTGACCGCGCCTTGCCGCCAAACGCTCTTCGGGCATGGACGTTGCTCACGTGGACATGCCAAGGAGGAGAAGCCATGGAACTCAACAAAGGACGAGTCGGGACAACTGACCTCGAGATCCCGACGGTGGGGTTCGGCACATGGGCGATCGGCGGCGGCGGATGGGCCCACGGCTGGGCCTCTCAGGACGACGCGAGCTCGATGACGTCGATCCATCACGCCGTCTGCCGCGGCGTGAACTGGATCGATGCGGCCGGCATCTACGGCCTCGGCCACTCCGACGAGGGGGCCGCATGAACACGCGCGTTGCGGTTTTGGGCACGGGGCGCATGGGCTCGGCCATCGCGCGGCGGCTCGCGGAGACGGGCGTCCCGCTGGTGGTCTGGAACCGGACGCGCTCGCGCGCCGAGGAGCTCAAGGCCGGCGCAGTCGTGGAAAGTCCTGCGGACGCCGTCGCGAGGGTCGACGTGGTCATCACGAGCCTCACGGGCGCCGACGCGCTCCGCGCGACGTTCGGTGGCCCAACTGGCGCGCTCGCGGGCGCACACGGCCAGACCTTCGTCGAAATGAGCACGGCGGGGCCCGATGTGCTCGAGGAGCTTGCGCCGCTCGTCGCGAAGACCGGCTCGACGTTGGTGGACGCACCGGTCATCGGCGCCCCCCCCAACGTGCTCAAAGGCGCGGAGCTCATCATCGCGGGCGGCGAGCGCGCCGACGTTGACCGCGTCCGACCGATTCTGGAGCACCTCGGGGACCTGCGCTACGTGGGGCCCTTCGGGAGCGGCGCACGCCTCAAGCTCGTCGCGAACAGCATGCTGGGGGCGCTCGTCCTCATCGCCGCGGAGCTCGAGACCGCCGGAAAGCGCGCCGGGCTCGATCCCGCGGTGACCTTCGACCTTCTTACGCGATTCGTGCCGTCGCTTGCGATTCGGCGCGCCGGCTACCTCGAGGACCGGCACCAACCGACGATGTTCGCGCTACGCGACCTCCGCAAGGATCTCGACCTCGCGCTGATCGCATTTCACCGCGTCGACGCGCACGTCCCGATCACAGCGCTCGTCCGTGAATGGATCGACGAAGCGGCTGCCGTGGATGCGGATCTCGACATCTCGGCCGTCATCCGTCGCTACGGGCAGAGCTCAAAACCGGTCTGACAGGATCTCTCTGGCGAGCAGGGCTATGGCAAGGGCGCTCATCTCGTTTCTCCATTCGTGGCCAGGGTCAGCGACCGATCCCGAGAGGTCTCGGGTGATTGCTTGGGCGTGCGATCTGGTTCGCCAGCAGGAGCCAGGTACCGTCGCGCTGTACATAGACGCGCGTGTACAAGAAGGTCTCTTCCGTTCCCCCTGTGGGCGTACGGCTGGCGATTCCGTGAGAGACGATGACGTTGGCGGCTGCACGACGGGAGAGGACGGGGACGTTGCGCAGCGCGCCAGGACCGCCGGGCGATCTGAAGAGTGCAACGAGGCCTTGCACGATCCGCTCGCGGCCGTCGAGCACCGGCCCCCACTCCGTCTGAACCATGGCGTCCTCCGCGAAGAGCCGCGCGAGCTCCGAAGCGTTTGCAGCCGAGTAAGCGTGTTCGTAGCGTGCCTCGATCTCCGCGACCGTAGCGTCGATGTCCGTGGTGGTCATGCTCGTCCCCTTGAGTTCAAGCCAACGCGCGTCGGAGGAATGCGAGGGATCCGTCGATCGCCGCTTCGGTGAAGCCTTTCGCGTGGGCGCCTCCCGGCAGAAGTTGCACGATCGACTCGACACCCACACCCGCGAGCGCCGGTTGCATCTTGATCGCGCTCTCCGGAGGAACGAACTCGCCCAGCGAGTTCGCCATGTACATGGGCCCGCTGCGCGCGCTCGCTCGGAAAAGTGGCGTCGCCTCTCGAAGCCGCGAGCGGTCCTTGCCGACGAGCTCGAGGATCACCCACCGAAGGAAGGGGTCGTTGCGGCCGCCCTGGTTGATGGCGGCGCTCGAGATGTGGGCGAAGTCCTGCGTTGGGGCGCCGGACGCCTCGGCTATGGCGTCCGTCTCCTCGATAAAACCGAGGAGGTCCAGCGGACCCGACCAGTCGACGGCCGGCAGGCCCGAGACCAGTGATGCCTTGACGGCGAGGTTTCCGAGCGCCGACGACCCCCAGAGCGCCACGCGCGACCGGCTGCTCGGCGACCCGTAGCGTGAGCTGCGTGCCCCTGCGTGCCCACTCCACCGTCGCAAGAATATCGTCACGCGCCGTCGGAAACGTCGCGGAGGGCGTTAGGCTGTAGTTCGGGACGAAGACGACAAACCCCTCCTGCATCAGGCGTGTTGCCAGGTCTTCCTCCTTCGCCTTGTCCCCGTGGAACCACCCGCCCCCGTGGATGAGCACAAGGGAGGCGTACGGGTCGCGTCCCGAGTAGACGTCGAGCTTGCCATCTGGACGCTGGTAAGCGATGTCGCGGTCGACGACGAATTGCTTTTCCATGAGCATGTCCTTTCTGGCCGCGCGTCGGCTGAGACAGATGGCCCGCCCGGGCCGACGACGCGACTAGCTTGGCCGTGGATCGGACGGCCTGCATCGACCGTGCCCCACGCGCGTAACCTTGACCGGCCTACTCTGCGCGGGGCTATGCGGAGGCAGGGACGGCCTCTGGAGCCACGGCTGTGCGCTTTCCGCATGGGTGCGGTTTCCGCATGCCTTCGTGCTTCGACGAGGGTGTGGATGGTCGAGGCGGAGGGTCAAACCGTGCTGTACGGCTTGGTGCGCCTCGCCCATGTTCGGTGAATCGCCCGCCATCCGTTGCCTCAACACCGCTCGCTGGCAGAGTGGGGCCTGGGCCGTGGCCGTGCAGCCCGGTAGACCGTGACTAGCTCGCCCTCCCCACCGCGCGAACAAGACTCTTTTCTTCTCAGTCCGGCCCTCGCCACTTCGATGGTCGCTCGCGCCCCTGCCACGAGGGTCGCTTTCTCGCGAAGCGCGCGCGTGCCTCAGTGGATCTCGTACCGCTTCAGTTTCTCGTAGAGAGTGCGAAGCCCGATGCCCAGCTTGGTTGCGGCGAGACGTCGGTTCCCACCGACCGCCGCCAATGTGCGAAGGATGGTCTGCCGTTCCACGTCCGCGAGCGACCCGTCGGCCAGCGCGGCGCCCGCAGCCTCCGAGCTCGGATCCATCGTTCCAGAAGCTTCGTCGCTTGTCCCGCTCGGCGCAGCTTCGCGCTTTGCCGTTTCGCGAACGGCCGGCGGTTCCGAGACCGGATGGCGAGTTGGCTCGGTCGAGGGCCCAGAAAACCAACTCGCATCGACCGTCAGCTCCTCGTCCGGCGACACAATGAGGGCGCGCTCCACCACGTTCTGCAGCTCGCGGATGTTGCCCGGCCAGGAATGGGCGTGAAGCAGCTCCGCGGCCCGCGGGTGGACGTGGCGCGCTTGCTTGTCCGGCCCCCGACCGCGATTCATGAAGTATTCCACGAGCAAAGGAATGTCCTCCTTCCGATCGCGCAAGGGAGGCATCTCGATCGGAAACACATTCAGTCTGTAGAAGAGATCGCTACGAAACGCGCCCGCCGCGATAGCCGCGGAAAGGTCCCGGTTTGTGGCGGCAATCACGCGCACATCGGCGGCGATCGCGTGGCTCCCACCGACGCGCTCGAATTCTCGCTCCTGGAGGACGCGCAGCAGCGCGACCTGCGTCTCCGCGGGAAGGTCCCCGACCTCGTCGAGGAAGATGGTCCCGCCCTGCGCCTGCTCGAAACGACCGGCCCGCCGCTGCGCCGCCCCCGTGAAGGCGCCCTTCTCGTGACCGAACAGGTCCGAGGCGATCAGGGATTGCGGAATCGCGGCGCAGTTCACGCTGACGAACGGCTTCGAGCGCCGGGCGGACCGGTCGTGGACGGCGCGCGCCACGCGCTCCTTTCCCGTGCCTGTCTCCCCGAGGATTAGCACGCTCGCATCGGTCGGAGCCACCGCCTCCACCAGATCCAGTACGCGCCTGAAGGCGTGGCTCGTCCCGATCATGCCCACACTGCCGTCGGCCAAGAGATCAGTCCCGGCTGGCCGAGCGTGGCGAGGCGCCGTCTTCGCGATCGCGCGTCCGATCGCCTTCAGCAGCTCGTCCTCAGGAGGCGGCTTGGTCAGAAACTCCTGAGCGCCGGCCTTCATCGCTCTCACCGACGAGGGAATGTCGCCCCGACCCGTGAGAAAGATGACCGAGAACCTCGGATCGAGCTTCCGCTGGAGCTCGAGCCCGCTCATGCCCGGCAACTCCAGATCGAGCACCACGCAGCCGGGCGTGGTTGCCCAGGTACTCTCCAGGAATTGTCGCGCCGACTCGAAGGCTTCCACACGCCAGCCAGCGGACCGGATGAGGCTTCCGACGGACTCGCGTACGGATGAATCGTCGTCCACGACGTACACAGGAGCGGTTGAAGACGTCATCGTCCCTCCCTTCATTTTTCGCGTAGCACTGTCTCGACGGCCCGGAGAACCGTCTCCTCGTCCAGCGGCTTGGCCAGGTAGTCCGCGGCCCCGTCCCTCAGCGCCCGCGAGCGCACATCATCGTCCGATGCATGTGCGGTCATCAAGATCACCGGCAGCCGCGGATGGCTCAGCGCGAGGCGACGCTGCAACTCCAGCCCGCTCATCTCGGGCATGCGTATGTCCGTGATCACGCAGTCGGTCTCGGCGAGAGCAGCGGACGCGAGCAGTTCTTCCGCCGACCCAAACTCGTTGACGGAGTGTCCGACCGATCGGAACAGGCTCGACATCGATTCGCGAACGGAGGCATCGTCGTCGACGACAGTGATGAGGGCAGCCGCCATGGACCGTGCTCGCATTAAGGGCCGGCCCGAGTCCGACGTCGATTACACTTTGGTATAGGTCGCGGTCGCGAGCCTTGAAGTCCCTCTGCGGCGATGCCAGCATCGCCTTGCCTCGCCACATCGGCGAGCACGGAACGGGGCCTCGTGACGCAGATCCCCAGCGATCTCGATCCAGTTCTGATCGTCGCTCCCGCCGGACAATACCCGGCACGCGAGGCCGTCAGGCGGCTCGAGCACGAATACGAGCTCAGGTCCGCGCTCGATGCCGACTGGGCCGCGCGGCCGGTGTCACTCGCCCCTCGGGGAGGTCGGATGACGCTAGTTCTCGAGAACCCCGGCGGCGAGCCGCTGGATCGGCTCCTGGGCCGGCCGATCGAGGTGACGTCGTTCCTGCGCATCGCCATTGCGCTCGTGGCCGCCATTCGCCAGATGCACGAGCGAGGCATCATCCACAAGGACATCAAGCCGGCGAATGTCCTGGTGGACCCGACCCGCGAGCGCGCGTGGCTCACCGGGTTCGGCATCGCTTTGCGCGTGCCCCGGGAGCATCGAGCTCCGGAGCCGCCCGAGGTGATCGCCGGAACGCTCGCGTACATGGCACCGGAACAGACCGGACGAATGAACCGCTCCGTCGACTCCCGCAGCGATCTCTACGCGCTCGGCGTGACCTTTTACGAGATGTTGACGGGGACGTTGCCGTTCACGGCCGCGGACCCGATGGGATGGGTCCACTGCCACATCGCCCGCCAGCCGGTCCCACCGGAGGAGCTGGTTGCGGGTATTCCGGGCCGCCTCTCCGCGATCGTGATGAAGCTCCTGGCCAAGACCGCCGAGGCTCGCTACCAGACGGCCGCGGGCCTGGCGATCGACCTGCGGCGGTGTCTTGTGGCCTGGGAGGCGACGGGCCGCATCGAGCCATTCCCGCTGGGCACCGAGGACGCGTCGGACCGTCTGATCGTCCCGGAGCGGCTGTACGGACGCGAGGGCGAGATCGATGCTTTGGTGGCTGCCTTCGACCGCGTTGTCGCTCAGGGCACTCCCGGGCTGGTGCTGGTCTCCGGGTTCTCCGGCATCGGCAAGTCCTCGGTGGTCAACGAGTTGCACAAGGTGCTCGTCCCGCCGCGGGGGCTCTTTGCGGCCGGCAAGTTCGACCAGTATGCGCAGAACATCCCGTACGCCACTCTGGCCCAGGCATTCCAGACCCTCGTCCGCCACATCCTGAGCAGGAGTGACGCCGAAGTCTCCCGCTGGCGTGACTCGATCCGCGAGGCGCTGGGCCCGAACGGCCGGCTGATCGTGAACCTCATCCCCGAGATGGAGCTCCTGATCGGCAAGCAGCCGCCCGTTCCGGAGCTCGCGCCGCAGGACGCGCTGAACCGCTTTCAGCTGGTCTTCCGTCGGCTCATCGGGGTGTTCGCTCGACCGGAGCATCCGCTCGCCCTCTTCCTCGATGACCTGCAGTGGCTGGACGCCGCGACCCTGACGTTGCTCGCTGACCTGGTCACCCGGCCCGAAGTGGGCTCGCTCCTGCTGGTTGGCGCGTACCGAGACAACGAAGTCAGTGCCGGTCACCCGCTCATGCAGACGCTGGCGGCGATGCGCGAGGCCGGGGCCCCCCTACAGGAAATCGTGCTGGCGCCCCTCAGCCTCGAGGACGTTGGTCGGCTCCTGGCCGATACTCTCCACTGCGGAGCGGAGCGCGCCGCGCCACTCGCCCGGCTCGTGCACGACAAGACGGGTGGCAATCCCTTCTTCGCAATCCAGTTTCTCATGATGCTGGGCGACGAGCTGCTCCTGACCTACGACACCCGGGCGGGCGACTGGACCTGGGACGTCCACCGCATCCGGGCCAAGGGTTATGCCGACAACGTGGTGGATCTCATGGTCGGGAGGCTGAACCGCCTGAGCGACCCGACGCGGGAAGCGTTGAAGGAGCTGGCCTGCCTGGGGAACGCCGTGGAGGTCGCCACCCTGCAGGTGCTTCACGGACACTCCGAGCAGGCGGCGCACGGCGGGCTCTGGGAGGCCGTCCGCGCCGGGCTTGTCCTTCACCAGGACGGCGCCTACAGGTTCTTGCACGACCGGATCCAGCAGGCCGCCTACTCGCTGATCCCGGAAGAGCATCGTGCCGCAACGCATCTCCGTATCGGACGCGCACTCCTGGCGGGCATGAAGCCAGAAGATCTCGATCCGCATGTGTTCGACGTCGCGAACCAATTCAATCGGGGTATTGCCCTGGTGGTCGACCGTGACGAGAAAGTGCAAGTGGCGACGATTGACTTGCGCGCTGGGCGAAAGGCGAAGGGCTCTGCGGCCCATGCGTCGGCGCGCGTATATCTCGCCACGGGCATGACCCTGCTCGACGACGAGGACTGGACCGACCGGTACGAATTGACCTTCAGCCTGTGGCTCGAACGCGCGGAGTGCGAGTTTTCGACGAGTCATTTCGAAACAGCCGAACATCTTATTGCAGAGCTCTTGCAACGCGGGGCGACGAAGATTGACCTGGCGGCCGCATCTCATCTCAAGGTCCAGCTGCATGTCGTGCAATCCGACAACCCGCAAGCCGTGGTCAGCGCGCTCGCCTGCCTGCGCCTGTTCGACATCGACATCCCTGCACACCCGAGCTGGGACCAAGTGCAAGCCGAATACGAGGCGATCTGGCACAACCTCGAGGGACGGCCGATCGAGAGCCTGATCGATCTGCCGCTGATGACCGATCCGGAGCTGCTGGCCGCGATGCGCC
Organism: Polyangiaceae bacterium; assembly: GCA_049521295.1. Taxonomy (GTDB): domain Bacteria; phylum Myxococcota_A; class Polyangia; order Polyangiales; family Polyangiaceae; genus Palsa-1150. The sequence goes on along the minus strand of JBEKOY010000010.1, from coordinate 16,805 downwards.
TGCTTTCAGACCTCACCGAATCCGGCCACTTCACCGACATCCATCTGTCTTGTTTGCACATCTGCCGGATGGTGAACATCAGCATCCAGCATGGGATATGCGGCGCCTCTGCGCACGGCTGCGGCTTTCTCGGGTTCTTCCTCGGCCCGTCCTTCGGCCGCTACGCCGAGGGTCATCGTTTCGCCAAGCTCGCGTGCGAGCTTGTCGAGAAGCACGACTTCAGCGGTTTCAATGCGAAGGTCTACTTCGCGATGGGACTGGTGAGTCCCTGGACGCAGCCGCTCGCGCTCTCGCTCGACTCCATGCGGGCCTCCTTCCGCACCGCAACCGAGACGGGTGAGCTCATGTTCGCCTGCTACAGCACCTACCACATCGTCAAGAGCCTTCTCGCGCGAAACGATCCGCTCGACGTCGTGTGGGATGAGGCGCAGCGCTTGCTGGCCTTCGTGCGGAGAGTGGGGTTTCGCGATCTCGCGGACATGGTCGTGAGCCAGCAACGCTTCGTCGCGACCATGCAGGGAAAAACTGCGACCTTCTCGACCTTCGGGGATGCGGAGTTCGACGAAGCGAGCTTCGAGGCGCAGCTGACCGGGGACCGGATGCAATTCCTGGTCTCCGTGTACTGGATTCTCAAACTGAAGGCGCGGTTCCTGTCAGGAGACTACGCCGAGGCTCTCGCGGCAGCCAACCGTGCCAAGGAGGCGCTCTGGGCGCAATCCGCGCAGATTCTGCTTCTCGACTATTTCGGTTACACGGCTCTGACGGTGGCGGCGCTCTTCGAGAGGGCTTCCGCCGACGAGCAGATCGCGTGGCGCCAGCTCCTGGCCGCGCACCGGGAACGATTGAGCGATTGGGCCGGGAACTATCCCCCTACTTTCGGCGACAAGCTCGCCCTGGTGTCCGGCGAGATCGCGCGCCTCGAGGGTCGCGATTCCGCGGCCATGCGTCTGTACGAGGACGCCATTCGATCGGCTCGCACGCACGGTTTCGTGCTCGACGAGGGCGTAGCTCACGAGGTTGCTGCGCGGTTCTACGCGGCGCGCGGCTTCGATGCAATCGCGGACGTGTATCTACGGAACTCGATGTCCTGTTTCGCTCGCGGAGGAGCCGAGGGCAAGCGCCGGCAGCTCCAAGAGGCCCACCCGCAGCTCCGCGAGGATCCCGGCCCGCCGCCTTCCACGACCACGTTCGGCACGACCGCCATGCAGCTGGATATCGGGGCTGTGGTCAAGGCCTCGCAGGCCATCTCCGGTGAGATCGTGCTCGACCGCCTGGTCGAGGCTCTGATGACGATCGCGCTCCAGCATGCGGGTGCCGAGCGTGGCCTGCTCATCGTCGTCCGGGGCGACTCGCTGCAGATCGTGGCGGAGGCCCGGACCGACCGGAACAAGGTCGAGGTTACGCTTCGACAGGAATCGGTGACGTCGTCCGAGGTGCCCAGGGCTCTCCTCCAGACCGTCGTCCGGACGCAACAGAGCGTAATCCTGGACGACGCCACAGTTTTGAACCCGTTCTCCGCGGACGACTACTTCCGTCAGAATCAGAAGCGAGCCCGGTCCGTCCTGTGTGTTCCCCTGGTGAAGCAGGCCACGCTGATCGGTGCGCTCTATCTCGAGAACAACCTGACGCCGTACGTGTTTACGTCTGACCGGCTCTCGGTCCTGGATCTCCTGTCGTCGCAGGCGGCGATTTCGCTGGAGAATGCGCGCCTCTACGCCGAGTTGATCGCGGAGAACCACGAACGGCAGGCGGCCGAGGCCGCGCTGCGGACGAGCGAGGAGCGGTGGCGCAATCTGGTCGAGAACGCCCCCGTCGGAATCGCTTTGATCGGTCCGAACGGGCGTTACGGCGCCGCCAACCCGGCCTTTCAGCGAATGACCGGTTACTTGGAGGCCGAGCTCCAGCGTCTCGCGCCTATCGACATCACCCACGAGGAGGATCGTGCGAGCACGGAGGCCGTCGTTGCGGCCTTCGTCGCCGGAGCGAACCCTCCGCAGCGCCGTGAGAAGCGTTTCCTGCGTAAGGGCGGCGGCGTGGTCTGGGCGGAGGTCAGCGGCTTCTTGGTGGCGCAAGTTGCCGGGAGCGCGCCGCTTCTGGCGGCGGTCGTGGTCGACATCACCGACCGCAGACGAGCGGAGGACGATCTGCGCGAGGTGCAGGCGGAGCTCGCGCATGTCGCACGGGTCACGACCATGGGTGAGATGGCGGCGTCCATCGCCCACGAGGTCAACCAGCCGCTATCGGGCGTGGTGATCAACGGCAACGCTTGTCTCCGATGGATGGCTGGCGATCCCCCGAACATGGGCGAGGCGCGCGAAGCCGTACAGCGCATCATTCGCGACGGCAAGCGGGCGAGCGAGGTGATCGCCCGAATACGCAGCCTGTCGAAGAAGAGCGTTGCCGAGAAGGAACCACTCGACCTGAACGAAACGATTGCCGATGTGGTGGCGTTTGCCCAGGGTGAGGTGCGGAGAACACGCGTGACGCTGCGGACTGACCTCACCCGCGATCTGCCGAGGGTCATCGGCGATCGAGTTCAGTTGCAACAGGTCGTGCTCAACCTCGTCCTCAACGGGCTCGAAGCCATGGGCACCGTCGCCGGCCGGCCGCGAGAGCTCGTGATCGAGACGAAACGCGAGAACGCAGACCACGTCTGTGTCGCGGTGCGGGACGTGGGCGTTGGGCTCGACCCCGAGAGCATTCACAGGCTCTTCGACGCGTTCTACACCACCAAGCAAGGCGGAATGGGAATGGGCCTCTCGATCAGCCGCTCGATCATCGAAAACCACGGCGGCAGGTTGTGGGCCGTGCCGAACGAAGGTCCGGGAGCGACCTTCCTCTTCACGGTTTGACCCCCGCCATCGCCCTTCGGCTTGGGTGCTAAGCGAGCGCGCCCCGTCCAGCTAGCTGCTTCCGGACGATTCTCAACTCCCGACGACGCGATAGCCCATCGAATTTCCGGATCTCGCTCGTCATCTCCCTTCTTAGGTTAGCCTGAGCGGCATGTCGATCGCGCTCTACCATCACCCCTACTCGCGTGCGGCGAACGTCGTCTGGGCCCTCGAGGAGCTCGGCGTTGCCTACGAGCTCCGCTTCGTCGACATCATGAAGGGCACCCAGAAGGCGCCCGAAATCGTCGCGCTCAACCCCATGGGCAAGGTGCCCATCCTGACGGATGGCGACCTTGTCGTGACCGAGGCGGCCGCGATCGGCCTGTACTTGGCGGACCGGTACTCAATCGGCAAGCTCGCGCCGTCGCCCGACGATGCGGCACGCGCCGCGTACCTTCGCTGGTCCTTGTTCTCGCCGTCCGTGATTGAGCCGGCCGTTTGGGCCAAGACCGCGAGCGCGCAGTTCAAGCCGGGCCAGGTTGGCTGGGGCACATACGAGAGCGTGATCGCCTCGATGGAGAGCGCCATTGCGGGAAGGAGCTACGTCCTCGGCGATCGCTTCTCGATGGCCGACTGCATCTTTGGCGGTGCTGTCCGGTACCTGCTGCGCTTCAAGCTGCTCGAGGCAACGCCCTCGTTCACCGCGTACGCCGAGCGGCTCGCGGCTCGGCCGGCCGCGCAGCGGGCCGACGCCAAGAACGCTTCGATCGCAAAGGAGCACGGTCTCGGCGGCTAAATTAGCGCCCGCGGGGCGAACGCCGACGTTCGGACGGAATCGGGGTAGGCTCGGCGGCGTCAGGGCGCGGAGGTGTGGGATGGAAACGACGTCTTTGGGCTGGAACGTATTGGAGCGCGAGACTGCGATTCTCTGGCGTGAGTATTCGTTCGGGGGTGGCGTCGCTACCACCTTCGCCTTCCGTGGCGCCGGCGATGGCCTCATCGTGATGAGCCCATGCAGCGGCGTCGCTCCCGCCGTGCTCGACGAGCTCAAACCGTTCGGCAACGTCGCCGCACTGGTGGCCAGCAACGGATTCCATTGGAAGGGGCAGTCGCTTTGGCGCAAGCACTTTCCTCAGGCCCGAAGCTTCGCCCCGGCCCAGGGGATCGATCGGCTCGTCCAGAGGGTTCCGGAATTTGGACGCTTCGAGCCACTCGACGCGCTCGCACCGCTGCTCGGCGACAAGGCCAACGTCATCGATCCGCCGGGGCACAAGGTGGGCAACGCGATCGCAACCGTCCGCGGCACCCGCGGGTCCTACTGGTACCCTTCGGACCTGTTCGCGAACATTCCGAAGTTGCCCTCGAACCTCGTGTTTCGCTTGTTGATGTCGATGACCGATTCGGCTCCCGGGTACCGACTGTTCCGGCCAGCCGTGTGGCTTCAGGTGAAGGACAAGAAGGCCGTCCGCGACTGGGTCGATGACGTCATGACGAAGGCCGCCCCCACGACCGTCGTGCCGGCGCACGGGCCGCCTGTCACCGGCAGCGACGTTCCGGAAAAGACCAAGGTGCTGGCGGCGCAGATCTAGAGCGCCGAGCCCCTCCGCCAGCAACCCTTCTCCACGGCGAGTGGAACGGCGAATTGCAGTGGCGCTGAGGTCGGCCGCCTAGTTTCGATCAGCCGCCTAAGCGTCCGTCGGCGTCCGATTCTGCAGCTACGTCATAAGCGTGCGCCGGACCGCGGATCGGCGTCGAGTTCCTGGACGAAACGGCCCGACGGATAGACTCTGGGCGGTGCGCGAATACTACGAGGCCCGAGCGGACGAGTACGATGACTGGTGGCTCGGCAAAGGATCGTTCGCTGAGCGCCTACGCCCGGGCTGGTTCGAGGAAGTCCTCGAGTTGGCCGGAGTGCTCTCAGCGCTTCCGGCGGCGCGCACTCTCGATGTAGCGTGTGGCACGGGGTTTCTGACCCGGTTTCTGCATGGCGAAGTGGTCGGAGTCGACCAGTCCGCCGCGAGGCTTCGGCTTGCAGGGCGGCGCGCACCCAACGCGAAGCTTATCAAAGGCGACGCATTCGAGCTGCCGTTCGCTGCGGCCTCATTCGAGCGCGCGGTCGCGGGGCACTTCTACGGCCATCTCGAGGAAGTGGAGCGCGCTCGTTTTCTATCCGAGGTCCGCCGCGTCGCTCGCGAGTGGGTGATCGTCGATGCAGCACTTCGTGAGGATGTCGAGGCGGCGGCGTGGCAGAACAGGATCCTGGATGACGGCTCTCGCTGGCGCGTCTATAGGTATTTCGCGCCCGCTGTTCTCGCGGCCGAGGTCGGCGATGGCGAGGTCCTTTTTGCGGGCCGCTGGCTCGTGGTCGTTCGTTCGCGCTTCTAACCGAGGCTGGCGTCATGGCTCGCATCATCGCGATCGCCGCCGGATTCGATCCTCGCGTGGCCCATCCATCCGCACCCCCAAATCACGCGCCACTGCTCGACTCGGTTGGGCAATAGGCTTTAGACATAACTTTGCGGCTGCAATGGAAATAAACCGACGCTCCCACAGTGCTGGCCAACAAATGCGGCTGCAATGGAAAGGAAACGATGCTCCCACAGCGCTGCCCAACAAAAAACAAAGGTTTGGTCGATTTCGTGACCTTCATTTCCAAGACCTGCGCCCTTATGCTTGTGTGCGTGATGGCCTCGGCCTCGCGGAGGCACGCCACGACAACCGAGAGCGGCCTCTCGTCAGAACAAAACGCTCGAGCAGTTTTGATCGTGTCAAACAATTGCGGCGGGATGAAATGCCCAGAGGATGCGCGTGGTGCTAAACGGCGCAGCCTCCGTCATCGGAGGAATTTTCCATGAGGAAGAACAAGGACGTAGTCGGGCTTCTCGCTAGGTGGGGGACTGCCGCACTGGTGGCCTCGTCCGCAGGCATGGGCATAGCCGCCTGCACCGGATCAATCGGCGGAGGCACCCAGGGCATAGGCTCGGGGAACGGTGGCCCGGCCACGGGTGGCGGAGCCGCCGGCGGTGGGGGTGGCGGCGGTGCAGGCGGGGGTGGCGCCGTTGGCGCTGGCGCTGCAGGGGGAGGGGGCGCGACTGCGGTTTCGCCCGCGAGCACCTCGGGAACGACGCTCGGCAACGTGCCCCTGGGGCCTATGGACACGGCCGGCGTCGTGATGCGGCGCCTCAACGACCACGAGTACGACAACACTGTCCGCGACCTGCTCGGCACGACGCAGACGCTAGCCGCGACCACATTTCCGGGCGACAGCGCGGACGACGGCTTCGACACGGTGGGTGACGCGCTGAGCTTCTCGCCCGTACTCTTCCAAAAGGAATTTGCCGCTGCCACGACACTCGTAACCGAGCTCATGGCGCGGTCGCCGACCGACCCGCTGTTTACGGCGGTCTTTCCGAGTGGGATCCCCACGTCGGCGAACTTTAGTTCCGCTCTGACCACCGTCTTGACGAGCTTCATGCCGAAGGCATGGCGGCGTCCGGTTACAACGGCTGAGGTCGCCACGGCGGTGGCGGTGGGCGAAGCGGTGTTGGCCCTTGCGGACGACGCGGGCGCCGGTCTTTCGTCGGATGGCGGAGCCGGGCCCGACCCCGCGCAGGCGGGCGTCAGCGATGCCCTCCAGTACGTGCTCGATTCGCCGAACTTCCTCTTCCACGTCGAGCTTGGAAGCCCGGCCATCACCCCGTCGTCGACGGCGCTGGCCAACCTCAGCAACTACGAGCTCGCCAGCCGGCTATCGTACTACCTTTGGGAGAGCATGCCGGACGCCACGCTGACGGCGCAGGCCGCCGCCGGAACGCTCGCCGCCACCGGCACGCCAGGCTCTGGCACGGCTGGCTCGGGTGTCGCGGCTCAGGTGACCCGCATGATCGCTGACCCAAAGTTCACGACCGGCTTCATCGCCGACTTCGTCGGCCAGTGGCTGGGCGTAACCACGATCTCCTCGAATGTGAACCCCGACCCAACGATGTTTCCCGCTACCGCCGTGGGCGGCATGCTGGACCCCACATGGCTCAACTCCATCGCGCCCGAGACCGATGCGTTCCTCAGCAACCTGATTACGACCGACGCGCCGCTCACCGAGCTCTTGACGGCCGACTACACCTTCGTCAACGGCCGGCTCGCGCAATTCTACGGGCTTACCGGCGTCCCTGCGTCGCAGACGACCTTTACCAAGGTGAGTCTGGCCGGTACCGAGCGGCTCGGGGGCATTCTCACGCAAGAGACCTTCCTCACCACCACGTCGTTCCCGAACCGCACCTCGCCGGTATTGCGCGGAGTCTACGTGATGGAGCAATTGGTCGGTACGTCGCCGGGCACCCCGCCGGCCAACGTGCCCGCGTTCGTAGTGCCCGACGCCGGCTCGGGAGAGACGGTCCGCGAGTCGCTCGATCAGCACGCCAACAACCCCGCATGCTCCTCGTGCCATAACGAGATCGACCCCATCGGCTACACGTTCGAAAACTTCGACGCCACCGGCGCCTATCGAACCTTGGACAACGGGTCGCCCATTGACGCGACCGGCACCCTTTACGGGCAGACCATCAATGCCACCGGTCAGGCGACCTACAACGGGGCGTCGGTCAACGGGGCCGCCGCAATGGCCGCGGCAGTCGTCGCGGATCCCCGCTTCCCCCAGAACATCGTCAAGCAACTACTGACCTACGGCGTCGGTCGAACCTTCGACACGGCAGCGGCACTCGGATATGTCGAGACCGTCGCTGCGCCGCTCGCCAAGAGCGGAACGTGGCAGACCGCGCTGCAAACAGTCGCAACGAGTCAAGCCTTCATGACCACTCGGGGTGGCTCCCAGTGATATCGAAAAGTGCGAAAGGCGGAGATGTCACATGAGCATCGGAGTCAATAAGTCACGTCGCGTGTTTCTGTCGGCTGCCGGAGTCACGCTCGTTTTGCCGTTCCTGCCGTCGGCGTTGTGGTCCCGGCGGGCGGCTGCAGCGCCGGCTGCTGCCACCACTGTACCGCGGCGATTCATAGGTTGGTTCAACCCAAATGGAATGGTCATGCCGAACTGGACACCGAACGTGGTGGACGGAGCGCAGTGGACCGCAACCCAGGGGACGCCACTTGCGAGTTCCGCTTCAGCGACGTACACGGCAGCGAATGTCGGCGCCTCGTCGATCCTTTATCCGCTCGTCGCCGCCGGTCTCCAGAAGAAGACGCTGATCATTACCGGTCTTGATCACCAGAACATCGCCATCCCGACTCCGGCCTGCACGACGGACTCTGTGCCCGGCGGCCACGGTTCGGGAACGGGCTGCTTTCTCAATATGGTGGGTGTCAACTGCGAATCGACCGACCCGACGCGCACCAGCCTGGACCAGCTTCTGCTGCCGGTCCTCAATGCCGGCGCATCGCCGCTCTTGCCGACAGGACTGCAAATCGGCCTCCAGGGCGACAACGACATCTGCGACAACACCAACTGCAATTTCTCGCGGATGATCTCGTGGAGCAACGGGGCCGCGATGCCCAACCTCTACGACCCGCAGCAGATTTTTCTACAGCTATTCGGATCGTCGCCCACGACCGGCGCGCCGACGCCGGCAAGCACGGCCGCGGCGGCTGCCCGCTTTGCCCAGCAAAAGAGCGTCCTCGACGCCGTATTGGCCGACTCGAACTCGCTGGCGACGAAGCTCAGCCCGCGCGACAACATCATGCTGCAACAGTACCAGGCTGCCGTACGCGACCTCGAGACACAACTGCAGGCCGTGTCGACCGCTACGCCGCTCACCTGCACGAAGCCGACGGAACCTCCGGCGGGACTCGGGCCTTTGCCGTCAACCGGCGGAAGTCACGCGGTCATCCCGAGCTCGTTTGTCGAGGGCAATATGCCTTACATGCTCCAGTTCATGGCCCTGGCGCTCACGTGCGACATCACGCGGGCGATCACGTTTATGTTGGGCAACGGAACGAGCAACAACGACTACGAGTTTCTTATGGGAACCTCGACAGCTCACCACGGGACGTCCCACCACGGCGGAGCCCCGTCGAAGCTGGCGGCGCTGACGCAGATCGATACGTGGGAAATCACGCAGATAGCGACGCTTCTGACGTCTCTCAACGGCGTGATGGAATCCGACGGGACGACGGTCCTCGACAACACGACGTTCTACATGTCGTCCGACATTGGCGACGGCGCTACCCACAACCATTGGGATATGCCGGTTCTCCTTGCCGGCGGCGCAAGCGGGAACATGAAGATCGACGGTCGGCACGTCAATTACTACAGCCCTAGCACTCTGGCGCTGCCGCGAGCTTTGACAAACTATGCGGGACCACGAAACCCAAGTCAGTCGACCGCGCAAGTCCACGAGACCATCATGCAAGCCCACGGTCTTCAGTCGGCGACCTTCGGGCAGGCGGGTACCGCGGCAGAATATGGACCTTCAGGCCCGCTAACCGAACTCCTGACTTAGGCGCCGTCCGTAAATAATGGAACGGATTGGGCGCGCGCCAATAGGCCTTTCCTCGATATGGGAGCGCGAGATTACTGGTCCGTAATTCATGGACGACGCCTTAGGGCAAGGGCCTAGGCGAAGGCCCGGCCCATAGGTCGCTCCTCGCATCATCGCTTGCAGACGCAAGCGCGCGCGTGGCCTACGCGGCAAATACTGGCGGCCGTCAGCTTTGTTTGGCAGGCGGCCGACCCGCGAATTGTCTCACACCGGTGTGATCCGTCATGCGGTCTGACCTATGCTTGTCCGGGTGTGCCGCACTGCTTCGATCGCCTTCGTAACTGCGTTTGTGGCAGCGTGCGGGCAGGGGGTCGAGGGCGTCGGCGTGTTGCCACTGGCGGACGCAGGGCACGCGGGCAGCGGCGATGGCAGTTCAGGCGCAGGCAGCTTTCCGCCCTTGGATGGTGGGGCGCCGACTGGCGAGGACGGGGCCAGCGTCAGTGGCAGCACGGCACCGTGCGTTGGCGGTGCCACGCGTTGCGCCGGCAATGGTGTCGAGGCGTGCGGCTCGAACGGTCAGTGGAGTGTCGCAGTCGCCTGCGCCTCGTCGACGCCGGCGTGTGCCGAGGGCGCCTGCGTCGAACCGCCGAGCTGCGCCGTGAGCGCGATGGGCACGACCAACTGCGGCGCAAGCAGCGAGAGCTGCTGTGCGAGTGTCGTTGCGCCGTCCGGTACGTACGACCGGACGTACACCTCGGGCGCCGGCGGAGCTGCGAACTTGGCCGACCCCGCCAGCGTGAGCGGATTTCGACTCGACAAGTACCTCGTTACCGTTGGCCGTTTCCGCCAGTTCGTCAACGCCATAACGGCAAGTGCGGGATTGCCGCCGGCCAACGGCAGCGGCATTCACACACACTTGAACGGAGGCCGCGGGCTTGCCAATAGTGGTAGCCCCGGTAGCTTCGAGACGGGCTGGGATGCGGCGAACTGGGATTCCGAAATTCCGACGGGACCGAGCGGGTCGGGCGTCTGGGATTGCAACCTAACCGACTGCCTCTCGTCGAGCACCTGGACGAACCCGGCGGGCACCCAGGAGAACCTACCCATCACATGCGTTGATTGGTACGAGGCGTATGCGTTCTGCATCTGGGACGGGGGGTTTCTGCCGAGCGAAGCCGAGTGGGAATACGTCGCGGCCGGCGGGAGTCAACAGCGCGAGTACCCATGGGGTTCCACGGGTCCCGGTACCGGAAACGAGTACGCGATCTACGGATGCTATTACGGCGATGGCGACGCCGGGACCCCCGCGGGGGGGTGCACCGGTACGAGCATAGCCCCCGTCGGAACGGCGGTTCTGGGAGCCGGGTACTGGGGACAGCTCGACTTGGCCGGCGAGGTGTTCGAATGGAACATCGATTGGTACGCGCCGTATGTCGATCCGTGCACGGACTGTGCGTACCTCTCCTCCACCACGGTCCGAGTGATTCGCGGTGGCAACTACGGGGGCGTACTGTTGAACTTGCAGGCCGAGAATCGCGATTTCTTCGAAGACCCCACCGATCACGACAGCGTCATCGGGTTTCGGTGCGCCAGGAGCCCATGAGATCCGCCGCGACGCGGCGGCTCCACCGAGTGGTGGTGGGAAGCCCGAAGGCTTTGTCGCGAACAAACGGCCTTAGCGAACGTAGACCTCCATCGCGATGTTGACGTGCGGCGTGATGCCCCAGTTCCAGAAAGAGACGTTGTCGACCACGTCTAGGGCGAACCCGTCGGCTCCGTTGCCGCACGCATGGTAAACCGCCGGCCACGTTTCGCCGGCGACCGGGCAGCTGAACGCCAAAATGCTCTGCGGCGTCCGCCCTTGATTGACCGCCTTACCTGGGTCCCCCACGACCGTCCATGCCGCCTCCTCGGCGCCGGCGTCTCCAACGGGCTCATTGGCGTTCGCAATGAGCCCCATCCGAAGGTTCTGGATCGGGACCGCCGTGGCGCTGGTGATGTAGGCCAGCGGCGCGGCCGAGCCGCTCGCGGTGCGCACGTGGACCGTTGTGGCCCCTCCGGCAAGCGCAGTGAGCGCCGCACCGGGCATGTACGTGCACGAGCCTAGAGCAACCATTCCCGCTGTCTCCGTGGCCGGAGTGCAGTCGCCGCCGTTGGTCGATTCGACAAGCGTCCAGCCGCCGCCCGCGAAGTTCATGTCGCAATAGACTTCAAGAGACGATCCATCCGGAAATATACTGTAGTTTCCGCTGGATTTTGTTGACGCGGCATTCAGGATGTCCAGGCACGAGGCATACGACGTCTCTGGCGGCCCCTGGGAGTCGACGGCTGGGCCGTCCGTTGGAGAGCCGTTCGAGGCGTCGACTCCGCTGTCCGCACCCGAGACGGGCCCCTCGCTCTCCATGGTGCTCGCGTCGTCCGGCGCGGGGCTCGCGGCGTCGGGCGTAGAAACCGTGGAATCACTGGAGTCGTCTGGCCCCTCGTCCTCCGCGTCGTTGGCGTCGGTCTCTTCCACACCGGCTTCTGCCGCAACGAGGCTCAGGGCGTCCCCAACCGAAACCGCCACGTCATCTTTAGATCCGCCGTCGTCAACAGCTCGCTCGGTCAAGCCGTCGACGTTGAGCAGGGCCTCGCAGCCGAAAAGCCCAAGAGCAAGCGCCGTGTAGCAAGCAAGAGCGCACGCCACCTGCCTCATCCTAGAATGTGCCGTCCACGAGGGTGATGACTGCAACGCAACTCGGTCGTAGGTCAGTGTACCCGATCCGCCGTCGCGTTGCGGTGACGAAGGCTGCGTTCCGCGTCGCTGTCGTGGCTCTGGGCTCGGAACCTCATCGGCGCTCGGTCCGCCAAAATAATGCCCTCGCAGCCGCCTGCACACATATCCTGGTAATGTGGGTGCACTCGGCGCGCCCATTCCCTCGCGAGACATCCGCCGACCTGCGAGGCTCCGAACGACCAGAACGTCGGCGGACTGCGCGGCGGCGACGACAACTGCGAGACAAGTCCGTGGCGCGACCTCGGCTCGTGAGCCAAGCGGATTGCCGGGGGAGGATTCTGTCCGGCAGGCCTCGGGTGCGAGCGGGGAACCCAGCCCGCGGGGCCGGTTTCGCACGCGATGGGGCTACTGCCCGCCGGCCGCGCAGGTCGAGCTCGGATTGTTGACCTCTGGAACCGCGAAGCCCTCACATTGAGGTTGGAATGCCGCGAGCCTCTTGGCGGCAACCTCCACAGCCTCCCGGTTGTTGTCGATCAAGACGAAGCCTCGACCGTGCTGGACGGCTGCTTCACCCGTTGTGCCGCTGCCCGCGAAGAAATCGAGGACGACGTCGTTGGGACGGGAGTGCACCTTGATCACGCGGTTCAAGATCCCCAGCGGCTTTTGCGATGGGTATCCAGTCTTCTCGCGCGCATGGGTCGGGACGATCGTGTGCCACCACACGTCCGTGGGTGTTTTCCCGCGCTCCGCCTTTTCCGGCGTCACGAGCCCTGGCGCCATATAGGGGATGCGATCCATCTCGTCGAAGTTGAAGACGTAGTCCTCGGGGTTCCGGGCGTACCAGAGGATCGTATCGTGCTTCGAGGGCCAACGGCTCTTCGGACGGCCACCGTAATCGTAGGCCCAGACGATCTCGTTCATGAATCGGTCTCGCCCCATGAGACGATCGAGCGCCACCTTGATGTAGTGGACCTCGCGATAATCCAGGTGGACGAAAAGTGAACCATCGGGTGTGAGGCACCGGAGAGCGGCCTCGATGCGGGGCATGAGGAAGCTCTCGAAGTCCTCGAACACGTCCGCGTACGAGCCGCTCTCGAGCTTCTCGACTTCGTATCGGCGCCCCCCAAAGCCTCTGCGGACACCTTCACCCCCCGTCGCCGTCACGCGCATCCGTTCGCGCTTCTGGATTTTTCCCGTGTTGAACGGAGGATCGATGTAGATGAGACGCGCGAATGTTTCGGGCAACGAGGGAAGCACGCTCGCGTTGTCGCCCAGAATGATCCGCTTCATTTCGATCCGAGCACCCTACAGCGTCCTGCCCTCGATGGAAAGCCGGAGGGGCGGTCGACTCCTACCCTGCTCTATTTCTACCGTTGCGGGGCCGTTGAGGGGCAGCGAAGTCCCTTTGGACACTCTGGGGGCAGCCTCTCAGCACTGTCCTGCCCGCCCGTCTCGCGTCACCGGCACGCGGAGCGCGCGGCCCGGCACAAAAAGTGATACGCAAGGCCCGTTCTTCATCGGCGCGATGCGGCCCCTCGCGAGAGCCACACTTCAGATTCACGTGTGCGTCCTGCTATGGGGCTTCACGTCGGTCCTCGGGCGACTCATCGCTCTGCCCGCGCTACCGCTCGTCTGGTGGCGGATGGCCATCGTGGTCGGTGTGCTCGGGCTCTTGCCGAGCGTGCGGCGGCAGCTGCGGACCACGTCGAGGCGGCTCCTCGCCGCGTACGCCGGCATCGGGGTGGTTGTCACCCTTCATTGGCTGACCTTTTATGGCGCGATCAAGCTCGCGAATGCGTCGGTCGGCGCCGCGTGCCTGGCGCTTGCGCCCGCGTTTCTCGCGATCATCGAGCCGCTGACCACGCGCCGTCGCTTCGATCCACGCGAGCTGTTGCTTGGCGTCGCCGTCGTACCGGGGGTCGCCCTCCTCGTCGGGGGAATTCCCCACCGAATGCGCTCAGGCGTGATGATTGGCGCTTTGTCGGCGCTCCTGGCCGCGCTGTTCAACGCGCTCAACAAGCGCGTGGTCCACGGAGCGCACCCTTTCGTCATTACGTTCATCGAGCTTGCCGCGGGCGTCTTGCTTCTTCCCTGGCTCGCCGCGTTGCTGCCGCACGGCCCGGGGCCGCTTCTTCCGGTGCCCAACATGCGTGACGCATGGCTGCTTGCGGTACTCGCCATCGCGTGCACGCTGGTCCCGTTCGCGCTGGCCCTGACGGCGCTGCGGCACCTGACCGCGTATGCCGTGCAGCTCGCGGTCAACCTGGAGCCGGTCTACTCTATCCTGCTGGCGGTTCTGATCCTCGGCGAGCAGCGGGAGCTTGATGGCTCGTTTTACGCAGGCGTGGCGATCATCCTGGGTGCCGTGATCGGGGAGAAGGCGTGGCTCACACGGTCGCCAACATGAAGGCCGATCGAAGCGCAGCCCGCGAAGTCACGCCTTGGTAGCCTCGATCTCGATGGCGATGTCGACCTTCTCGCTGAGGGCCAGGCCCCCGGCCTCCAAAACCTGATTGTAGGTCACGCCAAAATCCTTGCGGTTGATGCTGGTGTGGGCAGAAAAACCCGCGCGCTCGCCCAATTGGGGGTGCACGGTGCGTCCCGCGTACTCGACGTCGAGGACCACGGATTTCGTGACGCCGCGTAGCGTGAGGTCCCCGGTTACCTTGAAGCTGGCCTTGGTGCCCTGCACCGTCGTGCTCTTGAACGTCATCTGCGGGAACTTCTCCGCTTCGAAGAAATCGCCGCTGCGCAGGTGCGCGTCCCGCTGCGGCTCTCGCGTGTCGACGCTCGCAACGTCAATGGTCACCTCGACGCGCGAGGCTGCGACGTTCGCCTCATCGAAGGCCAACGTTCCCTTCCATTTCGTGAAGAGGCCGTGCACCTTCGACACCATGAGATGCCGAACGGTGAAGCCGACTGTGGAGTGGACCGTATCGATGTTCCAGTTCTCGAGAGCCATGCAAGCCCATCCTTTCGATTTCGTGCGGCGCGACCGTTCGATGCGCGAGGCGCACGATCTGTTGCGGGCGTGAACGAGGGTGCGCACGCTACCACATGGCGGTCGCACCGTCAGTCTCGTCCGCGCATGCCGTGACCTCCCGGGGGCACGTGTCTCCGTACGGGCGTTGCCCCGACACGCTCCGGCTCGGCTCACCCCGGTGCCGCCGCCTGTGACTCGCTGCGAACTCTGCGAGCCAACGTCTGGCCGCAAAGGCACGTCCGAACTTCGATCACGTCGGAGTCCGGCCACGCGGTGACGAAATCGCGAACTCGAGCGGTCGTGATCTGCTCCACCACGCGAAGCTCGCCCCAGGCATCCGCGCCGTACGACCGGCCGCAGCGACTACACGGCTTGGGCACGTCACCGTTCCGGGTCGACTATCGCTTCGATCTTCGCGATAGCTTCGTCAAGGACAGCGTGGAGCTTCTTGATGGTGGAGGGGGTCAATCGTCCCCGTCGGGCGGAGCGTCCGATCGCTTTGAACATACGGCCCATGCGCCGGCTCAAGTCGCGCAATTCCTCGGCAAAATCCTCCCAAGAGCCCTCCCCCGCAGTCTCGTAGAAGTCGCGCACATCCTCGACGTGCTCATCAAGGTCGCGCTTACCCTCGAGGGTGATGGCATAGACCTTCCGCGCCTCGCGCTCCTCAAGGCGTGCGTGCCCGAGCTCTTCGAGCATTTGCAACGTCGGATAAATAACGCCGGGGCTGGGACGGTAAGTGCCGGCGCTGCGTTCCTCGATTGCCTGGATGATCTCGTAGCCGTGCCTCGGTTGCGGCGCGATGGCGTCGAGAATGAGGTAGCGGACGACGCCGCGATCGGCGCGCGGGGGGGGGCTGCCAAACAGTTCCGAGAAGTCGGCTCGGCCAGGGCGACCCGGTCGCCCGAAGGGGCCTGCGCGCCCGGCGAAGTGGGCATGCCAGTGTGCTCCATGCATCGGCATCTCCTTTGGAATCATAGGAGCGATGCAAAGACGCATCGCCGAGACATATCATGTCGATGTATCTATAGATAGATCGGTCATGGGTTCCTGTCAAGCCTCGCCATCCTGCCGGCACCGGGCTCGGATCGCGGTGCGCATCATGCGGGATCGCCGACTGCCCGCCGTACGACGGCGACCGACGGGCGTGCCCGAAGGACGCCCGTTTGCGAGAGCCAAGCGTGTCGAACATAAGTCCCGTAAGCGGAAGGCACGTCCAGTGACGCTGCAAGGCAACTCCACTGGCGAAATCCTGCTGAACGTACGGGCGGGCGTCATGTCTTATGGGATGCTGTCCGAATGGGTCGCACGGTCTTGTCGTTGTGCGCGTCCGTCCTATTTCTCTTCGCCGTGCCGGGCGCGGCCGGGTGCGGCACCTCCACCGGCAACGGAATAGCGAGCTCCTCTCGGGGCTCGTCCGTCAGCCAGGCGACCAGCTCCGGCAACGTTGGAGCGAGCACGGGACTTGGCGCGGGTCTAGGGACAAGTTTCGGCGGGGCCGATGCCGGCCCGACGCTCGTCGGAATCAGCCCGAGCGGCGACGCTTCGACCACGGCGCCTACGACGACAGCCGATCCGCAGACGTGCGCCGAGGCGGCGCAGGCGCACACCTACGTGGGCTGCGACTATTGGCCCACCGTGGTGGCCAATAACGTGTGGACCATCTTCGACTTCGCCGCGGTGGTCGCGAACGCAGGCGCCGTTGCCGCCGACGTGACGGTCACCGGTCCAATGAACACGAACCAGACCGTCACTGTGCCGCCCGGGCAATTGGCGAAGATCTACCTGCCTTGGGTGCCGGCACTGAAGGGGCCGGCCGCCGACAACTGCGGGGCGGGCCAACCTTT
>JBEKOY010000009.1:0-88708 GCA_049521295.1 Polyangiaceae bacterium | reverse complement strand
GTCGGGGTCGGGGTCGGGGTCGGGGTCGGGGTCGGGGTCGGGGTCGGGGTCGGGGTCGGGGTCGGGGTCGGGGTCGGGGTCGGGGTCGGGGTCGGGGTCGGGGTCGCGGTCGCGGTCGCGGTCGGGGTGGTACTTGCGAGGGACCTGCCTGACGTCGAGGGCCTGACGATGCAGGGTGGCGTGAGCATGCCCCCCTTGTCGGCTAGCCTTTCCGCAGCCTTTGACCTTCGCTACGGACATTCGCCATGAGCCGTTCGATCCCTATCTCCGAATCGTTGCGTCGACGTCTGGCCGATCTCGTTGCGGTCGATACGCAGAACCCGAGCGGCGACGAGCGTCCGGTCATCGCGAAGCTCGCGGCGGAGCTTCGTGCGCTAGGAGCCTCCGCCGTCGAGACATTTTCGGTCGAACGACATCACGCGGTCTTCGCCGTGTTCGGTCCGTCTCCGCGCATTTTGGTGAATGCACACGTCGACACGGTTCCGGCCAGCGCAGGGTACACGGCGTCGCCTCTGACGCTCGTGGAGCGTGAGGGACGGCTGTACGGTCTCGGCGCGGCCGATACGAAAGGAGCGATCGCTGCGGTGCTGGAAGCGCTCGCCGAGCGGGCGCAAACCGGCCGGCCCGTGAACGGCACGGGCATCCTCTTCTCGGGCGACGAGGAGCGCAGCAACAGCGTACTTCGAGCCTTCATCCAGTCGGGCCGCGGGCGAGGATTCGAGCGTGCGATCGTCTGCGAGCCCACGCGATGCCACGTCGGCATTCGCCATCGCGGGGTGGCCGCGGCGCGAGGTACCACGACTTCACCGGGCGGACACTCGTCGCGAGCCGATTCACTTCCCGCGCCCATGGTCGCGCTATCGCGCGCCGCCGTGGCATTGGACGCGTGGGGTCGTGGCCGGCGCAACGACGGTCCTCCCGGTTTTGAAGGACTGTGCCTGAACGTAGCGGGAATCGACGGAGGCGTGGCGTTCAACGTCATTCCCCCGCGAGCCACCCTGACGGTTTCATTTCGCCCCTGGCCGGGCGCCGACGTGCTCGCCCTTCATCGTGAGGTCGAAGGGCAGGCACGCGCTGCAGCCGAACCCGACCCGATCGCGTGGGAGGTGATCCTCGCGAATCCTCCATTCGCGACGCGCGACCTTGCCGCTTTCGCGCCGCTGCTCGGGAATGCGGCGCGCGGGCCCGTGGACTTGCAGTTCTGGACGGAGGCCGCGCTGCTCTCCGAGGCGGGTATCGATGCCGTCGTCTTCGGTCCGGGCGACATTGCGCAAGCCCATGCGGCCGACGAATTCGTCGAGACGAGCCAGCTCCTCGCCGCAACCGACGCGTTTCTGCAGGGGCTACCGTGACGGCTGGGGTTCGACCTCGACGTCGGTTCGGAATTTCGTGTGCGGCGCTACGCCGTTCGAGTCCTTCCGGCAAGCGCGTCTGAACGGAGGGTCGCACGTCGGACGGATCGGCGGGGGCGGTCCCTGGCCAAGCCGATCCCGGTCTGGCAAGTCGCAGCGCATGTCTAGTCGTCTAGGATACGAGACGCGCAGGCTGGTGAATAGAGAGCGCCGGGTCGGGAATCGACAAATTGGGGCCGCGTTCGGTCTTGTCCTGTGATAAAACGTCTACTATAAGAGACCCATGGTCCCGGCGCCAACCGGCAACTCCCTGGATCCAAGGAAGGCAATCGATGTCGACCATTCGACCCCTGCATGACCGTGTGTTGATCAAGCGCCTCAAGGAGGAGGACAAGACCAAGGGCGGGATTATCATTCCCGACACCGCGAAGGAGAAGCCGGTCGACGGCGAGGTCGTCGCCGTCGGCAATGGCAAGATCCAAGAGGACGGAAAGGTGCGCCCGCTGTCCGTCCGTCCGGGCGATCGCATCCTGTTCGCGAAATACTCGGGGACCGAGGTGAAGCTCGATGGCGAAGACCGCCTGATCCTACGGGAGGACGACATTCTCGGCGTCCTCGAGAGGTGACCCGCCGGACGCGAACCGCATCCCTGCAATGCAAGGTGCAAGCGCCCTTTGGCCCCGAAGACGCGCACAACGAGAGCCGGCGGCCGCCGGTGAACCCACACCGAAGAGCATCGAGAAAAATCTGGAGAAGACCATGAGTGCAAAGGAAATCGTATATCAAGAGCAGGCGCGAAATCTCATCCTCGCGGGCGTCAACGCGCTCGCCGATGCCGTTAAAGTGACGCTGGGCCCGAAGGGTCGCAACGTCGTGATCGAGAAAAGCTTCGGGTCGCCGACCGTCACCAAGGACGGGGTCACGGTGGCCAAGGAGATCGAACTCGAGAACAAGGCGGAGAACCTCGGCGCTCAGCTGGTCCGCGAAGTGGCCTCGAAGACGAGTGACGTGGCGGGAGACGGAACGACGACGGCGACGGTCTTGGCGCAGGCCATCTTTCGTGAGGGCTCGAAGCTCGTCGCGGCCGGCCACGCGCCGCTCGACTTGAAGCGAGGAATCGACAAGGCCGTCGATGTTGTCACCGAACAACTGCGCAAAGGCGCCAAGGCCACGCGCGACCCCAATGAGATTGCACAGGTGGGCACCGTGAGCGCCAACGGCGATGCGGCGATCGGCAAGCTGCTGAGCGACGCCCTGCAGAAGGTCGGAAAAGAAGGCGTGATCACGGTCGAGGAGTCGAAGACCGCCGAGACGACGCTGGACGTCGTCGAAGGTCAACAGTTCGATCGCGGGTACCTGTCACCGTATTTTGTGACCGACGCTGAGCGTCTCGAGGTGTCTCTCGAAGACCCGTACATCCTGCTGAGCGAGAAGAAGATCTCGAACCTGAAGGATCTCGTGCCGGTCCTCGAAGCGATTGCCCGCCAGCAAAAGCCACTGCTCATCATCGCCGAGGACGTCGAAGGCGAGGCACTGGCGACGCTCGTGGTCAACAAACTGCGGGGAACGCTGAGCACCGCCGCCGTCAAGGCGCCGGGATTTGGAGATCGTCGCAAGGAGCTGCTGAGGGACATTGCGATTCTGACCGGAGGCCAGGTGATTGCGGAGGAGCTGGGCCTCAAGCTCGAAAACGTCACGCTGAGCGACCTGGGCAAGTCCAAGCGCGTCAAGATCGACAAGGACAACACGACGATCATCGACGGCGGAGGCGACAAGGCCAAGATCAAGGCACGGGAGCAGGAAATCCGCACCCAGATCGAGAATACGACGAGCGATTACGACCGGGAGAAGCTTCAGGAGCGTCTCGCGAAGCTGGCGGGCGGTGTCGCAGTCATCCGCGTCGGTGCGCCGACGGAGACCGAGCTGAAGGAGAAGAAGGCGCGAGTGGAAGACGCGTTGCACGCGACCCGCGCGGCCGTCGAAGAAGGAATCGTGCCCGGCGGCGGGGTTGCCCTGATCCGCGCACAGCGGGCGCTCGACGCTCTGAAACTCTCTCCCGACGAGGCCGTGGGAGTTCGCATCATCCGCCGTGCAATCGAAGAGCCGCTGCGCCAAATCGTCGCCAACGCCGGTGGCGAAGGGTCGATCGTGGTGCAAAAGGTCAAGGAAGGCGCCAATAACTTTGGCTTCAATGCAGCCACCGGAGAGTACGGGGACCTGATTGCGCAGGGCGTGATCGATCCGGTCAAGGTCGTTCGAACGGCACTGCAGAATGCTGCGAGCGTCTCGGGGCTGCTGCTGACGACCGAATCGGTCGTCGTCGAAAGGCCGAGGGACGAAAAGCCCGCGGCAAACGGCCACGCGCACGGAGGCGGCGGCGACTTCTGACGCCTTGCCGCAAAGCTCCTTCCCGCTCCTTCAGAAATCTCCCAAACCCATGAGGCCGATCATGCAGCCGACTCTTTCCGCCAAGTTCCTCAACATACTGGTCGCGACGACCGGATGGCTAATGGCTTCTCCCGCTTTTGCGAGCGACACGCTTTACGTCTGGGCCGGCGACGCAGCCCACAAAGCTCCGGACTTTTTCGCGGTCGTCGACTTCGACAGGCATTCGCCGAATTACGGGAAAATCGCGACCATCGCTCCCTTGCCCACCACGTTGCCCAGCGCCATCCCGCTTAGCAACGGAGCGATCGGCAACGAGCCGCACCACGTCGGCGTCTCGGCGGACGGCAAGACGCTGGCGGGCGGCGGCTTGCTCAGCATCCTGCGGGGCCAAAACGGGGCCTTCTTCTTTGACATCAGCGTTCCGCGCGCGCCGGTGTTCCTCAAGGCCAACACGCTCGCCTCCGTTACGTCGGCGTCGATCACCGATGAGTTCGAGCCCAAGCCCGAAGGCGGCTTTTTCACGACGTTCATGGGAGGTGCCAACGGAGCAGCGCCCGGAAGGGTCGTCGAGTATGACGCGAACAGCGATGTGGTGGCCGCGTGGCCCGCAACGCCTCCTGCCGATGGCTTCGATCCCCACGGTATCGTGATCGACGAGGCGCACAATCTGCTTCTGACGAGCGACTTCATCTGCCCGCTCCACACGCTCAACCTCGGGGCAGTAGCGGGCGTGGTACAGCCTCGAGGCAGTGTGCGCGTGTGGGACCTCGCGCAGCGCACCATCACCAAGACCATTACCGTGGGCGACCCCGCCAATCCTCCCGGAACGATCAACGTCGAGTTCATCCCGCACGACGCTCGCCAGCGAGCCTTCGTCACGGGCGTGCTCGACGGAAAGCTCTACCTCGTGGATCCGCACGCGGGGACAGCACAGCCCGTGTTCGACTTCAATCCGTTCGCCCTGCCCGAGGCGCCCGCCCCGTGGCCACACCTTTTTCGCGTCAACAAGGCCGGCACGCGACTGGCGCTCACCCTGAACTACCAAGGCCTCGACGGCAAGGTCGTCTGGCTGGACATCCAGAATCCAGAACGTCCGAGGCTTCTGAACTTCGTCGAGCTCGGGCCGAAGTCCGGGCCCCACTACCTGACCTTTAGTCCCACTGAAGATCGCATCGTCGTCTCCGACTATTTCCTCGTCGAGGACCTCATTCCGAGCGGTGTCGTCGGGATCGATGGAGACCACAAGATTCATGTTCTCGACGTGGTCGACGATCGGCTGGTGGAGAACACGACCTTCAATCTCGACTTCAACCGCGATATCGCGACCGGGCCGGCGCGACCGCACGGACTTGCCATCGTAAGCCGAGATCGTCATGACGGCGATCGGGACGCTGAGCATGCCGGCGGGGCCCGCTTTGACGAGGGAGACCGCAGGTGATTCGTGCCCGCGTGAGCACGAGTTTCCTGTTCGCCGGCCTGCTGCCGCTCCTCATCTGCTGCGCGGCGTCCGTGCCGCCTCGTGCGGCGTCGACGTGGACGACCGATGCTCCCCAGATTGTCTCATCCAAACCCGTTGCCAGGTTCAGCGGCCTGTCCAGCCCAGAGAGCGCTCTTTACGACGTCCGCGGCGATCGGTATCTCGTGTCCAATCTGAATGGGGATCCGTTGACGGGGACCATCTGGGGACGATCCCGGACGAACCGCGGCTTCATCTCCCTGCTGTCACCGGATGGACAGGTGACGGACCGGACCTGGATCGAGGACGGCAAACGCGGCGCAAGGCTTGACGCGCCGAAGGGGCTGGCAATCGCCGGCGACCTTCTCTACGTGGCCGACATCGCAGTCATTCGCTTGTTCGACCTTCGAACAGGCGAGCCGCGAGGCGAGGTCCCCGTGCCGGGGGCCACCTTCGTGGCCGACCTGGCGACCGGCCAGGACGGCAAGGTCTATGCGTGCGACGCGGGCGTCCCCGACGGGAGCTTTGAGGCGAAGGGGACGGACTCGGTGTACCTACTCGAGCAAGGCCGGGCCCGGGCCATCGTGGCGGGACCCGAGCTCCGCCGGCCTCAAGGAATCGCCTGGACGCCTCGAGGGCTCGTCGTCGGATCGTTCGAGTCCAACGAGCTTTATCGGCTGGACGCGCACGGCGCCAAACAGGATGTCACACGGACGCCGACCGGAGGACTCACGGGGATCGTTTCGCTGGGCGACTATCTCTTCGTCTCCAGCTGGCAGACTTCGACGGTACTGAGAGGCAAGCTCGGAGGGCCGTTCGAAGTCGCACTCGCGGATCAGGCGTCTCCTGGGCGTATCGGATTCGATTCCAAACGCGCTCGACTTCTCGTACCGCACCTCGCGGAGGGAGTGGTCGAGGCCTTCGAGATCCATTGAGGGTGGCCGAGAGGGGCAGCCTCCCGACGACGGCTGCCCGAGTGGACGAAGCGGCGGTGGATCGGCCGGAGCCCTCGTTACGCGACCGAACGGGTCCAACAACGTTCGGGAGACGCGCAGGGCATTTCTACCGCCACGAGGCGGCATCAACACGGCGAAAATCTTTCGGATACCACGGGATCTCGTGTGGTCCGTATCGAAAGGCGCGGAATACGGCGTTCTGTTCGCCCCGGACCGCCGGACTTGGATCGGATGTCACCTGCTGCAAGCCGAAATGCGGGTTGACGTATTCCCACACGACCTCGCCTGACGGCGTGACCTCGAACAGCCGCCCGTAGTTGCCCTCCGTGATGAGGGTGTTTCCATTCGGGAGGCGCTGCGCTCCCGAGATGTAAGGGCTGTAGAAGTTCTGCGGCGGCGAGTCCACGTACTCCCACACGACCTTTCGCGTCACTCGGTCCACCTCGATCACCCGGGAAAAGCTGAGCGCGATGTCCCTGCGCGTCGTACCGTTGTCGAAGATCAGAATATTGCCGTTCGCGATCTCGTGAGGATGGTGCTGGTGCGACAGCGTCTCCGGCCCGAGCCTCCAGGCGATGTCCCCGCTCTTTCGATCCACGATGAAAACCGTGGACAGGTTCCTGAAACTCAGAATGAGGTCGCCGTCGGACGTCTCGCTCACGGCGTTGGCGTGCGTCCACTCTTCGCGCCGGTCGTTGGCCGTGATGTGATCCGTTTTCGGGTCGAGATGCTCGTAGGCGTGCCAGCTCCACACGACCTGGCCGGCGGGGGTCACTTCTTGCACGGCGTCGGCGAGGATGGTCCCTTGCCGCCACTCCGTCCCCGGGATCCCGCCCTGCACCTTGGCGGCCAGTCCGGGCGGGATCGGCTCGACCGTGAGGACGATCGTATTCCCGTTGGCGAGCCGGCGCCCATCGTGATGGTGGTACGGATGAGTGTATTGCCAGCGGACGTTCCCCTCGTAGTCCGCCTCGAGGACGACGCCCCCCTTGAACCACCATGGCACGTTCTCGACGTTGTCCGTCGTCTTGCCGTTGTAGAAGAGGTTGCCGTTCGGAAGGATATAGCCATAGGCACCCGGCGGATACGGCAAGTTCCACTGGTGCACGACGTTGCCTTCGAGGTCGATCAGGTAGACCTGTCCGCTGCCCGCGATCGGCGCGAACAACGTGTACCCGGGCGACGCCTTGGTGCGGTCGAGCGCTCGTAGGCCGACCCCGCGTCGCC
This sequence comes from Polyangiaceae bacterium, assembly GCA_049521295.1. Classification (GTDB taxonomy): domain Bacteria; phylum Myxococcota_A; class Polyangia; order Polyangiales; family Polyangiaceae; genus Palsa-1150. The sequence goes on along the minus strand of JBEKOY010000009.1, from coordinate 81,329 downwards.
GAAGGGTATTCTGATCAACCGACCTCGAGACCGCCATCGCCGACTCCTCAACTCGCGGTGTGTGTCTCTCCACTCAGGCGCTGCTCGACATGGCGCATGAGGACATTCATCGTGTAGCCGTACGCGCCGAGGATCACGATGCACGCGAAGAACGTCGGCGTGTCGAACGAGATCTGCGAGTCCTTCGCGAGCGCGCCGAGGCCGAACCCCGACCGCGGGCTGAAGACCATCTCGGTGACGATCCCGATGATGAGGCTGATCGAGAACGTGAGGCGGGCGCCGAAGAACGTCGAAGGCATAATCTCCACGGCGGAGGCGAGCGCACGGATGACAGGCGATACATCGTGGGCGGCCAAGAGCTCGCGACGCGTGCGGTCGAGGCCGTGAATCCCCCTTGCTACGGCGAGCACCATGATGGGCAGGCAGCCGGCCGCGATCGTCCATATATAGGCGGGCGCGCCGAAGTTGAACGCCACGAGGAACAAGGGGAACCCCATGATGGGAGGAATCGCGCGCGCAAACTCGAAGAGCGGCTCCGTTGCGCGATAGATGAGCGGGCTGAAGCCGAGCAGCAGACCGAGAGCGCCGCCGCCCGCCAGCGAGATGCTCCAGCCGACCAGGGCGCGGCCCAGGCTGTGCAAAGCGTGCTCGAAGATGGCCTCCGCGTTCGTGGAGGGATGCAAGGCTCGCCCGAAGACGCCCACCACTTCCTGTGGCCCGGCGAGCAGTGATTTGCCGACCCAACCTTGATCGGCAGCCAGCGCCCAAAGCAAGACCAGCAGAGGGATGCTCACGAGAACCGGGGCGCGCCGGACCCAGAGGCTCACGGCTCACCTGCTCCCAAGGCCTTGCGTAGGGCCGACAAGAAGGGCGAGTCCGCCAGGTCGTCCCTGTTCCGCGCACCGGATGTGCCGGCCCCCGCGCGCCTGCGGTTCTCGAAGACGGGGGCCAGCACGTACTTCCGAAGCTCGGGGTTGGTCGTATAGGGGCGGCCCGGAATGGCCAGCACGCGATCGCAGACCTCGAGCATATCCTGGAGGTCGTGCAACACGAGCACCGAGCAGATTCGGAGCTCCTTCACGGCACGACGGAAGCCGTCTCGGACGCGCGCCGCGACGTCGAAATCGAGTGCGCTGAATGGCTCGTCTGCGATGAGCACGTCGGGCCGACGCGCCAGAGCGCGGATCAACGCTGCTTGCTGCAGCATTCCTCCGCTGCACTGGCTGGGCCGCCGTGCGAGGTCCAGGTCGAGCCCCAGTGCGTCGTGCGCGTCGCGGATGGCCTGCCGGTTTCGCTTCGCGTTTCGGAGCGGGTCGGGCAGGTTCATCAGGATGTTGCTCTCGAGACTCGCCCACGGGTAGAACGAGCGCGCGTAACTCTGCGGAACGTATCCGAGCGTGGCACGCGTTCGATCGCCGTCCTTACCGGGAGCGACGACTTCGCCGGAGACCGCCTGCAAGCGCGCGAGAGAGCGCATGAGCGTGGTCTTGCCCGTACCGTTCGGTCCAAAGAGTCCAAGCGCGCTCCCGCGCGGGATCTCCACCGAGACGTCGCGGAACACCTCGAACGTCGCGTCGTTCGTGGCGTAGGCGAAACCGATCGACCGTGCAGACAGACCCTCCACGGCTTGTTTGGGCGCGTTCGGAGCAGCGCTCTCGGCCGCGAGGGCATGGGCGCCGTGGATGTCGCTGAGTGCTTGCAACTTCGCTCCCCGGGCCCTGTCCTATCGTGCGGCCAAGACCCGGTCCCCATGGTACACGGCGCCCTCGAGCTCGATGGACCGCGGGATGATGCCGATGTCCAGATACTTCTTCGCGACCCGTGCGTACAAGTCGTCACGTGAATCGGCCGAAAGTAGGTAGAGAGGATCCGGATAGAGATCGATCTGCGAATGATAGACGGAGGCCAGGTACTTCTTCAGGAACTGCTTGGCTTCCTTGGGGTGGACGTTGATGTAGGCCGACGCCTCGTCGATGCTGCGCACGATCCGTTTGGTGAGGTCCGCGTGTGCGTCCGCCCAGTTCTTGGCAATCAGGGCGGAGGCGAAGATGAACGGCTCCCCGTAGAGCCGCGGCGACTCCACTTCGTCGCTGACGAGCTCTCCAGCGCCGTTCGCGAGTGTTGCCGTGCCAGCGGGGTCGATGGTGAAGAGGGCGTCGACCCCGCCGCTCGCGAGCAACTGCGGCTGGAGCGACGGGTCGGTCTGCTGGATCGTCACCGTCCCGGGACTCACCCCGCTGGCCTGCAGCAGCGCCTCGAGAGTTGCCTTGTAGGCGAGGGTTGGGAAGATGCCAACTCGCTTGCCTTTCAGGTCGGCGATGGATCGGATCTCCGGCGTGCGCCCTTCCAGGGTCCTGCGGCGGAGCAGGTAACTGATACGGTGCTTCTGGTCTTCGATCTGCGCCGTGACGAAGTACATCGTGCGCCCGGTTCGGAGCACGCCGTTGAAGCTGATCGCCGTCGCCAGGTAGCCGCCCACGTCGACCTTGCCTTCCACGAGCGCCTGGCCGACGGTCTGGCCGTTTTCATACGCCTCGAGTTGCGGGTCGACGCCGTTCTTCTGGAAGAGCCCGAGCTCCTGGGCGCAGAAGAGCGGCAGGCTGATACCCAGGCGGCTGTAGCCGATGCGAACGGCGTCCCTTGGTACGCCGTTGACCCCCGTTTCCGCCCGCTCGGCCGATCCGGTCCGCGGCGTGCAGGCGAACGCGAGGAAGAGTGCTGCGATGCAAGCCGCCGCGCGGCCCCGCGACGCGAAAGCTGCCCGCCTCCGCTCGAGGGAAGGCTCGGCGATCGGCATGTCGTCACTATACAAGACGATCAGCCTTTGGCAACGCGAGCGCCGATCCCGTCCTGCCCGGAGAGCTAAGGTCGCCGATGGTCGCATGATTTCTACGTCCATCGCAGACTTGAAGATAGAGCAATCCCGCGGGCAGCCTGGGCGCGGTTCAGTGCTCCCGCGAGACCGACTCGTTCTTGCGCTTCTTGCGCTTCACAAAGCGGACCGCGGTGGCTTGCGGGTCTTCGTCGGCCGATGCGCTTGGGGCACGACCTATTCGCCGAGAGTCCCGTATGGTAGACACGAAGCGGCCCCAGTCGCTGCGCGCGGAATCAACCGGCAATCGTAGCCCCCAAGAATCGAGAAACCCGATGCGAAAGGCCATCCGACAGACGCTCGACGAGCTCGAACAACAGCGACAGGCGCAAGTCGCCGCCCCCCGCGGTCCGAACGGCCACAGAGATCGCGACGCGCTCATGCTCGCGGTAGGCCCGGAGTCGGGGCAATTTCTCAACACGCTCCTGCGCGCTTCCGGCGCCCGATGCGCGCTCGAGATCGGCGGCTCGATGGGCTACTCGACGATCTGGCAAGCGGAGGCCATCGAGCAGAACGGCGGGCACCTCATTACAATCGAGCAAGTTCCGTCAAAGGTCGACGTCCTACGGCGGCGAATCGCGCAAGCCGAGGTGGACAAGACGGTGCAGGTCCTGGAGGGAGACGCGCGCACGCTTATCGGTGAGCTCGACGGTCCGTTCGACTTCGTTCTGGTCGACGCCTGGAAGAGCGACTATCCAACGTATTTCGATCTCGTGTTCCCCAAACTGAAGATCGGTGGACTCATCGTCGCAGACAACATTTCTCGTCCGGCGCCACCCGATCCGGCCATTCTGGAATATGTCGAGCGAGCCCGAAATCATTCGCAGGCATCGAGCCAGCTCGTGCCCATCGGCAGCGGTCTCGAGCTCACCGTCAAGATTGCGCTAGCCGGCGAGGTCCGTCCCTGACGGCGTCGGAGCTTGTGTCGATGCAGGCGGGCTGGGCTCGGCAATCGTTGAGCCCGTCTCCCTCGTCGCGGGATGGCGATGTCTTAGGGGGCGGGCCGCGGCGGGTCGTTTTCACGCGTGATCGATCGCTCGTCGCGCGTTGCGGACGCCGCACCGCGCGTGCGCGGATTGCCGGGGCGCTTGAGCCCGAGCCGATCCCGGAACGTGCCCTCTTCGTATTCGGTTCGAAACAATCCCCGGCGCTGCAGTTCGGGGACCACCCACCGGGCGAAATCTTCGAAGCCCCCCGGCAGGAGCGGAGGCACGACGTTGAACCCGTCGGCACCTCCGGTGATGAACCACTCTTCGATCGTGTCGGCGACTTGCTTGGGTGAGCCGACGACCTGGATGTGTCCCTTGGACACGCTGAACCGAAGGACGAGATCGCGAATCGTCAGATCCTCCTTGCGCGCCAGATCGACGAGCTGCTTCCAGCGCCCCTTTCCGTTCTCGCCAGCGGCCAGATCCGGCAGCGGTCCGTCCAGTGGGTAGTCCGAGACGTCGACGCCCATCAGGTTCACACCGTGCCGAAAGTCGACCATGCCTTGCAATTCCCCGAACCGGTCGCGTGCCTCCTGTTCGGTCGGCGCAACGACCACCGACAGGCCCGGCGTCACTCGGAGGTCGTCGGGCTCACGACCGTACCGAGCCATTCGGCCCTTCACGTCGGCGTAGTACGCGCGCGCGACGTCGAGCGACTGCGCCGACGCGTAGATCATTTCGGCGTACCGCGCCGCGAACTCCCGCCCGGTGTCCGAGTTGCCGGCCTGCACGATGACCGGATAGCCCTGGATGGGCCGGGCGACGTCGAGCAGCCCGTGGACCGAGAAGTGCGGTCCGTCGTGGTGCACCGCATGGGCACGCTGGGACTCGAAAAAAAGACCACTCGTTCGGTCCGGTCGGTCGAATGCGTCGTCATCCCAGCTGTCCCAGAGCGCTCGGACGACGTCCACGAACTCCGCCGCGCGTTCGTAGCGCTCCTCGTGGTCGCGAGGATCCGCCATTCCGAAATTCTTTGCCGTGGCCGGCGAGAGCGACGACACGACGTTCCAGCCCGCCCGGCCGTTGCTGATGTGGTCCAGCGACGAGAGGACACGCGCGACGTTGTAGGGTTCGCTGAAGTTGGTGTTGATTGTCGCAACGAGGCCGATGTGCCGGGTCTGCAGGGCGATCGCGGAAAGCAACGTGAGCGGCTCGAACTGAAAGGCAAGACCGTTCGAGCTCAGTTGTTCGAGCTTGTCGGCCGAGCGCCCAATGAAATCAGCGATGAAGTACGTATCGAATTTGGCCGCCTCCGCGATCTGCGCCAGGCGCACCCAGTATCCGACGTCCGGTCGCCCGTTGCCGATCGCCGAAGGATGCCGCCACGCCGCGGGGTGGTGTCCGAACCGCATGAAGAACGCGTTGAGGGCGAGACGTCGTCGAGTCTGGGTCACGATGGGTTTCCTCGGGTTTCCCTCCCCATGCGCGGAGGACGATGGCGTGGAGAACGTGTCCATGATACAGGACTCGCCGCCGCGATACGAGCTCCATTCCGCCGCGCGCGCCGCCACCGGCGAACCCGGACGGGCGGCCGAGCGGTCACGGTCCGGGGCCGTCGGCGATGTCTCGTATAGTGGAGTATCGGCCGATGCGCTTTGGACCGACCATCGCTCCGCCGATCGGCAAGCGCTGTGAGGCGCTCACGCGAAGTAGTGGCCCTCCTTGAGGTCGGCGATCAATCCCGGACGAGTTGGCTGCCATCCGAGCGAATCGCGAGTGATCTGTGACGAGGCGGGGCCGTCGAATCCCCAGAAGCGGCCGAGAAAGCCGAGGTATTCTCCGATCCGCTCGGCGGTGACGGAGAGGGCGCGAACCTTGAGATGTGAAGCGAAGACTTCGGCGACCTCGCGGATCGGAACGCCCGTGTCGCCCACCGCGTGCAGCACCGACCCGGCCGGTGCCTTCTCAAGCGCGAGACGGAAGAGGCGCGCGGCGTCGTCACGATGGACCGCCGGCCAGCGGTTGGTGCCGTCGCCGACGTAGGCCGCGGCGCCTTTCTCGCGCGCGAGGCGGATTGCGGTTGGGATGAACCCGTTGTCGCCGTTGCCGTGAGTGGACGGTGGGAGCCGCACGATTGAAGAACGGACCCCGCGGCCGGCGAGCGCGCGAGTGTAGTGAGCGTTGGCCATCCGCCCGTTGGCCCCGCTGATCGGGACCTCGCGATCCAGGGCGTCTGCGGCCAGCCCGTCGCGTTCGGTGGCGACGACTCCAGGCGCGAGCCCGAGCACGGCGAGGATACCCGAGGCGATGACGAACGGCTTTTCGGTGCCGGCGAGGGCCTCACCGAAGGTACGGATCGCCGCGCGATCGGCGTCGGTGGCTTCAGCGAAGCGGCCGGCGAAGGCGATGTCGTGTTTGAACGCGAGGTGGATGACGCCGTCGGACGCCGCAGCGGCGTCGCGCAGGGTGTCGAGGTCGTCGAGCGATCCCGAGCGGACCTCGGCCCCTGCGGCGCGCAGGGCTCTGGCCGCGGCATCAGAACGGGCGAGCCCCGTGACTTTGTGGCCGGCTTCGATCAGCTGAGGGACGAGCCCGCGGCCGATCCAGCCCGACGCTCCAGTGACGAAAACGCGCATGACGAACCTCCAGGATGGGTATGGGCGCCTGCCGGGTCGATCCGCGGCGGTGACCCTTGCCATCCGATGCCGTTACTTGTACGATCGTTCTAATAAATGTCAAGCCGAGACAAGCACGCAACGATGGCGGGGCGCCCCATCGACCATCAGCGGCGGGCAGAGCTGCTCGACGCCGCGGTCGATTACACGGTCGAGCAGGGGTTCTCCGAGGTGTCGTGGCGGCCCGTCGCTGCGGCCCTCGGCGTTTCGACCACGACGTTGGTGCATCGCTTCGGCACCAAGGAGCAAATGCTCGAGGCCATCCTCGGGCGCTTGCGGGAGCGCATTTCCGTGGCCTTTCGAGACAGGCTCGGCGAGCGGCCCGACCTGGCGACGGCGGCGCGCGCGGCCTGGACGCTGACCTCTGACCCGCAACGGGGGGCGGAGTTCAGACTGTTCTTCGCGGTGTACGGACGCGCTCTTCAGGCACCGCAGCAGTTCGCCGTATTCCTAGAGCGGGTCGTGGCCGACTGGATGGGTGCCCTATGCGACGCGCAAGGACCGGACATCGACCCCGCGATGGCGACGCGCTCGGCCACACTCGTGATCGCGACGATCCGTGGGCTGCTGCTCGACTTGCTCGCGACCGGCGACCGAGACCGCGTCCAGGACGCGGCCGACAGCTTCCTCGCTACCCTCGAACACAAGGCGCCGCCGCGGCGGGCGCGTGGCACCGCGAAGCTGCCAGCGTGCGGCGGACCTCGATGAAGCTCGCCCACGATTTCGGCAATGACGATGCCCCCACTGCCCGCCCAGCACAAACCCACGCGCGAAGCCCGTAGACCTCTCGCCGGCAGTACATGGCGAGACCTTTGGCGGCAGACGCCGTGGACGATGCTAGACCTATTCGCACCGTGGCGAACCTTCCCACCGTCGATGTGGCCCCCTTGCTCGAGGCGGATGCGTTCACGAGTCGGGCCGGTCTGACACTACCCGGAGCTCGCACCGTCTCAGGATCGCTCCGCGTGAACCTCCGGCAGCACCCCACCGACGCCCGTCTCATTTGCATGCGAGCTCGCTTTCTTACGCGGCGGGAGCTCGATGGTGTCGGCGGCGCCGTCGTCGCAATCGATGTAATCCGTGCTTTCACGACGGCCGCGTATGCGTTTGCTGCGGGGGCGCGGCAAATATTTCTCGTGGAATCCGTGCCGGACGCGCTCGCATTCAAAGAGTCCCATCCCGGATGCCTCGCAATGGGTCATGGGGAGGGCGGGCGTCGTATGCCGGGCTTCGACTTTTCGAACTCGCCCGTGGAAGTGTCGCGCGCAGACCTTGCGGGACGTACGTTGGTCCAGCGCACGGGAGCCGGAACCCCTGGCGTCCTGGCTGCGCACGATGCTGACCGTATCTGGTGCGCGAGTCTCGTCTGCGCTTCAGCAACCGCGCGAGCGGTGAACGCAAGTGCTCTCGGCACGCCTGCATACGTCATCACTGGACGCGTTCTTGACGGTCCCGAGACCTCCGGAAGCGACGACATTGTCGTGGCGGAGTTCATTGAATGCGCCCGCCTCGGGCTTGCGCTCGACGCTGCCGATGTTGCGCGACGCGTATCCGAGTCCGACGAGGCTCGCTTTACACTCAGCCTGGGACCCGAGCACTGCCACCCTGACGACATTGTCTATGCCACGCGGGTCGACGCGTTCGACTTCGCAATGGAGGTTACGCGCAGCGACGGCCACGTGCGGCTCAGCGCCGTTTCGGTTCGATGAGCGGTCGGCCCACCGTGCGCGCGCTGCGCCGCTCGCTGGGCTGTAGGCCGCCCAGCACGCGAATGATTCCCAAGTCCATCTCGCGCTTGACGAACGAGTGTCGGGTCTGCCATGGTCAGTGGGCTAAGATGGCATTTTCGGCGACGCTCTACGTTCCGTCCCACCAGCTTGATGCCTGTGGCATGTGCTGGGCGGAGGTCATCGCCTAGCCGAAAGGGTCGATAGTTTCGTAACAATCGCGCCCTTTCGGAATCTCCGGAAGGGCGTTTCGCGTTTCTGGAGGGACTGTTGGGGCGGCTTCGCTGGCCGGGGATCCCGTAAGGGATCGCCGGCGCCCAGGAACCGCCATGCACACCGCCCCTGCCGTCGAGCTTTCAGGACTGACCAAGACGTTCCGCGTGCGGCGTGCCCGAAGCGGCCTATTCGGCCACGTCGGCGATCTCGTACGGCCCCGGACGGAGACCGTGCCGGCAATCACCGATGTTTCGTTCGCCATCGGCGCCGGCGAGCGGGTTGCGTTCGTGGGGGCCAACGGCGCGGGCAAGTCGACCACGCTCAAGATCCTGTCGGGGATCCTGCGCCCCGACACCGGTCACGCCCAGGTGGTGGGTTTCGTGCCCTGGCGGCAGCGGCGCCAGCTTTCGTTCCGGTTGGGCACTGTGTTCGGACAGCGTTCGCAGCTCTGGTACCACCTGCCGGCCCGCGACACCTTCAATCTCCTGGCCGCGGTCTATGAGGTAGAGCCGTCGCGTCACCGCCAGCGCTTGTCCTTCCTGGTCGAGGCGTTCGATTTCGGCCCGCTGATCGACAAACCGGTGCGGCAGCTCTCGCTGGGAGAGCGCATGCGCGCCGAAATCATCGCCAGCCTGCTTCACCAACCGGAGATCCTCTTCCTGGACGAGCCGAGCATCGGGCTCGACGTCTCGGCCAAGGCCCTGGTGCGTGCGCTGCTCAAGCAACAGTCGCAAGAAGACGGCGCCACGCTGCTCCTGACCTCGCACGACACCGGCGACATCGAGGAGGTCTGCGACCGTGTGCTGGTGATCCATGGCGGGCGGCTGCTCTGGGACGGTGCGGTCTCCGCGCTGCGCAGAAGCTACGTTCGGACCAAGCGCATCACGATTTGGAGCGAGCGCGAGACGCTCTCGCTTGCCCTGCCTGGCGTTCGCTGCATCGCCCAGAGCCCCTACCGTGTCGAGCTCGAGCTCGACGTCGCGGTGGGCTCGGTGGGCGCGCTGGTGGACGCCGCCCAGCGGCAGGGTGCGCTGCGCGATCTCGCGGTTGAGGATCCGCCGCTCGATGACGTCATCCGCGCCCTCTACGCGGGCGCTCCCGGAGGGACTCGCTGATGAAGCGGGGAGCGTGGGCGAAGTACCTGGCGTTCGGGCGCATCGGCGCACGCACGGCGGTCTCGGAACGCGGCGAGCTGCTCGGCCGAATGGCATTCTTCGCCGCGATCCTCGGGGTGTTCTCCGCGCTCTGGCGCGCGGTCGCGGAGGCCGGCATGCCGATCGTCGCCGACCCACGCCGGATGGTCTGGTACCTGGCGACCACCGAATGGATCCTGCTCAGCGCGCCGCAGCTCCACACCGAGATCCAGGAAGAGGTGCGGCGCGGCGACATCGTTTACCGGGTAGCTCGCCCGGTATCCTACGTGGGGGCGCTCTTCGCGCAGAGCGCGGGGATGTTGGTGATCCGCGCGCCGGTGCTGGCCGTGACGTCGTTCGCCTGCGCGTACGCCTTCACGAAGCAGTTGCCGCCCGCGGCGGCGCTGGTCCGCGCCGTGCCGCTCGGTCTGGCCGCGATGGTGCTGGTCGTGGCGCTCTACGTGACGATCGGCCTGCTGTCGTTCTGGCTATCGGAGGTGGCGCCGGTCTACTGGGTCTCGCAGAAGCTGCTTTTCGTGCTGGGCGGGTTGATGCTGCCGCTGCAGCTCTACCCGACTTGGCTTCGGCGCTTGGCGGCCTGCACACCCTTCCCATCGATGCTGGAAGGTCCGGCGGCGGTCATGCTGGGCGCGGGACCGGCGCCGAGGGATGCCCTCTGGCTCGGGTTGCGGATCGGTCTCTGGCTGCTCTGCGCGCTGTGGGTCTTGTCGTTGCTCCTTCGCCGCGCCACCCGCTCGCTGTCTGTGGGCGGGGGATGAAGAAGAAAGCGAAGGAAAGAATAGAAATCATGTCCTCCCCCTTCGGCAGCTTGCGCTTTTGTCGCGCCCTCCTGGCGACCAACCTCCGCTCCGCCCTCGCTCTGCGTGGCAGCTTCTGGCTCCAGGCGTTGTTCATGGTCCTGAACAACGTCACCTTCTTCGTCTTCTGGTGGGTGCTATTCGCGCGCGTGCCAACGCTGCGGGGCTTTCGCCTCGGCGACATGGAGGCGTTGTTCGGCATCACGGCGGCCAGCTTCGGCTTGGTGCAGGTGCTGGCGGGCGGCGTGCGGCACCTGAGCCGCTTCATCGACGAAGGCGCGCTCGATACCTTGCTGGCGCAGCCGCAACCGGTGCTGCTGTACGCGCTCGGCATGCGGTCGCAGCCGTCGGGCTTGGGCGACCTCGCGTCCGGTATCGGATTCCTGGCGCTGTCGGGACAGGTTCGCCTCGCCACCTTGCCGCTGGTCGCCCTGGCCGTGCTGGCAGCGGCCTTGGTCTTCCTGGGCTGCGGCGTGGCGTTCTTCAGTCTCGCGTTCTGGCTGCCGGGGACCGAGACCCTCTCTCGTCAGCTCTGGGATCTAACCATCACCTTTTCGCTCTACCCTGAGCCGCTCTTCGGCGGCATGCTGAGGCTGTTGCTCTTCACGCTGCTGCCGGCGGGATTGATCGGCTTTCTTCCTTTGCGCGTGGTACGCGCCGCCACCCTAAGCGATGGGTTGCTGCTCGCGCTGGGCGCGGCCACCTACTTGGCGCTCGGCGCATGGTTCTTCGGGCGCGGACTGAAGCGTTATGCCTCCGGCAGCCGATTCGGCGTCTTCGGATGAACGGCGCGCCGACGTCACCGTCTCCGAAGAGGATTCGCGCGCATTGCCGAGAGCGAAGTCGAGTGGGTCGCGCTCGGAATAGCCCCTAGAAAGACGTCAGGCGACCTCCGCAGCCCCACTCGGTCGGGCTGTTCGGCCGCGAGCCTCCCTCAGCGCACTCCTCCGGTCGACCTCCGATGGCGTCCCCGCCGCGAAGTTTCGGCGAAAGGCCGCTCCGGTGGACTCGGTCGACCATGGCGTTCAGCGACAAGACCCGCTTCATCAAGGCTTCGCGGTCTTCGGGCGTAGGCGGTTCGCGAGTCCATTGCTCTGCGATATGCTCGTAGGCGAGGCATTGGTCGCGCAGCTGCTGCGCCCGCGGCGATTCGGGCAGCTTCGTCAGTGCGTCGAGCGCCTGCCGTATCGCATCGAGAAGGGGGGAGACCCGTTTCGGCGAAGTGCGCGTGCGGTTGCGGTTGCTAACGGCTTCCCTCGTGCCTCCAGGCGCGCGACCCTCAAACATCCGCCCATTATGTCTTTCAAAGCGAACAGGTCAAGCGGAAGCCACCAGCCTCTCCGAAGAGCAAATGGGAGCGCGTGAGTGCCGACGGCTCCGGTCTCTTGCGACTCGTTTTAGGTCTGCTATAGAGGACTCGTGTCTCATCAGAGCCCCTTAACCGACAGCGGCCCTGCGCCGGCCGACGTGGCTTCGCGGCTCGATCGGCTCCTATTGAGCCGCATGGGAGGCGTCAACGCGGGTCTTCTGGCCCTGCGCCTATGGTTCGGCGGTGTGTTGGCCCTCTCCCATGGATGGACCAAGCTCGAAGCGCCTGCCAAGTTTCTTGCCGGCCCGGGCCGGTACTCGCTCGACGCGACCCTCGTTCGCGCGGGCATCGCCAGGAGGGTCCCTTGGTAAGGGCCGACGGCGCTGCGGCAGTGGCTCGGCGCACGCCGGAGGCGGATCGCTCGGCGGGGCACGGCGCCTTCCCAACCGTCGCCTCCGTGCGCTGGGCGATCCTCTTTAGCCTCCTGGCCGCGGCGCTGACCGTGGGTGCGATGGTCGTGATCGACGCGATCTGGGGCCCGCAATAGGTCGGAAAAGACCGGTACGACGAACCACGAAAAACGGCCCGCGCAAAAAAGGGTAAGCGCGTCCCTGTTCAGGAGGGGAAACGCTCGGCGCGAATCCTGCCGTCGTGCTGGACCGGCGCACTTCACCACTGTCTTCTATTCAGTTGACAAGTCTTGTTACAAGGACGACACTGCTGCCCGTGGACCGAGGGCCCTCGCGTGACTGCTGCGGCAGGCCCATTTCCCTGAGCGACCTCGGGCCTCGTCGCGATTCCCAACTGGAGGGCACTATGCGCAAAACGTCTGGGTTCGAACTGGTCCCCATCGGGATATTGGCTGCGGCCGGCATCGCGGCGGGCTTGTTTTTCGTCTCGCCAGCGCGTGCGGACGCCGTCACGGATTGGAACGAGTTTACGGTGGAAGCGACCAAGGGATTCGATGGATCCGCGGTCAGCGCGGCAGTGACGCTGGACACGAACGTGAGCTCCGAGGTCGAAGCGATCGAGGCGCGAGCGGTGTTCGACGCCGTCAATTCGATCGATCACTTCAATAGCGGCAGCTACTACTACAGTGCGACGAACTCGGGGTCGGTCGCCGCTGCGGCGGCCCAGGCCGCGCACGACGCGATTCAGGGCGAATTGCCGAATCCGGCGACGAATACGGCGGCCGCTGCAGGATGGACCCTGGTCCGGACCTGGGTGGACTCCCAGCTCACCAGCTATCTGACGGCGCTGGGCGTCTCCAGCTCGGACGGAGGCATCGCGGCCGGCCAGGCGGCGGCCGCAGCGGCCATCGCCGCGCGGATCATCGACGGGGCCGCGCCCACGACCGTGTACGGATCGCAGCTTACGCCCACCACGAACCCCGGCATCGGGCTGTGGCGTCAGAGCAACGCCGGTGCACCCTTCGTGAATCCCACGACGGGCGCGCCGACTGGTTTCGACTCGACCGGCACCGTGATTCAAGGCAAGCCCGGCATCGACCTGAACTGGCGGGACGTGTCTCCCTTTGGCCTCACGACGCAGGAGGTGACTCTCCTCTCGCGCCTGCTCCCTTTGGCGCCCGTAGTGGGCAGCCGGGAGTACGACGCAGAGCTGAGCTATGTGAGCCAGATCGGCAAGGACACTTCGAGCACTCGTACGGCCGACGAGACCGCGCAAGCCCTATTTTACAAGCAGGACGTCGAAATCCTCCTGAACCAAGCCGCTCAGATCGCGTCGAGCGCCCGGGGACTGACGATTGACCAAAACGCGACGCTGTTCGCGTTGCTCGACACGGCCGTGGCGGACGCCCGGATCGGCGCCTGGACTTCGAAATACGAGCAGAAGTTCTGGCGACCGATCACATCGACGAACGCCAACAGCGACGGAAGCGTGACCAACGACTACGTCGTCTTTCATCCCTTGGCGGCGACACCCTCGCATCCGTCGAACACATCGGGACATAGCGCGACGGCGGCCGCGGCGGCCGAGATTCTCCGGGCCTATTTCGGCGACAAAGTCCACGCGGATGGGAGCCCTGTCACGCTGGGGTCGCTGGCTTGGCTCGTCGGGACCAACGACGGCACGGGCAACGTCACCACGCGGTCGGTTTCCACGTTTACGCAGATCCAGCTCGAGACCGGCGCAAGCCGGCTCTATCTCGGCGTGCACTACGGATACGACAACTTGCAGGGGCAGCTTCTCGGTCTGGAGGTCGCGGACGCGATCCTGCGGTCGCGCGATCCCGCGGCGCAAGGCCTGAGAGCCCCGGACTCTCCAGCCTCCCTGTTCAACCTGGAGCGAACGCTCTTGGCGCGACCGGATCTGTACGGGCTCTATGGGAAGGACACTGGGCCGCGGCGGTGATGGCCAGGCCGCCTCCAGTCAAGCCCGATTCCGACTGCCATGGCTGTCGCTCACCCTCTCACGCAGTCATGGCGACCCGCGGCGAGTAGGCGTCTGGAGGGCGTCCCCTCGCGTCCGGAGGCGATGCTCCACGGGCTGCTGCAAGTCGCGTGCGCCATGTGCTTCATCGGTCACGGTGCGTGGGGGGTCCTCACCAAGGCGGGATGGCTGCCTCTTTATGGCGCGTTGGGTATCTCCCCGTCGGTGGCTTGGAAGACCATGCCCTTCGTCGGGGCAGTGGATATCACGCTGGGTGCGGCGGTACTGGTGTTTCCTTGCCGAGCGCTCCTCGGATACATGGTTCTGTGGACTCTATTCACAGCGCTCTTGCGGCCATGGGCTGGCCTGGGGTGGTGGGAGTTTTTCGAGCGCGCCGGCAACTATGGACCCCCCCTCGCCCTTCTCGTGGCGGCGAGCCAACCAAGCGTTCGTTGGTTCCAGCGGATCGAGGCCCGACCCCTGCGGCCCGCGGCGGTTGGCCGGGTGGCATGGGTTCTTCGGGTGTCCATTGCGCTTCTGTTGCTCGGTCACGGGGGGTTCGCACGGATTCAGGAAAAGAGAGTCCTCATCGACCACTGGCAGTCGATCGGGGTTCCTGCCGGCCGGGTGTTCTTGCACTGGCTCGGCGGGATCGAAATGGCGGTGGCCCTCGCGGTCTGCTTCTGGCCGTCGCGATTTCTCCTGTTGGGAATCGGCACATGGAAGATCGCGAGCGAGCTTCTTTACCCGATTTCGGGTCGTCTCAGGGACACGTGGGAGTGGGTCGAGCGCGGCGGAGATTACCTATGTCCGTTGGCGCTCCTCGCCGTCTTGGCTCTGCTGGACCGACACACGGCGAGCGACAGCGTAACGGCCGGGCGCGCCGTCGCCACGCCGGAAACGGCGCCGACGCCCTACCCATCCGGCCTGCATCGTTAGCCTGGACACGTGGGAAGGGCGTTCCGTCGCCCCATTCGTCCGGAGTGCGTCACGAAGGAGAACGACGTTGGAAACGCGAAAAATTGGTTCGCTGGCCGTGTCGGTGGTCGGGCTGGGGTGCAACAACTTCGGCGTGCGACTCGACCCGGCGCGCACGGCGCGAGTGGTCGACGCCGCGATCGATGTCGGAATTACGTTCTTCGACACGGCCGATCGCTACGGCGAGACGCGTAGCGAGGAGTATCTCGGGCGGGCCCTCGGCGAGCGCCGCAAATCCGTCGTCGTGGCGACGAAGTTCGGCTCGAAAGTCGATGACTCCCGGCAGGGCGCAAGGCCCGAATACGTGCGACGTGCGCTGGAAGACAGCTTGCGGCGCCTGGGAACGGATTGGGTCGATCTGTATCAATTGCACCGTCCGGACCCCGGCGTTCCGATCGCCGAAACGCTGGGAGCGCTGAACGATCTGGTCGCTGCGGGAAAGGTGCGCGAGATTGGGTGTTCGAACTTCACGGTGGAGCAGATCCGATCGGCGGAGGGCGGGCGCCCTCCGAGCGCTGCGCGGTTCGTCAGTCTCCAAAACGAGTACAGCTTGCTCCACCGGGAGCCGGAGCGAGCCGTTTTGGCAGAGTGCGTCGCGCGCGGTATGGCGTTTCTGCCGTATTTCCCACTCGCAAGCGGCCTGCTGACGGGCAAGTACCGGCGTGGAGAGGTCCCGCCCGCCGGAACGCGTCTGTCGGATCCGGCTGCACGATTCGCGACGAGGTTTCTGAACGAAGCGAGACTCACCCTTTCGGACCGGTTGGCCGCGTTCGCGGCGTCGCGGGGTCATACCCTGTTGGAATTGGCGCTTTCCTGGCTGGTCGCACGACCCGGCGTGGCTTCGGTGATTCCCGGCGCCACGACGCCGCAGCAAGTGCGATCGAACGTCGACGCCGCACGCTGGGAGCTCACCGGCCCCGACCTCGTTGAGGTGGATCGGCTGACGACGTCGCTCGACGCGGCATCGACGCACGCAGCCTGAGGTTACGACGACCGGCGGTGGCTGTCGTCCGACCTTGCGTATGCGTGTCCTGTATGATAGACGCGGCGACGGGCAAGGGCGCGCGCCGCGCGACCGAAGCGAAAGGTGAGAACATGAGTCGAGCAGAGAACAGTCTCGGTCCGGAAGCCGTCGCGTTCGTCAAGAGGGCCACTGAGGAGGCCGAGCTCGCGTTTCGAGTCTTTCGCGAGACGGGGACGATCACCGCCAATGGGACCGTGGGGTTCGTCGAGCGCATCCCGGGGGAGAGCAAGTTTGTCGCGATCCATGACCCGGGCCCCTTCGAGCGCGGGAAGGCGCTCGTGCCCCGCGTATTTGGCTTCGACGGCACCGCCTATCTCGGCGAGGCGGGTGGGGGCGGCCAGGGCCGCTACTCGAAAATCCTCGAGCAGCACCCCGACATCACGACCGTTTCGCACGTCCATTCGCCGTATTTGGGTGCGTGGGCGCAAACCCAGCGGACCTTGCCCATTCGCTACGTACCTGTGCAGCGGTATCTTCTCAGCCGCGAGATACCGGTCTACTTGGATCGACGCCAGGCCGAGCAGGACTTCATTCTCGATCGGCTTCAGATCGATCCGCACACTCCGGCCATTCTGGAGGCGAACGGAGGCGCGACGGTTTGGGGCAAGGGCGGTCTGCGCAAGACCGCCGAGTGCATTCTGATTCTCGAAGAAGGCGCGCGCCTTCAGCTCCTCGCCGAGAGCCTTGGTGGGTCGCGCGACTACGGTCCCGGGGTCCTGGCGCAGCAGTTCAAGATGAGCGGGTTGACCGAGCAGGCGCGCGCCTTGGGCTTCTTGCCGCATGCCGGCCATTGACCGAGAGCGTCGACGCTTTGAGCCTGGGTCCGGATCCGAAGATCGGGCCGTGACCACGAAACGACCTCCAAGGTTTCTCGATCGGAGAAAAATCCATGACCGCGTTGGACACCCTATGGTTCACCCGCTGCCCCGTTCCCACGGCCACAGGCCTGGCCTACAAGCTTGGCTGGCTCGATGACGAGTTCAAACCAGACGGGATTCGGGTTCGAACCTTGCAAGATGCAGGCGGCGAGCTCGCCCGGCATCATTACGACCACGAGCTGCCAACGCTGATTCGCGAGGGCGGCAATCTTCTTGCTATCCCCGCGAAGGCGCAAGGAGCCCCGTCGCGGCTCGTCGGCCTGACATGGATCGACGAGTGGCAGTCGATCCTCGTGCGGCCCGGCGAAGCCATAACCTCGCCGGAGCACTTGAAAGGCAAGCGACTCGCGCTACCTGCCTTTCGTGCCTCCGACCTCGCCGAAAATCGCCGTGGTCGCAGCATTGCGCGAGGCATGAGCCTCGCGGGCTACAAGGGCGCGCTCGCGTCGGTCGGCCTGACGCTCGACGACGTTCGACTCGTCGAGGTCGGGCGCGGTGCTTCCGACAATCGGCGCGACGGCCTCGGCGGGATCTGGGAGGGGCTCGATCCGCTCATCAAGGGCGAGGTCGACGCGGTCTACGTAAAGGGCGCTTCGGCGGCGGATGCCGCACGCCGCCGTGGGGCCGTCGTCGGGATCGACCTCGATCGGCTTCCGGAACGCCGCTTTCGCGTGAACAACGGGACGCCGCGCCCCATCACCGTGCACGAGAGCCTTCTGGCCGACCACTTCGACCTGCTTGTGCGCTTCCTCTACCAGACTCTTCGTGCTGCCGAATGGGCCAAGACCAACGTCGAAGGAGTTCACAAGGTTCTGCAAGGTGAGACGCGCGCCAGTTCGCAGGGGGTCGAAGAGGCCTATCGCGGCGGCTTTCATCTTGCGCTTGCGCCGGACCTATCGAGCGAGCGCGTCGCGCTTTTCCGGCAGCAGAAGGACTTTCAGCTCACCTATGGTTTTCTCGATCGCGACTTTGATTACGATGCATGGATCGACGATCGACCCCTCCGGGCGGCGCAGGAGCGACTGCGGGCGCGCGCGGCGTCGAGAGGGCCTGTGCCGGAAAGTCAGGACCTCCGAGTCTGAGACGGCCGGTCGACGGGTTCCGCCCTGTCGGCGGCGACGCGCAGCCTCACAATGGAATGTGGCTGCCGATCCCGAGTTGGCGCGTATCGAGCCGGATCGCTCGCCTCGCCAGGAGCGCCGACCCGCCGGCGAGATTCACGGTGTCGTGCAGCTTTCCCACGGCAAAGAGCGACGTTGCGCCGCCGTCCAGGGCCGTCCGAAAGACCTGCAATGCGGACACGACGGTGGCCCGTGTGTTCGGTTCGTCGAACGTCACCGTGTACACGGTCGCGTGGCGGGTCAAAGGCGAGGGATCGCTGTGGTGCCGCGGTAGGTTGCGAAATAGTGTCTGCATGCCCGCTCGATCGTGATCGAGCCACACCATGTCGCGCCGAATCTCTGGGGCGTACGCCTGGAGGATGTAGCGAAAATCGGCATCGCAAAGGCTCAGAAAGCCTTCGAAATCGAGGTCGTCCAACAAAAGGCACGATCGGTACACGAGCTCTTCGACGACCGTTCTCACGGGCCGCCTCGCTCGGCAAACGGGTCCGAAGCCGAACGACCCATGCGCCGGCTCCACTCGGCGTAAAAGTGGCGCATTCCGCCTTCGTCGTGGATGGTCATGCCCTCTTCTCGTGCGTGGATCAGCCAGCGAACGTCGGTCCCACCGTCACGCAGGGCCGTCCCTTGGCCCGTCACGGCGAGCAGATCTTCATGCAGGTTGCGACCGAAGGGTCCCCATATGGCATTGTGATCGCGGATGCGAAGAGCGCGTTCTTCCCGAGAGTCCCGGGCCAACCCGAGACCTCGGAGCTCGATCATCGTTTCGTTGGTTCCGAGCGGGATGGCGGTATCGATTCGAAGCACGGACGTGCGCAAGTTGAACGTCATGCCCGGGAAAATATCGACGAGGACCCACCCGCCGGCCGCAAGGCCCGGCCAACCGATGCGCTCCTCACCGCCTTCGTACTGGTCGTACTTCACCTGCATCGACCCGACCGTCGCGTGTCCATTGGGAAAGGGCACGTACTTGCGTTCGAAGTACCCCGGTTGCTGCATCCCGGTCACGCGATTGAAGTAATGAATGAAGTCGTGATAAAATTCGCTATTGGTATCGTGCCACAATTTGTAATTCGTGCGCACGATGACTTGCTGGTAGTGAAATACTTCGAGCGGTTCGGCCCAGTGCGCAGCCAGCACGCCGAGCGCGTCGCCGAGAAACTCGCGCAGCCCGGGCCCCTCGTCGCTCACGTTCACCCAGACGAAGCCCCCGGGTCCCGTCTCCGATCGCACGGCCCGCAAGCCGACGTCGCGTGGATCGAGCCGGTCCTGAAAACCCTCTTTGCGCCGTGAGATCCCCGTGCAGTTGCCGCGGCAGTCGAAGCTCCACGCGTGAAAAATGCACGACAGGGTCCGAGCACTCCCCGCCGGACGATGGACGAGCACGTTTCCTCGGTGCGGACAGATGTTGTAAAAAGTGCGGATCTGCCCGTCGTCGCCGCGGACCACGACCAAGTTCCTGCCGCCCGGATGACGGAACGTCCGGTAGTCGTAGGCGCGCGGAAGCTCGCTTTCGTGGCACGCGAGGATCCACGCATGCCCGAAGATTTTGTCCTGTTCTTCTCGAAAGATCGCTTCGTCGGTGTAGAGGCGGCTGTCCACGTAGTGCGTGCGGGGGAACTTCGGGCGCTCGGCCCACTGGGCGGCGTTTCGCGGCACCTGAAACCTCCGGAGGCGATCCACGCGTATGATAGCATCGCGAGGGCGTTAAGCATCGCTTCCCCGAGGCGCGAACGCTGGCACGCGCGCGAGTCATGGCCATCCCCATTTTCCCGGGCTTGAAGACCCGGCGGGGAAGTTGGCCGCCCCGCGCCCGCGAGCGGAGCTTCCCAGTGGCCGTTCGACGTCCCGCATGATAGACAGCGCGTCTGGGTCATGCCGGGTCCCGCGCCACGAGCCGCCTCGTTGCCGGGCGGGGTTCCGTCCGGATGGGCGGCTGGATCGGCTCGAACCGGCGGGCAGGGCGGAAAAAAGTAGCGCAGGAGACCCGTCGGGTCCGGCCGTCCCCACCGCGCACGATCAGGGCACCTCACGGACGAAGGGAGACCGCAAGGCCACGATGGACGACAGCATCACGGACGCGGACATCGTAGTGGTCGGAGGGGGCAGCGCGGGCTGCACCGCGGCCATCCGTGCGCAAGAGCATTTGCCGCGGGGCCGTGTCGTGCTCCTGGAGAAAGCGCACATCAAACGCAGCGGCGCCATCGCCATCGGAATGGATGGCTTGAACAACGCAATCATCCCCGGTCACGCGACCCCCGAGCAATACGTAAAAGAGATCACGATGGCCAACGACGGCATCGTCAATCAGGAAAGCGTGCTCGCCTACGCGCAGAAGAGTTTCGCGATGATTCAGAAGCTCGATCGCTGGGGCGTAAAGTTCCAGAAGACCGAGACCGGCGACTTCGACGTCAAGAAGGTCCACCACAACGGAACGTATGTGCTGCCCATGCCGGAGGGCTACGATCTCAAGAAGATCCTCACGCGCCTCATCAAGCGCGCCGGCGTTCGCATCGCCAACCGCGTGATGGCGACCCGCCTGTTGACCGAGCGCGGCCGCGTCGCGGGCGTCTTGGGTTTCGACGTTCGAGACGGGCACTTTTGCGTGATTCGCGCCAAGACCGTCATCTTGTGCTGCGGCGCGTCCGGGCGCCTCGGCCTGCCCGCTTCGGGATACCTCTACGGGACGTACGAGAACCCTGCCAATGCCGGGGACGGCTACTCGCTGGCGTATCACGCGGGCGCCGAGCTCACCGGCATCGAGTGCTTTCAGATCAACCCGCTCATCAAAGATTACAACGGTCCTGCATGCGCATACGTGACGGGACCGCTCGGGGGTCATACGGTCAACGCGCACGGTCACCGGTTCATCCAGAGCGATTACTGGAGCGGGCAGATGATGCTCGAGTTCTATCGGGAGCTTCATTCACCCAACGGGCCCGTTTACCTGAAGCTCAATCACCTCGCCCCCGAGACGTTGACGGAAATCGAACGGGTGCTCCACCGAACCGAACGGCCGAGCCGCGGTCGTTTTCACGAGGGCCGCGGGACGCACTACGCGGACGACCTGGTCGAGATGCACATCTCGGAGATCGGGCTGTGCAGTGGCCACAGCGCGTCGGGTGTCTGGGTCAACGAGCACGGCGAGACGACTGTGCCGGGTCTGTACGCGGCGGGAGACATGGCGTGTGTTCCGCACAATTATCTTCTGGGCGCCCTTACCTACGGCGAGATCTGCGCGGACCGCGCGCTCTCGTACATCGGCGGCGTGGCCGAGCCGGCACTCGACGCGGAGCAGGTCGAGCGCGAGCGGCTGCGGCTGCTGAAACCTCTCGGCCGTGCAACAGGCATTCCGCATCACCAGTTCGAATACAAAATACGACGGCTCGTGAACGACTATCTGCAGCCTCCCAAGACGGCCGCGCGACTGGGCATCGGTCTCTCGCATTTCATGCGCGCCGAGGAGGAGCTCGAGCAGGTGGGCGCGGCGAATCCGCACGAACTCATGCGCGTCATCGAGTGTCACTTCATTCGCGATTGCGCGGAGATGGCGGCGCGCGCCTCGCTTTTCCGTACCGAGAGCCGCTGGGGACTCTACCATTACCGGCTGGACTACCCCGAAATGAACGACGATCAATGGTTTGTCCACGTGAACGTGGCCAAGGGACAGGACGGGCGAATGCAGCTTTTCACGCGGCCTGTGGCGCCGTACGTCGTTGCCCTGAGCGACGACGAAATGAAGGGCTATCACCGGCTGCGCATCGCGGCCCCCGCCGCGCCCGTCGAACGACGAGGAGCCGAAGCGTGAGCGAAATCGACCATCGTGAGCGTGTCAAATCCGATCAGGCCAAGCGCATCGGAAATGCCCAGACGTCGGGACGATTCGACGTTCCGGTCGTGGTCGACCTCACCAAGTGCATCACCGGGTGCCGCATCTGCATCGACTCCTGTCCTGTCGACTGCCTCGCCGTGAATCCGGAGACGCACAAGGCCCACATGAAGCACGACGAGTGCTGGTATTGCTTGGCGTGTGAGCTCGACTGTCCGAAGGACGCGATCGTCGTGAAGATTCCATTTTTGCTGCGATAGCCATGGCTGTCGAAACGTCCCGCGACGCCATCCTCGAGAGGCTGCGAGATCCGGATCCGACCGTCCGGCAGCTCGCGCTCATCGAGCTCGAGGACCTCGCATTCGAAGACGAGGGAACCGAACTGCTGGATGCCGTCGCACGGCGGATCGACGACCCGGACGATACGGTTCGCGCGCTCGCGGTCGCCCGGCTCGAGGAGCTCGGCGACCCGCGCGGTGTGCCCGCTCTGATTCGCGCCCTGGAAGACGCGGTCGAGGACGTCCGACGCGCGGCCGCCGCGGCCCTGCGCGATCTACGGGGCGAGGCGGTGGGGTCGCTGCTCGTCTCGGCACTCGATCGAGCCGGGCCCTCGGCACGCGTTGCCTTGATCGTGGCGCTCCGCGAGCACAAGGACGGACGCGCGCTCGGCGCGCTCGCTCTCGCCACGCGTGATCCGTCGCCGGATGTTCGGCGAGAGGCGGTCATCTCGCTCGGGTATTTGCGAAAGCCCGACACGATCGAAGTGCTGCGCGCGTCCTTGCACGATTCCGAGCCGACCGTGCGTCGGGTCGCGGTTGGGGCGCTCGCATTCTTCCGCGACTCGGCCCTTCACGCGGATTTCGTGAAGGCGTTGGAAGACTCCGATTGGCAGGTGCGCCGCGAAGCCACCCTCGTGCTCGGGCGCATTCGTTCTGCCGAGGTACAGCCCGGTCTGGTCCGCGCGCTCTCGGACGACTACTGGCAAGTCCAGAAGGAGGCCGCCATCGCCCTCGGACACGCGGGTGCGCAAAGCGCGATTCCGGTCCTCATCGATTTGCTGGCGAGCGAAGTGCCCGACCTGCGCAAAGCCGCCGCCGGCGCCCTCGGCGAACTGTCCGCGGCGCAGGCCGTGCCCGCCCTCGAGTCCCTCTCTGGGAAGGACGCGGACGCCGAGGTGCGCAAGGCGGCCGTGCGGGCCCTTCGTGCCATTTCGGAGTCCGCCTGCCGAAGCCACGATCGCTTCCCCTCGTGACGTTCGGACGGCCCGCCGGCGTCGATCAGTCCCCGGCATCGTCGCCGCTCGACGTGTCGGTGGCCGCATCACCGGACGGCGCCGCTGCGTCGCCGGAATCGGCCTGTGCTCCCGCATCCGCCGCGTCCTCCGCGGCCGCATCCCCGGAGGGTGCCGCCGCGTCGCCGGAATCGGTCTGTGCTCCGGCATCCGCCGCGGCCTCGGCGGCCGCGTCGTGGGCCGTTGCGTCGGCGTGTGCGTCCGAGCTCGCGTCGGGCGGCAACGGCAGGGTGTTGTCGTCGCCCTGGCAGCCCGAAAGCATAGCGGCGACGACGGTCAAAGCGGACCATCGCAAAACGAAGGGTAAGGGCATCGTCGTCTCCTTGGGGTCGAGCCAGTGCCGTCTCGCAGGCCTCAATAGACGACCTGCGCGCGAAGAAAGATGATGTTTTCGGCCTCGCGATGGCCGATCGCCAGCTCCGCCGGCGTGCTGGCCCCACCCTGAAACTCGGTGTGATCCCAGTTGACCACGAACTTGGCGTTGTCGCTCCAGTAATAGTTGATCCCGGCCGTGACCTCCGTCGCCCCGTGAACCGATCCGGTCGGCGATGCAAAGTTGGGGAATGCGTCGCGATCGATGCCAAGGTGACCCACTCGGCCGGCAATCTCGAGCGCTCCGAAATGGCCCGCCGCCGGCTCGACGGGCGTTTCCACGTGGACAAAGTCGTAGGATGCCTGCGCGCCGAACAGCAGGAAGGTGGCCTGGGCCTGGTACGCGTGGTTGCTGACCCAGGTGTTGGCGTAGCCTGCGCGCCCAACCTCCTGATCGGAGATGTAGTACTCGCCGAGGATGCCGAGCGGGCCGATGGCCTCGTACAAGTACGCGCCGTAGCGGTTGTGGGGGCCGTTCGCGACGACGGTGTTCGCATAGTTGGCCGTCGTGCCGGACGCG
The DNA here is from genome assembly GCA_049521295.1 of Polyangiaceae bacterium. GTDB lineage: Bacteria > Myxococcota_A > Polyangia > Polyangiales > Polyangiaceae > Palsa-1150. The sequence continues at coordinate 57,246 of JBEKOY010000009.1, read as the reverse complement.
GCCGCAATGTAGGTGAAGTCGTTGATCTGTCCAGGGGTCTTGTATGCGGGAGTCGATGCCGGGTTGGTGAGCGAGGTATTGGTCGGGTTTCCGTGCACGCGCCCGAAGGTCGTGGAGACGCCCACGAAGAGTCGGCCGAGCAACTGGGGTCGGAGCAGTCTGAAGGGACGAAAGTAAGCCCGCCCTGCAAACTCCTTCGGGCTGTCGTTCGCGAGGTCCGCGCTGCCGTTGTCGGGCACCCCGTTGAAGATGCCGCCCGCATAGCCGAAGATGCCTTGGAAGACATCGCCGTGGACCATGGCCCCGACGTCTCGATTCGGCGTGAGCAGCGTCGGCAGGCCGAACTCCACGAACGACAGGTTGGACGTCGGCTGCAAGCGCTCGAGGCCGAATGGCGGACGGAACTTGCCGAATCGAAACCTCAAGGCGTCGTCCAGATCGAGACCCAGGTAGGCATCCTGCAGAACGGTCGTTCCGCCTCCGAAGTCGGGGTTGACGAGGAACGACACGCCGTACGGCATGCTTCCCTCGATGTAGGGCTGGGCGCGCCGAATGAGAAATGTGTTGATTTCGGGACGCTGCGTGTTGTCAAACCAAAAGCGCCCATCGGCTTGAACCAGGGCTCGGAAGCGAATTTGCCACTGCTTGTCGTGGGAGCTGAGGCCGAAACCTCCCGGTCCGGCGGCAACCGAGGCCGGATCCCCCGGGCCGCCCTTGGCGGTCGGCGTGACGCGCAACTCGCGGAGTTCCGGTGCGGCTCCCGGCGGCGTCTCCGGAGCCGCGTTCGGAGACAAGACGACCGGGGCCGACTGCGGGGTCGCAGGGCTCTCCAACGCCGAGGGCAAGACCGGCACGGCCGAACTGCCCTCGGTTGTGGGCGTCGTTCGAGGCGGTTGCGCCGGTGCGACGTCAGGCGGCTGTTCCGGCCCTGGGGCTTGCGGTGCCGCCGCGGCGGTGCCGGACGAAACCGGCGAAGGCAGGGGCGCCGAAGCCGAGGCGGCCGCGCTCTGGGCGTGCGCCGGCTCGATCGTCGACCAAGCGAGAGTGAATGCCATGAACATCAAAAAAGAACGTGTCATTCGGATTCCCCAGGACGGCAAGGGAGCAACGGTCGGAAAGCGAAGACCCGGGCGACGCAAACGCATGCCGCGTACCGGCCGAGGCCTCGCAAGGAAGCATCCGCTATAACAGACACGACGATCGATCGCCAAGAGGGATCGAACTCCCGGCGTCGACAACCAGGCCGGTCGCCAACCTCACGGGTCACCCGCGTCTCCTTCAAGAGCGCCACGAGACAAGAGCCACGAGATTTTCCGTGCACGACGGAAACGGAAAGGCTCCAAGTCCATCCGTGCATGGGGCCATCACGATGCGAGAGTCGACACCCTCGGCGTGAACGGTCCAGTCGTGACAAGGACCGCGGCGCACGCGCTCGAGCCTCGACCCGATCGCAGTGGGCTCGGAAACCAAGTCCAGTCTATAAGACCTGGCGAGGCACACCGCCGTTCGGCCGTGGTCTCCACGTCGAAAGGGCCGGAACCGATCATGAATCATTTCACCCCCGTCGCATCGTCGCTCGGCGGTCTCTTGCTGGGCGTCGCGTGCTCCCTCCTTTTTGTCGCCAACGGCCGCATCCTCGGCATCAGCGGGATCCTCGGCGAAATTCCGTGGGTCACCGCAGACGAGCGGACGTGGCGCCTCGTGTTTCTCGCGGGTCTACTCACCGGCGGTTTCGCCCTGAGGCTCGTGGATCGATCGACCTTGGCATTCGCGTCCGAGCAAACGGCCGCTGTCGCGATTGTGTCGGGGCTGCTCGTCGGTTTCGGAACGCGCCTCGGCAACGGGTGCACGAGCGGCCATGGACTGTGCGGGATCGCACGCCTGTCGAAGCGCTCGATCGTCGCGACGGGGGTCTTCATGGCGACGGGTGCGGCCACCGTGTTCGTCGTGAGACACGTGTTTCATCTCGGCGGGGGCGTATCGTGATTCGGCTGGCCGTCAGTTACCTGAGCGGGGTCCTCTTCGCCATCGGCCTCGGCATCTCCGGCATGACGCACCCGTCCAAGGTGTTGGCCTTCCTCGACTTCACGGGCGCATGGGACCCGAGCCTGGCCTTGGTCATGGCGGGCGGCCTGCTCGTGAACTTCGTCTTCTTTCGGCTCGCCAGACGCAGAGGGGCGCCCCTTTTTGCACCCGCCTTCGCCTTGCCGGCCGCGCACTTCGTCGACGCATCGCTCGTCGGCGGCGCTTGCCTCTTCGGCATCGGGTGGGGACTTGGCGGGTTTTGCCCCGGCCCGGCGCTTGTTTCCGCGGTCACCGGCGAGACTCCCGTTCTTGCCTTCGTCGGTTCCATGCTCCTGGGCATGACCGTTTTTGACGCGTTCGAGAAGCGCGCAAGTTCGAAAACGCTCGAGGCACGGCCTAGACCTGGCCTCGAGCCGCGCTAGCGGGGTGAGCCGGTGGCCATCCGACGCCGGTACGCCTCGACGAAGTCGGCGACCGCCCGGCTCCCCGCCGCGAACGACTTCTGGGCTTCTTCGTGCAGCAGCATCAGCGCTTCCATCTTGAGGGCGTTCGCGCGGTCGTCGTCGACAATCGCCGTCAGGGATCGGGGACGAGGCAGGTCGACGTCCAACACGGCTCGGACCCGCGTGGGGATGTGGCTCATCACGAGCAGCCGATCGGCGAGAAAGATGGCCTCATCGATGTCGGTCGTGACAAACATGTGGGTGGGACGCGCTTCCTCCCAGAGCCCGGCGTAGTACTCGAGCATCAGTTTTTTGGTCATGGCGTCCAAGCCGCGGAAGGGCTCGTCGAGAATCATCACCGACGGCTTGTTGATCAGGGCTCGGGCCAATTCGGCCCTGCGTTGCATGCCCCCCGAGAGCTGGGAGGGGTACTTCGCGCGGAACGCCCCTAAGCCGACCTTGTCGATCAGGCGCGAAGCGACGTCTTTCACCAAAGGGGTGCATTCCCCGCGAGCCTTCGGGCCATACAGGACGTTGTCGGTCGTCGTCATCCACGGGAACAGCGCCGTCTCCTGGAACATCACGAGCCGATCGTGTCCCGGTCTGTCGACGCGCTTTCCGCCGACGAGGATTTCGCCACGCGTCGGCTTCTCGAAGCCTGCGATCAGGCGGATCAGCGTGCTCTTGCCCACTCCCGACGGGCCAATCATCACGGTGAACTTGTTTCGATCGATCGTGAACGAGCACCCCTTCACGACCTCGCGAGCCGCGCGACCGACCCCGTAGGTCTTGTCGACGTCCCGGACCTCGATCTGGGCCGCCTCCGCGGCAACGCTCGAAGGCGTCCGATGAACCGCGCCCGTACGCTCGAGCATCAGCGCACCGCGAGCCAGGGGGTAAGGCTCGATGCAAGCCGGCGCACGACGGCGCTCGAGAGGGTGCCCGCGATGCCGATCGAAAGCATTCCCACGACAATCTGCGGATAGGACCCGCCGACGTACGAGCTCCAGATGAAAAAGCCCAATCCGCCACCGGACGCCGCCGAGCTGCCTCCACCGCCGCCGGAGATCATCTCGGCCGCTACGACCACCTCCCACGTGATGCCGATGCCGACCTCCATCCCGACCGCGAGAGACGGCAGGACTCCCGGCAGGATGAGGCGCCGGAAGACGTTCCAGCGCGAGGCGCCCATGGAACGCGCCGCCTGCAGGAACCGGACGTCGATGGCACTCGCCCCACCGAGCACGTTGATGACGATCGTGTAGAAAGCACCCAAGAAAATGACGAAGTCGATCGACAGCTCTTGGGTAGGCCAAAAAATGATCGATGCGGGCACCCAGGCCAGCGGCGGAATCGGACGCAAAAGCTCGAAAACGGGAAATGCGATGCCACGAAACACCGGCAGCGTCGCCATCAACAAGGCAAACGGAACCCCCACACCGACCGCGGCGGTGAAACCGATGAGGACCCGGCCACCGCTCAGGACCCAGCTTTGCCAATACCCTCGATCGCCGATCAGTCGACCCCACGCGATCCATACGGCGCTCGGCGCCGGCAGATGGCCGATCCACGGCAGGGGGTGGCCAAGCCAGGTCGCACGGCTGGCCCCGAGCTGCCAGACGACGAGGACCACGCAAAAGGACACGAGCGCACGACGGTGGGCGCGGGACACGAGGGCCGTAGAAGGCCGCCTCGCACGGCGGCTTCCGGATGGGCGATCCGGCGGAACGGTTGCGATGGCGCCGACGGTCACAAGCCTAGCCTTCCCGTTCGCCGAGCTCGAAGGCACGCCGGGCCTCCTGCTGTACGGTTTCCGCCGTCTCCCGCACGAGCTCACGGTAACGCCGGGTCCCGAGGACGCCCGGGTCGCGAGGGTGCGGAATGTCCACTTCGAGAATTTTTTTGGGCCGGCACGGTCTTGATGTCATCACAACCACCTTGTGCCCAAGGAGGATCGCCTCCTCGAGATCGTGCGTAATGAAAAACATCGTGACCTGATTTCGAGCATACATTTGGAGCAATGCATCGTGCATGACCGACTTCGTCAGTGAGTCCAAAGCGCGATACGGCTCGTCGAGCAGGAGCACGGTCGGGTCGTTCATTAGCGCCCGCACGATTTCGATCCTGCGCTTCACTCCGGACGACGTCTGCCCGGGATAGGCGTGCTCGTAGCCGGTGAGGCCGGCATCCGCCATCCTCTGGCGGGCCTTGTCGTAGGCTTCTGCGCGGGTCATGGTCTTCTGGACCATCGGTCCGAAGGCGACATTCTCGAGGTTCGTCTTCCACGGGAACAGCGCGCCGTTTTGGAATACGACGACGCGGTCGGGGCCCACGTCCGCCTGGCTCTGGCCTGGCCCGCAGAGCACCCTGCCGTCCAGGGTGATCGCCCCGGCCGTCACGCTGTGGAAGCCCGCGATGCTCTTGAGCAGTGTCGTTTTGCCGCAACCCGAGGGTCCGACGACGATGCAGATCTCTCCAGCCGCGATATCGAGCGAACAGTGGTCCACCACCAGAACCCGTGCGCCGTCCGGATCGTAGACCTTGACGACGTCGTCGATCCGGATCGCGCCCCGGCGCGCGCTGGAGATCGCCGGGGCGATCATCACCGACCCTCCATCGCCAGCTCCTTCGCGCGCCAGGCCATCCATCGATGGCCGACGAGTCGAACCGCCGCGCTCGTCGCGGTACCCACCACGCCGAGCGTGATCATGCCGATGACGATGGTCGGATACTGCACCATCGTGTACGAGGTATTGATGACATAGCCGAGGCCGAACTGACCCGACACCATCTCCGCCGCGACCAGGGAGAACCACGCCACGCCGATGGAGATCTGCAGTCCCGTGAAGATGAAGGGCAGTGCGCCGGGCACGATCACATGACGGAAGACCTGCCACCGCGAGGCGCCCAGACAACGGGCGGCGAGCACGAGAGTCTCGTCGATCGACCGCACCCCCAGCACGGTGTTCAGAGCGGTCGCGAAGAAGGACGCGAGGAAGGTGAGAAAGACGACCGGCGTTTCCGACCCCGGGAACAGGATGATCGCAAGCGGCACCCACGCGAGAATGGGGATGGGGCGCAGCACCTCGAAGACGGGAAACACGTACTCACGAAACGTCGTCGACCCACCCATCAGCAGGCCTACGGGCACGCCCACGGCGGTCGCGAGGAAAAAGGCGATGCCGATGCGTCGAAGGCTCGCCGCGATGTGGCTGTAGTAGATGGGGGTGTGAATCGACAGACCGAAGGTCGGGTCTCGGCTCAGCCACTCGTGCACGACCTGTGTGAGCCCCGGCATCTCGCGGAAACGAGGCAGCCTGAGCACCTCCACCGCGAGGTACCACCCGCCGAGCAGCAGGGCATAGCCCACCAGCATCCCGTAGAGGTGCGGATGTCTGAACCACTCGGCAACCCGAAAGTGAATCCGCCCGAGGTGGGTCATCCGTGCATCGCGGCCGCGTTCTTCGTTCATGTTCTTCGGGTTCCGGTGTTCTTAACGAAAGGCCGTCTGGGGAGCGGCCCGGATCTCGGCGACAGGCTTGACGAACCCGCGCTCTCGAAGAATCTCATCGGTGAAGTGCGACACAATCGCGTCTTTCGGCAGCTCCGGTATGCCGATGCTTTTGACCTCGTAGAGGAACGCGGTCGCGGCCTGGAGGAGCGCGAGCGACTGAGGCGTGAACCCGAAAGGGATGGTCATGCGCACCGACGAACCCCCGGCGCTTTCGGCATACGTGCCGAAAAGCGACTGCCACATTTCTCGCTCCTCGAAGCCGGTGGTCTGCTCCTTGGCCATCCGCGCGACGTCTCGCGAGTTCTTGGGATCGGCGAGAAAGATCTCGGCATCGAGCTCCGCCCGGAGCCATCCCGAAATGACGTCCGGACGCTGCTCGATGAGGTCGGCACGTGCGTCGATGAACGCGCCGTCGGCCTCGTCCACGTCGTTGCCTGTCGCGACGCGCCGGGCGAGCCCCTCGGCGACGAGCCGCGAAGCGGTCGGCTCCCAAACGACCGCGGCGTCGAGTTTGTTGACGCGAAACCCGCTCGTGATGAGCTCGATGCTTTGGTTCAGGTAAGCCGCGGGCGTGATCTTCTGTTTGGCGAACACCGCCCGGGCGAAGCGGTCCGTGCAGCTGCCTTTCGGCACGGCGACCGTCTTGCCATCGAGCCATTGAAGGGCGGCCTTCGGATCCGAAAACGTCGGCGCATCGTTGCGCGTGAAGAACACGTTGCACTGGTCCCGACTCAACCCGATATGGGCCACGATGCGGATATCGGCAACCTCTCGCTTCGTGGCCCCGACGATCGCGGGCATATCGCCCACGTAACCGATCTGTTGCTTGCCTGCCAGCATCGCGTTGATGAGGATCGAGCCCTGCAAGCCGATGTTGAACTCGACCGTCGATCCGGCAGGCAGATACTTCTTCCACAGCGCCCGCCCGTTGAGCACGACGCCCGACCACGCCTCCGAATAGTAGGGTTGATACCCCACGACCAGATGAATAGGCTCGCCCGGCTTGCCGTAGGAGGCGAGTCCCGGCGAATTTTCCTTCGCCGATGAACCCGCGGCACTCGCTTGGGGGTCGGCGCTCTTTCGGCTGCATGCCCCGGCGAGGGCGACGACCAGCAAACCCAAACCGAGCCGTGCGAAGGCAGACGTTCGAGACGAGGGCGACGGCGACACGGCAGCCATGGATCACGCCGGGCGATGACGTTCGAATCGCCGACGCGAGCAGACGTCTCATATAGTAGACACGCTGTCAACCGATCCAGCGGACCCGAGCGGCGGGACCGTCCCTCTGCGGCGTTCGGCCCTGCAACGGGCTGCGCCCCGAAAAAAATGTTCGCCGCTTCTAGGGCTTCCGCAGTCTCTGAATGGATCCGTTGCCGGCGCCGGTTCCCTGGTTGGCCCAATACACCGCCGTCGCGTCACCGGCGATCGCGACCGGCGTTTGCCCAACACCGACGGTAACCACCGTGCCGCCCGCGACGGGAGCCCGCTCCACTCCGGAGCTGTCGATCCAGTAGACGTTCGTCCCGTCCACGTACAGCGGCCCCGGCGCGGTCGTGCTTTCCAAAGTCTGCGCCGTCGTCGCGAGCGACGTCGCGACACGTTGGAGTACATCGCTGACGTTATCGGTCCAATACACGTAACCGCCCGCGACGCCGATGCCCAGCGGACTCACGGCGGCCGCCAGCGATGTGGGCGTGCCACCGGCGAGCGGCTCGGCCATGACCGCCCCCGTGCCCAAGTCGGTCCAATAAATATTGGTGGCGTCGGCGGCCAAGCCCTTGGGGACGCAAGGCCCGGTGGTGAAGGCCGGGGGTGGCGTCGCGCTGGGCATCTGGAGCGGCTGGAAATAGAGCGTGGCGCCGCATTCGCCGACAATGGGGTTGAACAGGACGGAATAGAGATTCGCGCCGGTCGCCAGCACGCTCTGCATCGTGACCGGTACGCCGCAGTTCTCGATGGACCACTGCGTCGTCGCCGGGCCGCCGGTGTCGAGCGCCGAAAGGACGGCCGCCGACCCCAACAATGGATCCGCGCACGCGAGGTTGTTCGCCCAATACGTGTACGTCCCGTCGTTGGTGATGTACGGGCTCGCGTTGGTCGCGCTGCCCAACGTCCACGTCGTGCCGCCGGTGACTTTGACTCCCTGGACCGCGCCGGCCGAGTTGGTCCACATGACCTGCGTGCCGTCGCTGGTGAGCGCGGTCGGCTGAGCCGTCGCCGGCACGATCGCAATGGGCTGACACTCGCCGTCCAAGCACTCTCCGCCCAAGCAGTTGTGTTGGCACGCCCCGCAATTCGTCGACGAGGTCAAGAGGTTCGCCTCGCAGCCGTCCGAGGCGAGGCCGTTGCAATTGCCGAAGCCGGGGTCGCACGTTGCGACGGCGCACGCGCCGTCCGTGCACGCGGACGTCGCGTTGGCCAGGGCGCACGGCGTGCAGAGAGTGCCGCAGGTGTTCACACTCGTGCTGCTCGCGCACGCACCCGAGCAAATGTGGTAGCCCGCGTCGCACGCCGCGATGGCGCATACGCCCGTCGCGCACGTCGCCGTAGCGTTCGGCTGCGTGCAGGCGACGTTGCATCCGGCGCAGTTGGTGTTCGTATCGAGCGGAGTCTCGCAGCCGTCCGAGGCAAGGCCGTTGCAATTGCCGAAGCCGGGGTTGCACGTCGCGATGGCGCACGCGCCGTTCGTGCACGCGGACGCCGCGTTGGCCAGGGCGCACGGCGTGCACGAAGCCCCGCAGGTGTTCACACTCGTGTTGGCCGCGCACGCACCCGAGCAAGCGTGGTAGCCCGCGTTGCACGTGACCGCGCAGGTGCCTGTGGCCGTGACGCACGCCGCCACGCCGTCCATGGCCGGCGGGGGACACGTGCTGCACGCGACGCCGCCCAGTCCGCATTCGGCGGTCGTCTCGGCGGCGACGCACCCGTCGGCATTGCAGCATCCGTCCGGGCAGGACGCCGCGCCGCATGCAACGCAGGTTCCGTCGGAGCAAACCTTGCCGGTCCCGCATGGCTTTCCCTGGTTGACAGCGTTTCCGGCGACGCAATCGGGGCCCGACGAGCAGGACATCGTCCCGCTCCGGCACGTGTTGCCCGTGGGGGTGCATAGCGCGTTCGGCGTACAAGAAACGCAGTTGCCCGCGCCGTCGCAGACACCGCTCGGGACCGTCGCGGTTTCACAGGCCTTGCCCGCCGCGGCGTTCGTGGTCTGGTCCGTGCACGTCGGCACGCCGGCCGTGCACGCCGTAACGCTGCCGAGGTGACAGGGATTGGTCGCCGGTGCGCAGGCTGCGCCGACCGTGCACGTGCTGCAAACGCCGCCGTAGCAATACACCCCCGTGCCGCACGAGGAACCTTCGACCGCGTCTCCGACCGTCTGACACGTGGCCACGCCGGAGGAGCAGGCATACGCCTTGCGAATGCAAGGCAGTGTCGGGTCGGAGCAATCGCCCCCGGCGTTGCACGCGACGCACGCCCCGGCCGCGTTGCACACGAACGTGGCCGTTCCGGCGTCGACCGCGACACCCGCCTCGTCGGGCTGGGAGCAGGCCGTGCCCGCCTCGATCAGCTCCGTCGCAATCGGACTGCAGACCCGTCCGCCGTCCTCGCACACGTACGAACCCGACTGACACGACGAAAAGGCGCACGATCCACCCGGTGTGCACGTGGGCCCGATCGGCACGACGTCGGGCTCGGCGGATGCATCCCCGGGTGCCGTGCCGTCCGGTGCGGCTTCTTCTGACCCCGTTTCGGCGGTCGCATCCGGCGGCGCTGCGGGCCCGGCTTCGACCGTCGCGTCCGGCATACCCGCTTCGAAGTCGTTCGGCGAGTAGGGGGGCAAGGTCGAAGCATTCACCGAATCCGCACCGCAGGTTCCCGAAGCCGGTTGACAGCTCTCGGTCTGCGGATCCGGGCAGGTCGTGTGAAGCTGGCCGGCGCAATTCGAGGAAAGCAAGACCACCAGCTCGGCGACCCGATCCTCGGGCACCTGAACCTCGATCACGCGGTCGAGCACGGGCGCGTTGCCCAACATCGCCGTGATCGTGATGAGCGCCACTTCGTTCCCGCTCTTGCCGGCGGCGATGGAGACCGTCCCGGGCAGCGTGCCCATCTGAACGGGGATGGAAACGTCGGTGAGGGTCCGAAACGTACCGGCTTCGCCTTGCTCTTCTTGGATGTCGACGGTGATCGAATCGAAGGCCGTCCCCTGCTTCATGTTCGTTTCGAGGATCAGCTCCAGACCGCCGGCCTGAAGGACCTTGCTCGAGCAGCCCGTCACCAGGGCGGCAAGGATCGCGACGCTCGCGAGTCGGTGCAGCACGCCGACGCACGGCCCGATGACGGTCGGACGGACGCTCGCGAAAGCCCCGACGACTGCACGCAGCACCCCAATCATGTCGAATCCCGGTGATGGCCATGGACCGCGCGCCGGGTGCTTCGGCGCGTTGCCCGTCGGACGTCCGGTTCGGTCGCCGGCACATGGCCGTCGGGACCGCGAAAACAAGACTGCCATCGCAAAGCGCTTTTCCCCGTGATGTTTTCCGTGGCGGACCGATCCCCCACTCCCGTCAGGAAAAGGACTCTGCCCGGCACCGCCGGACGCGTCAAGGCGACGGGGGTCCCTCGAACGGGTGACTCCCCGCCGATGGGGATCGGAAAGCGCGTGCCCTTTTTGTGCCGAAGCCCTTGTGCGTGACGGCTCGCAGTGCTTCGCTAGCACGTTGTGGTTTGGGCTCGCGCCAACGAGCTGCCGGGGCTCGTTGCGCGCCCGTGGCTGGTGCTGGTGGTCACCTTCTCGCCGGGATGTTGGGGCAGCCCGCAGTCGACGGACCCGATCGATGCCGGCACACCTCCGAGCTGTCGAGCCGAGGGCCCTGGCCGCACCGACTGCGGCGCTTCGCTCGAAAGTTGCTGCACGAGTCTCTTGGTGAAGGGCGGTTCCTACGATCGGACGTACGCGACCGACGGCTCCGTCCCGACCGGACAGACCGACCCGGCGACCGTGAGCGACTTCCGGCTCGACAAGTACGATGTGACCGTCGGGCGGTTCCGGCAGTTCGTGACGGCGTGGAGCGGAGGGTCGGGCTTTGTGCCGGCGCCAGGCTCAGGCAAGCACACGCAACTCAACGGGGGCTTGGGCCTCGCCAACAGCGCCGCCCCCGGCGGCTACGAGACAGGGTGGGATGCGGCCGACGACATCCACGTTCAGCCGACGCCTGGCAATCTCGGGTCGTGCGGTTACGACGAGTGGACCGACGCCCCGGGCAGCCAGGAGGCCCTGCCGATGAACTGCGTCGATTGGTACGAGGCCTACGCATTTTGCATTTTCGACGATGGCTTTCTGCCGAGCGAGGCAGAGTGGGAGTACGCGGCCGCCGGCGGGAGCCAACAACGCCAATATCCCTGGGGAAGCACAGCGCCCGGGGCTGGCAACGAGTACGCCGTCTACAATTGTCAGTACCCGAGCGACGCACAGAGTTGCAGCGACACATCGAACATCGCGCCAGTGGGAACGGCGACGCTGGGCCAAGGCCTTTGGGGGCAGCTCGATCTGGCCGGCAACATGAGCCAGTGGATTCTGGATTGGTGGGCGAGCCCCTATGGCAACCCGTGTACCGATTGCGCCAACTTGACGTTGTCTTCTGAACGGGTGCTACGAGGCGGCTACTTCGGCTCCAACGCCGCGTCGTACATGCGGTCGACCTACCGCGATTTCGACGTTCCGACCGACCGCTACTTTGCCAGTGGATTTCGGTGCGCGAGACGGCCGTGAGCTCTTGGCCATTGAGGCGGACGAGGCGCGGACGAAGCACCGCTGCCTCGGGCTCTCCCGGCGCAGCCGCCGCACCGCTCACGCGGGACCCCGAGGTCGACGCGTCCGTTGGCTCATGGGTCCTCCGGTAGCGGACGGGCCCGACGAAGCGCCCCGCGCTGCGCGGATCGGTTTCAAAACCTGCGGCAGAGGCGCCTCCGTGGCACGCGGAGAGCATGGCAACCCAGACTGTAACGGACTGAAATCGCCTGCCGTCCGACCGTCGGGTAAGCCGTAGCGTGTATCGGTCATGGCGGCCATCGTTGTCTTCTTGCGAGATGTCAGCGCGACCCCCGCGGCGGTCGGTCAAGGTTGGGGCAAAAGCCAGGGTCTTGACGCCCGGCCGAGAGGGTGCGCCGGTGCCGCTCAGCCATGGGCAGCCAGCGCCTCGGTTCGCGGCCCGCCCGTATCGATTCCTCGGACACTCCAGCGTAAGGGCGCGTTATGAGACGCGCATTCCGGATCGCGGCTCGCCTGGTCGTTGTGATCGGCCTTCTCGATGACGTCGCGTGGGCGCAAGGCGATCGCGTGTCCACCGGGAGGCGAGTCGCGGACAGCGACCGAGAGGCAGCGGCATGGGTGTCATTCCGGTTGGGCCGAGAACTGCTGGCGAAGGGGGCCTACGAAGCGGCAGCCCGCGAGTTCGAAGAGAGTGTGAGGCTCGATCCGGGTGCGGGCACGATGCTCAATGTTGCGTATTGCTACGAGCTTTTGGGCAGAGGCTTCCGGGCGTGGACCGCGTACCGCGCCGCCGCGGCTCTCGCGCACGAGAACGGAAAGTTGCAGTGGGAGAAGGCCGCCCTAGCTCGTTCCGTGCAAGTCGACGCGTCACTGGCACACATCGTCATCGATCTCGACGAGAAAACGGATTCCACGGAAATCGATTTGCAACTCGACGGCGTCCTGCTCCCGCCAACCATCCGAGCAAAACCGGTACCCGTCGAAGCGGGCAGGCACGAGCTCCGTGCAAGCGCGGGCGAGAGGCACGGATCGGTCACGTTCGAGATCACGAAAGACGAACGCGGCGACATTCGCATCGCTTCCCCCGGCCTCGAGGGGGTGCCCGGCGCGACGCCCATCGCATCCGCGGTCGGAGTGCAACCCTCACGCGCGAGGAGCGAGCCGCCTTTTGCAGGTTCCGAGTCACGTGCGGATCGCACGCGCGCACCCGAGCGAAGCAAGCTCCTCACCGCCGCCGTCGTCGCGACGGGAGTCGGCGGTGCATCGCTCGCGCTCGCCGGTGCCCTCGGACTCTGGGCCAAGTCGACGTACGACGGTGAGGAGTGTCCGGCGGGGGGGCACTGCACGAGCGAGGGGGTCCGTGCGAACTCGCGCGCCTACCTCGAGGCAGGCGCGGCTTCCGTTGCCGCGGTCGTGGGCCTAACGGCGCTGGTCGGGGCAACCATTTTCTGGACCCAGGCGCTTGCACCCTCGAGAGAGATCCGCGTGCTGCCTGTTGCGGGCCCCTCCGCTGCAGGCCTTTCGATGGTCGGGGCTTGGTGATGGGTCGGCCGAGCGCCGTCGCATAGGGGTTACCCGTCGTCGCCCTTGCCCTCGTTGGAGGATGCAGCACGGTCCTGGGTTTCCATCGCGTGGACGGCGATGGATGCGTGCTTCAGTCCGACTGCCAGGAGCCGCTCGTCTGTGCAAATAGCATCTGCACGAATCCAGCTTCATGCGTCTCGGACGAGGATTGCCAAACGAATGCGCCGTGCACGGCTCGACAAGCGTGCGAGAGGGACGCTGCCGGCGAAGCGAGCGATGCCGGGTCCGGTGGAGGGGCGGAAACTGCATTCTTGGCCGATAGCTCGGACGCGGCGCCCGAGGATGGACCGATCCAAGACAGTGCCATGGGGGAGAGGGACGGCGCTGCCGAAGCGAGCGATGCCGGGTCCGGTGGCGACGGCTCGGACGCGGCGCCCGAGGATGGACCGGTCCAAGACATCGCATCCGATGAAGGAACGGGCCCGTGCGGTTCGGCATGTCCGTCGCTCGACTTATGTGAAGATTCCATGTGTCGGTCGGCGGTCCGCTACGGATTCTCGAGCGGAGGGGACAGCTCCGTCGACCTTTTGACTTCGCAATCGCTCTACTGTTTTCAACTTCCGCCGATTCAGATGCCCACGTGCGGATATCTGACGGGCGTTGGAATGGCAGCCATCAATAGCGTGGCCGCCCAAATTCGATTCGGGGTTTACGAGGATACCGGCGGCAGTCCGGCCATGCTTCTCGCGCAAACGGCCGCGGAGACCCTCGACGATGGATTCGGGGGCGACTTCCCAATATCGCCGCCCGTACTCGTCGGCTGTGCACCGAATGCCATGACCACGTATTGGATCTGCGTGCTGTCCAACGAGGACATCACCCCGAAGACGGTCGCAGCATCGAGCACGGAGTGGACCCTGACGCCCGCGAACCCCCCGAGCGTAATCCAAGCCGAGTTGCAGTCCGGTTTCCCGTGCAACGACCCGACGTCCATTCCGAGTCCGGGCCCCGTCCCGCTCATCTACACCTGGTTCGTCGAAACCATGAATTCATTAGCCATTCCTACCACCATTCAATGCGATGACTGAACAAAGGAGATTGTCATGGGATGCCCTAATCTCGAGTTTGAATCTTCCGGAGATTTGCTCATGGTTCCGGCTGCAGGATCAAAATTGGAAGTTGGCCAAGCGGCGGTCGTTACGGCCACGGTGCACAACGATGGCACTCTGACCGGGACGGGAGAGGTCACGTTCTACTGGCAGCAACAGGGCGTCGGGAAACCGATTCAGCAAATCCCGGCTAATCCGCCCAATATCAAATCCGGTTCCGTTCGCGGGCGTGTCGCCGGGAAGCTCCATCCCGGTAAGCTCCGAATGGATCCCTACCACGAACATCGTGGGTACCGCGCCGGAAGCGAAGGGCTATCTCTATGCGACGGTGTCGACCACCGCGATACTGCCGTCTTGTCCGGGTAGCAATCCGGCCCCGGCGCCCGATCCCAGCTATCCGGGCCCTGTAGGATGTATTTTTGCGACGATACTGAACTAATTACACCGCCCAGAACAAAGGGATCCGCCGGGGCGGTGTACTTTAATCGCCGGGGGGCGATTGGGGGTTTGGGGCGAAGCCCCAAGCCAATCGCCGTTCAACGGGGCGAGGTCCGCGCGGATTGTACCAACGCGCGCCACGAGGTTCGCCGCTTCGGCCGTTTCGTGATTGGCCTCCCAGAACAACTTGCGGAACCGGTCTGACTGTAATCAAGTGAGCCCCCGTCGGAGAGCGAGCTCGTGCGCCCACGTGAAGGGACCCACCATGGACGGCCGTCGCAGACTGGCAGCGAGCGTTTCGATACTGGGCACCCTAGCCGTACTTTGCATCGGGTGTTCGGGCGCTAAGAATTCCACTGCGGGGCCCGACTCGAGCGAGGATGCCGCCGAGCAGGAAACCCAGGACGCCACCTTCGACGCGTCCAACGACGGTGGCCTCGAATCGAAAGACGTCTCGGCGGAGGCCCCGCACGCAGCGGATGTCGAGACGACCGCGATGAACGACGGGACAACGGCGCCGGATGGCACCGACGGGGCAACGGAGCCGGATGGCACGGACGGGGCAACGGCGCTCGATGGCACCGACGACGCAACGGCGCTCGATGGCACCGACGACGCAACGGAGCCGGATGGCACCGACGGGGCAACGGAGCCGGATGGCACCGACGGGGCAACGGCGCTCGATGGCACCTGCGACGCAACGGCGCTCGATGGCACCGACGAGGCGATGGCGCTCGATGGCAATGAGGGGGGAATCGATGTCGAGGGAGGAGGCGGTGTTGGCTGCGAGAGTCCGACGGAATGCGTGCTACTGGGGTTGGTCGGGCAGGCGTGCCTGGATTGCGTGGAGGCTGCGTGCCCGGATCCGAACGAGTGGTGCGAACACTTGGACGGGCAAACGGCCGATGCGGGTCCAGCGATCGGTGAATCGCGCGCGAGTCTCTGTCTGTACACGCTAACGTGCATTTTGACGTCTCAATGCTATGCGGCGAGCACGGCGTATGACGCCTGCTACTGTGGCACGCCCGACTGTACCGACGCGGGGCCCGCGCCGAACGCGCAATGCGACGAGGCGGAGCAGGCTGGACTGGAGACCTTCGATACGCACATGACGATGGCTCAATTCACGGATACCGCGCTTGGCGCGGGGACTGCCAACGATTTGGCCTCCTGCTTGACGATGGCGTTTTGCCCAGCCTGTCCGTGAGTGCCTGATCCGCGACCGAAATGTCCGCATGGGAGAGGATGGACCGGTGTGCGCGGGTTTCATGATCTCTCGATAGAGATTCTGCCGGTTCCGATGCGAAGTTGCCGCGGACGGCGCTCGACGAGAGTCGCCGCGTCGAGCACACCCTTGTCGGCAAATTGCTTTCGAATCCGAAAGACGTCGACATTCAGCTGAGGAGAAGCCATTCGGGGATCGTGCGCCAGGTCTTCGCGATCGACCCAGCCGCAAGACGCCTCCGACACGCCGGCTTCGGCATCACGGATACGCTGCCGAGCAAGAGTCAGAAGCAGATAATGGTGAGCGCGCTCTCCCATGTTGATGCTGCGGCCGCCGCACCGCACCTGAACGCCCACATGCTCCTCGTCGAGCGACACGCGGAAGGTCAACTCCATGTGGCGCACACGCATTTCGATGGGAGACAGAGAGGCGCGTGAGGTTCTGCCCACGGTTTGTCCGCAGCAAAAGCGCCACATGCGGCCCGCGCACGCGAACACCACGAAGTGCCTGAGGGTCATGACCGACTCGTCGTGCTGTTCGAGGATCCAATCGTCGGTCGGTCCGCGATAGATAGTGGCTTGCGGGTCGTCCGCGGACGGCAGCGCGAGGAGCTCGTCATCGACGATGAGTGGGTAGCCCCCGTCGAGGGGAATGGCCATCACGTGAGGCGGACCGTCATCCACGAGTTCCCAGTCCGCTTCAAGATCGCCGAAGGCCACGCGTGAGCCGCGTTGGAGCGGGTGCTCCTCGCCGGCCGCTATGCGGTTTCCATCGACAAATGTTCCATTACTGCTGCCGAGATCGCGCGCGTACCAGCGTTCACCGGTCCACCGGAGAAGGGTCTGCTGCGCGGAGACGTAAGGCGGTACTAGACGCAGCGCACAAGTCAGCGCCCGCCCGACGACGTGCTCGGGCTCGAGAGGTAACGTTTTGCCGGTTGCGGATTCGCGGATCGAGGCCATCGTTCGAACCTGTGCGCAAAAAGTCATGGGAGCGGGATGCGCCCCGGAAGGCGCCGTCAGCGAGTCTCTGCCCTACTTGGGAACGTCCGGTGGAGACCAAGGCTCTCGAGACGACATGGCGGGTTCCGGTTCGGCAGCCGGCAGCGAGGTGCCGTCCCTCTGGGGCACCGCGGCAATGCCACTCCCAGCGGGCCGAACACCCTCGGTGCGCGCGACTGTCACGGCGTTCGACGGTGTCGTCGAACCGCCCGCTGGCGCGTGCGGCGGTCGTGGGGTCGCGCGGGACGAATCGGGTCCGGGCAACGTTGCACGCGAGACGTCAGAGGGCGGCTTGGGTCCTAGTGCAGCGCCTGGATCAGAAACGGGGTTATCCATGGCGGAGTCCTGGACAGGGGCGGTCCCGACCGGTACGTGGAGATTCGTCGACCCGCCCATGGGAAGCGGCGACCCGATCGGGGGCGAGGGCGGGTCGGAAGTCCTACGGGTCGACACGAAACCGAGAAGACCGCCCATGGCAAGGACGGCTGAAAGCCCGAGAGCCATCGTGACACGGGGATCGCGCTTCGAGGTCGGCACGACGGGGTCTGCGGAAAGCAGTGTGGCATCCGGAGTCCTGTTCGCCTCGACCGCGCGGAGACTCGGTGCCACTCGGGGTCGACTCTCGATAGTTGCCATCTCCGACCCACGCTCGCTACGTCCTGCCCGTCCGCTCCGGACCGTGTCTCGGGGCGAGCTGAACGGGGCGAGCGCCGCCTGCATCTCGTCAACGCTCGCGTAACGTTGGCTGCGATCGGGTGCGAGGCAATTCCGAATGACGTCGATGAGGCCACGCGGGGACCCCTCCGGCAGGCTGAGCTTCGGTCCGGACTTGATGGTCGCGTAGACTTGGACGAGGGACTGGCCTTGGAAGGGCAACGTTCCCGTGATGAGTTCGAAGAGCGTGACCCCCAGCGACCAGATGTCGGTACGGAGGTCGACGTCGCGCGCCGACTCCATCTGCTCGGGAGACATGTAGCAGGGCGAGCCGATCGGGATCCTCTCCTCGGTGATGATCGCGCCCGGGCGCCACATTCCGGGTGGTGCAGTCGTGGACACGAGGCCGGCCGCCTTTGAAATCCCAAAATCGAGGACTTTGATGATTTCAACGCTACCGCCCCGCTGGACGGCAAAAAGATTCGCCGGCTTGAGATCGCGGTGAATGATTCGAAGTTGGTGTGCCTCGGCAATTGCGTCGCAAGCCTGCAAGACGAAGTCGACGGCGACATGAACGTCCGGTGGCCCCCGAGTTCGCAGCCAGGAGGCGAGATCGCAGCCCTCCAGATATTCCATGACAATGTACGCGCCTCCTCCGTCGCGAAGCGCGACGTCGAGGACACGGACCACGTGCGGACTCTTGATCGTCGCCGTGGCCCTGGCTTCGCGCACGAAGCGAGCAATCGAGTCCGAGTGCGCCATGGACTCGGTGACCAAGAACTTGATCGCGACCTTCTGGTCCAGCAAGACGTGGTGTGCGGCAAACACCGTTCCCATCGCGCCCGAACCAAGCAACTGGCCGATTCGGTACCTGTCTGCGACGACATCGCCTTCGCGCACTTCGACAGGCGCCTCCCGCACGACAAACTCCCGCTTCTGGGCCGACCCTGAGGATTTGTCCGATCGTGCAGTCGAACATCCGCTCGGCGCGGCGTCAAGACCGCTCGTTCGGCGGATCGCCGCGTACGAACCCGGGGTTAGGACAGCGGTCGCGGACATGGTCGGACGCCGGGTCAGGACTATTCGAGCGGTCCGCGAGAGGCGATTTCAAGTGATTGCATGCCGCCAAGCGACTCGCTCGGCCTGCGTCATCATGGCCGGCTCGCGCGCCCTAAAATTCTTGAAATCGAGCCGGCGATGACTCGTTCTTGGACGAGGGGTGCTCTCTCGGCGCCCAAAGGGGCAACGACCAGGTGAACCCGAAGCGGGCCTCGAAGGCGCTCGCGTCGCCGACACGAGCGGCGCGCAAGGCCGCGTCGACGACGAACGACTCGTCGCACGTCCAGATCGCCCCGACGAGCGCCGACTCCGTCGTGACCTCGTTCCACGCCTTCTCGACGTACACTTCGGCGACCGGACGGACCCTCCAGGGTTGCGGGCCTTCGACGATGACGCCGGAGTACAGGTCGAAATCGTGATCGCGCGTGTAGGACGGCCACTCGTTGAAGTGAACGGTTCCCCAACTCCACCGATAGGACAAGAGCGCGTTCAAAGACGCCCCGAAGCCGCGCGCTCCGTGAAACTCCGGCGTGAGGGGGCCGGCCTCGACCGCGACGCTGACGCCGTCTTTGCCCTGAAGCACGCCTTCGCGAAAGACGTGCTTGACCAGCACGTCCGTATCGAGCACCGCAAACCTCGGCCGTCCGCGAAGAGGCCCGATGGCAACGAAGTCGTCGAAGTCGACGACGAGCTCGGTATCCTCGAAGATGCCGAGGTTAAGGACGGTCGCGGGCGCGATGAGAAAGTTTTGCCCCGCCGCGTCGTACCAGTGGGCGGGACCGAGCTCGAGCTCGAAAAAACCGTACTCGGTGACGTCGGCGTCCGTGCCGTCGAAGGGTCGATAAGCGTCCGCGCGCGCGGCGACGAGAAACACCCCTGCAAACACCATGGATGCCAAGGACCGCCGCACCGCGCCCAAGGTAGCAAGAACGAGACGAATCGAAGGCGCAGCCGCCGACGGAGCCGCCTATGAGCTTACTCACGGTCGACGTGCACCCGTGTTCGGGCTTGCGTCCCGGAGGCGTCACGTGTCATGCCTGCGCGATGGGCATGGCTGACGCGGAGATCCGGGCTGCGCTCGATCGGCACTGGGCCGCATCCAATGCCGGAGACGATGCGGGAGAGGGCGACATCTACCGCGACGATGTCGAGCTCGAGTATCCGCAGTCGGGGGAACGCTTCAGGGGCCGTCGCAACGTGCTCGAGTCACGCGGGCACAACCCGGCAGGGCGTAGCTTCGAGATCCGGCGAACGCTCGGCTCCGGCGATCTGTGGGTCACCGAGTACGTGATCTTCTACGATGGGCGCCCGGTCCCGACCGTCAGCATCATGGAGTTCCTCGACGGAAAGGTGGCGCACGAGACGCAGTACTTTGCCGACCCGTTCGAGGCTCCAGCCTGGCGCGCGCGCTGGCGCGAAACCAAGCCCTGACGCCAGCGTGGATGGGAGAGAGCAAGTTGGCGCCTCTTGTGCTGCCGAACCCGCCGCCGTCAGCTTCGCGGAGAGCTCTACGAAGCAGGGCAGGGGACGCTCCATCGCCAGCCGTGCCCGCCGCTGCCGCGGCGCGTGCACCCCGGTGCGGAGCGCGCGCAGGCCGAACATCGCCGCGAGGACACCCGCGAACACGACCGCGAAGCCGAGCGGACCGAATGCTGCGAGGCGGTCCTTCAGCATCTCCGAGAGATCGCTCGCGTGCGCGAAGAAGCCGCCCGCGCTGTCCAGAACGGGCGTCGGGTCGTACGCGTGCCAGCCGCCGTCGACCCACGCCTCCACCCAAGCATGCGCGTTTCGGTCACGCACGACAGATTGGTTCGTCATCGGGTTGATCTCGTCGAGGCGATATCCGCCGATGAGACGCGCAGAAATTCCCTGGGTCCGTGCGAGCAGTACCATCGCCGAGGCGAAGAACTCGCAATGGCCGGCCTTGTGCACCGTCAGGAAATCCAAAATCGGGTCGAGCGATGGGCTCCGCTCGACCGTCAATGAGTATTCGTAATGCGATAAGTGCTCTTCGATCGCTCTGAGCTTCTCGCCGTCGGTCGTCGCTCCCGCGGTCCAACTCGCGGCGATGGGCGTCAAAGAGCGATAAAGGGCCGTGCGCATGCCATTTCGATCCGTGTCGGACGGAGGCAGCACGGGCGCGGGCGTGCAGCCGCTCGGCGCAAACGAGAGCTGCTGCGGAGCGTCCCCGCGCGCGCGGCGTCCGACCCCGAAGCCATCCACTTCGATGTCCGGGTCGAATCGGCACGCGCCTTGCGGCAGGAACCAGCGCATGTCGTCGCCTTTCGGCGCGTGGCGATCGAGCGTCATCGTCGCCCGCGGCGTTGCGGCGACGTTCGCGTGCACCACCTTCGTCGCGCGGCCGGGTTTCGTCGTCGTCCAATGGGCGCCGTCGTAGTCGTCGTATACCGCACCGCGCAGGTAGTCAGGATGAGCGCCTTCGATCCGCGCGACGATCGCGTCGCTCTGCAGCATCGCCGTCATCGCGCCGAGCGTCATCTGCGTCGAGAACGCCGTCGCTTGAAAGCTGTCGACGTTCAACATCGCCAGGATCGTCGCCTGCACACGCTGCGCGAGCGGCGGAAGGAACACGACGCGGGCGAGCTCGTCGTCGACCACGACGGTCGTGCACGCGAGGCCGTGATCGCGCAGGCGCTTTTCGAGGTTACGCTTCTCCGCCGCCTCCGGCGAGACGATCGCGAAAACCGTGGAGAGTTGCGCGAGGTGCGGCTCGAGCCGCTTCACGAGCGACGCCGCGCGGAGCGGCGGACCTTGCTCGACCGTGGAGAGCAGCTCGAGCGCCTGATCGAGACGTCCGAGGCTCCGCCCGACCGTCAGCTCGTGAATGACGTCGCCGACGACGAGCACGTCGATGAGCGCGTCGCCGCGCGAGAGGCGCAGGACGACGCCGGCCGCGAGCTCGACCGCCGATTCGAGGCGCTCGGCATCGCGAAATCCGAGGTCGACGATGACGCCGACGCGAGTGAAGTACTCCTGCTGATACTCGCGGGTGGCCGGTGCCCCCGTGCGCGCCCACGTCCGCGCGTGGAGATCGCGCACCGGATCGCCGCGCCGATAAGGCCGCACGCCGACGAGATCCATGGACTCGCCGGCCTTCGACGCGAGTGCGACGCCGCCCGGTTGATGCTTCGCCGCGATCGCGAGCGGCAATCGCACGACGTCGGCGACGCGCGGGACGACCCACACCTTCGCGCCGTCCGACTCCTTGCGCGGACCGCACGCGAGGCCGAGCGGCGCGACCGCGGCCGCGGTGAACGGATCGAGGTGATGCATAACGCGCGCGATGAAGCGGGCGCGCATCGTCGTCGTCGCGCTCTCTCCACCTTGCAGCAAGAGCTCCTCCGGCGGTGGTCCGGTCCACGTTCCGTCCCACGGCAAGAAGGGGCCGCGGACCCGGACGGCCATGTCGGCACCGCCTTCGCGACGGCAGGTGACGGAGAAGGTGACCTCGTCGCCGATCGTCACGCGGCGCGGCGCATTCACGACGACGGTGGTGCGATCGAGCTTCAAGCTGCGCGCGGCGACAAGCGATCCGACGAGGAGCCCGAAGAGGATTGCGGGGACGAAATACGCATTCGTGCGTTGCCGCCGTCGACGGTCGCTTGTGCTTCGTTCATCGCTTCGAGGAGCGCCGACTGCGTGCGCGGCGACGCGCGGTTGATCTCGTCGGCGAGCAGCACGTTCGTGAAGACGGGACCCTGTTGGAAGGTGAGCGTGCCGTCCTTCGGGTTCAGGATCTGCGATCCGAGGATGTCGGTCGGGAGCAGATCGGGCGTGAACTGCACGCGGGTGATGGAGAGAGCGACCGCTTTGGAGAGCGCCTTCGCGAGCGTGGTCTTGCCGACGCCCGGGACGTCTTCGACGAGGACATGGCCGGCGCCGAAGAGACCGACGAGGAGCAGATCGATGACGTTGTCCTTGCCCGAAAGGACCTTCTGCATCTGCGCCCGCACCCGGTCGACCGCGCCCACAGCGGTCATGCCGCACAGTCATCGGCCATGAAAACGCATGCGGTGGTGATCGCTGGAGCAGGTCCGACGGGGTTGATGTTGGCGGGCGAGCTGGCGTTGGCGCGGGTTGACGTCGCCATCGTCGAGCGACGCGCCAGCCAGGACCTCGCCGGTTCGCGCGCAGGCGGTCTGCATTCACGCACGATCGAGGTGCTCGATCAGCGTGGAATTGCGGATCGCTTCCTTTCTCAAGGGAAGGTGGCTCAGGTCGCGGGTTTGGCGCTGATCCCTCTCGACATCAGCGACTTTCCGACTCGCCACAACTACGGGCTCGCGCTGTGGCAGAACCGCATCGAGCACATACTGGCCGCCTGGGTCGGCGAGCTCGCGGTGCCGATCATTCGCGGACGTGAGGTGACGGGCTTCGCGCAGGACGACACCGGCGTCGACGTCGAGCTGTCCGACGGGGGCTCGTTACGGGCGAAATACCTCGTCGGGTGCGACGGAGGTCGCAGCCTGATCCGCAAGAAAGCCGGGTTCGACTTCCCGGGCTGGGACCCGACAACCAGCTTCTTGATCGCCGAGGTCGAGATGGCGCAAGAGGCGGAATGGGGCATCCGCCGTGATGAAAAGGGCATGCGGTCCCTCAGCAAAATGGAGGACGGCAAGCGCGTGCGGGTGTTGTTGGAACAGCCCGTCAGCCAAGGCGACGAGCCGACATTGAGCGATCTCCGCGAGGCGCTCATCGCTGTCTACGGGACGGATTACGGTGTTCACAAAGCCATCTGGATCTCGAGGTTTACCGATATGACCCGGCAGGCGGCCTCGTACCGAGACCGACGGGTGCTTTTGGCCGGCGACGCGGCGCACGTGCACTCCCCGGCCGGGGGACAAGGACTCAACATCGGTGTCCAGGACGCCGTGAACTTGGGATGGAAGCTGGCCCAAGTGGTAAGCGGCACATCGCCGGAGAGCCTGCTCGATACCTACCAGGCCGAGCGGCACCCGATCGGTGCGCGCGTGCTCAAGAGCACCATGGCGGCAACGGCGCTCAACCGCGGCGACGAACGGACGAAGGCCTTGCGCGAGACCCTGTCCGATCTGCTTTCGATGGACGAGCCTCGCAAGCGAACCGCCGCGATGATGTCGGGTCTCGACATTCGCTACGACCTCGGCACGGGACACCCGCTGCTCGGGCGCCGCATGCCCGATCTCGAGTTGGTCACCGAAAGCGGCCCACGGCGGGTGTTCACTCTGCTGCACGATGCCCGACCGGCACTGCTCAATCTCGGTGAGCCTGGCGCCCTCGACATCGCTCCATGGGCGGATCGGGTTGAACGGGTCGACGCTCGAACCGCGGGTGTGTGGGATCTCCCGGTGCTCGGTGCGGTCGCGGCTCCCGTTGCCGTGCTGATTCGGCCCGACGGATACGTCGTGTGGGTCGGAGACGGCACCGACCAGGGCCTTCGTGACGCCCTAACCACGTGGTTTGGACCGCCCAAGCACGGCTGAGCCGGTGCGCACGGCGCGTTGTTTCGCGCCAGGAAGGCGACGAACATACCGTGTAGGGCGCAACGAGGCAGAAATGCATCACGCGCACGACGTCTTGGGGGCACCCCCGGCGCGCAGCGCGCTCTCCTCGCTACTCCAGGCGTCACTGGCAATGAAATGGCGGATCACGGGGCTTGTTCCAGGCTCGAGGAGCGTCGCAATGTGGGTGGCGGATCGCCGGTCGGCGGCCGTGGTGCGCGAATGCTGGCGTTCGTGCTCGCCCCACGAGTGGACAACGAACGTCTCCAGCCAGCGGGTCGGCTTCGAGACGTCGCGGTACAGGCCCCACTCGATGGCGCCGCCACGGCGTCGCCTGTGCTCCCGTGCGCGCAAGAGTCGGCTGAACGACGGCGCATTCGCCTCGGGGACGCTGTATTCGATGAGGACGCGCACCGGTCCGTCGTCCTCCTCGATGTCACGGACGATTCGCGGCATCGGCCATAGGAGCAACGGGGTCATGTCCTCTTCGACGAACTCGAGCGGATAGCGGGTGTGCGCGACGAGGCTCGTCGCCAGCGCTCCCGCAGCCACGAGAAACGCCTGCCGAATGCCGAGCCGCACCGCAACCTCGCCCCAGAGCAGGCTGCCGATCGAAAGTCCCCCTTGGAACACGAGCAAGTAGACCGACAGAACCCGGGCACGCACCCACGACGCGGTCGCGAGCTGGGCGGCGATGTTCAAGCCGGAGAGCATCGTCATCCAACCGGCGCCCGCCGCCACCATCCCGAGGGCGGCTGGAGCGAGCGCGCCTGCCGCAAAGAGCACGACGAGCGCCACCGCGAAGGTGAGCGCTCCGAGCGTCAGCAATCGGTCGGCCGACACGCGCGTCCGGATGGTCGGCAGCCGCCAGGCCGCGACGAGCGCGCCGACTCCCATGCAACCGAGGAGAAGCCCGAACCCCGCGGGCGATAGGTGGAGCACGCGGCGCGCGTACAGCGGGAGCAACGCCGCCAAGACGCTCCCCGGCAGCACGCTCACGCCGCAGCGGAACAGGACCGCGCGAAGAGCTTTCGTGTGGCGAACGTAGCGGAGCCCGGCGCCCATCGCCCCGACCCACCGCTCGGCAGGCGCCGATGCCGTGACCTTGTGCGATCGCAAGCGGACGAGCGCGGCGATTACCCCGAGAAAAGTGAGCGCGTTCAGGCCGAAGACGGCTGCCGGTCCGGCGAGCGCGACAATCACCCCTCCCGCGGCGGGGCCGAGCGACCGCGCCAGGTTCATCGACACGCCGCCGAGCGTCACCGCCATGGGCAGGAGGCTGCCGGGAACCGCCTCCGCGGTCAGCGCCTGCCAGAGGGGCTCGTCGAGTGCTGCGCCGACTCCCATCGCGAACGCAAACCCAATGAGGAGCGAGGCGGGCAGCGCGCCGACCGCCGCGAGGCACGCCATCGAGCCGGCGCAGGCGGAGAGCCAGATCTGCGTCCCGATGGCGAGACGCCGGCGATCCGCGATATCCGCGAGCGCCCCTGCCGGCAGTGCCAAGAGAAAGAGCGCGGCGCCGTCGACCGCCTGCAGGAGCGCGACGGTGCGCGGCGACGCGGTGAGCGACGTCAGGAGCCACCCTTCGCCCACCCCGTGCATCCAGCCGCCGAGGTCCGACACCAGCCCAGCGATCCAGAGCCCTCGGAACGCAGGGATCGCGAGCGGTGCCCAGGTCGATGCGGGTGCGGCTTTGAGTACGGGCGGAGCGGGATCGGGAGGCATGCGCGCCGTGCCGCGGATAGCCCGAGCATAGCCAGCCGGTCGACGAAGAAGCCAGCGAGACGGCGAGTGAGCGTAAAACGTCCGTGCCGGGCGGCCCCAAGGGGATCGCGCCCCCCGGGGCTCCCACGATCACGCTCCTGCCTCCTTAGCGCTGGGCGGGGGCGGCCGGGGTGGCGACGAACGGATCGAGCACCCGGAACGTCTCGGCGGGCTGCTCGAGCCAGGGGAGGTGTCCGGCCTCGGCGACGGTCTCGAACCGGGCGTTCGGGATCGCGGCGGCGAACGCGCGGCCGTACTCCTGGCTGACGACGTGATCCGACTCGCCCCAGAGCACGAGGGTCGGAACGTGGATGCCCTTCAATCGATCGAGCAGGGTCGGGGTCCCTCTGGTGTTCCTCGTCGCCTATGTCGCGAGTGCCCGTCACTGGCTTTTGGTGCTGACCATGGTCTGGCAATGTTTCATGCTTGCGATGACTCCCCAGACGATGCCGTGGCACACGCTCATCTTGATTCCCCTTGTGGTCATGGCGCGCCTCACGGGCGACCCCGGTGCTCTGATTGCGGCGACAGGCTTCCACTGGCTCGAGGCGCAGTCGATCTTCGGCGCATCGATGCTGCCGGGGCAGTTCATCTCGGCGGCGCTGTCTCCGTGAAAGGCCAGAGACCTCTCGTCGTGATGGATTGCAAAGTCGGTCTCGGAGAGGCGCGAGCGACGCGCGGCGCCGAAGATGCTCGGCAGCCGCGCTTTCTTTCCGACGGAATGGCCGAGCGCTTACGATCGGGAGGGATCGCTCCAAAGAAACGAAAAGAGAGCGAAGCCGCGCGATGGGAGCGTGCGCTCGCGCGGGGTGTTTACTTCACGTTCGCGAGGAACGTTTGCCCGTTGGGCGAACCGAGGCCGGTGACGTCGTCATAGCCAATCGTCGTGTGAATCGAGATTTGTTCATCATAAAAAAAGTAGTACCCGCAGGGGCTGAGGATGGATCCGCCATCGGCTTGTGGCATGTCCGCCCCGCCGAAGTCGAACGTCGCGACGAGCCCCGGTTCGAGCGTGACCGCCTCCGGTGACGCCAGCGGAACGACGTCGGTGAACGCGCCATTCTTCGATGCCTTGTATAGAATCGGGTTGGCGAACCCGAAGGATCGCTTGGCACGCTGTTGAGCGAGCGCAATGGTGCCCGCGAAGAGAGGCGAGGAGAGGCTCGTTCCCCCGTAGACGAGCTCCTGGTAGGTCCCCGTGAACTGCGAGCTCCCTACGACGAAGCCGGTCACCGGATCGGCCACCATGCTCACGTCGGGGACGACCCGCGCGGGCACGCCGGGAGTATCGGCGAGCCCCGAAGGGACGATTCCTTTCTGATAGGCCGGCTGCGGAAAGAGAATACTGACGCCGCCCCCGCTGCCATACTCGAACTGCCCGGGGGGCGCTGGACACCAAGCTTCCTGGAAGGGGGGGGGTGGTCCGCTGTCGAGGGAAAACCCTCCGTCGAACCCGCCGGCTTCGAATTCGCCGGCGTCGTCGAATAGGCCGGTATCGGGCGCGCCTCCGTCGAATGCGCTCGCATCGGAAGGGGGTATCGGGGCGCCATCGGGCGCCGCGGCATCGTCCGCACCAAAGAACGTGTCGAGCGCGATCGGACCGACCGGCCGCTGAGGAGCGAGGCCACTGGCGTCGACCGGCCTCGGCCCGCTTGCGTCGACCGACACCGTGCCGCTGTCGTTGGTTGAGCCGACCGCGGCGTCCTCTTCCGGCGGCTCGACGTACACCTCGGTGAGGTAGCTCGCGCCCGTCTCCCAGCCCGTCTCCCAGAGTCGCTGTCCGACATTGCCCAACGCGAGCGAAGTCCCGCCGACCGACGTGACCGTAGGGAGCGATCCGGGAAAGTCGATGGTGGGTGGAAGAAAGCTATCGCCAAACGTGTCGTCGCCGCTGTCTCCCGACGAAAAGTAGAGCCCCACGCCCTTGAGCCCAGCCTGGGTCGCAAGCGACTCCCAAATGAGAGCGTCCGTCAGTGCGGCTTCCTCTTGGGTCTCATACGAATTCGACACAATCGTCGCGAGCTTTTGCTCGACGATCAGGTTTACCGCGGCGACCAGATCCGGCTCCGACTGGCTCTGGGCCGCGACCGCGACAATCGTGGCTCCCGGGGCGATCGCGTGCGCGGCTTCGACGTCCAAGGTCTGCTCGATGTACCACTCGGGATCGGGAAATGTGGGCGTCCCTGGGGCCCATATCGGTTCGAGCTGCGTGGCCGCGAACGGGTAATCCGGATCGTTTTGCGCCGAGTACGTCTGAACGTCCGAAAGAAGCGTGGGGGAGAGGTACGCGTCCACCACGGCGACCGCTACGCCCGTCCCGTCGTTTCCTTTGCGGATGCTCTCCGTGAATCCATACGCCTCTCGGATTTGCGCGGGGACGTAGCCGCACGGAACGTACGTCAGCGGGGGATAGCCGGGACCGTACGGGGGGTCGACCGTGTCGGGAGTGGATCCGAACCATTCGGAGCACGTTCCGGTGCCGCCGATGGAGCTCGGCGCCCTTTTCGGGGAGGGCGCTGGGGTTGCCCCGCTGGGAGGCTTCAACGAGTTGCGTGCAATGCCGCCCACGACCACATTGCGCGGCTTCATCTGGATGGGCGTCGTGAGACCGAGCACCCCGAGCACGAGCGGTTCGATCACGGCCGGAACCGTCGCTGGATCGATGGGTGCGCGCCGGATTTCCCCACCGACTTGGTAGAGCCCGAGACGCGTGGAGAACGCGCGACTGACTTGCGCCGCATTTCCGCTTGCCGCGATGAAGGTGCGGTTGGCGGGCACATGGGTCACGGTCAGGCCGTTCGCTTCGAGGTGAGCGCGGACGGCCGCGACCTCGGCGTCCGTCGGACCGTACTTCATGTCGTACTCGGCATCGCTCAAGAAGCGGCCGTACTGCGGACTATCCGGGTCGCTGATCGCCGTGAGCTCGGCGGCGGCGGCCTGTGCGTCTCTGAGCTGAAGGTGCACCTGAATGTCGAGCGTCTGATCGTCGGCCACCACGCCGGTCAGGCGCGCGGCAGTGGCCCAAGCCGGATGTCCCACGACCGCGCTCCGAGACGCCGTGTCCTTTGGCTCGCGTCCCGACGACGTGGGTGAGTTGCCGCCCGAAGAGCACGCGGCGACCACGCCGAGTGCCGAGACGAGAGAAACACTGGAGAGTCCCCGATGGATGCGACTGAGCATGTGAAACCTCCCGGTGTGAGCGAACGTGGATTCGACCGAACGACCGCTTTCCGACGCACAAAGATGCAGCCCGCGCCTCCGAGCCGGTCGCCTCGCCAACCGTTGGCCCTCACGATCGAATCGCTTTCGCGCAGGGCTTGAGCCTTCAGGGCTGCTCGTGGCGGCGACTATCCCCGTCGTCGGCCGGCGAGTCCATTGCAGTCGCTTACAGCAACGTACAGGTTTGCCGGGTGAGGCCCACGACGCGTCGAGGACCGGCCACCACGATCATGCGCGGACGCGCCATCGCCGGGCTTATCGCTTCTTCCCCCCGAAGCCGGGGATGGCCGTGGTCTGTTTCATCCACGACGCGGCCTGGCGTTCGTTGAGGTCGTCCATGGATCGAGATCCATGGACAGGCTATGGACAGGCTAGTCGAGTTGCAGGGGCCGGCACGGGACCGCGCCCTCTCGACGTCGACGAATCGAAGGGCGCAATCGCGAACCATCGCGACGCGAATGCGCTTGCTCCGCCATGCGCGTCACGGTGCGTCACGAAGCGGCATACATTCAGCCCCTCCCTGCCACGCTTACGTACAAAGCAAGCTTAGGACCTTCTTCTGCAGTAGCCCGGAGTCGGTCGGCTTCCGAAGGTAGGCGAATGCACCGGCGGACGGCCCGAGCCTTTCGGCCACAACCGCCTGCGAAACCTGCCCGGTGAGGAATAGGACGGGCAGGTTGCCGAGCGCGTGATTGTCGCGAATGCGTTGGACCATCGCCAAGCCATCGAGGTTGGGCATGGCGACATCCGCAATGATCAGATCGGGCCCCGGCAGATCGTTGGCCCTCAAATATCCATCGACCCCATCCACCGCGAACGTCATGCGGTAATGGGGAGAGAGAACGATGTCGAGCGCCGCACACATGTCCTCGTCGTCGTCCACGACAAGGATGGCTTTTCGCTTCACTGGGCGAGCATCACGTCGACGCGGCGATCGTGCTCCCATCCCGCTTCATCGGTCCCGGTCGCGTCGATCGCGCCACGCGACGTGGTCTCCACCTTGGCTTGCGCGAGCCCCCGTTTGCCGAGATAGCCCTCGACGCCGTCCGCCCTGGACTGACCCAACGACATGTTGTAGCCCGTCGCCCCACGCGGGTCCGCGTGCCCCACGAGCTTCATCGAGCGGCCCTTGAGCGTTCCCGTCGTGAAGCAGACCGCAATCGTGTTGAGCGGGGGGATGTCTTGCTTTTCGAGGCGCGCGGAGTCGAATCGAAAATACGCATCGGCGTCGGGCAAATTGCACGATCTCAGGATGTCTTCGGACACGTGAAGGCTGCCCGAAGTCGCCGCCTGCTCCAGCGTTTCCGGTGGCAATGCGGCCAGGCCCGCGGACGTCACGGCCGGGGCGGCGGCTACCGGGGTCGGAGTGGCGACCGGGGCTTGCGGCCCGCCGCAGGCGGCCAGGCCGAGGAGGGAACAAGCACCGAAAATCATCGAGAGCTTCATGCGGGTCGTGCAGTGCAAATGTCCTGCCGCGTCCGCAGCGCGCGCCCCTCGCGGCGATGCCGGCCGGCTCGAGAGGGCCAGGAGATTGGCTGCCGCCGAGGCTCAGGTTCGCACGTTGCGTGCAACTTTGGCGCAACGCGAGTCGGCGGAGCGCGCGGCCTTGCCGTAGCCACGACGGCGGCCGACGCTGCTTTCACCCGGGACGACCGGCTGTTCGCCGAGGCCGTAGACCTGCAGCACCTGAGGCGGACGCCGCACCCCGCTGTTCGTAAGCAGACCTCGTGCCAAGTGCGGATGACGGCTCGGCCCCTCGCACATTCTAGCGGCCTTCAACGGACCCATCCCACCAGTCGGCGAGCGCCCACTCGGTCGCGCCGTAGTAAAGGGGGAGCGTCGGCGGCCGCTTGAGGCGACGATTGTACATGACGTAGTGGTTCTTCAGCCAGCGCCACGGCAGCACGTAGGCCTGTGCCACCATGACGCGGTCGAACGCATGGGCCGCGGTTTCGAGGTCGTGCTCGCTCTGCGCGTCGAGGATCCGGCCAATCAGGAAGTCGACCGCGGGCGATTTGAGCCCTAGGAGGTTCTCCGAGCCGGGGACGTCGGCCTCCTGCGAGGAGAAGGCGCGCAAGAGCTCCGGTCCCGGGTCGCGCGACTCCCGCAGCGCGATGGACGTGAAATCGAAGTCGAAATTGCGGAGGTTCTCGCGGTCGACCGCAGGATCGCCGTTGCGGTAGACGACCTCGACGCCGAGCCTCTTGACGTTGAGATAGAAGGCCTCGAGCAGCGACGGCGAGCCGGACACCCGGAGGACGAACGGCTCCCCCTTGTCGTTGCGGAGGACGCCGTCGCCGCGGTTGCGCCAGCCCGCCTCCGCGAAGAGCCGCGCGGCCTCCCGCAGGTTTGCGCGGTAGCTGCCGGGAGGCGACGTGCTCGGCTGCCTCCGCATCGGGCCGAAGACCGCCGGGTCGAGCTCGCCGCGGTACGGCTCGAGCAGCGCGAGCTCCTCGGCGCTCGGCGACCCGCTCGCCGCGAGCGGCGTGTTGGCGAAGTAGCTCTCCTGCCGCTCGAACTGGCCGTCGAAGATCATCGTGTTGAGCCACTCCCAGTCGTACGCGTAGTCGAACGCGCGGCGCACGCGGATGTCTTGGAACTGCGGCCTGCGCAGGTTGAAGATGTAGCCGTTCATCGGCCGGGGGTTCTTGTGCGGAAGGAGCTCCTTCACGATCTCCCCGTCGTCGAAGCGCTTGCCGATATACTGGCAGCACCAGTAGCGCATCTTGTTTTCGAACAGAAAGTCGAAGTCGCCTGCGCGCATGGCGGCGACCTGTGTGTCGATGTCCTTGTAGAGCTTGTAAACGATCGTGTCGAAGTTGAAGCTCCCACGGCGGACAGGGATGTCGCGCCCCCAGTAGCGTGGATTGCGCGTGTAGATGACGTTCTGCCCCGAGGGCGACTCGTCCACGAGGTACGGGCCCGACGCGATAGGCGGTTCGAGCTGGAGGGCATCGAACGGCGTCCTCCTGCCATCGGGCTTCTGGCCCCACTTGGGAGAGAAGACGGGGAGGCTGCCGGCGATGAACGGCAGATCGCGGCCCTTGCGCTTGAACTCGAAGCGAACCGTGCGTGCGTCGACGACGACGACCCTGTCGATGTCCGTAAAGTAGGAGCGGAAGCGCGGGCTCGCCTTCGGCCCGTTCAGCGTGTCGAAGGAGTACTTCACGTCCCTCGCGGTGACCGAATCTCCGTTGGAGAAGGTCGCCTCCGCGTGGAGGCGAAAAGTAGCGGAGCTGAAATCGGGCGCCACCGCGATGTCCTCCGCCAGCAGGCCGTACTCGACGTGGAGCTCGTCGAGGTCGTACACAGCGAGCGTCTCGAAGACCAGGTCGGTCAAGCCGGGGGCGGACTTTCCCTTCAGGCTGAAGGGGTTGTACTTGTCGAAGCTGCTGTTCAAGGCGATGGTCGCGAGGTTCAAGACGCCGCCCTTCGGGGCGTCCGGACGCACGTAGTCGAAGTGCTGGAAGCCGGGCGGGTACTTGGGTTCCCCGAACTCCGCCAAGGCGTGCGCGGCCTGGCCGGTCGACGGCCAGGTCAGGATGGCGGCGGCGATCACCGTCTCGAGGACGGCGAGGAGGAGGCGGCGGCGCGCGTTCGGGCTCATCTCAGCGTGCTTCGCGGGCGTTGAGGGCCTGGCGGAGGCCGTCGCCAATGAAGGTGAGAAGGAGGATGGTCACCACGAGCACGCCGAACGCGGACAGCGAGATCCACCAGGCATCGAGGTTTTGTTTCCCTTGGAGGAGCAGGCGTCCGAGGCTCGGCGTCTGTGCCGACACGCCGAGCCCGAGGAAGTCGAGGCTCGCGAGGGCCGTGATGGCGGCGCTCACGCGGAATGGCAAGAACGTAATGACGGGTGTCATGCTGTTCGGCAGGACATGGCGCCAGATGATCTGCCAGCTTGAGAGCCCGAGCGCGCGCGCCGCACGCACGTACTCCATCTGCCGATTGCGCATGGCCTCGGCGCGCACGTACTCCGAGAGGGGCACCCACCCGAACAAGGTGAGCACGATGAAGATGATGATGAAGCTGGTTTGAAAGATGGAAGCAAACACGATGAGCAGGTAGAGCTCCGGCATCGAGCCCCAGATCTCGATCAGGCGCTGCCCGATGAGGTCCACCTTGCCCGCGAAGTACCCCTGGACCGCTCCGATGGCGATGCCGAGCAACGTGCCGAACAGCGTGAGCAGGAGCGCGAAGGTGATCGAGATGCGGAAGCCGTAGAGGAGCAACGACGCGACGTCGTAGCCGGCGGTGTCGGTGCCCAGCCAATTGCGCAGGGTGGGCTTGCCCGGGTGGTGCTTCTCGGTCGTGAAGTAGTCGAGCGTGTCGTAGGAGTAGGCGTGGATCGGATAGAGCGCGAACTGGCCCGGAGAAGAGAGCTGCGCGCGGATGAAGGGGTCGTTGTAGTCCGCCGCGATGGGGAGGTCGCCGCCGAACGTCGCCTCCGGGTAGTCGTGCAAGAGCGGCAGGTAGACGCGGTGGTCGTAGTAGACGAAGAGCGGCTTGTCGTTGAAGAAGAGCTCGCCGGCGAGGCTGAAGCCGTAAAGGGACAGGAACGCAACCAGGCTGCAGTAGCCGATCTTGTACCGTCGGAAGCGCTGCCACGGGGTCAGCCGCTCGGGCAGGGCCATCGCCTCCTGCGCCGGCGCGCCGTCGAGCAGGTCGAATTCGTCGTCGTTGGAGCTTGTTTGGGCAGATGCCATGATGACCGTCCGCTTTCTCGTGGATCAGTCCGCCTGGGCCTCGAACTGGATGCGGGGGTCCGCGATCGCGTAGGCCACGTCCGCCGTGAGCTTGGTGAGCAGGGCCACCAGGGTGAACACGTAGAGGCTGCCGAGGATCACCGGGTAGTCGCGGGCGGTGATCGACTCGAACGACAAGAGGCCGAGCCCGTCGAGCGAGAACAGCGTCTCGATGAGGACGCTCCCGGTGAAGAAGGCGGCGATGAACGCGCCCGGGAAGCTCGTGATGAGCGGCAGGAGCGCGTTGCGGAAGACGTGCTTCCACACCACGTCGCGCTCGCTCAGGCCTTTGGCGCGCGCGGTCAAGACGTAGTGCTTGCCGAGCTCGTCGAGCACGGTGTTCCTCGTGAGCAGGGCCTTGATCGCGAAGTTGCTGACCACCGCAGCAGTCACCGGCAGGGTGACGTGCCACAGGTAGTCGCGGATCTTGCCGAAGACCCCGAGGTCGTGGAAGTTCTCGGAGGTGAGCCCTCGCAGCGGGAAGATGTCCCAGAAGGAACCGCCGCCGAGCACCACGATGAGGAGCACACCCAGCACGAAGCCGGGTAGCGCGTAGCCCGAAAGGAGGAGCAGGCTCGTGGCCAGGTCGAACCGGCTCCCTGAGCGAACGGCCTTGGCGATGCCGAGCGGCACCGAGACCAGGTACGTGAGCAGAAATGTCCAGAGCCCGAGCGACATCGAGACGACGAACTTGGAGCGGATGAGAGTCCACACCGGCTGGCTGCGGAAGTAGCTCTCGCCCAGATCGAAGCGAAGAAAGCGCCCCACGAGGTGGAAGTAGCGGCTGCCGAGGGAGCGATCGAAGCCGAACTGGCGCTTGAGCTGCTCGACCTGGGTCTTGTCGATGCCCTTGCGGCCCGTGTAGTTGAAGAGGCTGCTGGTCTCCGTGGTGTTGTCGGAGCCGGCCTTGGCGCCGCTCTCGAGATCGATGCGGTGCAAGGCCTGATCGACCGGGCCTCCGGGGACGAACTGGGTCACCAAGAACGTCAGCGTGATGACGCCGAGGAGCGTGGGGACGAGGAGGACGAGCCGCTTGACGAGGTAGGTCAGCATGTCTCGGGGCAGCCGGATGGGGAGGGCCTCACGCGGACGCGCTCACGAGCCCGCGCGTGTACGCGTGGCGAGGAGTGGTCAGCACCTCCTGGGTGCGGCCGGTCTCGACGATCTCGCCGTCCCTGAGCACGTAGACGCGGTGGGCCATCGCGTGGACGACGGTGAGATCGTGGGTGATGAGCACGTAGCTCAAGCCGTATTTTTTTTGCAAGCCGATGAGCAGGCGCAGCACCTGGTTCTGTATCGAGAGATCGAGCGCGGAGGTGGGCTCGTCCAGGATCACGACCTTGGGGCGGAGCACCAGCGCTCGCGCGATGCTGATGCGCTGGCGCTGGCCGCCCGAGAACTCGTCGGGGTACGAGGACAGCATCGATTCGCTCAAGCCCACGTCCGACAGGACGGTCACGATGCGTTCGCGACGCGCGCGCTCGCCGAGGTGTGGGAAATGGAGCGCCAGCCCTTCGCCCACGATCTGACCTACGTTCTGCCGCGGCGACAGCGACCCGAACGGATCCTGGAACACGACCTGGAGCCGGGAGCACAGCGCGCGCCGCTCGCGCTTGCCGAGCCGCGCCACGTTCGCACCCTCGAAGGCGATCGTGCCCGACTCGACGCGGACCAGGCCGAGGATGGCCTGCGCGAGCGTCGACTTGCCGGAGCCGGACTCGCCGACGACGCCGATGGTTTCGCCGGCGCGGAGCGCGAGCGCCGCCCCTTGCAAGGCGACGAACCGTTCCGACGAAAACCACCCCCGCACGCCCGGGCGCGCCTTCGGGTACTCGACCCGCAGCGCCTCGGCGGCGAGCACGGTCGCGGCGTCCTCGGGGACCTTGTCGACCATGCGGCGCGGCGTGCTCGCGAGCAGCTTCTTCGTATAGCGGTGCCGGGGGCGCTCGAAAACGTCCTCGGTGGTCCCCACTTCGACCAGGTTGCCGCGTTCCATCACCGCCACCCGCTCGGCGAAGCGCCGCACGAGCGGCAGGTCGTGGGTGATGAGCAGAATCGACATCCCCCGGTCGCCGCGCCGCTCGCGCTCCTTCTTCTGCAGGTCGAGCAAGAGCTCGATGATGCGCGAGCGGACAGTCAGATCGAGGGCCGTCGTGGGCTCGTCGGCGATGAGCAGCTTCGGCCGGCAGGCGAGGGCCATCGCGATGACCGCGCGTTGGCGCTCGCCCCCGGAGAGCTGGTGGGGGAAGCTGTCGACCCTACGCGTCGGCTCGCGGATGCCGGTCTGTGCGAGGAGCTCGACTGCCTTGTGCCGAGCCGCGGCGCGGAGCAGGCCCTCGTGGACGATCAAGGTTTCGGCGATCTGCGCTCCGACGGGCAAGAGCGGGTTTAGGGCCGTCATCGGCTCTTGGAAGATCATGGAGATCTGCGCGCCGCGGATGCGGCGCAGATCGTCCTCCGACTGCGTGAGCAGCTCCTTGCCGTCGAAGCGGATGCTCCCCTGGATGCGGGCTTTGCCGAGCAGCCGCAAGATCGACAGTGCCGTGACCGTCTTGCCGGAGCCGGACTCGCCGACCAGCGCCAGGCGTTCTCCCGCGTGCACCTCGAGGTCGAGGTGGTCCACCGCCGCCCTCTCGCCGAACGCGATGGAGACGTTCTCGAGAGAAAGCAAAGGCTCCGGCATCGTCTCTCCGCCCGGGTTACGCGAGCCGCGCTCCGACCGCGCCGCCGGCAGCCTTGGAGCGCGGCGTCTCGAACGGGCGCGGATCGCGGGCAACGAGTGCCTCCGCTTCGACGAGCGGCTCGCGCACGACCCACTCGTGGATCGAGAAGTCGCTCTTCAGGTACCCGTGGTCCCGCAAGAAGTTCTTCTGGAGCTCGAGGCCGTCGACGGTTTGGCGCGACAGACGCGGCACGAACCCGTGGTGGACCTTCGATCCGTGCGAAGCCACGACGTCCTCGACGCTGTCGGCGCCGCCCTCTTCGGCGAGGAGGCGCAGGACCTCTTCGGGGTGTCGCTGGGCCCAGGCTGCGACGCGCAGCAGGACCGCGAGGTACCTCACGACGAGGTCGGGGTGCTCGTCGAGAAACGCGCGGTCCACCGTGATCGGCCGGGGCGTGCCGTTGCCGACGCGCGTCAAGGGATCGGGCTGATCGTTGAGGTTGATCACCGGGTGCAGGCGCGCGTCGCGCGCGACGCGCGCCCCGCGGGCAAAGCGCACGAAGACGGCGTCGACTTGGCCAGCGAGCAGGGCGTCGATCTCGAATGGCGTAGCGGGCTCGCGATCGCCACGGGCGCGCGCGGGCGCGGGGACGTCCACGAAGGTGGCGTCGCGCGCGTCGCGCCCGGCCAGGCGGAGCGCCGTCACGAACGCGTGCTGCGCGGCCCCGCGCCGGAAGTCGATGAGGTTGTCGTGGACCGGCAGCGCCAAGCGCTTGCCCGCGAGGTCGCCAATGTCCCCGATCGGGCCTCGCTTGCGGCCGAGTATGCCTTGGTACTCGTCCAGCCAAGTGATGCCGACGACCGCCGTGTCGCTGCCGCCCGCGCGCGCCCAGATCGGCGGGATGTTGCCGCCCTCGCGGAAGAGTCCGGGCAGGCGGTGATGGTAGTGTGCGTCGAGCACGGCCTTCTCGTCGGAGTCGCGGAGCGAACGGAGCTCGATGCCGTCGCGCGCGAATTCCTCGTGCAGCCACTTCTTGCGGATGGCGATGGCGGAGGCGGTGGCCGCTCCGCACCGTGAATACCAGATGGCGTCGGGTGCCGACGCGGAGCTTTGGGACTGCGACGACTTCGAGTTGGCCACGGGCACCTCCCTAGAGGATCGGTGAGCTCGCCGCCGCACCTTCGCGGCAGGTCGTATGATTCCATTAGAACGGATTCATGTCTATAAAAAAGGACAATGGTGAAGGTCGGCCGAGCCAGCCGGCGGTTTCCGCGCTGCCGCCCGACGCAAACACGATCCCGGCGAGCCGCGCCCTCGCGCGTCAGGCAGCGGATACCGACCGCAAGCGCTGCCCTGTGCCTGCCTCCTCCTCGGGGGCGTCGGCGCTGGCGTCGCGCGTCCCGCTGCACAACACCCCGAACCGCAACAGGCGCGCCCGCACCACATTCCGGCTGATGCCGAGCAGCCGGGCGGTCTGGAGCTGGTTTCCGTTCGAATGCTCGTAGGCGGTCAACAGGATCGTTTCTTCGAGCTCGTTCCAGAGATCGGAGGCTCGTTCGCGGTAGAGCTCGCAGAGCGCCGCGCGCAGCGCCACGCGGGCGTCGGCGCGCCCTCCGATCGGGGCGGCAGGCCAGGCAGATGCGCAAGGCTTCGTCGCAAGCGGCGTGACGGGGCGCATCGGGCGCCGCGGCGGCAGCGTGACGTGGGGCAGGTCCTCGGGCTCGATCACGTCTCCTCGACAAACCAGGAGCGCGTGGTGCATGGCGTTTTCGAGCTCCCGGACGTTGCCCAACCAGGTGTGGCTCAGCAGGCAGCACTCGGCCGCGGGGCTGAGCTGCGGGATCTCGGCTCGCGCCGGCTCTCCGCTCTTGATCGCGTAGACATCGATGAAATAGCGGGCCAGCGGAAGGATGTCGCCGGGCCGATCCCGCAGGGGGTCCACCCGGATCCGGGCGACCGCCAATCGGTAGAAGAGATCCTCGCGAAAGTGGCCGGCGGCCACGGCTTCCTCGAGCTGCACGTTGGTGGAGGCAACCAGTCGGACGTCGACCGGTACCGGATGGCGCGAGCCGAGGCGCACCACCTCGCGCTCTTGCAGGACCCGCAGCAGCTTGACCTGCGCCCCCAACGGAAGATCGCCGATCTCGTCGAGAAACAACGTGCCGCCGTTCGCGGCCTCGAACCACCCTGCCGTGCCGGTGACCGCGCCCGTAAAAGCGCCTTTTTCGTGGCCGAACAGATCGCTCTCGATCAAGGACTGCGAGAAGGCCCCGCAGTTGACCGCCACAAATGGTTGCCTGGCACGGTCGGAGAGCTCGTGGATGTGCCGCGCCACGATCTCCTTGCCGGTTCCGGTTTCCCCCGTGATGAGCACCGTGGCGTTGCTGGGGGCCACCTGGCGGATTCGAGACCGCAGCGCGTGGGACTTCGCATCCTCGAATACCGTGGCGTTGGCCTGTAGCAACACGCGCGCCACTATCCTCCACGACCGTCGTGTATGCAAGACAAAAACGTTCTATGAGAGACATAAGGGCCACGCGGCAGGGCGAGACGCTGCTGCTGGAGAGGCAGTTCCAGCTGTCGATGCTTCTCTCTCAGCAGCCGCAGCCGGGGCGCGCCGAGAATCGCCCCGCGATCTCGGAACGGCGACGGCGCGCCGTTCACTTGGTGCGCGCTTTGCACACGGGGCGCGGTCGGAGGACTGATGGATGCCGACCGCCGTTCGAACGCACGACTCTCAGCGACTTCGATGAAATCCTTTGCGATGAACCGAGACCGGCTTGTGGAGAGAAGAAACTCGGTCAGGTGGCGTAAAGCGGGGTACGTGCTCGCCAGCAGTGGTTGGGTGGGCTTGGTCGCTTCTCCAGCCTTCGGCCAGACACCGGCCCCGTCGCCTTCGCTTTCGGCTTCCGCCACGGCTCCTCCCGAGGGTACGAGCGGCGGCGCGGCACCGCCCGCTGCGTCATCGTCAGCCCAGGTGCCCGCGCCATCGTCAGCCCCCGCGCCAGCGCCAGCCCCGGCGCCATCGCCAGCCAACGCGCCATCGCCAGCCCCGACGCCGGCGCCGTCGTCAGGCCCCGCGCCATCGCCAGCCCCCGCGCCATCGCCGGCCCCGGCGCCGTCCTCCGCCGCGTTGCCGCAGCCTGCCGGGTCAGCCGCGCAGGCGTCTCAAGCGCCGCCGTCGACTTCCGTTCCGGCAAGCGCTGCAAGCTCGGCGCCCGGCGCCGGCGCAGGTCAGGGAGCCGCGGCGGGGGCGACCGGCGGGCCGGCAGCGGGTGGCGCCACCGAAGCCGCGGGCGCGCCGGCGAACGCCGTGGAGCTCAAGGCGGTTGTGGTCACTGCCGAGCGCCGCGAGGAGACCGCGCAGTCGGTACCGGACGCGGTGAGCGTTCTGCAAGGCGACTACATGACCGATAACCAGATCGGACGATCGGCCAACGAGGTGCTCAACTATGTCCCGAACGCTTCGGCTGTGGCGCAAGGCCACGGACGGCCACGGTGGTGGATTCGCGGTGTCGGGACCGGGCAGCAGCAGATCGACTTCTCGAACCCGGTCGGCTTTTACCTCGACGAGGTCTACATCGGCAACGCCAGCGCCACCGGCTTTCCACTGTTC
Source organism: Polyangiaceae bacterium (assembly GCA_049521295.1). GTDB lineage: Bacteria > Myxococcota_A > Polyangia > Polyangiales > Polyangiaceae > Palsa-1150. Next base: position 16,973 of record JBEKOY010000009.1, on the reverse strand, counting down.
GATCTCGACCGCGTCGAGGTGCTGCGCGGCCCGCAAGGCACGCTGTGGGGCAAGAACACCACGGGCGGCGCCATCAACGTCGTCTCGCGCAAACCGGAGTTCACCGGCTTGGACGGGTACGCCCGCTTCGATTACGGGACCTTCAACGATCGCATCTTCGAAGGAGCAGCGGGTGGCACGATCTGGCAGGATCGCCTCGCAGTGCGTGTCGCCTTTCACTACGAAACGCGCGGCGCACGGTTCCAGGACCTCTACACCGGCCAGCCCGAGGGTCAGTTTCAGGACGGCGCCCTCCGGCTGCAGCTCCTCTACAAGATCACGCCCGACCTCGAGCTACTCGGCAACGTCCACTTCCGTCATTACTCCACCCAGGGAGCCACCAGCACGACCTCCAGCAACGCCCCCAATCGCGCCTACCTCATGGGTTACGTGCCGAGCACGGACGTCAACGTCGTCGACACCAACGCGCCCAACACCGACAACGAGACACAAGACGGCGCATTTCTCAACCTCAAGTGGCGAAACCGCGGCTACACGGTAACCGCCATCTCCGGATACGAGGACTGGCGCGACCAGAGCCAGAGCGACTCGGACGACACGCCGATCGAGATCAGCCGCGGTTGGACTCAGGCCCTATCGTGGGAGCTCACCGAGGAGCTGCGCATCGCCTCCCCTCAAGAGCAAAGGATCAGCTGGATCGCGGGCCTCTTCTACTACCACGAGAACATCCTCAGCGACTCGGCAACGGGTAAGCTGCCCGACCAGTCGCTGGAGGGGCCGGGGCCGGCCAACTACGCGCGCACCGACTTCGAGCAGTGGAACAACAGCGGCGCGGCGTTCGGAAGCGCGAAGGTCAAGATCATCGATCCCCTGAACGTGTCCGGTGGCCTGCGGTTTACGACCGAGACCCGCCAACTCAATTTCCTGCGGGAGGCCTCGCCGACCGGCGTAGCCACCAACTACACCGACCTCGGGCAGTGGTGGCTGCCGACGTCGGTGACCACACCGCTGACCAACTGGTTCCAGGCGAACCCCTCCAACACGTGGAACAACGTGAGCGGGGACATCACGCCGCAGGTCCAGATCACCAAGCAAGACCAGGTTTATTTTCGCTACGCGCACGGCGTAAAATCCGGTGGGTACAACACCTCGGCCACGAGCTTGTCGGCGCTCAACGTCGTTCAGCCGGAACAGCTGGACGACTTCGAGCTCGGCGCCAAGACCGGTTGGTTCGAAAACCGTCTGACCGCGAATGCGAGCGCGTTCCACTACAACTACCACGACATCCAGGTCAACGTCGTGGGGCCGCTGCCGCCCACGAACACGGCGGTCTCCTATCTGCAGAACGCGGCCGCCGGTCGCGTCGACGGCGCCGAATTCGAGGTCAACGCCCTGCCGCTCTCCGACTTGCACGTGGCCGAGAATCTGGGCCTGCTCAACACCCGGTACACCAACTTTCAAGTGGTCAACGGCGGCCCCAACTACTCCGGCAATCAGTTCGTGCGTTCGCCGCATGTGAGCTCCGTCTTTCTCGCCGACTACCGGGTTTCGCTCGGTTCGCAAGCGGCGCCCAGGCTCTTCATCGCCGGCGATTGGCACTACCAATCGCGCCAGTTCGACTACGCGACCAACCAGACCGATCCGCTGCTGCAGACGCCGCCGTATTCACTCATCAATGCCCGCATCGGGCTGACCAGCGCGGACGAGAGGCTGTCGCTGACGTTCTACTCGGACAACCTGACCGATGTCCGCGTTCGTCTGCACAGCCTTCCCGGAGCGACCGGCGCCACAGGCGACGTCGCGATCTGGGCCGATCCGCGGACCTTCGGGGTCTCGGCGGTGGCTCGCTGGTGGTGAGCGTGGCCAGGAGCTCCTCGGTCACGCCGCGCTGCATTCAACGGTACAACTCAAAGAAAGCGCTCATTCCGATGAAGACCCAAGTGGCTTATGTCACCGCGTTCCTGCTTCTCGTTGCGGGCCCCGCCGCGGCGGACGACGACGCCGGGACCAGCGTGGGGGATGACGAGGTCGACGCTGCGGCCGACGTTTCGGTCGACGAGGGCAGCGCCGCCTCCGACGCGAGCGTCACGGACGCCGAGCCGGACGCCGCCTCGACCGGCGAGGGCAGCGTCGCGTCCGACGCTGGCGTCACGGACGCCGGGCCGGATGCCGCCTCGACCAACGATGGCGAGACGGTCTCCGACGCGAGCGTCACGGACGCCGAGCCGGATGCCTCGACCAACGATGGCGAGACGGCCTACGACGCGGCAGGCGACGGATCACTCGATGGCGGCACCGGCGAGGCAAGCGCGCGCGCCACCGACGCTGCGCCCCCGCCCCCCATCCCGTCGTACTACAACGACGCCCCAAGCTGCTCGTTTGGCGTCGCGCCGGGTCCCGCCGTCGGAGCGCTGGTGGATTCGGCGCTCGTCGCGCTCCTGCTCGTCCGCCGACGACGCAAGCGCGTAGGTGGTCTTTGAGACCTTCGCCAGACTCCGCCGCGAATAAGCACCATCAAAACCAGCGAGACCCCATGCTCAAGAACAAACTCGACGCGCTCTGGTACACCCGCTGCGGGGTCCCCACGGCGATTGGCATCGCCGCTCACCTGGGTTGGCTGGAGAAGGCCTTCGCCCAGGATGGCATCGCCATCCGGTCGATTCGTGACTCCGACGATCCGAGGGTTCGTGAGTCGCACTTCGACCACCATCTGAGGCATTCCGTCCGTCAAGGGGGGAGCAGTCCGGCAATCTGGGCGCGCGCCCAAGGGCGAGACACCCGCGTGATCGGACTCATCTGGACCGACGAAGCGCAGCAGATCCTGACGTTACCCTCGACCAAGATCCGCTCGGTCAAGGACCTGAAGGGGCGTCGCCTCGCTCTTCCCAAACGCAACGATGATCGGTTCCCTCGTCTGGACGTCCGTGGTGCATCCGCCCTCCGAGGCTTCCTTGCGGCCCTCTCTACAGAGGGCTTGACGGAAAGAGATGTGGAGTTCGTCCAGTTGACACGGAGCGATCCGCAGTCGTTCCGCGCCGAGGATCGCGGGGCTTCCTTCGGGTACAGTTTCGGGGATGAGGCGCTGGCCCTGCTCAATGGGCAAGTGGACGCGATCTTCGTGAAAGATGCCCGCGGCAAAGCCGTCGAAGCCTTTCTGAATGCCGTCGAGGTCATCGACGTCGGCAGCCATCCGGACCCCGCCGTTCGGGTAAACTACGGCGTTCCGCGCCCTCTCTCGGTCGACGGCGCGCTTTTGGAGAGCTATCCGGAAGTCGCCGAGCGCCTGCTTTCGGTCGTCATCGAGGCGGGGGCTTGGGCCAGCCGGAATCCCAGGGAAACGCGATCCATCGTTGCGGAGGAGGTGCGCACGCCCGAGCATTTCGTCGATCTGGCCTATCCCGAGCTGCACCGAAATTTGCATACTGATTTGCGGGACGATTGGATTATTCACTTCGAGGCGTACAAGGACTTTCTCTTCAAATGGGGATTTCTGGCGCAAGATTTCGATGTTCGAGCGTGGATCGACCCGGGTCCGCTCTCCGCCTGGAAAGCGCGGCAGGGGACCGGCTCGAAATACCGTGCGGTTGCCGAAGCGGATTAGCCACGATTCCGTGGCGGATATTCTCTCACCTGCCTGATCTCGGCGCCGCGGTCCCCTTCTACGGCTCGTCGCCAGCCCCCAAGGTCGCGGTCGGGTCAAAGTCCCTCGGGGTCAAAGCCGCCCGCTGCTTTTTCACCTCGCGCAACACGACGAGCGAATCCATCGACGCACGGGGCCGCCCTCACGACCCAGCACCGACGGGGGCGAGGCGATCAGCCGTTCACAGACACCTCGGAGGGGGTGGCCGTGACTCGCCTCCTCGTCGAGCTGAATTGGATGCAGCGGGCACGACGGGTGCAGCGGGCACGACGGGTGCAGCGGGCACGACGGGTACAGCGGGCACGACGGCCACAGCGGGTACGACGGCCACAGCGGGTACGACGGGTACACAGCGGGTACGACGGCCACAGCGGTAGCGGGTACGACGGGTATCGCGCAGGCATGTCCTGCCAGGGTGCGCCCGTCCGCATGACCCAAAGGACGCCGTGGGCCCCAACGCGCGCGGCTTCCAGGGTGGTCTCCCCTGGCCGTCATCGCGCGCGACTGTGCTGTCGTTGTCCGTCCAACAAGAACGGCGCGCCTCTCGTGTCCGAGAAGCTCGCCGTTCCAGGGCTAACGCCGAATGCCGAACGCTCCGTCAATCGGGATAGCTCATTCGGCAGCAGGGGCGAAGGCGCGCGGATAAGCCTTGCCTTTCTCTACGAGCCCGGTGCGCGACCACTGTACTTCCAGGGCGCCCTCCGTGTACTCCTTCGCGCCTCCGATCTGCTCGGCAATCGCCTGAAGGCGTGCGCCCTCCTCGATCAGCAGGATGAGCTCCGCGGTCTTCAGAATTCCGCGGCCCCAGATGTTGGCGCCTCCGTTCGACTCGAGCAATCCGGGCGGCGGAGCGAGATCCGGGAATTTATCCAGGCGCTCCCGGATGACGTCGAGTTGGCTACGACGCCGCTCGAGATGGTTCGGAATCTCGCGAGCCAGAAGCTGGCGCTGCGGTGCGACATACAAGATGGGAAAAGGCTTTTGCGCGAGCGACCACGCAGCAAGGAAGGGCGTGTGCGCGTGCACCACCGTATCGGCGTCGAGGCGCGTCTCCGTCAAGATATGGTCGGGCTGCGACGAGAAATCCGTCACGGTCGCCTTGGGCTCCCGGTCTCTCGACCACGGCGGAGGAAAGCTCACCGCGAGAAGCTTATCGTGGTCGGGGACCTTGTGAGTGATGTTGAAGCCGATGTGGCTCGCCGTGAGAGAGCCCGTCTCGCGCAAGAAGCCGTACGCAAATATGGCGTCGCGCTTGGCTTGGTCAATGTAGGCCGTCAATTCGTCGGGTTGCGGTTTTGCCATCGGGCTCTCCTGAAGTGCGCTGGACGACTGTCTAGTATCCGGGACTATTCGACACTACGATAGATGCGAGGAGCTCGGGTAGTCAAGGGGTTAGAACGAGATCGTCAGTCGCAATGTCTTCGATGAAAGACGAATGGTGAATGGCGATGCTCCAATGAGACAGCCGCTTCCAGCGCCCACGGACGCCCCGAAGACGTTTCCAATGGGACGGCGCTTTCAGCGCGCCAACGCGCCAACGCGCCAACGCGCCAACGGACGCGCCCCTCAAGGCGTTGGACTTGGCTAGGGCCACTCGCTCGAATCGAACGACGCCGGACAGCCATCGAAGAAAGCCGGCCATTCGAAAAGGGCGGGCGCCGTGCGAAACGTGGATGCATGCTCCGAGGTGATAGTCTCTCGGGTCATGAAGGCGCCCAGCACTCCGCCCAACGAAGCGGAACGCTTAGCGGACCTCTACGCGTACGAGGCTCTCGACACCGCTGCGGACGCGATCTTGGACGGGCTGACGCGCCTGGCGACCGAGTTGCTCGGCGTACCCATCGCGCTCGTGTCCCTCGTCGACGCGGAACGGCAGTGGTTCAAGTCACGGCAAGGTCTGCCGGTTTCGGAGACGCCACGAAGCATATCGTTCTGCGGCCACGTCGTCGCGGAAGGCGCCGACCTCCTCGTCGCCGACGCGACCCGCGATCCGCGCTTCGCCGACAATCCGCTGGTGGTCGGCGAGCCGCGGATCCGATTCTACGCGGGCGTTGCGCTTCGCAGTCCGCGAGGGCACGATCTCGGGACGTTCTGCGTCATCGACCACAGACCGCGCGACCTCTCGCCGTCCGAGCGTCGGCAGTTGGCTTCGCTCGCAGAGCTCGCGATGGGGCAGCTCGATGCCCTGCGTCAGCGAGTCGTCGTTCAGCGTGTCGTCGACGCCGTACCCGGGATGCTCGGGTACTGGGATCGACACCAACTCTGCCAATTCGCGAATGCCGCGTACCATACCTGGTTCGGCGTGGAGCCGGAGGCCTTGCTCGGCCGCCCGCTCGCGGACCTGCTCGGTCCCATCTACCCCTTGAACAAGCCGTACATCGAGGCCGCCCTTCGGGGCGACGAGCAGATGTTCGAACGGGAGATCCCAGACCCCAGGGGCGGCCCGGCGAGGCACAGCCAAGCCCACTACGTGCCGGACGCTTCGCGGCACGGTGTGAACGGCTTCGCGGTGATGGTCACCGACATCAGCGTCGGAAAACGGCTTCAGCAAGACCTTCGCAACGCCCAGACGCGGGCCGAGAGTCTCGCGAGGCACGACACGCTCACGGGCTTGCCGAATCGCGTCAGCATTGACGAGCAGCTCGACCGCCTCATCGTTCACGCCCAGCGTTACGGACGAAGGTTTGCCGTGCTGTACCTCGACCTCGACGGGTTCAAGTTCGTCAACGACACGATGGGCCACGCAGCCGGGGACGATGTGCTACGCGAGGTGGCGCAGCGACTGCTCGGCCGCACGCGAAAGTCCGACACGGTCGGACGTCTTGGCGGCGACGAGTTCATCGTCGTTCTTCCCGAATTCGACGACGAGGGACACGTCCAGCTCGTCGCGCAAAAGCTGCTGGCCACTGTGACGACCCCTCCCATCATGGCGGCTGGACGTGCTTCGGGTGTTAGTCTCAGCATCGGCATCGCGACGTTTCCGAACGACGGCTCCGCGATCGCGCCGCTTCTTGCCGCCGCCGACGCCGCGCTGTACGAGGCCAAGCGGCTCGGAAAGAACAGGTTCGCGATCAAGACGCAGCGTAGGTGAGGCTCGGTTTCGGGCGGACGTAAAGCCCAGGCGCGAGACTGCTGCAGCGACCGCGTCGCGCACGAGGCGGTGGGCGAAGCGCGTCGATAGGCAGGATCCACACGAGCACGCGATGTGCCATGTGCCGATGCTTGACACGCTGCCGATGCTTGACACGCTTTGGAGAGGCCAATGCTTCGTGCGCGCGCCGTGCTGGCACAACGGGTTAGAATGGGGAAAGACACTTGAATCAGCCACGCGTCGGGGTACGAGCGTCAGATGGGCGTACGGCGGTCTATTGGGCGATTGGCATGCTTGCGATGGCGGGCTCAGGTTGCGGACCCGGTACTCCGCCGCCAGCCACGACGGTTGAAACCACCAACGACGCAGGGGTTGACGATTCGGGTACCTATCATCGCCCTAGCGCATACACGTGCTGCGGTCCGGGAAAGGGACTGATGTGCTGCTCCGCAGATGCAGGACTACTCGGGTACGACCTGGAGTCGGACGGAGCGATTGTTCCCGTCGGTGATCTTCAAGCGGGACCCGCAGCCAACTGCTTTCAATACGGTGGATCGATCGGCACGTGCGCCGACGATAGCGATACGTTCGCCGGCGAGGACCCTTGCACGCTCTGTTGTGCTGGCCTGATGCGCGTGAACGTGTCGGTACCGGACGACGACGCCGGCCCCAATGCTTGCCAACCCGTCTTAGCTTTGTTCACGTGTCTTCCGTGTGGGAACGGGATATGTGAGCCGCCGGAGGAAAATCGCTGTACGTGTCCCGCGGATTGCCCCTGATTGGCCGCTGCGTCGAGTGGGACTTCCCCTTCTGGGCCCATCTCGCCGGTTCGCCGAGGAGCAGGGTGACCAGAAATCCCGTCCCTTCGCGCCCGACGTCCCGCAGTCGCTCGCCCCGCCGCCGCGAACGCACCGCTTCGCGTTCGAAGTCGAGCGGCGGGGCCCGAAGAACCAACGACACTGAACACTTGATCACATAGAGGCCCCCGCGTAGATTCCGTAGCCAGGAGGAGCCGAGATGACTCAGCACGCCAGGGGACCGTTTGAAGTAAGGCTCGCCCCCCAGAAGGCGGACAACGTGCAAGCCGAGGGGTCGGGCCACGGACGCATGTCGATCGACAAGCACTTTCACGGAGATCTTGAGGCAAGCAGCCAAGGCGAGATGCTGAGCTTCATGACAAGCACCAAGGGCTCTGCCGGCTACGTCGCGATCGAAAAGGTGGCGGGGGCACTCGGCGGACGCAAAGGCACATTTGTGCTTCAGCACAGCGGCACGATGGACCGCGGGGCGCAGCAACTCAGCATTGCCGTCGTGCCTGACTCAGGTACCGACGAGCTGACGGGGCTCTCCGGCAGCATGACGATCATCATCACAACGGACGGAAAGCACTCGTATGAGATGGAGTACACGTTCGCCTCATGAGGTGGCGCAACGCGAGCAGAATCGGGTACGAGGTGGCGCCGCTCGGTCGGCTTTCACGTGAGCTCAACTCCCAACGCCAGCAGATGACCCAAGGGGCCACCCCGGCCCATCTCCGTGGAAGTGCCGCCCAGCGGATGTGCTTGCCGCCCGCGAATACCCTTTATCAGCAAGCTGGGGTGAGCCCAAAAGGGGCCAGGGGAGCTGTTTGCCGTTCTGCGTAAGCGCCCCCGTGCACGTCGATATCCCGGCATGGACCGCTCGCGCTCGAGGTCGCTCAGGCGTCGAACCGATACCCGATGCCCCGCACCGTGAGCACGTAGCGCGGCTTCTGCGGGTCCGGCTCGAGCTTGGCGCGCAGTTGCTGGACGAAGTTGTCGATCGTCCGAGGCGTCCCGTGGTGATTCGGTCCCCAGACCCGTGAGAAGATCTCCTCGCGTCCGAGAGCCGTGCCGGCCGCCTCGATGAGGCAGAGCAGGACGTCGAACTCCGTCGCGGTGATGTCGATGCGCTCGCCGGCACGAGTGACCGTGCGCGCGGCGGCGTCGACCTGAATGTCTCCGAAATTGTGAATCGACCGCGGCGTCGATTCGGGCGTGAGAGGTCCTCGGCGAAGCGCGGCGCGAACGCGGGCGAGAAGCTCGGCGAGGCTGAACGGTTTGGCCACGTAGTCTTCGGCGCCGAGTTCCAGCCCGGCGACCTTGTCCATCTCGCCGGTCCGCGCGCTCAACAGGATGATCGGCATCAGCAGTCCTTCTCGGCGTAGCGTCTGCAACACCTGCAAGCCGTTCATCTTGGGCAGCATCACGTCCAAAATGACCAGGTCGGGCCGCTCTTGGCGAGCCAGGGTCATCGCGCGCTCGCCGTCCTCCGCCGAGGACACCTCGTATCCCTCCCCCTCGAGGTTGATGCGCAGACCGAGCGCGATGCTTGGATCGTCTTCGACGACGAGCACCCGTCGTCGCGGCCCCGGTTTGGTCGCCATCAGGTCCCTTTCGCGGCAACCGGTGGCGTCGAAGCCGAGGGCACGCGCGGGGCGATCGGTGGCAGCAGGATGCGAAACGTCGACCCCGTCCCGGTTGCGCTCTCGAGCAGGATCCTACCGTGATGGGCTCGCACGATGTGCTTGACGATAGCCAGGCCGAGACCGCTGCCTTCGCGCATGCGCGAGAGCCGATCGTCGATGCGGTAGAACTTGTCGAAGATGCGGCGGTGCTCGCCGTGCGGAATTCCGCCGCCGTTGTCGCTCACTTCGAGGGCGACGCCGTCGCTCGTGCGGCGGGCTCGGAGGCGAACGGCGGGAGGGTTGCCGCCGTATTTGAGCGCGTTCGAGAGCAAGTTCCCAATCGCGTCCACCATGGCTTCGATGTCCACGCTCACCGTGGGCAAGCCCGGCTCCACGTCGACGGCGAAATCGAGCTCGGGGTGCCGATCCCGCAGGGGCTGGAATGCCTGGACCGCCTCGTCCACGACGTCTTTCACGGGCTCCTCGCGCAAGTCGAACTGCTTTCTTCCGGCCTCCATGCGGCCCCAGTCGAGCAGCCGTTCAATGAGCTGCGTCAGCCTCTCGGTCTCGGCCGCCAGAGCGTCGAGCACCGTATCCTGTGTCGCGCGATCGCCGCGTGACCGTGCCAGCGTCTCGACGAACAGGCGAATGCTGGTCAGAGGCGTCCGGAGCTCGTGGCTCACCTTCGAGACGAAATCCGACTGAAGCTCGCTCAGGTTCGCCTCACGGCGCAAGAACACGAGCACCAGGGTCACGCCGGTCACCACCGCGAGCACGAAGCTGACGGTCAACACGCCGAACAGCAGGTTGGCCACGTTGCCGAGGAACATGAGCACGATCCCCAAAAGCAGGATCAACACGGTCGGCACGATGACCAGGTAGACCAGGAGCTGGACGATCCGCCGATACCCGAGGCGCTGTCCGTTGCGCGGCACCGGGGACAAAATAGGACGGACGGATCGGGAGACAAGCAAGCCCGTGTTGCCGTCGTCGGGAGGGCGCACGGCTATTCGAGGGCCGCGCGCATGGCGCGGAGCGGGGCCTCGATACCCAGCCAGAGCGTGAGCGCGAGAGCTCCTTGGCGCGCGAGCATCCCGAGACCGTCGTCACACGATAGACCCCGGTCGCGCGCGGCGCAGAGCCAGGGGGTGTCTCGCGGGTTGTAGACGACGTCGATTCCGACCGCGTCGGCGGGCAGAGCGTCCCACGCCACCACGTCGCGGACCGTCTCGCCCGGGTCGGCGCCGTGCATCCCCGCGCTCGTCGCCTGAATCAGTGCGATCGTACGCGTCTCGCTCGATGGCCAAGGCTCCCAGGGCTGGGGCGTCACCGGGCACGGCAGGCTGGCGATGAACGCCTCGCGCCGGGACCGATCGGTGAACGATCGCGCGCGCGCCACGATGTCGCGTACGCCGAGGTACACGCCGAGTGCGACTACGGCTGCGCGAGCGGTTCCGCCGGATCCGACGACGAGGGCGCGGGCTTGCGGCCAGCGGCGGGCCGGGCCCGCGATACGGATCACTTCGGCCGCAAGCGCAGGAGCGTCCGTGTTGTGGGCTACGATCGCGCCGTCCGCGCGACGCACGAGGGTATTGGCGGCTCCCGCTACGCGCGCACCCTCATCGAGCACGTCGACGAGCGACAGCACGCTCTGCTTGTGCGGCACCGTCACGTTGAGCCCGTCGTAGCGGCCTTCACGCAGCGCGTTGACGACGGTCGGCAGCTCCGCCGGTGTCGCGCGGACGGCCTCGTAGGTGTGCGGCAAACCGAGCGCCCGGAACGCCGCGGCATGCATGACCGGGCTCTTCGAATGGGCGACCGGGTCGCCCACGACGGCGAATCGTTGTCCACTCATCGTGGGGCCACCAGAGGCTCGACTCCGAGGACTTGCGCGTCGATCCGGGCCTCGTGCACGCGCAAGTGGATGCCGTCGCCGGCCCGTACGTCGTCGGACGACCGAACGGCCCGGCCGTCTTCGCGCGTCGCGATCGCGTAGCCTCGAGCCAGTACGGACAAGGGGCTCAACGCGTGCAGGCGGACCGTCGCGCGCTGCAGCAGAGAGACGCGCCGCTCGTGAGTGGTGGCCCACGCGGATCGGAGCCGATCGTTGGCGCGCGACAGCTCTGCCCCTTCTCGGGCGACGACCGCGCGGGGGTGCAGGTACGCGAGGCGCTGCTGCAGCCGCGCCAAAGTCTCACGCTTGCGCTGAGCCGTGCTGCGCATGCGCGTGGCGATCCGGGCTGCCATGTCGTCGAGCGTTTGCTGGTGGGCCGAGATCGCGAGCCGTGGATCGCCCAGTCGTCGCGCGACGCGAATGAAGGCCACGTGGTCGCGCGCGAGCCGCGAATGCATGGCGCGGGCAAGATGCATCTGGGTGCGTCGCAGAAGCTCGAGCCGCGCAGGGCGGTCCGGCACGACGAGTTCGGCGGCTTGCGACGGCGTAGCGGCGCGTGCATCGGCCGCGAAGTCGACGAGCGTCACGTCGACATCGTGTCCGACCGCGCTTACCACCGGGACTCGGCATGCGACCACTGCTCTCACGACGGTCTCGTCGTTGAAGGCGCTCAAGTCGTCGGCCGACCCGCCGCCCCGTCCGACGACGATGACGTCGACGTCGAAGACCCGCTGCAACTGGCCGAGTGCGTGGCAGATCGAATCGACTGCGGCCGCCCCTTGCACGTGCGCGGGGGAAAGCAGAATGCGCGCGCCGCCCCTGCGGAAGGCCACGCGGCATATATCGTGGATGACGGCCCCGGAGGGGCTGGTCACGACACCGATGCGGCGCGGCTCGCTCGGCAGAGGGCGTTTGCGCTCGGGAGCGAACAGTCCTTCGGCGGCGAGCTTGGTGCGCAGACGCTCGAGCGCCTCGAGGAGAGCCCCTCGCCCTGCCGCCTGCACACGGTCGGCGACCAACTGAAGCCGACCCCGTGGGGCCCAGAACGTGGGCTTGCCCCTGAGTCGGACGCGCGCCCCGTCGACGGCCAGTTGCCGCACCCGGGGCGTGACGCTCGATCGGTACACCACCGCGTCGATCATGGCGTCCTCTCGCTCGTCCTTGAGGCAGAAATAGAGATGACCGCTCGGTGCCGGGCGCGCATCCGCCACCTCGCCTTCGACCCACACCGAGCCTGCGAACGCCTCGTCGATGGCCGCCCGAACGGCTCGGTCGAGCTCCGCGACCGTGAGCGGCCGCGGCTCGGGGTCCAAAGGCTTCGTCGACTTCGGCGCGAAGTCGAAGGAGAGGCTACGATCCTCGGGCACGAGACAACGGTTTAGCACGTCCGGTGCTTGGCCCGATGCGCGGGTTCGCGGTAAGGCGATGGGACGACATCGTGCACGAATCCTTTCGTAAGGTCCTCGTCGCCAACCGGGGCGAAATTGCCGTCCGCATCGCTCGAACCCTGCGCGAAATGGGCATCGGTGTCGTCGCCGTATACTCCGAGATCGATCGTGCTTCGCTGCACGTTCGCTTGGCCGACGAGGCGTATCCGATTGGGTCGGCGCGGGCCACCGAAAGCTACTTGAGAGTCGACCGAATCGTCGATGTCGCGAAGAAGACCGGCTGCGACGCCATTCATCCGGGATACGGCTTTCTCAGCGAGAACCCGGCGTTGCCGGAGGCGTGCGAGCGCGAGGGCATCGCGTTCATCGGACCGCCGGCCGGTGCCATGCGCGTGATGGGCAACAAGACGTCGGCCCGCGATGCCATGGCCGCCGCAGGCGTACCGATCGTGCCGGGCGCCCGGTGCGACACACTGGACGAAGCCGTCGTCAGGGCTAGCGAAATCGGCTTTCCCGTTCTGTTGAAGGCCGCATCGGGCGGAGGCGGCAAGGGAATGCGGCTCGTGGCGGGCGCCGAGGACATGCGCAGTGCTTGGGAGCGCGCGCGAAGCGAAGCCAAGAAGTTCTTCGGCGACGACACGGTGTATCTCGAGAAGGCGATCGCTCGGCCGCGCCACGTCGAGATTCAAGTGTTGGGCGATCGCGACGGAAACGTCGTTCACGCGTTCGAGCGCGACTGCTCGATACAGCGGCGCAATCAGAAGGTGGTCGAAGAGACTCCAAGCCCCGGCGCACCGCCCGATCTCGTCGCCCGCATGGGGGCGATCGCTGTCCGCGGCGCGAAGAGCGTCGGGTACTTCAGCGCCGGCACGTTCGAGTTCTTGGTGTCGCCCGACGGGGACTTTTACTTTCTCGAGATGAACACGCGTCTGCAGGTGGAGCACCCCATCACCGAGCTCGTCACCGGGCTCGATCTGGTGCGAGAAATGGTGCGGATCGCGCAGGGCGAACCGCTCGGTTTCGGGCAAGAGGACCTCTCGAGAAGGGGAGCGGCGATCGAGTGCCGCGTGTACGCCGAAGATCCCGTGACGTTTCTGCCGTCGCCCGGGGTCATCGGCGAGCTCGTCGTCCCCGCGGGACCCGGCGTCCGCGACGACGGTGGCGCATATGCCGGTTGCACGATCTCGAGTTATTACGATCCGCTCGTCTCGAAGCTGAGCGTATGGGCGCCGACCCGGGATCGCGCGATCGCGCGAATGCGCCGTGCGCTCTCCGAGTACGTCATCACCGGAATTCGGACGAATTTGGCCTTTCACGACCGGCTTTTCTGCCACCCCGATTTTGCGCTGGGGCGCTACGACACGGGCTTCATCGATCGGAACCGCGCCGATCTGCTGGTCGCGGCGCCCGCGCCGCCCGGATGCCGCGACGCGATCGCCGTCGCTCTGGCCCTGGCGGCCGCCCGCATCGAACGCGGGGCGAACGAGACACGCGCCGAGAGCGCGCCTGCGCTCTCCCCCTGGGTTTCTCGGCATCGGGCGCGGCTGTCGTCCTCGGGCGAGGGCTGACGCCCGGCGAGGCGTCGCGAGATTCGAAGAAGGGTCGAACCGGCGCCGGGCGGTGCTACGTATTGTCGGATGGGCAGGTCGCGCAATGCCTCGGGGAACCTGCGCTTGCCGCTCGGTGCTGCGCACACGCGCGTTTCCGCGCTCGGAGCCCTGTCACTGGCCTTGCTCGTCGCCTTCGCGGTCGCGATCGCGCTCGCGCCCGCCGTGCCGATCGCGCTCTGGGTGCGCGCGGCGCTTTCCGTCTTGGTCATCGGCTTGGCCGCCGTGGTTCACCATTTCCTGCGACAGAAGAATCCGCCACCCGGATACCTGGTCGTCGGTCCGCAGGGCGTGCTGCGCTTCGAGCGGGGACGCGCGGCGATCCTGGTCGACTTCGACGATCCCATCGGGGTCGCCGTCTTCGCGAGCGTCGACCGGGCGACATTTCGTGTGGCGCTGACCAGTCCGCGAGCGACGCGCTATGTCGGAGCGCGCGTGCGCGATGCCGATGACGCGGCGGCGGCACCGACGCTCATCGAACGCGCGAGCACCGCGGCCGATGCCGACCTTTTCTCGGGCGACGCGTCCTCGCTCACGGCGGCCGACGGCGAAAGGCTGCTCGCCGAACTCGCGCGCCGCGCGCCCGGCGCTTTGGACCGACTCTATTTGTCCGACGCCGGCGGAGAGCCCATCGTGCTCGACAGGGCTGAGCTTCGAATGGGCGCCCGCCGAATCGACCTGTGCGCTCCGCTCGAGTGGCGCGCATCGCTTTTCCAAGAGCTCGGCGGGTACGCCATCTCCCTGTTCCAGGCGACTTGGGTCCGCCAGCGGGACGTCGAAGTGGTGCTCGTGGCACCGATGCCCGCGGAAGGCTCGGAGGTTCGCGATCTGGCACTGTCGGTGCGGGTGGGCGGCGACGCGGATCTTGTTCGGACCGCTCTCGCGCGAGACGTGCGCCTGATGCAGGCGGCCGCCGCGGATCCGCCGCCGCGCGAGCTGCGGCGCGCGATCGATCGTCCGTTCATGCTGCCGCTGCGTCGCGCGCTCGATGCCGCTCCCCGGGTGCCGCGCGCACCGTCGCTTCTCGTCCGACCGGCCGCCGACAGTCGGCGCGCGGGGCAGCACCCACGCGAAAAGATCCGCTGAGCCGGACTCCCCGTTTCTCGGCCCGCACGCCTGCTCGAAGGTAACCGCTGCATAGAGAGGCGCTTACGCTCGAAAATCGGGCACCGGAACCTGGCGCGCGCAATCGTCTTGGGAGCCACACCCACGCGAACCGATCCGCGGAGCGAGACTCGCAGGCACGCGAAACGACCGTGCACGGAAACGCCTGAGGTCTAAGCGGAAGGCGGCGGAGACCGTCCGGTCGCGGAGCCCTTCCCATCCGAAAGAGGCGCCGGATGTGTGCTAATCGGCTCCGTCTCGATGGGCCGATTCTATTTCACGACGCCGATCTATTACGTCAACGACGTACCCCACCTTGGTACGGCGTACACGACGATCGCCGCCGACACGTTTCGTCGCTACCACCTGCTTCGCGGCGACCGGACGCGCATGCTCACGGGAACCGACGAGCACGGGCTCAAGATCGAGCGCGAGGCCAAGGGGCGCGGCGTTTCACCCGAGCGGTTCGTCAAAGACATGAGCGACCGGTTCGAGGCGGCGTGGCCCAAGCTCGAGGTCCGGTCCGACGATTTCATTCGCACCACCGAGCCGCGTCACGAGAGCCGCGTTCAGTGGTTGTGGCAAGAGATCCGGCGAAACAACCCCGAAGACATCGTTCTCGGCGACTACGAAGGTTGGTATTGCGTCGGCTGCGAAGAACTCAAAACCGAGAAGGAACTCGATCAGCCGGGCAACATTTGCCCGCTTCACAAGAAGCCGGTCGAGCGCATCAAGGAGCCCTGTTATTTCTTCAGGCTCAGTCGCTACGAGAAACCGCTTCTCGAGTATTACGAGACCCATCCGGACTTCATTCAACCCGAGACGCGGCGCAACGAGGTCGTGAGCTTCGTCCAGGGCGGGCTGAAGGATCTGGCCGTGTCGCGCACGAGCTTCACCTGGGGCGTGCCGGTGCCCGGCGACTCGAAGCATGTCATGTATGTCTGGTTCGACGCGCTCGCGAACTATTGGACGGCGTTGCAGGACTCGCCGGAACACCAGCGGTTCTGGGGTCCGGACGCGTCGATCGTTCACTTCGTCGGCAAGGACATCCTGCGCTTTCACGCGGTGTACTGGCCCGCGTTCTTGATGAGCGCCGGGCTGACTCTGCCCACGACCGTCTTCGCGCACGGCTTCTTGACGTTCAACGGCCAGAAGATGAGCAAATCGCTCCGCAATGCCGTCGATCCATTGGGCATCGCGCGCGCGTTCGGTCGAGCCACCCGCGGCGGCGACGATGCGGGCGCAGACGCGTTGCGCTACCAGCTGCTGCGCGCGATTGCCTTCGGGCAGGACGGTGACTTCGACTTGAGTGCGATGGTCGAGCGGTACAACGCCGACCTCGGAAAAAATCTCGGCAACCTTTTGGCGCGCACTCTCGGGCTCTGCCTCAAGTTCAACGTGGCCAAAGTCCCGTCCGCCACCCCCACCGAGCTCGAGCAGGACCTGCTCGCCGAAGCCCGGCGAGCGTGCGATCGTGCGCGCGAAGCCTGGGACAGCCGCGCTCCGCATCGTGCGCTGGAGGTGACGATGGCGCTGTCGTCGTCGGCCAACCAGTACGTCGATCGGGCGGCTCCTTGGGCGGAGGCGAAAAAGGACGATCGGGAGCGGGTCCACACCATCCTGGCCACGCTCCTCGAGGTTCTCGGATCGCTGAGCGTCATGATATGGCCCGTTCTGCCCGCAAAAAGCGACGAAATGCGCGCCCAATTGGGCCTGCCGCCCGTCGCGCCGAAGGAGGGGCTGGACCTCTGGCCGCGCGGAGCCAACGAGCGATCGGCGGGTGAACCCCTTAACCCCGGACCGCCTCTGTTTCCAACGATCGAT
>JBEKOY010000008.1:0-93648 GCA_049521295.1 Polyangiaceae bacterium | reverse complement strand
AGAACTACGCTTATCTCGTGGACGTGCGCCGCGATAACGAACGGCTCGCCTACGACAATGCGCGCCTGCGCGAGAGAGTCCACGCTCTCGAGCAGGCTCAAGCCGACAACCGCCAACTTCGACGCCTGCTTCAACTGAAGGACTCGATGCCGAGCGACGCTGTGAGCGCTCAAGTGATCGGCAAGGACTATACGGAATTCTTCCGCGTCACACGGATCGTGCTCGACAAGGGAGCCCGCGAGGTGCGTCCTCACATGCCCGTTGTCTCCCCGGACGGTGTCGTCGGGGCGGTGCTGCACGTCGCGGGCGACGCAGTCGATGTTCAGCTCGCCGTCGACGCTGCGTTCGGCGTCGACGTCGAGGACGAGAGAACTCGTGCGCGCGGCTTCGTGCGGGGGACCGGCGATCCTGCACGCTATGGCTGCAAGGTCGAGATGGTGGACTCGCGCGACGAGGTCCAGATCGGCGACTTGTTGATGACGAGCGGCAAAGGACGCTGGTTTCCACGAGGAATCCCGGTGGCGCGCATCACTGGTGTGATCAAGCGCGAGCTCGGCCGCGATCAGGACGTCGACGCCGCCCCCACCGTGGATTTTTCACGTTTGGATGCCGTCGTCGTTCTCGTGACCACCCCCGGCGAGGAGCCCGCGCCAACGACCGCGACGGGGACTCCGTTGCTGAACGGACCGCGCGGGAGACTCTGATGCGCCACGTTGCGCTCCTGGCCTTGGGATTGGGGCTGCTGCTGCTGCAGGGCAACGTGTTCCGAGCACTTGACGGCATGCCGGTGGGCGCGGCTACCGCAATCTGGGCCTTCGCACTCACGATCGACGTCTTCCGAGGCGCTCGCCATACGCCCGGTCACCCCCGCGCGGTGACGACGTTCCGCGCCGATCTCGTCCTGCCTGCCACGGTGCTCGTGGGGTACGTGGGCGCCGTCTCGCTCTGGCATGCGCACCTTGGCCGGCCAATCCCGACGCTCGTTCTGCCGCTCATCCTGTTCATGGGTGTTCACGAATATTCATTGGCCCGAGGCGCCGCGGTTGCGTTCGTCCTCGGCTACGCGACCGACGTGATCGGAATCGCGCCAGTGGGTCTCTACACGTTCACGTACGTCGCTACGTTCGTGCTCGCTCGCGCGGCAGGTGTTCGCCTCGCCGCACAGACGACGTGGATGCAGGTGCTGCTCGTCGCTGCGTTCTCGATCCTGCAAAGCACCATGGTCCTCGTTCTGCTCGCGATTTTCGGAAGGGATGCTTGGGTTCCCAAGTCGCTCTACCCTATTGCACTGCCGCATGCCGTCGTGACGGCGGCGATCGCACCGCTCGTCTTTCGCGCGGCCCAAGCGATCGACAGTGCCACCGGCAGCGCTCTGCGGTCGCAGCCCGCGTCGGGAGCCCCGTCGTGACGGGCATGCTGGTGTCGCGGTCGGATGTCGGCGAGTTCCGGCGACGTTACAAGTGGATGGCTCTGACCGCGTTCCTGGCGTTCGCAACGGTCGTCGTCCGCCTATTCCAACTTCAGGTCATCGACGCCTCCACGTATGCCACTGTCGCTCACGAGAACATCATTCGTCGCGTGATCTCGCCAACGACCCGCGGAGTCATCCGCGATGCAAACGGCAGAGTCCTCGCATCGAGCCGGCCGTCGTACGACGTCGAGATTGTCCCCGGCCGAGTGATGCCGAGCGCCAGGCCAGTCCGATACCGCAACGGACTGCCGCTCGCGCACGATCCGGATTCGTGGCCGAAGCTGGCCGAAGTGTTGCGGCTCAATCCCGACGAACGCCGGGGGTTCGAGTCGCGCATTCGCGCCGCGTGCGCGAACGACGACGACAAGTCTCCATGCTGGCGCACGCCGATCCTCGTGAGGGAGGACGTCCCGCGCGACGAGGTCGCCGAGCTCAAGCAGCATCGCGACGAACTCGCAGGCGTGGACGTGATCGGCGTTCCAGTCCGATTCTATCCGTACAACAGCCTCGGGGCCCAGATGCTCGGATACGTCGCCGAAATCGACGCCGACGCGCTGTCCAAATACCGGCCACCCGGCTCCGACGAGCTGCCTCGCGACGATCAACAACGGCTCAATCCGCTCGACTACGAAGCGGGTGACACCGTCGGGGCGACGGGAATCGAACACGCTTGGGAGCCCTACCTTCGAGGCCAGCGCGGCTGGGAGAAGCGGGTCGTCGACGCGAGGGGCCGCTACCGCTCCGGTCCCGAGTCCGAGCGGCTCATCGACCCACCCGCGCGAATGGAACCGATCCCGGGACGCGACCTGCGCTTGTCGATCGACGTCGACTTGGAGCAGGCCATCGAGAAAGCGATGCGCCCACACGCCGCCGGCGCGGTCGTCGTGATCGACGTGAGGACGGGTCGCTTGCTCGCGCTCTACTCCAAGCCGGACTTCGATCCCAACGACCTATCCGGCGGTGCCGGGCACGCGCGCGTGCGCGAGGCATTCAGCCGCCTGTACGCCGATCCGCTGCGCCCGGTACTCGACAAGACGATGAGCGGGGCGTTTCAACCCGGATCGACGATGAAACCATTCAGCGCGCTCGCCGCGCTGGAAGACCACCTGGTCGACCCCGAGCACGTCGAGAAGTGCGAAGGGTACGTCATGTTTGGACGTCGCATCTTCCGATGCAGCCACGTTCACGGTTCCGTGCGGCTTCACCAGGCCATCGCAAGGTCGTGCAACGTCTACTTCTTCCACCTCGCTGAGACGGTCGGCATGGACCGCATCGCGCGCATCGCCCAGGCATTCGGTTTGGGGGAGAAGACGGGCCTCGGGATCAACCCCGAAGCGCCGGGACGGATTCCGACCCGCTCGTGGTACGCGCTCCGTTACCGCGGCCAGTTTCGCGTAGGGTTTACGCTCAACATGGCGATCGGCGAAGGCGACGTGACCGTCACTCCTCTGCAACTCGCCCTGGCCTACTCGGCGATCGCGAACGGCGGCACCTTGTACCAGCCGCAGGTCGTGCGGGCGGTCGAGACGAGCGACGGCGCAGTCGTCCAAGAATTCCCACCACGGATCCGGCGTCAAATCGCGATCGACGGCGACAACCTGAAGCGAGTGACCGACGCGCTCAACGAGGTCGTGAACGACCCGAGCGGCACGGCATATCCCGCGCGCGATCCATCCTTGGACGTGGCGGGCAAGACAGGCACGGCCCAGACGGGATACGTGGCGAAGAAGCAGGACGACACGAAGCTCGCTTGGTTCTTGTCTCAGAATCACGCTTGGTTTGCGAGCTTCGCCCCCGCCCGATCGCCCGAAGTCGCCGTGACGGTCTTGGTCGAGCACGGCGGCTCCGGCCCCGAAGTCGCCGTCCCGGTCGCCATGCAAATCATTCACGAGTACGAGCGCCTGCAATCGGTGCGGCTCGGTCATTCTCCATCGGCCACGAGGTCGAAGGGGTCGCGACCGTGAGGCTGCGCGCCGACGGCGGGGGGTTCCTGTCGGGACATGCGAGGGATCACTTCGATTGGACGTTGTTCATTGCGGTCGCCGCGCTCGCCGTCATCGGCGTCATCAACCTGTACTCTGCCACGAGCGTGGTTCGCGGGGCACACTCGGACGATTACATCCAACAGATTTACTGGCTGGTGGCCGGCGGCATCCTCGGCACGGTCGTCGCGGCGATCGACTACCGCCACTACGAGCGGCTGGGCTATGCGCTCTACGCGGTCGGCGTCGTACTGCTGCTCCTCGTCTTCATCCTCGGACGCGAAATCCGAGGCAGCTCAAGATGGATCTACATCGGATCTTACAGCTTTCAACCAAGCGAGTTCATGAAGCTCTTCCTGGTCATTGCGCTCGCGAAGTACTTGCACGACGACCCCAAGAACGAGGGCAGGACCCTCAAGGACCTCATCGTCCCGGCCCTCGTGGCTTCCGTCCCGACGGCGCTCGTGATGCTCCAGCCCGACCTCGGCACCGGCCTGATCTTGGTGCTCGTGTTGGTTTCGGTCTGCGCCCTGATGCGCATCCAAGCACATAGCCTCATCGGCTTGGGCATTTCCGTGGCCGTAGTGGCCCCTCTATTCTGGAGCCACGGTCTGCGCGGGTACCAGAACGAGCGAATCAATGCGTGGCTGAATCCGAACGAGAACATTCTCGGTTACAACTGGGATCCGCATCAGGCACGCATTGCCGTGGGAAACGGAGGCCTGTTCGGCCAAGGCTTCATGAAGGGATCGCAGAACCAGTTCATGTTCCTGCACGAGCAGCACAGCGACTTCCCGTTTCCGGTGTTCGCGGAGGAGTGGGGGTTCGTCGGTAGCCTCGCGCTCGTCGCGCTCTACACGGTCCTGGTGTTCTGGTGCCTGAGAATCGCGTCGATGGCGAAAGACCGGTTCGGCGCCGTCCTCGCCGTGGGCGTCGGCAGCATCGTCTTCTGGCACGTCGTCTTCAATCTCGGCATGGTCACCGGACTGCTGCCCGTCGTCGGCGTCACGTTGCCGCTCTTCTCGTACGGAGGTTCGAGCGTCATGACGATCCTGATCGGCGTCGGCCTCGTCATGAACGT
The DNA here is from genome assembly GCA_049521295.1 of Polyangiaceae bacterium. Taxonomy (GTDB): domain Bacteria; phylum Myxococcota_A; class Polyangia; order Polyangiales; family Polyangiaceae; genus Palsa-1150. Next base: position 89,114 of record JBEKOY010000008.1, on the reverse strand, counting down.
GTCGATGCGACGGTTTTACGCGTCGCCGACCCGCTCGACGCCGCTGATCGGACTCTAGTGCACCGCCGTCGATGACCCATCGAGCCATCGCTGGGCGATTGTTTTGCTTCGCGATCGGCGGCGCAAGGTGCGGCGGCGTTACTTGCTCTTGTCGCTTTGCAGAACCATCAGGTGAAACTGAGAAAACTCGGTCTGCCCCAGCGTGTACATCACTTCGGTCAGAAGTCGGTACGGCGTCGAGGAGTCCGCGATGAGGATCGCCTCGCTGCGAGAGGGATCCTTGCCCGTCCGCAGCCGAATTTGCTTGTCCGCATCGCGCCATGCCTGGAGAGCGCTGCCGAGCGGTACGATGAAGTAGTCGTTGCGCGACCCACGCTTGTACTTCGCCTCGACCCCGTACTGAGCCGCATCGGGCGGAACTGGACCCACGACCGACTCGCCCACGATGATCTGCGACTTGGATACGATGACCGGCAGGCCCTCGGGCTCCGAGTCCGGCCCCGTCGTAAGGACGCTCTTGGGAAGCCGAAGGTCTTCCGATTGCGGCAACGACGCGGTCGATGTGCTCAAAGTTTTCAGCAGGAACACCAGGATAATGGTCATCATATCCATCATCGCCGTGATGTTCAGAAACATGATTTCCGGTTCGACCTGGTTGCGCGCAATCGCTCTGCGCAGCTCGCGCTTGTAGACGGCAAGGCCGGCCGGCTTTTGCGGCGCAGGCTTGGCGGTCTTCGGCTCGACCCCTACGGGCGGCTCGCTCATGGCTACTTGGGCACTCCGAAGTTGATGTCCGGGAAAAGCTCTTGCCCGTCGTCGCCGCGGCGGATCGCGTCAATGGTGCTGATGATGACTTGGTACGGGATGTCCTTGTTGGCCGTAAGCGTCGCAGCTTTCTCGTCGGCGGCCTCTGGAACCTGACTTTTGAGACGCTTCGCGCACGACGTCAAGGACGCGTAGTCGTAGTCCTGCCGGCCATCCGATGTCTTGAGTCCAACGGCCAGACCCGAGCCGGGCCCTTGGCATCCCTCGCCGATCCGCTGCCCGAAGGCCGACACGATGAACCCCTTGTCGATCACAATGATGTTGAGCGAAAGCGACGGCTTCGTCGGAGGGCGCGCGTTCGAACCTCCGGCGCGCGGTGGCTCGGAGTCGATCATCGTCGTGAAGGTGACCGAAATCGTCGCGAGGACGAACATCAGCACGTTGGTAATGATGTCGAGGAAGGGAACGATGTTGAGCTCGCCGCCCTCCTCGTCGGGTGCGAACTCTTGCGGCCTGGATAGGCGGCGGACTTTGCTCCGCTGCGCCGCGCTGAGCTTTTCGGTGTCCGGCATCGCGGGTTCCCGTCGCGATCAGTAGCTGCCGGGACGCGTCTGGATGGTGAGCAGGTTAAACACGCGCTCTTGGGTAGCGTCCAGATCGTGCTGAATGTTCTTCGCCCGCTGGTGGAGAAATAGGTGCGCGATCATGCACGTCACGGCGATTCCGAGACCGAACGCCGTGTTGTACATGGCCTCCGAGATGCCGAGCGACAGCTGCGCCTGACGCTGCGCGGCGGACAAGCGCGGATCGGACACGGCGTTGAACGTCGTGATGAGCCCCGTGACCGTTCCGAGAAGCCCGATGAGCGTCGCGATATTGGCGAGCGACCAGAGCGAGCCGATCCGCTTTTCCACCGCGGGTCGCAACTCGCCCATCTTTTCGCTCATGGCCGCGTCGATCTCGTCTGGGCCTTTGTTGGCATGCGTCAGCCCCGCCTTCACGAGCTGCAGCGTCGGATAGTCCCCGGCGTCGCAGAGCTTGATGGCGCGATCGATATTGCCTGCCGTAACCAACTTCTTGATCTGCGCGAAAAACTCCTTCGAATTCACGCTGTACTTCGAGAGTTGAAACGCCACGCGCTCGATGACCATCGCAATGACGACCGCGCTCACGATGAGATTGGCAACCAGGAACGTCGGACGCTCCTTGAAGGCGCCCATGAGGCCCCCGCTCCCGCCCGCGGCCTGGGCCGCCTGCTCCGCAACTAGGACCACCAACATTCCCCGCCGCTCCTTTCTAAGTCTGCGCTCGACCGGCGCTTCCAGCGCGCCTCGGGTTCATTCGACCGTACGCGCCCAGTATAACGGCACGCGCTTCAAAACACGCCAATTTGGGGACCGCGGGTTGGCCGCGCTCCACATCTGCTTCCATCTCCCGCGGCCAGCGTCACTCGGGGACAGCCCTTGCCCACCCCGTGATCGGCTAGACGTACTCGCTCATTGCGTCGCCCGCCCCGCTCCCGAAGACGGGCGAGCGGGCCTTGCATCGGCGACGATAGCGCCTCGAGATCGCAGGAGTCAACGACGAGACGCCCCGGGAGGACGAAGGGGGCCCACCCTAGGCGCCGATCGCCGCCTGTCGCGGCGGCTTCGCCGCACGTTGGACGCCCGGCCGACATCCGTGGAGCGGCGGCGGTTGGTCCGGTCGCAGCCCAGCCGCTCGCGAGAGGCCATTCCAGTGACGCGGCGACATAAAACTTCGTTGCACCTGTCGCCTTGTGCGCGGTTGTGAGAATACACGTCGCCACAAGGCCCGATCCGGCTCCAAGTCGCTTGACGTCCTTCCGCATCACCTGTCAGGCTCGTGGTCTTCATGCGTCTGAGCGCTGTACCGGGCGCCCGTTCGGGCGATGGCGTCCAGGTACTGGCGCAAGCTGCTTGCTTGGCGCCGATTCATTCAGATAACGTCCCGACGCTCTCGTGCGGGTGGCACGAGCGTGAATACTGGGAACTAAGAGACCCGCTCGAGGTCAACTGCTCGCTCGCAACGATACTCGGTGCACCGGGGCGACCGCCCGGGTGATCAGGCGCTCTAAGCGCTGCCGACAAATACCTGACGGAGGACGGTTCGATGGCTGCTGTGTGGAAGCATTTCAAGGAAGGCGGATGGGGGATGTACGTCATCCTCTTCTGGTCCATCATTACCGTGGGCGTGATTGTCGAAAGGGCGCTTTACCTTTTCGGCGCGTCCATCAACAAGGATGTGTTCCTTGCGACGATGCAGAAGTGCATCCTCGCAGGCGACATCGCAAAGGCCGTCAAGATGTGCTCGGCAGCGAATGCGCCGCTCGCGCGCATCGTGCAGGCCGGGCTCGTCAAAGTGAACCGTCCGGACGAGGAGGTCCAAGCGGCCATGGACGAAGCGGCGCTTCGCGAAGTTCCGCGAATTGCCAAGAACACTGGGTATCTCGCGCTTCTCGCGAACCTCTCGATGCTCAGCGGATTGCTCGGAACGGTATCCGGCCTCATCGTGAGCTTCGGGGCCGTCTCGGGGGAGAGCGTGGATCCGAGTCAAAAAGCTCGAATTCTGGCGGAAGGCATCTCGGAAGCCATGAACTGCACGGCTTTCGGACTCATCGTGGCGATCCTGGGCCTCATCGGCTTTGCCGTGCTCAACGGCAAGACCCAGTCGCTTGAAGACGACATCAACGAGGCGAGCGTGCAAGTGCTCAACCTCGTCGTGACGAATCGGCAGAAGGTCAACTTGGGCGGCTTGTCCGGGTGATGGTCGCATTGCAACGGTCGAGACGCTCATTCGCGTCGCGGAGCTCGCACGAGTCGCTCCGCGCCGCGAGGGATGGGCAGCGGAGAACACCATGGGTGGCGTAGACGTCGGTGGCGGTGGCGGCGGGCGAAAGAAGGTCGATTCGGACATCAACATGATTCCGATGATCGACCTGCTCATGGTGACCATTTCGTTCCTTCTCATCACGGCGGTATGGACGCACATGGCTCGCATCAACGCCGATGCACAGGTGCCCGGTCCGCCGCGTCCCGACGTCGAACAAGAGAAGGTCGAGCCGGAAAAGCAACTTCATGTGGAGATGCGATCCGAGGACAAGTTCGTCCTGATCTGGAAGCAGGGGAGCACGACGGTCGACTCAATCGACGTCCCACGCAAAGACGTCGTCACAGATCAAGGGGCCGTCCAGGTCGTGCGCTTTCCCGACCTGGCGGACAAGGTCGAGAGCGAGTGGAAGGCCAAGGGGCAGCACTCGAACCCGACCGACCGTAAAGTCGATCAAGCGATTCTGCACACCGATAACAAGACCGAATTCAAGTACATCATCGGCGTCATCGACGCGATTTACCAAACGCACCGCGACATGCAGCTCGGCCCAAAGACCGAGAAAGTGCCGGCGTTCAACATTACCTTCGCGGTGAACTGACCCCAGGCGAACCCTTCGCGTCGCTCCACCAGGATTCCAAGATGGCCATCCAGCAGCCCAACCGGCGCCTCATGCATCACGTGGGGCTCGAGTTCGTCGAGCGGAAAGTCGGTGGCGTCGGACATCGTTCGACGAACGCCGCGTTGTCGCTGACGAGCATGATCGACTTTCTCGTTGTGACAGTCGTGTTCTTGCTCATGACGTTCAGCGCCAGCGGGGAGACGCCCATCGCAAAGGGGCTCAACCTGCCGAAGGCGGAAAACACGCTCGATATGATTGACGCGCCGATGGTGGCCGTCGTCGGAAGCGAAATCTTGGTCGACGGTTCGCCGACCGGAAATACGCGCGCGATCGAGGAGTCCGATCGGATGCAACGAATCGACGAGCTCTTCAACGTCCTCAAAGCCAAGCGCGAGTTATGGAAGCAGACTCACCCGAATAAAGATTTTCCAGGTGTCGTCATGCTTCAGATCGATCAGAACATCAAAGCCGTAATCGTGAAGAGCGTCTTTCAAACGGCAGCGTTCGCTGGTTTCCCCAACGTAAGCTTCATGGTGAACAACCTCCCGAAGACGGCACGCTGATCTCCTTGAGTACCGGGCGCATCGCGCTCCGTTGGCGGACCTCGACATGGCGGACCTCAAGAAGGGCCCTCGCGGCCTTCCGGCGATCTCTCGCGCACGCGAAGAGCGGTCGCGGCGCGGTCCCCGCTGGACGATGCGGGCTGGTCTCACGGCCGCGGGCGCGGTCGTCATCGGGCTGCTCATGCACACGATCGTCAGCAGCCGCGAGCTCGACTCCGACAAGCAAGCTCTGCTCGCCAAGCAGCGCGCGCTCCAGGCGACACTCGGCGTTCGGTGGTTTCCTCTGCGGGATCGCCTCGAAGAAGACGTCCTGGGGGCTGCGAGGGCCTACGCCGGCGACCTCGTCGAGCCCGAGGCTCGTGGCGGTACGTTCCGGACGCAGCCCGGGCTGTATCTTCGGATGCGCGTAGCCGATGCGATGACCGTCACAGACATTCGTCGGGTCGCTGCCGACGCCAAGAAGGACGCGTTCGCGAGCTGTCTGCTGCGTGAGCCGAACGATCCCGGGCTTCGGGGCGAGCTCGACGGGGGTGCGTTCGCCGAGCAGCCTTGGAACCTTGGGCGAGCCTACGCCGCAACGAAGATTCTGAGTGACGCGTGGGTTCGCGCCGTAAAAGACGCCGACGGCGACATGCGGATGCGCGTCTTCTCAGAGCAGTACGACACCGCCATCCGCGACGAGATTCCGGTCGCCGTCGATGTCGTGACGCGTGCTCAATTCTTCCTCTTGGTGTTGGACGAAGAGGTCGTGGATGCCGAGCAGACCGAGGCGGGGCTCATGACCGAGGAAGCGCTTCAGCTCCTTCAGCATCCAGCGCGCGTCGAGGTCTTCGACCTCCGAACGAATAAGGAGCTTTTGCGCCTCCGACGCTCGGGCAGCTCGCTCGTCATTTCGACAGGCGAGCGGCCCGTCACGGACCCGGAGACGCGCGACGCCATGCAACGTCAGGCCAACAACTGTGCGTTGGCCGGCCTCGTGGAAAGCGCGATGGGCCCGCGCGGCCGCGATCGCGGCGTACCTTGATCACGATCACTGCGGCGCCTCATCCCGAACGTCGACGAGGTGGGTGGACACGAATTGATGCCACGACAGCGTGATCGCCAGAAAAGCACTGCGATCGACAGCTCCCCGCACGACGCCGAGGATAACGGCATCCTCGCCCCATCGCATTCCACCATGCAGGTCGATCCAAGGCCCTGACGCATTCGCAAATATCGGTATCTCGACGCCGAGCCCGACGACAAACCCGGACCGCGACGCGAACCCCCCTCCCCGCGGCTGCAAAAAAATGGCTCCAAGATCCAGGCCGATGGAGTCGAGCATCATGTCGAAACGAGCGCGCTCGGTCTCGAGCCCGTTCAACCATCGAGCTAGAAAGACAGGCCGGAGCTCGAGACCGGTGCTGAAAGCGCGCCTTGGCTCCGAATCTGAGGCGACAAGGGGACCGTCTTCGTAAGCGGCGTAGACGCCAGCCGTGTCGAGGTATCGGATCCGGACCTCGCCTTCGACGCGCAGTGCACCCGGAAGCACCATCGCCCCGGCACCGACGACCAAGCTGATGTCGCCGTCAATGCGACCGTAGGGCGGCTCGACTGCGCCGTCGGCAAGCACGGGGCGGGCGCTTAGCATGAACGACACGGACGCCGCCGCGAAGACGGCGCGTTCAAATCCCAAGGGCATGCGTTACCGGCTCACGGAGCTCCGGCGCGAGCACCAAACGAACGCGCGAAAGAACCTGCCCCGCGAGCCGCCCCAGTAAAAACGATACTTCATGGAGGGGGCGAGCTGGCCCCTTCGAGTAGACGACCGTGAGCGGTGCGTCCCTTGCTCCGAACGGCTCGTCGCTCGCGACATCGACTCCAACGTAAACGTCGGGATCGCATCCCCGATGGCGGGCAACGTCGCGGGCGACGGCCAGAGCGCGCGCGCGGCCATCGATCGTCGCCTGCTCGCCAAAGAGCTCAAGCGTCTTGAACAGCGAGCGGGTCCGAATCCGCCTGGATAGGTCGGCAAGCGGTGCGTCGGGAGCCGTTTCCCAGGCGCGCATGGCAACCCAGAGGACGTCATCGTCGAGGTCCAGGTAGTCGCCGAGAAGAATCGGCTCTTCACGTGCGGCCGCGACGACGGCCGCCGGCACGGCGTCGAGTCGCGCCCCGCATCGCAAAACCGCAACGGCGCGCGCCAAAATCGTGCGGATCATCCACTCGGCTGCCCGCGTCGCCTTGTGCAGGTAGACCTGTTGGAACATGAAGAGCCGCGCTGTGATGAACGCTTCGATCGCCGGCAAGCCCTTGGCTCCATCGATGGCAAGCTCGGGCGCGGCAATCGTGGAAGCGGACACGGGGCCGAAGCAGAGGCTTCGAAGGAGCCAGTCGAGGTCGTAAAGGCCATACCGGACGCCCGTCGCGTGCGCGTCGCGCAGAAGGTAATCGCACCGGTCGACATCCAGCTCGCCGCTCACCGCTTTCGCGAGATAGGCGAGTTCGTGCCGTCCGTGAACGAGGTCGACGACACGCGCGGGCATTCCTGGATCCGCGGCCGCAAGCACCCGATGAACACCGGTGCCCGAATCGAGCACGATCCGCTCCGTCCACGTTTCGTGCGCCGGCGTGCCGGGAATAGCCTCTTCGAACAGGTGCGACAAGGGCCCGTGCCCGAGGTCGTGGAGCAGCGCAGCGGCCAGCGCGTGCTGCGCACGCTCGCGGGTGATTCGCTGAGCTTCCGGAAGCACACCGTGGATCGCGCGCAGTCGCGCCAAAAGCAGCTTCATGACGAAGGCCGATCCAAGCGCATGCGCAAACCGAGAGTGCTCCGCGCCCGGGAACGCGAGCGATGTGACCCCCAGCTGCCGTACCCGGCGCAGACGCTGCACTTCGGGCGTATCGAGAAGTCGTTCCACGATTCGCTCCTCGTCGGCCTCGAATGCGACGAGACCGTGAACTGGATCGCGGAGGATCACGCGACCTCCTCAACCCACGTGCCGACCGTGCCGTCGTCGTTCCAGACACGGACTGCGAGAGGGCCGAGAGGGTGTTCGAAGAGCGCCTCGTCGAGCACGCGGCGGGCGCGAGTTCCTGGGACTCGCTCCGAGTGCCACGCCGTCCGGAGCGGTGCTCGGGCGTCGGCCACGCTGCCGACCGCCCAAGCCAGCGGCTCCAGCGGGGCAACCAGGCGGACACGCACGCACGAACCGACACGATCGACCGCCACACGCGGCGCGTCGGCCACCGGCGACGTGCGCCCGCAATCTTGCATCTCGATCGAAGCGCCCGCGCGAAGCAGCCGAGCCCGCGCGGTTGCCGTCGCCAGCGGCGAGCCGTCACCCAGCACGAAGCGACGTCCGAGCGCGTATGCGCTCTCCCCCGTCGTACCGCTGCCAGCGAAGAGATCGACGACGAAGCCGCCGGGGGGCGACGCGCACGACACGATCCGATCGAGCAATGCCCGAGGTTTCTGCGTCGGGAATCCTGTTCGCTCTCCGGAAGCGGCGTGGCGGAGCGGTCGCACGTCCGTCCAGAGCGCGTCGATGCGGCGTTCGCGACACCATTCGCCATCGCTATTTTGTAGAAGAAAGTATTTGATATACACCTTGCCGCTCGCCGTCCGGTGCACGCGACCTTCCCTGTCGAGCCGCTCGATCGAACCGTCCGTGTAGTCGCCGCGCGGCGCGGCGACGAATGGACGACCGGCGTCGTCCCAGCGGATGGCGCTGGTCTGGATGGGCTCGAGGCGAGTCGGCGGCACGAGGACGGCGCGATCGCTGCGGCCATACACCACGATCGTGTCGAGCGTCCGTCCGAACTGAGAGCTGGCCGCCTGGCGGCCCAAGTTCGGCGCGCGCCGCCAGACGATTTCGTTGACGAACGCCTCCCGACCGAGCATCTCGTCGAGGATGAGCCGAACCAGGTACGATGCACGGTAGTCGACGTGGACCCAGATCGTTCCGGTTGGGGCCAGCAGCTCTACCAGCGACTCCAAGCGTGGAGCAAGCATATCGAGGTAGGTGGCCACTCCTCCGCCCTCCCAGCGATCGTCGTACGCCTTGGCCCGGAGAACTCGACCGTCAGCGGGCCCATCCAGCCGTGCCTCGTACACATAGGCAGCCTGGGAAGCGAACGGCGGGTCCACATAAACCATGTCTACGGTGCCGCCGAACCCGTCGCGCGCAAGAGAGGTGGCCACATCGAGAGCGTCGCCCAGGATGAGGCGACCATGCGGCGGCTCCGACGCAGCCACGGCGGGAGATGGCTTGGTGCCGGCACTCTCGACGGTCGCCGCCGACTCACGGCCCGAGTGATCGGCTTTGCCGGGCTCCCAGACTCGGCCAGGCCAATCGAGTCGCAACGCCGAAGAGCGCCGAGAGCCAGCGGACCTCGGCACTATGGCGCCGAAAGCGCCGAGTGAGCTGCGGCCCTGGCGTGCGACCATGCCCTCGAGGCGCTCACCTTACTCGGCCGGGCAACCGTTGCACAGGTGCCGCTGCGATCACGACGATCGTGGCTTTGCCGCTCGCGCTGAGGTGACGTGTCGCTCGATGTTGACGTGTCGCTGGTGGCTGGCAGTGCGGCTCGCCACGCTTAGGGCACAAGGTTCCGTTCTCCGCTACGCTGCTCGTTGATCCCGCCGTGTCGACCTCGCTCGCGCCCGAAGCCAACCATCGGTTGACCGACATCTTGCGTGCGTTGCCGCAAGGTGAGCTCGACGGGCTCATCGACCGCCTCGCCATTCGAATCGACCCGGCAAAGCGGATCGACGTCCCGTCGCAAGTCGCACGCGCTCTCGTGTCGTTGACCGAGCTCCGTGACGCAAGCCGTTTGAACCCTGCCTGCACGGAGTTGATCCATCGTGTCGCCGAGGCGCACGGCTCGCTCCGGGTCACGTCCGTGCCTCCGGCTCTCGAGCCTCTGCTCGCTCGCGGACTCATGTTTGCCCGTTCGGCGGAAACGAGCGTCGAGCTCATTCTTCCTTCCGCGTATCTGGTGCAGCTCAAGTCGTGGGAAGGCGAGGATCCCCGCGGGCTGAGGGCGCTGCTATCCCAGGCCTCCTTCGAGACGACGACGGCGATTGCGTCGCACTATCTCGGCCGACCGGCGACCCCACCGATCGCGCTGTCTCTGGAGAGCGCATGGGAGGTCCTGGGCGACTCGGTCAAGCTGTCCGACGAAATCGGTAAGCTATCCGGGACCGAGCGCCGCGTCCTCGAAGGGGTCGATTCGGAGGGCGGCGAAGTCGACACCGAAGAGCTCCTGGAGCTCGAGCGCGAGCCCTTGCGCCTTCGCACGGCAACGGGCGCGACGCCCTCTCGGCGCGGAGTGGGCTTTTCGCTGGAGCGGCGAGGTCTTCTTATCCCGGTTCACCCGAATCGGCACGTCGTACCGACCGAGGTAAGCGCAATCATCGGCGCGGCCCATCACAGCGAGCGCGAAGCGCGACGCGAGGCCGTGAAGCAGTTCGTTGCCTCGGGCGATCACGCTCCTCGCCGAGCTCGCTTCTCGCTCGATCCTTCACCGCTGGCCATGGGCCTGGCTACGGCCTCTCGCGAGGCGGGGCGTACACCCGAGGGGCGCAGCCCCTCCGGAACGGTTCTCGAGGTGCGCGCCGGGGTCGGCACGCCGAAGTCGTTGGTGCAGAAACTCGCTGCGCGTTTTGGCCGGGACGCCGAGCACGTGGCCCTCATCGTTGCCCTGTCCCGCGCCATCGGACTTTGGGACGCTTCGGCTACGAACACATCCTCGCCTCCAGGCACTTTCACACTCCAAGATCTAACGGTGCAGCTCTTTGTGGCGTGGAGACGGGGAGGCGCGTGGGACGAAGCGCGCAACGAGCCGGAGATGCTGCGACTGGCGGCGGAATCTCGCGACACGAGCCCAGCCGGCGTCGTGCGCGAGATGGTCCTCGAGGCACTGCGCGAGCTTGGCGAGGGCCGATGGGTTCCGTGGTCGTCGCTCGCACGTTGGCTCAAGAGCGACCACCGGGTGCCCGGGCTGTCCCGGCTGCTGCGCCGATGGGCCGAGCGCGTCGGCGCGGATCCGGTCGACCCGATGGAAGTCGCACGCCGCATCGTGCACGAAAGCCTTCCGGCGCTCGGAATCCTCGACCTCGGCGAGGACGAAGATCTCGCGCAAGACGGCGAGCTCGATACCCGCGGCAGCCCCATGGCGCTGCGCCTGACCGCGCGGGGCCGCGCCCTGGTCGCCGACAAGGTGCCCGCGAGCGACGGAGCGCCGTCCAAATTCCTCGACACGCACGTATTGCGTCTGGGTCCGCAAGCTCGAGTCGGAGCCATTCTGGCCATCGCGCCGCTCGTCGAGGTCGGCCGCGCGGCCGAAACGCTCGATCTCATGATTGCGCCGCAGACGTTGGCACGCGCCCTTTCCGCGGGTCTCGAAGCGGACGTGCTCCGCTCCCGAATCGAAGCGCTCGCGCCGTTGCCCGAGTCGCTCTCGCGGACGCTCGCGCAGGCAAGCGTCGTGGTCGGCCGCGCCACATGGGCACCGGCGAACGGCTTTCTCTGGGTCGAGGACCCGAACGTCCGCGAAATGCTCCGAACGCGCCGGCCGACTCAAGAGCTTTTTGCCGATCCTTCGCCTCCCGGCGGTCTGCTGGTGCTGGCGGGGGTGGATCTGGACCGCCTCGCACGACGATGCCGGACGATCGGAGTCGAGATTATGGCCGACGGTCAGGTGGTGCGGGCGCGCACCAGTTCCCCGTCGGGTCTCCCAAAGTCGGTGCCTCCTCCGCGAATGACGCCGGGACGCGGGTCTCAAAAGGCGGACAAGTAGCTGGCGCGCTCCGCAGCCCACGACTCGATCGAGCGGCGGCTGGTTTGGGCGACGACCCGCCCGCTTGCGACGAAAATTTCGATGGGAAGCTGTCGACCGTTGTAGGAGCTTGCCATCGTGTAACCGTAGGCGCCCGCGTCCAGGATGGCGACAAAAGGGGGAGGATTGGCCGGAAAGGAATGCTGTCCGAAATCGTCGCTGCTCTCGCAGACCGGACCGACGACCCGCCAAGGCAATGCCGTCGCCTCGTCCACCTCCCGGTCCACGGGCACGACGCGGTGGCGAGCCTGATAGAGCGCCGGGCGAATGAGATCGTTCATCCCGGCGTCGATCATCAACCATCGAGCTCCACTCGCGACCTTCACCTGAATGACACGGGCGAGCAGGATTCCATGGGTTCCAACGAGCGACCGACCCGGTTCCACGTAGAGCGCGAGATCGTCCAGGCCGACGAGCCTTTGCTCCCGGCGGGCGGCGCGTACGAAGTCCGCCGGCTGAGGCAGGACGGAGGGGGCCGTGGCGGTGCCAAATCGGCGGACGGTCGGCGCCGCGGTGTAATCGATACCGAAGCCTCCGCCCGAATCGACGAACGCGAGCGACGCTGCACGACCGTCCGAGCGCAGGGCACGGGTGACTCCGAAGAGGACGCGGCACGCCTCGACGTACGGCGATACGCTCGTGAACTGCGAGCCCGCGTGCGCCGCCATGCCGACCAGATCCAGGTTGCCGGCCGCGCCGATGAGTTCGACGGCACGCCCCACGTCGTCGAGCGCGACGCCGAACTTCGCTGCGTCATGCCCCGTCGCAATGCTGGCGTGTGTTACCCCCTCGAGATTGACGCTCGGATTCACACGGATGCTCACCCGCGCCCGCCGGCCCGCGGCGCTCGCTCGCGCCCGGACACGGGTGATTTCCTCGACACTTTCGAGCTGCAGCGCGGCGATTCCGCGCGCACCGCACGCGATGGCCCGATCGATCTCCTCGTCCGTCTTTGCAACGCCACTGAACACGACTTCCTCCGGCGCTACACCGCACGACGTGGCGACGAGAAGCTCCGCTCCGCTCACCACGTCCGCGCCGCATCCCTGGCCGGCAACGGCCCGAAGCACCGGACCCGCCGTGTTCGCTTTAACGGCATAGGCTACGAGATGCGATGCGTCATCGAACGCAAGTTGCAGGGCGCGAGCCTCGGCGGCGATTGCATCGAGATCGTAAACGTACGCCGGGGTGCCGGCCCGCATCGCCAGATCCGCCAGGTCGATGCCGCCGAGACGAAGAAGACCTGACGCGTCACGGGTGAGGGACATGGCGAATCACTCGAATGCGAGGCCAGGCTGTAGTACCGTCCGGGCTCGCGCCGGATCAAGGGGGGAGCGCAAAGTCGCGCAAACTCCCATCCGTAACTCGGTTAAACCACCCTTTGAACCAAATGTCGTCACTGCGTCGCGCCAAACTCGTTTGCACGCTCGGACCGGCCTGTGACTCCCTGGATGGCTTGCGCGGGCTCATCGCGGCCGGGATGGATGTGGCGCGCTTCAATTTTTCGCACGGCACGCACGAGGAGCACGGTGCACGGCTGTCCCGGTTGCGCAAAGCATCGGATTTGGAACACAAGGCGGTCGCGGTCCTGCAGGATCTTTGCGGACCGAAGATCCGCACCGGGTCGTTCCCACGGAAGTTCGATTTGCCGTCCGGCGCGGACGTGACTCTCTTCGAGGGGGACGCATCCAGCGACGAGCGCGTCGTGCCCATTCAATATGAGGGCCTCTCGGCCGACGTGCGCTTGGGCGACCGGATCCTGTTCGACGATGGGCGGCTCGTTCTCACGGTCGTCGGCGTCGAGTCGCAGCGAGTGAGAGCGCGCGTCGACCAGGGTGGGGGCATGCGCGACCACGTCGGTGTCCACTTGCCCAGCAAGACGATGCGCGTTTCTGCACTGACGGAAAAAGACAAGGAAGACCTCGTGTTCGGCTTGTCGAGCGGCATCGATTACATCGCGATGAGCTTCGTGCGGCGCGCCGCGGATATTCAGCAGATCCGCGACATCTGTCAGGCCTGGGGCGCGCCGACGCCGGTGGTGGCCAAGGTCGAGACGCCGGACGCGGTGGAGAACCTGGAGAGCGTGGTCGCCGCAAGCGATGGCGTCATGGTCGCCCGGGGCGATTTAGGCGTCGAGTTTCCACCCGAGCGGGTTCCGGTGATCCAGCGACAAATCCTTGCCGTTGCGCGGCGTGTTCGCCGGCCGGTCATCGTCGCGACGGAGATGCTGCAATCGATGACGAAGTCCACTCGGCCGACGCGTGCCGAAGCGAGCGACGTCGCGACCGCTGTGTACTCGGGGACCGACTGTCTCATGCTCTCGGGAGAGACCGCGACGGGTGACCACCCGACGCTGGCGTGCTCGATGATGAGCCGAATCGCGCTCGAGGCGGAGGGCAGCCCTTTCTTCGAGCATGCTCCGTATCTCTCCCGAGCGACCAGCGTCGCCGAGGCCGTTGCCCGCGGCGCTTGCAACACGGCCCGCGAAATCGGCGCCAAGTACCTCGTCGCCTTCACCGAGAGCGGCTTCAGCGCGATGACGGTGAGCCTGGCGCGGCCGGATGTGCCGATCATTGCCTATTCTGCCAACGCCAAGACACGGCGGCGGATGGCGCTTTATTGGGGCGTCGTTCCTCGCGAGATACCCGCGATGCACGACACGGATCAGCTCGTGGACTGGTGCACCGGAGACTTGCTAGCGGCTGGCTATGGGTCGCCCGGCGAGAGGGTGGTCATCGTGTTCGGGGCACCCGTGGGCGTCAGCGGGAGCACCAATTCCATTCGGGTTCACGTTCTCGGCTAGAGACGGCGCGCGTCGGCGCACGGGTCCAAAACGAATTCCATTCGGGTTCACGTTCTCGGCTGGAGACGGCGCGCATCGCCGCACGGGCCCAAAACGCTTGCTCCGCACGGGCGCAGCCGTAAGAATGCGGCCCATGGATAAGACTCTTCGCTGCACGGTCTGCACTTGGCGTGGCGCGTGGGCCGAGGCCGCGGCCATGCGCGTGCGGCCGGCGCCCCTGCCTCCGGCTCTCGAGGAGATTCAACGCGCCTACGAGCAACGGCAACTCGAGGAGGAGCACCTCGGAGGTCACCGGCCACCGCCGTGCCCGCAGTGCGGCCATCATACTCTCGCGGTGCACATGAAACGCGGACACGCGGCAGTCTGACGACCTCGGGCGAGAAGCTCAGCGCGACGTGAGCTCCACGACAAGTCGCGTCCGTCCGACCAAAAACTCGTCGCCGTGGATGATCTCCTGCTCGCCCTTGATACGGACAAAGACACCCGTCCGTGAGCCCAGGTCTGTAAGGAGAATCGAACCGGCCTGTTCTTCGATGAAGCAGTGCTCGTCGCTGACCAGTGGATCGCTCGGAAACACGAAGTCGCCATACGACGATCCGATTTGCAAGGTGGTCCCCCGTGCCAGCACGCATGCGCCGAGGGCACCTCCTTCGAAGATCTGGACGACGCGGAACGACGAAAGCCACTTGGGCGAGGAATAGAAGTACGTCGGGCCGGGATCAGGACTATCTGCTGGAGGAGGATTGCGCTCGATCCGCAAGAGCTGATCGCCAACAATGAACTCATCGCCGGGACCGAGCTCTACCGGCGCGCGGATTCGCAAGAAGACACCGTTTCCGGCCTCGAAATCCTGGAGCCATAGTCGCTCGTCGCGGAACCGTATCGCGGCTTCACGCGGATGGCAGAACCGTTCGCCGGGAAGCGCGATTGCGCCCGTCGAACCCACAATCGCTTCGGCGCCCAATGGCTCGTACGCGGGCGGGCCTCCACCCACTCGGCGCACGACGGTGACTCGGAAGTGCGCCCGCTGAACGGCCGACGAGAGCGGCGGGGCCACGGCCTCCGGCGCAATTGCAACGGCGATCTCGCCGGCGGCGTCGACACGTGACTTCTTTTGCGTGGCAAGTTTCTGAACGTCGACCTTGGGCGGGTAGTCCAAAAGATGCACGCCGCCGACTGCACGTCCGTCGATAATCTCGTCGAACCTGCCTTCACGCAGCGCGATGGCCATCTCGAACTGCTGCGCCTTCATGAGCTGGCGGACGTAAAGGGCCACATCCTCGCGGCGGACGTGCTCGGCGTACGACCGTTTGTGGCTTCGGATGACGTGGCCGCCGTCGGCAAAAAGGTGCGTGATGATGTGCGGTTTCTCGAGACCGCTGTCCTCGGTCTGAATATGGAAGGTGCGATCCTTGTATTTGACGTTGTTGTTGAATCCGAGCTGCGCCCGGACGAACGACGGGCGTGCTAGCTCGCGATCCAGACGCCCGACCTCTTCGACCGACCAACGCGCAATCGCCTGGTCGAGGATGCTCTGGTCGCCCGCGATGCCCTCCATGCGTTCGAACGCGAGCTGCGCGAGCCGAGATGCGGGATCGATCCGAAGCGCCTCGGCAAGCAGCTTCTGCCCTTCCTGATCATTGGGCCCGCACGCGGCCGATGCGGCGAGGATTGAAACGGCTTCGCCCGGTTGACCCCTGTCGAGCAGTCCCCTGGCTACGCGTGACGCCGCTGCTCGGCGAGCGGACATCGCGACTGTCTCAGAGCCGAGGTTCATTGGCCCAATCATCCCCGCGCACACCCGGCGCGTGCAAGTATCCTCGCACCTTCCGCTTGCGCCCCGATCCCTGCCCCGCCAAAACACGCGCAGACCTCGAATGGGATCGTGTCCTCGGTGCACTCGCCGATCGTTGCGCGGGTCACTAGGGCGCGAAGTGGCCCTCGCACTTCCGTTCGCCGACACACGGGAACTGGCGCGCACATGGCTCGCCCAGGCTTCGGAAGCAACGCGGATGCTGAACGAGGGCCATCCGCTACCGGTCGGCGACGGGCCGAGCGTCCGCGAGGCCGTGGAACGAGTACGAATCGGCGGCACGCTGTCCCCGGTCGAGTTGCTCGCACTCGGCCGCATGCTCGAATCGGCCCGGATCCTGCGACGCTTTCTCACCTGGCAGCGGGCGGCCCTCCCGGCCCTCTTCGACGCATGTTCCACCGACCCGACACTCGACGCCATCGCCGACGAAATCGCGCGAAACTTCGAGGCCGACCCGATCGGCGAACTTCAGCGAAGAGACGCCGATCCGGGGGCGAGACAATACCTGTGACCTGCGCGGATTCCGCGTCGACGACGGAGTCGCCGTGGCGGCGAGTTTTCTCGACCGCGAAGTCAACGAAGGACGATTGGTCGTTTTTCTTCTTCACGGACGCGGAGCAGACGGACTCCGAGACGCCCTTCGAACGGAGCTGTCACGCTCGACGTGCGTCCGTCGCTTTCGATTGGGCGACCGACACCACGGGGGCGAGGCTGTGACGGTCGTATGGCTCACCTGAAAGGGCGGTCGGAGACATCGACAGGGCCTCCGCCCATTACGGAGCCCAGACGGTAGTCACCCGTCGCAAGCCCGAGGCAGTCTCGCGGCGGGTGGATTCCGTGTGGGCCCCCCAGCGGCCCTAAAGCGGGCCTAGTCCTTTTGGCCTACGCCTCGCAGATCGCCGCGCGAATCGGCTTCGATGAAGATCTTTCGCATCCGCGGCATTGCGGCGCGGATGCGTGCCTCGAGGCCGTTCGTCGCAAGCTCCACCTCTTCGACGGTAAGCGTCGAACGAAACGCGACCTTGAGCGCCAGCAGGATGACGTCGGGTCCGAGATGCATCGTCAGAAGCTGCGTGACCCGTTCGACCCCATCCACGCCGGATGCCAGCTCGACGACTCGCATCCGATCTTCGGACGTTGCGCTTTCGCCAATGAGGAGTCCGTGCGTGACCTTCGCAAGCACCAGTGCAACGGCGCAGAGGAGCAGACCGATCAAGACACTCCCAATCGGGTCCCAGAACGGTTGCCCCGTCAGCGCGCTCGCGCCGAGGGCGGCGAGCGCCAAGACCAGCCCGACAATCGCGGCCGCGTCCTCGGCAAGCACGAGCGGGATCGTCGGATCCCGTGCATCGAGCAGGGCACGCAGCAAGGGACGACCGCCGGTCACCTTTCCAAACTCCACCAGGGCGGCACGAAGGCTCGTCCCTTCGATGACCAGCGAAAGCCCCAGCACTGCGCAGCTCACGCCGCGACCCTCGGCGCGGACCGGATGGGCCACTCGTTCGATCCCTTCGAAAACGGCGAATGCCCCGCCCACGCTGAACAGAAGCAGCGCCACGACGAAGGGCCAGAAGTAAAGCTCACTTGCGCGTCCGAAGGGGAACCGATCGTCGGGCGGACGTGCCGCCAGGCTCATGCCGACCAACAGCAAAGCCTGATTGCCCGTGTCCGCGAGCGAGTGTACGGCCTCGGCTAGGGTAGCCGTCGAGTGCGACGCGGCGGCGGCGGCAAACTTGCAGGCGGCGATGGCGACGTTTCCTGCGAGCGCCACGAGAACGACCTTTCGGCTATCCAGCATGAATCATGGCGTGTTACCTCGAATTCGTCGTGAGCTCGACGGGCTTCACATTCGATGTCGATGGCCGCACCGGATCGGGCCTTTTCTATGGGATGGGTCAGCCCTGCGCGCGCGTCGTACTCGGTCATGGGGCGGGCGGGCGGCAGAGCCACCCTTTCATGGTGGGCATCGCTTGCGCGCTAGCAAGACGTAAGATCCACGTCTTCACGTTCGATTTTCTCTATGCTTCCGCAGGAAGGCGCGCACCGGACCCGACCCACGTTCTCGAAACGACCTGGCGCGCGGCGCTTGCCGCCCTGCGGGTTCGATGGTCGTCTCCAGCCGTTCCGCTCTTCATCGGCGGCAAGTCGATGGGAGGGCGCATCGCGACGCACGTAGCCGCCGACGACGACGTCGGGGCCCAGCAACTGGCCGGCCTCGTTCTCCTCGGATATCCACTTCATCCGCCGGGCAAACCCGAGCAGCTGCGCGCCGCTCATCTCACGCGGGTGCGCGCGCCTATGCTGTTCGTCCAGGGCTCCGGCGATCGGTTCGGACGCCCGGACGAACTTCGCCCGATCGTCGAATCCCTCTACCCGGGTTCGCGTCTGTTCGTGGTCGAGGGCGCCGATCACTCCCTCGCGCTGCCCAAGGGGCGCGGGCGGAGGCCCGACGAAGTGATCGAGACCGTAGCCGACGAGGTGGCTCGTTTCGTCACCGGGTGAGTACGATGCGAAGGCGCGCCCGTGCCCCTTGCATGAAGGCACTCTCCGCGGCGCGCAAGCGCTCCGCGATGAACCACCGCCGTAGGGGGGTCCGTACCTCCTCGAACGGTTTGCCGCGATACGGATGCGCCGAGGTACGGAACACCTCTCTCAGCTGCTCCTCGCTCGGTTCGAGGACTTGTGTAACGGCGCGATCCACGTAGAACGCCGCAAGCGCCCGACGACGCCACAGAGCCTTCACCTCGGATGCGTCGAGCTGCTCAGCGGCCGCCGCCGCCCCGACGCGACCTTGCCCTCCCAGCCGCTCGTAGAGCGCGAGAGTAAGCTCTTCTTCAAGACGTGACAAATCCCGCTCCGTCGGCCGCCGCGCGGCGGGCGAGCCCGAGATGAGCTTCTGGGCGAGAGCCGTGAGCACCTCCTCGCCGATGTCGTTGTCAAGCGCGGCTCTGACGTGCCGCTCGTCGTATCCTTCGCCCAAGCCCTCCGGCCGCTCCGCCATCAACTCGAGCCGCGCCTCGAGCGCGAGCGTTCGTTCGAAGACGAAGCGCGGCCGCTCGGCCCCGCCGGTCTCAGCCGTGATGAACCGAACCACTGCGCGGTCGACGACGGCGTGCGTCGGCGCGTCGTCTGCGAGCGCTGCCCCCGGCAACACCATCGCGCCCAATGTCGCAAGGACCTTTGCGGAGCCGCCGCGTGAATTCACGACGATTCGTCGCGCTTCTTCAGGGAATCCTCCGTCGTCGAGGGTGCCGTCGCTCCTCGTTCTTGAATCATGTGATCGGCATGATGGGCGAAGCTGCGCGCAGCCCGCCGAGTTTTCAGAAACTCGGCGAAACCGACGACGATCTCGAGATCCCTGGGTCCGAGCGTGTCCCCAAGCTCCTTCAAGCTCTGTCGCAACGTCTCGGCGTTGCGGAGCCTGCGGCCGCTCTGCGATTTCGGTGCGGACTCCTCGGTCGACTCCGGAGCCGATTCGGGTGCCAGCGCCGGCGCGGGATCGGACCACGCTTGTCTCGCGACCGATTGGATGGCGTGAGCATTCAACCACGCCTCCATGAAGGTCCGCAGGCGCTCGCTGCGAAACGCAAACCACCGCTCGCGGTCCGTAGCGTAGTTCATCAGCACGTCCTTGAAGCGACGGAACGCACCCTTGCCGTCGATAGCCTGCGAGAGCTTGCTCCGAAGCTCGGTGTCTTCCACCGTGGGAATGAAGCGCTCCATCCAGCGATATTGCTCGCGCGAACTGACGGGCTCGACGCGCAAATACGTGCCGTCCGACGCGATGCGCACGTGCATTTGCGGGTCGGCGACGCCGTCGACCACGCGCAAGACTTCGCCCGTGGTCAGATGCAAATAACTGTGCACCTCGGGCGCGTTGTTTTCGAAGGCGTCCTCGAGCGCCTCCCAGTCCACGGGCACGTCGCGCAAGGGCGCAGGCTCGGTGCCCGCCCCCGAGCGATCCCCCGCATTGCTGCTCGACATGGCTTTCCTTTCTCCGGCAAAATGACCGGCCTCGAGCGACCGGCTGTCCGAGATCCAGCGTGCTGGAACGTCCAGGCGCGCCGGGCTCGGGCGCGTAACGGCCGGCAGAAGAACCTGAGACGCACTTTCGTTGATCGCATGCGTGCGCTCTTTCCCAGAATCGCACGCGCACGCCCGGCGCGAAAGGGGGGGCCTCCGACCCGCAGTCCTTCGAGGCCTGCGAAAGGACTGGCGCCGCTGGTCAAACGTCAGCGCGGCCGCACCCCGCATTCAAAGCGAACGCGGGCGCACCGAGCGCGCGCGGCGCACGGCATCCGTCCAGCGATCCCAGTGGGCCGCTCGCTCGGCTTGCGCCAATTTTGGCTCGAACCTGGACTCGAACCGCACGAGACGCGCAGCGTCGTCGAACCCAAGGCAAAGAGCCGAACCGATGCCGGCCAGCATGGCGGCACCACGCCCCGTGGACTCGACGTCTGCCGGGCGCTCGACCACCACGTCGGCGACATCGGCCTGAAACTGCATGAGGGTGTCGTTGGCCGCAGCTCCCCCATCGACGCGCAGCCGAGCCAGCGGGCGCTTCGCGTCCTTGACCATGGCATCCAAGAGATCGCCCACTTCGAAGGCAATCCCTTCGAGTGTGGCGCGGGCCAGATGCGCCGCGGTCGTGCCGCGCGTGAGGCCGGTAATCGTGCCTCGCGCATCCGGATCCCAATGCGGTGCGCCTAAGCCCGCAAGCGCGGGGACGAAGACGACGCCCTCGCTACTGGAGACTCGCCTCGCGAGGACCTCGACGTCCTTCGCGGCTTGGATGATGCCGAGCCCATCGCGGAGCCACTGAACCGCGGCGCCGGCAGTGAATGCGCTGCCCTCTAGCGCATACGTCGTGGCGCCGTTAATCCGCCACGCGACGGTCGTCACGAGGCCGTGATCGCTCCAGATTGGACGGTCGCCGATGTTCATCAGGACGAAGGCACCGGTGCCGTAGGTGCACTTCGCGTCGCCCTCGCGAAAGCAACCCTGTCCGAACAACGCCGCTTGCTGATCGCCCGCGATTCCCGCGATCGGCACCCCATCGGGCAAGAAGCCGACACCGGTCGTGCGTCCGACGACTTCGGCGCTCCCGACGATGGTGGGAAGCACCGTCTCGGGAACTCGAAAAAGCCCGCACAGTTCGGAGTCCCACTCGCCCCGCGCGAGATTCATGAGCAGCGTGCGCGATGCATTGGTCACGTCCGTGACGTGAGCCGCACCACTCGTCAACTGACTTACGAGGAAGGTGTCGACCGTACCGAAAGCCAATTCGCCGCGGCCGGCGCGCTCCCGCGCGCCTTCGACGTGGTCGAGCAGCCACGCGATCTTCGTTGCACTGAAGTACGCATCGATCACGAGCCCTGTCCTCTCTCGCACGCGCGCCACCGTCCGAGGGTTTCCCTTCAAGGCCTCGCAAACATCCGATGTGCGCCGGCACTGCCAGACGATCGCGAGATCGATGGGCTTGCGCGTTTCACGATCCCAAACGAGCGTCGTCTCGCGCTGGTTCGCAATGCCGATCGCCGCGACGTCGCTTCCGGAGACTCCGGCCGCCCTCAGCGCATCGCGAACGCAATCTTCCACGCTCGTCCAAATTTCCCTCGCGTCGTGCGAAACCCACCCGGGTCGGGGAAAGTGCTGCCGAAACTCAGCGGTCGATCGGCCGAGCGTTCGGCTTGCGGAACCGCCGACCACTTCGACAACGAGCGCCGTCGAGCCCGTGGTCCCTTGATCGATCGCCAGGATGTGATGGGGCATGGAAATACAAGATTATCCGAAAGCTCAGCGACCCCGGGGCCGCGACAGAATGCTGGACCCGACCAAGAGGACCGTGCTCAGGACCGAAACACCAAAGAGCCAGCGAGCCAGCAAGAGTTCACGGTGCCGCCAAGAGTCGAGTCCCTCATACCCTGCGAACAGCGCGATTGCTGTGTAAATCATCTGGCGAGCGGCGGCGTACAGGGCCGTCGTTCCGTCTCGCAATCCGCGCACCCGGACTTCGAGCTCGCCACGGCTCGCCTTGGTCAAGAACCGACGGACGTCTTCTGGGAGCGTCATGGCACCCATCGCGACGTCGCGAATGGACTCCATGGCGATCTGTGCGAAATCACGGCTTCCGAGCACATACTGATGCAAGTACGGCTGAATGATCGCCACCGGATTGAGCTCGGGGTCCAGAAGGGAGCAGCACCCGTAGACGAGCAAAAGAGTGCGTTCGAGAAGCACCCAGTCCTTCGGGATATGAAATGCACCCGACAGTTCGCGCAGCCCGATATTCATACGCCGCAGATCGAGAAGATTCTCCAATCCCCTCTGCGGGTCGATGCGCAGATCTTTCAAGTTGAAGCTGTCGAGACGCACCTCCTCCTGAAACCGCCGGTGGAAGTACTCAATGATCCTCTCGCTCAGTGTGTCATCGGTGGCGCGAGAAATGAACCCCATCTTGCGCATCGACTTGACGAGCCGATCCGTGTCTCGTCGAAGAACCCCTTCGAGGAATTCCGTGATTCCCTCCCTCATGCGCGGGCTGAGTTCAGCGACGGCCCCAAAATCGAGTAGGACGATCTTGCCGTCCTTTTGCACCAGCAAATTCCCCGGATGGGGGTCGGCGTGGTAGACGCCATCGACGAAAATCATTTGGCAGTACAAGCGAACGAGGCGCCGTGCGACCTCCCGCTTGTCGACGCCCAAACCGTCGAGCGCAGTTACGTCGCTCACCTTGACGCCTTCGACGAAGGTCGTGGTCAACACGCGGCGGGTGCACAGTTCGCGCAGCGGCTCTGGGAAAACGACGCGGTCGTCCGTCGCAAAGTTTTTGGCGATCCGCTCGATGTTGTCGGCCTCGAGCTCGAAATCGAGCTCCTGCGACACGAGCTCCTTGATCTGATGATAATAGGCGTCGAGCCCTTGGACGGGTGCAAACCATCGAACGATCCGCATGATGTGCCGAATCGTGGCCAGGTCGAGCACAACGATCCGATCGATTTCTCGATGCTGCACCTTGAAGCAAACGCGACGACCGTCGACGAGATAGGCCCCGTGCACCTGCCCAAGCGAAGCGCTCGCGATCGGCTCGCGCTCGAGCGACGATATCATGGCCATTCGTGGACCGAGTTCGCGCTCGAGACGCTCCGCAATCTCGGCGTACGGCCGTGGAGGGACCTGGTCCTGCAACGCCTCCAGCTCGACGCGGAACTCGTCGGGTAGGAAATTCGCCATGATCGACAGCAATTGACCGACTTTGATGAACAGGCCCTGCAAATCGACGATGGCCCGATACACGCGCCGGGCATTTCGTGTGTGGACGGCGCCGATGTGCGTGTCCCGCCAGATTCGACCGAAGACACGCGCGCGCACCGCCAGCCCGACGTAGCTCGCGATGACGACGAAGGTCGTCGTGTAAGCTCGCACGAAGCGCCACGCGCCGACCGACGCCCCCTTGTGGATCCCTCGAACCACCGGGCGCGCGGATGTTGCCCTGGCAGGTGTGCCGAGGACGGGCGGATGCTCTTGGGGAGTGAATGCCTCGGACATCACGCTCTCGTTGGTGTCATCCATAACCAAGGACGTCGTCACGTTCTATCGTCTGCCCGATCGTAGCCGTGGCACCTTGCCGACCGAGGCGGCCATGCGCCCGTCCGATGTTCAGCTGGCGTCCGGTCCTGGTTGAGGGCGAGCGTGGGTGCTCCACCAGGCGCGCGCCCGGGTGACGCGAGAGCGTGAAATCGACGCACCACCGAAGCAGTGCCCGGTTGCGTAGGCGCTCAGGCGATCGTCGAGTGGGAATGAGTGACAGACCGCAAAGGAGCTGTGCAGCATGTGGAGGGCGGCTCGAAAGCATCGCTTTCGATCGTCGATGAGCTGCGGCCCCGTCCACCCTTCGCGAGTCACGCCCTGGCCGACGCGAATTTGCATCAAGCAATAGGAGCTGCCTCCGTCCCCACGGCCAAGACCGTCGTCCACGGACTTGCGAAAGGAGCTCTCGTACGAGGCGACCGACAGCATGAGGAGCGCCGTCTGGGCGCGTGCATCGTGTCCGGCGAAGAGGGGTACCTCGGCTTCGTCGAGAATCACCGACGCCAGATCGCGCGCTATATTTTCGTATCGAGCCGTCACTTGTTCCCGCGATTCCATCGGCGCCTGAGCATGCGGCGGCACCCACGCGACCATGGCTGCGACGAGGTACGTCACGAGACTCTCCATCATCACCTCCCGTTGGATCGGGCTCCGGGTCTTTGGGTAAGCTCGAACGCCCAGAGGTCCGCCCAAGCAATGTTTGAGCCCACACGTGGCACAATTCGTGCCCAAGTATCGACCGTTTACTCGACGACATCAAACTCCGTACGACCGACAAGCTGCCCGTCTTCGGTCTCAACGTCCACTGACCATCGACCGACGAGTTCGGTCGGCAAGTCGTTTGCGCTGAGCGACGAGCGCAAGCGCACCACGCCCTTGGGCCCGGCGATTCGCGATGTCTGCTCGCTTTGTCTGTGCACCTCCCGTCCTTGATGGCGCCATACGTGCCGAAGTTGGTCACCCTTGCCCCCGGGAACGACCACGTCCGTCACGGCAATGAGCTCCTGGATGACGGACGGGTGCAACGTCTTGACGGCCATGGCCAGTCGTCCGTCCGTGAGCTGTTTGGGACCGACCCCCGCCGTGGATACATACATCGGGATCGGCGGAATTGCCGCCCGGGCTGCGTAGGCCACGCCAATGCCGGCTGCGAGACTCATGGCGAAAATGGGGATGTAGATCTTGCTTTGGAGTTGTCG
Source organism: Polyangiaceae bacterium (assembly GCA_049521295.1). Classification (GTDB taxonomy): domain Bacteria; phylum Myxococcota_A; class Polyangia; order Polyangiales; family Polyangiaceae; genus Palsa-1150. Next base: position 64,090 of record JBEKOY010000008.1, on the reverse strand, counting down.
CTTCGTGACGTGGATCGTCCAAAAACTGACGACTGAAATTGCCGCGGCCGCGAGCAACGACCAGAGCGTCCGCGTGTCCGGAAACAGCGCAGGCGTGACAAGATTCAAGCAGCCGAAAAGGGTGATACCGTGAAACAGAGACGCGAGCCATCGCCGTCGCATGAGCACGCGATCGAAGACGATATCGAGCGTCGAAATCACCGCACACGCCGCGAGGACCAGCACGAACCAGGCGTTTGCCGCATCGAACGTCGTCGACTGCCAATAGAAGGGGAGTAAGAAAAACAGCATCCCTTGATAAAGATTCTTCAGGGCGTAGGTCATTACGTAGAAGCGGACGCGCGTTCTGGGCCCCGCATCGTCGAAGGCGCTCGGCGGATCGTCGGAACGAAACACCCGAAAGAGCACCACCACGAGCAACCACGCGACGCCCAGCGAGATGGCCAACCAGCGCGCATGCTCGAAGCCTTTCCTCGCGAACGCGACGACCCCGGCCCCGAGAGCGAGTGCGTACCCCGAATGAATCCACCAAAGCTTTCGTCCGTGCTCGCGAAGCAAGATCCGCAAGCGTGTCGTGGGCCGCATGCGCGGCGTACCGCCGAGGTCCAGTGGTTCGCGGCCGAGCTTTAGATTGGGCGGACGGACGTGCAACGCGTACGCAGTCTACAACTTGGCGGCCTTAAGCTCGCGCCTAGGCGAGCCGCAGCGCTTCGTGCAGGCTATTGTCGCGGGACCCGTGAAGCCATCGGCAGCATTCTCGTGGTTCGCACTCTCGCTCGGTGGCGCTGCGTGCGCGGGCCGAACAGAGACCTCCGCCCAACCGCTCCGCCCAGCCGCTCCCCCCTCTCCAACATCGATTCCCATGCCCGTTGACTCCGCGTCCGCCCCCAACGCAGCCATGAACTACCCGCCGACGCGCCGGGACGCCACGACCGACACGCTGCACGGAATCGCCGTACCCGATCCCTACCGGTGGCTCGAAGACGACAACCAGGAAGTCAAGGCATGGTCGGGCCGCCAAAATGCGACCGCGCGAGCCATCCTCGCAGGTCTTCCGGGACGCGAAGCGTTCGCGGTGCGCCTCAAAGAGCTCTCTTACGTGGAGACCGTTGGCGCCCCACGCCACCACGCCAACCGGTGGTTTTTCCCGAGACGTGACGCGGGCAAGGAGAAATTCGCGGTCTATTGGAGGCAAGGCCGGAACGGGCCGGAGAAGGTACTGCTCGATCCCAACACCTGGTCCAACGACGGAAGCCTCTCGCTGGGAGTGTGGAGTGTCTCGTACGACGGCGCGAAGGTTGCGTATACAGTCAAGCAGAACAATTCCGACGAAGCGACGCTGACGGTGATGGACGTCGCCACCGGGGACAAGAGCGCGATCGATGTGATTCAAGGGGCCAAATATGCGTGGCCTTCCTGGGAGCCGTCGGGCAAAGGCTTCTACTACACGTGGCTTCCCCCCGCCGGCAGCGTGCCCGTGACGGATCGGCCAGGATACGCCGAGGTTCGGTATCACCGACTTGGAACCGATCCGAGTGCCGACAGGGTGGTGCACGAAAAAACGGGGGATCCTCAGACGTTCATCGGCGCGGAAGTCTCTCGCGACGGACGCTGGCTCGTTGCGACGATTGAGCACGGCTGGACGAGCACGGACGTCTACTTCCAAGACCTGCATACCCCGCAGCCGCAGTGGAGGCCGCTCGTCGTCGGCAAGGACGCACGTTACGACGTCAGCGTCGATCGCGATCGCTTCTTCGTTTTGACCAACGACGGCGCGCCGCGATACCGCGTGCTTCGCGTCGACCCGGAGCGTCCAGACCGAGACCGATGGGTCGAGATCGTTCCGGAACGCGACGATGCCACTCTGGAAGCCCTCACCATCGCGGGACACAGTCTCTCGCTTGCCTACCTCAAGGACGTCGTCAGCCAGGTCGAACTGCGTGACGAGAACGGGAAACTCGTTCGTGCCATGGCGCTGCCAACCCTCGGCTCCGCGAGCGCCCTCTACGGCGAGCCCGACGACGACATCGCCTATTATTCGTTCCAATCGTTTACGTCTCCGACCGAGATCTTCGAAACGAGCGTCGCCACAGGCCAGACATCGATCTGGTACAGGCTGAAGGTTCCCGTCGACGCTTCCAAATACGTCGTCGAGCAGCGTTTTGCGGCAAGTCGCGACGGCACGCGCGTCCCCTTTTTCGTCGTACACGCCCGGGACCTGCGCCCCACCGGGCAAACGCCGACGATCCTCTATGGCTACGGCGGGTTTCAGGCCGCGCAAACGCCCGTTTTCTCATCGTCGATCTTTCCCTGGCTCGAGCACGGCGGGATGTGGGTGGTCGCGAATTTGCGCGGCGGCAGCGAGTACGGAGAATCGTGGCACCGTCATGGCATGCGACGCGAAAAGCAGCACGTGTTCGACGACTACTTTGCTGTCGCCGAAGAGCTCGTCCGACTTCGACTCACGGCGCCCGAAAAGCTTGTCGCGATGGGAGCCTCGAACGGAGGGCTGCTGGTCGGCGCTGCCATCACGCAGCGACCGGATTTGTTCCGCGTTGCGCTGTGCGGAGTGCCGCTCCTCGACATGCTTCGGTACCAGCTGTTCGGCAGCGGCAGGACGTGGATCACCGAGTACGGATCGGCGGATGACGCAGATGACTTTGCGGCTCTCTATGCCTACTCACCGATCCATCACGTCACCCAAGGCACGCGGTACCCGGCCACGCTGCTGTTGAGCGCAGACAGCGACGATCGGGTGGACCCCATGCATGCCCGAAAATTCGCGGCAGAGCTCCAATGGGCTTCGGTCGGCGGCCCGGTGCTGCTGCGCATCGAGAAGCACTCGGGCCACGGAGGCGCAGATCTCGTTCGGGCAACCGTCGAGAAGCTTGCCGACGAATACGCCTTCGCGCTCTACCAAACCGCTCGACCCTGAGCTCTAACTCGCGCGCTCGGCCAGATACTTCGCGAGTCCACGAGTCGTCTCAGCGAAATTCTCTCGTATGTTGGTGACCAAGAAATCTTCGATGAGCCGGCTCAGTTTCCCGGCCACGAACGACGGGACCCCGCGAATCTTCTTGGCATCGACCGCGAGCTCGCCGCGAATCTCGAGGCGCGACGCGCTCGGACCGTCCTCCACGAACACGTTGCATCCGCTGCAGGTGACGGCCGTGGGAAACGCGTGCGTCTCCGTACGCCACTCACAGCGGAACGAGGCCGCATCCCAGGTCGCATGGTCGGTCCACCGAAGCATCGATTCGTTGAGGACGGCCCGCAAAGCCCCGGGAATCTGCCCTCCACCGTGCCAGACGCTCACGATGTCGACGCGAGGACCTTCTTCTCTTCGCGACGTCATCTCGATGTCCCGAACGTTGGGCAAATACCGCAGTAGGTGGGGCATGTCGTCGCGATAGGCGGCGAAGACCATGTCGCGAGGGAACGGAACGTGAGCATCGGCGCGCAAATCCATCGGGACGGCAGTCGAGCGTAGCGCAGCCGTCCTTCTTGCGTCAGCTTTCAAGGCGCCCATGCGGTTTGCCAGATGGCTCGGCCTTTTGGTCATCTTCGCCGCGCGCGATGCCCCCGCCTACGGCGGCGGCCGCGAGCCGGAAGTCTGCGACGAATCGCGCTTGACCGCCGACGTGCCCCGTCCTCGAGTCGCGCATTGGGCCACAGCGTTGGATCCCATCGAGGTCCGGCACGTGGCTACCCGCGCGAATGCTCGGGTTCGGCTTTACGCAGAGGATGGCTCGATCGACGCCGGAGCGTGCGAGGCCTTCGATCGAATCGCCTCGGGATACGACGACCCGGTCCACCCCCTCTCTACGCGCCTGGAACAGCTCGTGATAAAGGCCGCCTATCACTTTCGCGGCGCCTCCGTGCTCGTCGTATCCGGCTGGCGCGACGGCGCGGCACGGCATGGCACCGGCGAGGCGATCGACTTCAAGCTCGGCGGAGTTCGAGCGTCGGAACTGGCGGCCTATTTGCGAAGAATGCCACGCGTCGGCGTGGGGGTGTACACGCACCCCCGTACGCAATTCGTTCACCTCGACGTGCGGGAGCCGAGCTACCACTGGATCGACGCTTCACCGCCCGGAGTCAAGTGGCGGGAAGCGAGGCTACGCGACTCAGCCAGCACAGTGGACGCTTCCTGGACGCCCGAGATGGATCTTCCCTGACGGACTCGGCCGATCCTCGCATTCTGTGCCTCACGGCGCAGGTTGGCAGGTGGGCCCGGAAACCGCTTCAGTGGACTCCGGTGGAGTGAACGCCCGCCGGAATCGGCTCGGCGAAGACCTGCACCGGTTCGAGCAAAGCGAGCTGCTCCGCGGTGACGCCGACGCCACGGTCGCTGAAGTAGAGATCGTTTTCCTGTAACTGGGCGCGCACTTGGGCGATAAACAAGATGGGGTCTCCGGTCCTCGTAAAGCCAAGTTGCACGAGAGTGGCCTTTGGCCACTCCCCCCCATCGAACGAGAGAGCGCGCTTCAACACGTAGAAGCCTTCGGAGGGAAGGCGCGTGAGAGTGTCGGCCCAAGACAAGCCGCGGAAAGGAATCCCGCTTCCGTGAAAGTGCCACCGATTGTGCACGTTGTGCTCGGGCGCGATGACGACCGGGAGCCCCGAATCCGAGTGGTTGTGGAAATAGACGAGGGTGCCCGCCGGCACTTCCCCCTCGTGGTCGGGAAGGGGCTTGGTGGTCCTATACAGCCCGCAGTCGGGCAAACGGCTCTTGGTGCTCGCCATCGCGACGTTGCTATCTATCACGAGTTCGGAAATCGACATCGGCGACGGGCCGCTCCCAGCGGCGCCGGCCGGCCGTTGTGGCGGTGAGCCGTCCGCGCGAGCCGAGCCCGTGGTGTGCGCCGCCGCGCCGCGTGAACGTCCCTCGTCGCGCCGCCGGTGCTCGGGGTCAAGCTGCGACGATTCTTCACGGGCAGTGAGCCGGTAAGATAGCAGCCGATCGAAAAATGCCATACTGTGTCCCGGTCGCGCCCCTGACCCACCTGTGACGCCCGCAGACATTCTTGTGTCGCTATCCTGGGCTTTGGGTGACGAGCGCGGTGAACGATGTCCGAGTCCTCCGCCCCCGCTGATCCGCGCAATGCGGTGCAGGTCAAGCGAGCCCTCGTAGACGCCGGGTTCGAGGTGTTCCGAACCCGCGGTGACGAGATCGTTCTGGCCGAACGGCCGCGCGAGAACTTGATCATGGACTCGGGAGTCCGGCTACGGGTCGCAGACCCGCTCGAGGTACGCGTCGTCTTTCGGGTGCAAAAGGCCGACTTCCCGAACGAAGACGACGTCCGTCTTTTCGAGCGGGTTCGTATCTTGGCGACCTCGTCGCTTCCCGCGGGCTTCTCGGAGCAGGCGACCTCTCTCATGCGCGTGGCGGATCCGGGCGACCCCGAGCGAACTCTCGACGTGTTCTACGAAGTCACGTACGCGAAAATCGCCGCCGAGTTGAGCCAGGCCATCCTGGAGGTGAAGTTCGCGTTGGGGCTCGAGAAGCGCGCCTGAACCCCGGTACCGGCCGCGGGGCGGAAGCGTCGACGGAGCTGGGGGCGCGTGATAGACGGGCTGCCGTCCCATGCTTGCATTCTTCCGCCAGCGAGGCCTATCGAGCGTCCTCTACGGCGCGATCATCCTCGCGACGATACTCACATTTGTGATTGAGTTTCGGCCCAACGCGTCCCAGAGAACGGCTTCCCTGAGCGAAACGTGCGTGGCCCGCGTTCGCGGGCGTTGCATTGATCCGAAGGATTTCGGCGCCGCATATCGCATCCTCATGCCGTCGCGCAGCGCCGATCTGTCGCGCCGGATGAACTTGAAGCGCGTCGCACTCGACGGGCTCATCGAGCGGGAATTGCTGGACAACGAAGCGAGCCGGCTGCGCATCGCGGTGACGGAGGATGAAGTCACCGATCAGCTCTACGACGGCTTCGTGCGCGTTAGCGTGCCGGCCGCGGACCCGACCGTGTTGCAGACGGTTCTTCAACAAATGTATCAGTCGTACGCTCGAGGTGGTCTCATCTCGCAAGACGTCGCACAGGCGCATTTCAACGATCGCGACGCCGCCATCCCAGTCGATTTCCGCGATTCCAAGACGAAGGCCTTCGACATGAAGACCTACGAGCGACAGATCCGCAACATCAGCAATCGCTCGCCGACCGAGTTTCGCGAAGAGCAGTCGCGCGAGTTGCTCGCCGCAAAGATGCGCAGCATCGTTCGTGACCCCATCCGCGTGAGCTCATCGGAGGCGTGGCACGAGTACGACCGGCGCTACACGACTGCGACCGTCACGTGGATTCTCGTCAAGGAGGCGTGGGCCGCTCGCTGGGCGGTCGACGCCAAGCCCGGCGAGGTCGACGCATGGATCCAAGAACACCAGACCGAGTTCGACAAGGCCCTCGAGGAGCGCAAACAGGACGACATGCCCAAGAGCGGGCACATCCGGCACATCCTCGTGAAGCTGCCCTATGGGGCGTCCGACGACGAGAAGGCGCTTGCGCTTGCCAAGGCGTCATGGGCAAAAGCGCGGATCCGATCCGGCGAGCCGTTCGCCGAAGTTGCACGCGACACGTCCGACGATTCGGCGAGTGCGGCGCAAGGCGGCGACGTCGGCGAGAAAACGGACGGATTCGTCGTTCCGTTCAAGGCCGCAGCGGACGCGCTCAGGCCCGGCGAGATTACCGAGGGCGCCATCGAGACCCAGTTCGGTTACCACCTGATTGCACGGGACGACCCGTCGATGAGCGCCGAGCTGGAGGGGCAACTCAAGCGGAGCTTAGCGCACACCCTCTACGCGAAAGCCAAGGCTACCGATGCAGCCCGTTCCGTGGCCGCCCGGATCGGTGACGTGCTCGGTCGCGGCGTCGGCGCTCAGGACGCCGTAAGCGAAGCGATAGCCCCGTTTGTACGAACGACGAAGACAGAATCCCTGCGGGTCCTGCAAATGGCCTCCGAGAAGCGCGGCGCGGATGCGGGTCTAGAGGTGGCCCCTGCAAGTGTCCCCCCAGCGACCGGTGGTCCGGGCCATGCGAAGAGCACGGTCGCCGCCGGCCTGGCGATCGCGGCAACCCGGTTCGACGCGAGCACCGACGGCGACCGTCCGCAGCCACAAACGTCGAGCGCCTTCAACCGGGGTGGTGATGCATTTCCCGGACTCTCACCGGAAGGAACCAACAGGGTCGCAAGCTTCGCGTTCGAGGCCAAGGATGGCGACGTACAGACCGAGCCCGTTCGAACCGAAGACGGCTTCGTCGTTACCCAACTCAAGCAGCGAAAAGTCGCGACGAGAGACGAGTTCGAAAAGGATCGCGGCGCACTCGAAGCCGAGCTGTTGCGCGCGAAGCGCGACGAAGCCCTCGCCCTATACGTACGGCGACTTCGCGCGAATGCAAAAGACTCCGTAAAGATCGACGAATCGTTTGTCCAAGAAGCGCGAACCGACGCCGGCGCCGCAGGCACGGACGAGGACGAGGACCAATACTAACGTGATCGAGCACCGGCGCGCCGTCCTGCCGAACGGGATCCAAGTCGTCGCCGCACCGCAGCCGCGGCTTCATCGAGCTCACGTCGGGCTTTGGACGCGCGTCGGGTCACGCTACGAGACCCGCGCGACAAACGGAATCGGCCATTTCCTCGAGCACATGATCTACCGAGGGACCCGTCGCGTGCCGAGCGCCCATGAAGTCAACCTTGCTTTCGAACGCTTGGGGGGCTCGCTCTTTGCGTCGACTCAGGTGGACCACGGCATTTTCTCGCTTACGCTGCCCCCGGACTCGCTTGAAGAGGCCTGCCGCCTCTTCGGTGAAGTGCTTTCGGAACCGGCTTTCCTGGACATCGACATCGAGCGCGGCATCGTCCTCGAGGAAATCCTCGAAGACGTGGATGACGAGGGACGTCAGGTCGACGCAGACAATCTCTCGCGTGCGCTCATCTACGGCGACCACCCGCTCGGACTCACGATCACGGGCCACGAGGCTCAGGTGCGCGCGTTCGACGAGGCCACGCTGCGCAAGCATCACGCGCTCCACTACACGGCCGACAACGTCGTGCTCGCGTTCTCCGGTGCCGTCGACGTCGACGAGGCGATGCGCCTGGCGGCGCGTGACTTCGGGGGTCTGCCCCGGGGCGCGCGCATCCACGCGGCGGCGCCGCCGCGTACGCAAAAGAAGGCGCGACTCGAGGTGGTCGAGAGTGTGTCGAGCCAAACGGAACTGCGTGTGTGCCTGCGCGCATTCTCGGAGACGGATCCGGATCGACCAGCGCTCGACGTATTGATGCGGGTCATCGACGATGGCATGTCCACGCGTCTGTACCATCGTCTGTGCGATGCGCGCGGCCTCTGCTACGACGTGTCCGCCGGGTACGATGGTTATGAAGACGATGGGGTCGTCGACGTGGCCGCAGGGGTGCAACACAAGCGCGCCGCGCGCGTAGCAGGCGAAATCCTGGCGATGTTCGGCGAGCTGGCATCGGACGGTCCGACCGACGACGAACTCGACAGGATCCGGCGCAGAATCGCATGGGATGCGAGCGCTCTGGCCGACTCGACGGAAGAAACGTCCGCGTTCTTCGCGGCAGGGCTTCTGTTCGACCGTTTTGTCACCGTCGAGGAGCACGTCGCGGAGCTCGTTCGGGTGACCGCGAGCGAGGTATGCGAAGCCGCGCGCCGATTGGCACGACCCGAGTGCCTGAGCGTCGTCGCAGTTGGACTGCTCGAGGAGGACGAGCGGCGGCGTCTCGACGACGTCGTCAAAGGCTGGGCTGGCGTCAGGTAACCCGGTATCGTCCACGCGTCGGCACGCGCATGACCGCGTATCTTCGAACACCGCGACTTCAGTTGCTTCCCGTCACCGTAGGGATGGTCGAGGCCGTTCTGCTCGGCCGCCGTGACGACGCGGAGTCGCTCGCGGTCGCTCGGATGCCAGAGCGCTGGCCCAACCGCGAGCTCATCGAGCGCGCGTTTGCCGTGTCCCTCCACGACATTCGAGCCGATCCCGCGGCCCGTCTTTGGGGAGCGCGCGTCATCATTGCGGCGGCCGAACCAGGCGAGCGGCGGGTGGTCGGAAGCGTCGTCTTCCGCAGCGAACCAGACGAGCAAGGTATCTCGGAGATTGCTTACGGCGTCGAAGAAGGGTCGCAGGGCCGGGGATACGCAACCGAGGCCGTTGGCGCGTGCGTGTCCTGGGCGCTCGATCAGCGCCGGGTGCACGCCGTGCAAGCCGCGACGTTTGGGTGGCATCGCGCGTCGGTGCGCGTCCTCGAGAAAGTGGGCATGACACGAATCGGCACCCGTGAGCACGAGACGATGGGCGAGATGATCGTCTTCGAGCGCCGTCGACTCGGCGCCACGTGAGGCGGCCCCGGTCCTCGAACAAGCGGGCATCCTCGCACTGGACGGCGCTGTCCTGGAGGATGAGGCCCTTCCGTCCCCGAGCGACCTTCCTCGCTTCCGCGCGGCTGCAGACCGATTTGCCACCTGGTCTAGCGGACCAACCGCAAACCGAGCGGTAGCGCGTCGCCAAAGAACGCGGCTCGCTCGATCTCGTCGACCGGCACGACTTCTCGCATGGTGATGACCTGCTCCGGCTTCGCGCCCGCCGCCATCAGGCGCTGCTCGACCTCGCGGCGCATCGGTTCGCCGATGTCGCGCGAGCGGTCGCCGGTCATGCGCGCGAGCCGGAGCGCCGCTTGCGTGGCCGTGGGAATCGAGCCCCACTTCTCCCGCAGCAGGTGATCCAGCCACCGCTCCGCGACGAGCGGTGCCACGACGTGGTGGGCGCTCGCGTAGACCGGCGCGCGCGCGCCCAGCCGACCGATGGCGGACCACAAACGCGGATCGCGATCAGTCCACGTGCGCTCCAAGACCCACCCGCCGAGCTCCGCGCGGCGAGCGGGCGCAACCCGCTCGAGAGTCGCGGCCATGTCGAGCGCGTCGTCGAGCGCCAGCCATGCCTTCTTGGGACGCCGCCTCGCGTCGGATGGCGCGAGGTGCGCGTCGACGCTGTCGCGCATCCCCGTCTGCGTCGGCTCGTCGAGCCCGCCCGCGACGCGCCGCCAGGCGATCCAAAATTGCTGCCAGGCACGAATCTCACCCGGAAATGCGAGTCGCTCCTCGAAGCGCGGGACAAGCCCGGCAACTCGAACCTCGTCGTCCGGATAGCCAAAACCGGGGCGAATGCACCAGCCGGCGAGCAGCCAGAAAACGCGCTCGTGGTCCGGAGAGCGGCGACGCGCGGCTGCCTTCGGCGCCAGGGAGTCGTAAATCGCGCGGTTGATCTCGGTGGTCCATTCGCTGCGCTCGCCAAGCAGGCGTTCGAGCTCGCGGACCAGGTCCTTGACTTCGCGTCCGGCCCCGCCGCTGCGGGGTTTGCCGTACACCCCTTCAATCAAATCGAGCACCGCGTCCATCCGGCGCATCGGCACGGGTGACGGCGGGCGACTCGCCGGTTCCCCCTCGTCACGGCGAAGCTGAAAGGCGAGCCGGAATCGGCGCGCCGCAGGTTCATCCGCAACCGGAGCCAGGACATCCGCGACGCCGCCGTCGCTGGGATCGCTCGTCTCGACGCACGCGAGATCGACGGTGCCGACGGGCGTGAGCTCCCCCTCGATGACGACGCGGACGTCGCCTCCGACCCTGGCGGTGAAGGTCGTGGCGATCGGAGGCAAACGCGCAAAGCGGACGGAGTCAACCTCGACGACAGCGCCCGCACGTGCATGGACGTCATCGCTCTCGAAAAGCTCGAAGCGGACGGGCCGCCCGACAGCGATGGCGAACGTTCGGCCGCGCGCGACGTGGACCGTTCCCTCCTCGGCGCCGCGGGGGACAACGCATACCGCGCGAGGGCCAGACCCCTCCGCGGTCACTCCGACGAAGTAACCGCGCGCCGAGCCGCCGCCGATGCGCATGCCGTGTCCAAGGCGCGCCCGTGCGTACGCGACCGCTCCGCACGCCACGGCGAGATCGGGGTCCGCGCCGGGCAAATGCGCCACGACTCCGCCCCGCCAAGCCCGAAGGACCTCGAGGACCCGACCGGCGATGCGCGCGGAGCGGAAAACCCCGCCATTCAGAAGAACGGCGTTCGGCCATTCGCCGGGCCCCACGTGCCGGCCGAGAAACGCCGCGATGTGGCGCGTGACCGCCACGTCGCGCTCGTACGGGAGCCCAAACGCAACGAGCGCACTGCGCGCGCGCTGCGGCCGGGCATCGGCCGGGACGAGCGGAAGGAACTCATCGAGCACGAGTCGCTCGACCTCGTGGCGCAACAGAGGCGTGGTGAGGCCGGAGCCCACCAGTGCCGCGCCGACCCCGAGCACGGTGACAGGCGCCACCTCCGGCGAGCCATCGCTCAGCAACGTCTCTTTGGCTGCCCGGCACGCGACGACCAACTGTGCGAAACGCGACGCATCGAGCTTGCCTGTCGCTTGGAGCCTGGGCTCGCAGGCGTGTGCAATCGCCAGATCCATGTTGTCGCCCCCCAAAAGCAGATGCGGTCCGACGGCGACACGCGTGATTCGCTCGGGCCCGACCACACGAATCAGCGACAAGTCCGTCGTGCCTCCACCGACGTCGACGACGAGCACCCGCGCGTCGCCGGACGTTTCGTGGATCAGGCGATTGACCCCGTCGGTGCCGGCACGCGACATCCAATCGTAAAACGCCGCCGCCGGCTCCTCGAGTAGCTTGGGCGAAAGGCCGGCACGCCGCGCCGCTTCGAGCGAGAGCTCTCGGCCGACTTCGTCGAACGACGCAGGAACGGTCAGCACCAGTTCCTGTTCGCTGAGCGGCGAGGCCGGCCAGCGAGCATCCCACGCACGGCGCACGTGCACGAGCAGTCGGGTCGCCGCGTCGACCGGCGAGCAGCGGGGGCACCCTTCTGCCGCGGCCCATGGCAAAATGGCGGCCAGCCGATCCACGCTGGGATGGACGAGCCAGCTTTTCGCCGATACGACGGTGCGTCCCGGAACCTCGGCCCCGCGACGCCGCGCTATTTCTCCGAGCGCCCATGGAGCGTCGCCGAATGGATCCTCGAACCGCTCGCTCTCGGCCGGCGCGTAAAGCATGGATGGAAAGAGCGGTCGAAGTTCGACCGCACTCGGTCCAACAAGCTGCGAGACGTCGAAGACCTGCGGCGCATCGGCCCCCTCGAGAGGCGCCCAGGCCACCACGGTGTGCGTCGTGCCGAGGTCGATGCCGACGGCGTAACGAGCCGACATCGCGCCCCGCTCGCTCAGGCGCTCGAGCGTACGCTCAGCTCGACCTGCCACAGTTCGCCGGCTTTCAGCGGCTGAAGCGGCTCGGCCTCCAGCCGCAGCGTCCCGACCTCGGTCACTTGGGGTCGGAGTCGCACGGGCACGACATCTCCTTCGCGACGTCCGTCCGCAGGAAGCGTCACCTCGATGGCCGGAAGCTCCTCGAGCTCGTCGGCTCGCCACTCTTCGAGGATGGTTCCGGCGCCGTCGGACCGCCGTACGCTGGATCCGAAGAACCGAAACGTGCAGCGCTCGCCAACAACCACGCCCAGCTCATGGGGCGGAAGCTCGGCGGCGGTCCCCTCTTCCATGCCGAAGGGAGCCACGCACATCGCGCTCACGGGAGGCGCGAGACCGGGGACCGCCGGGACAGCGCTCTCGATTCCGACGTAATAGGCACGCGCCGTCCCTCCCCGAATGCGGAGCCCCCTGCCGCGGCGGACGAGGGCGTACATACAAGCGCCCCGAGCCACCGCGAGGTCGAGGTCGGCGCCTTGCAGAACGCGGACGACATCGCCCCCGTCTTGTTGGATCCACGCGTTCAGTGTTTCGATCACCCGCGCCCGCAAACTCGGGGCCTTCATCACACCGCCATTGAAGAGAACGGCGGTCGGGTGCAACAGAGCGCCGCCCGCGCGGCCGGCGAAGGGCTCGATCGCGCGCGCTTGCCGGCGCAGAAATGCAGCGAGATGGCGCGTCACGGCCGCATCGGCCGCATAGGGCAACCCGAGCTGCGTCAGCCCGGAGCGAGAGCGTGTGGCCGGTCGAGCATCGGCATCGACGCGGGGAAAAAAGCCCTCGACGATCACACGGGTCAAGTCGTCGCGGGTCAGGTCAGAACGAAGCGTCGCGCCGAGCAGCGACGACCCACGCGAAGCCACGGCGAGGGGCGCGTGGTCGAGCGACGCATCGCCCAGCAGACGCTCCTTCGCAATCCGACACGCGTGGACCAGACTCGCAGCTTGGAAGCGATCGACAACATTACCGTCGGATTCAAGCTTGTGGCGCACGAGGTGTGACAACGCGAGGTCCATGTTGTCGCCGCCCAGCAGGATGTGATCGCCCACGGCAACACGCACCAGTTCGAGCGCGCCGTCCTTCTCGATGGCGGCGATCGCGGAAAAGTCAGTCGTTCCGCCGCCCACGTCGATCACCAGCACAACGTCGCCCGGTCGCACGTGGGTGCGCCATGCATCGCCCATCGCGAGCGTCCAGGCGTAGAGAGCCGCCTGCGGCTCCTCGAGCAGGGTGAGGTGCTCGAACCCGGCCTGTCGGGCCGCTTCAACCGTCAGCTCACGCGCCGCGGCGTCGAAGGACGCAGGCACCGTTACGACGACATCCTGATCGGGAAGACGGGCGTCGGGGCCGAACTGCGCCTCAAACGCCTGCACGAGGTGATCGAGGTACCTCTTCGAGGTCTCGACCGGAGAGATCTTCGCGACGTCGTCGGGAGCGCCGACCGGAAGAATGCCCGCGCGGCGATCGACGGACGGATGAGACAACCAGCTCTTGGCGCTCGCGACGACGCGCGTCGGCGTGTCGGCCCCTCGGGCGCGCGCATACTCCCCTACGGCGAACGCGCGATGGGCGTCCCAGGGCAACGCCTGCGGGCCTTCGCTCGCATGCGCGAAATAGAGAAACGACGGCAAAAGCGCGAGAGCTTCGAGCTGCCCCCGCGCGACGAGCTGCGGAACGCGCACCACGTCCGGCCGCGCGCCTTCGACTTCGAGCGGGGCGACCGCGATCGCGCAGTGGGTGGTGCCCAGGTCGATCCCGGCGGCGAAGCGCATCACCCGAGCTCGACTTCGGCGGGCGCCACGATGCGGGGGTCGTGCTCCCCCACGCGTTGCGGCAGCTCGATCGTTAGGACCCGCCAGCCTCGGTGCCTCAACACGCCGGCGTACGGCGGCTGACCCTTCACGTCGCCCACCAGCTTCACGGCATCGGCATCGAAACCGGCGGCCAACGTGACCCGCTGCCCCTCCCCTTCTGGCCGCACCGGCTCGACGCTCGCGTGGGCACGCAGAGCGCGACGGCAACCCTCGTGCACCACCCGCGCGGCGATACCGACGTCGGCGTCGGAGAACGCGGCGATGTCTTGCTGGAGGAAGTCGACGAGCCGACCCTCTCGCTGCAAAAGCGCGAGCAGCTCCAGCGCGCCCGCGCGCTCCGGGACCGCCACCGAGATCGTCGCGGGCACCGGCGACGGCGTTGGAGCCTCGGCGCGTGACGGCGGAAGAGCCCGGCGAGCGCCCCAGAGTCGAGCCGCAAAACGAGCGTCGAAGAGAACCTTGAAGAAGCAGAGCCATGCAAACCATAGCCGCGTGGTGAGCGCGAGATCATCGGTCGACACGACGCAGCACCCTAGCCTCTCTCGAGCGGCACGGCGACGGAGTACGAAGCATGGGCTCGACCCGCGGCTCCGGGAAACTCGGTGCGGTCGTCAGTTCGTTATAAAATTGATGTCCGCAATGCAAAAGTCGAACGGGACCGCCCCGGCATCGGCCTGCTGCGGCCCGTTCGCCTGGAAGGTCACTCCGTAGGAGTGCTGAGCGTCGAAAGATGCTTCGATCTCACCAAACATGAGTTGCACCAGCTCGCTAAATTCGATCCTCACGAACTGCCAGCCGGGGTTAAAGGTGGGCGTATCTTCCCAGCTGTCGTAACAGACCATGCACTGGGCCGTGTCGGGGGAGCAGGGCGTGGTGGAGGCGTCCAAGCTGCACACGCCGCCGCGTGGATCCGACGTCTTGTCGGGAAAGAGCACGCGGACCATTTGCGTACCGGCCGGCGAGCTCGGCGGAACGTATGCCCAGAACGAGATGCCCGTGTACGCGCTGATATCGTATTGGACTGCGGCTGCTTGGACCCCCGAGTCGGCCGCGGCGTCGATGGGCTCCAGCGCCCAATTGAAGCCTTCGCCCGCTTCGCTGTAGAGCGTGGGGGACGTCGTGCCGGAGATGCAGGCCGCCATCGTAATGGAAGCGTCCGCGGGGCTCGGCACCGTCGTATACGACCACGATCCGCCGCTCGCCGCAGGCTCGGGCGTGATGGTCCCGCCTGTGTCGTTGATGGTGGTAAACCAGTAGCCTGCCGTATACCCACCAGTCGGACGAAGCGAAATCTGGCCCGAGGGGTTGGCAGCATCGTCGATGAGCGTCGACGCGGAGTTGCCGCCGCTGGTGCTGCTGCCCGTGCTGCTGCTGCTGCTGCTGGTGCCGCTGCCCAAAGAGGTGCTGCTGCTGCTGCTCGTGGCGCCACCCGTGTTGCTGCTGCTGTTGTTCGCGGTCTCTTTGGAGGACGAGCAAGCCGCCATCCAGGCAAAGACGGTCGTTCCCAGGATCGTGACGGCTAAGGAGACAGGCTTGTTGAACATGAACGCTTCCCTTTCGGCGAGTGGCCAAGACCGAGTCGATGCTGCGCGCGCGGCGAACGAGACTGCCGTAGGCCCGCCAGCTCATCGATCCCCGCCACGGAGTCCGACGGCTCGGCGCCGGTTGGTATAACCGAAAAGCTCGGTGCGAGCCTCAAAAAGACTCGGCGGGCGCACCCCATGACATCGGCGCCAGCCCCCCCCTCCCCACCTCTCGGTGGAGTCGGATGCCTCGACGCACGGCGCCATGCTTGAACGTGTCCCCGCCGAAGGACTGCACTCGCAGTCCCCTTGCTCCTGACAGCATCGTGCTACGTGGAAAGGCCCCATGCCTTTGCACGCCGCGGCGACTGCGCGCGACCCGAGGATTGCCGTCCTGCTCGGCATCGTCGAAGGGCTGACCGAATATCTCCCGGTCTCTTCGACCGGGCATCTCGTCCTGGTGGGTCACCTGCTCGGGTTGAGCGACGATGACCCCGCAACGTCTTCGTTCGAGATCGTGGTTCAGCTCGGAGCCATCCTCGCCGTGGTGGCACACTATTGGACGCTCCTCGGCCAAAAGCTCCGAGGCCTCGCGGCGCGCGATGCGGCCTCGTTTCGATTGCTCGCGGCCCTCGCCGTGGCGTTCGCGCCGACCGCCGTCGCCGGTCTGCTCCTGCGCAAGACGATCAAGGCCCGCCTGTTCGGGCCGATTCCCGTCACGGCGGCGCTCGTCGTCGGGGGCGTCGCGATGATCGTGATCGAGCGCTGGATCGGGCGTCGCAGCCGGGGCTTTGACCACCCCGGGACCTTCGGCGCCCGCGGCGCAGACGGGCTGGACAAGGTTACGCCCAAACGGGCGCTGGCCGTGGGCTTGGGTCAATGCCTGTCGTTGTGGCCCGGCGCTTCCCGATCCATGTGCACCATTGTCGCGGGACAACTCGCCGGACTTTCGACCGCGACGGCGGCGGAGTTCTCGTTTCTGCTCGCGCTTCCCACGTTGGGCGCGGCGACGCTGTTCGAGGGATACAAGGCGCGCGCAGACCTCGCGTCCCGCGTCGGAGGGTTTAGCCTTGCAGTCGGTCTCGTCGTTTCGTTCTTCGTCGCTTGGGCCGTCATCGCCAGCTTCCTGAAGTACCTGCGTAAGCACGGGCTCGAGCCTTTCGGCTGGTACCGAATTGCTGCTGGCCTGGTCGTCTTTTGGGCGCTCTCGCGCTGACGGAAGGGCCGCCGGCGGTGGCAGCCTGGACGCCGGTCGGTGGGATCCCTAAATGAGGGTCTCGAAGGAGGCGACCATGAGCGACCGACTGTCGCGTCGGAATCTTTTGCAGCAAACCGCGGCGATGGGCGCGCTGGCCGCGTTCGGGGCGACGGCATGCAAGGAGAAGACTCCACCTTTAGCGTGCACGGATACGAGCGCCCTGTCGCCCGCCGACCTTCAGATCCGAACCGTGCTTGCCTACGTCGACACATCGATGGAGCCGGGTAAGACGTGTTCGGGTTGTCAGCAGTTCCTTCCTGCCGCACCGAACGCCTGCGGCGCCTGCAAGGTCGTTAAGGGACCGATCAACCCCGGCGGCAACTGCAAGTCGTTCGTCGCGAAAACGACGTGACGTTCCGGGCATCGAGGATCCCGTGAGCGCCCAAGGCGGACCCCTCGGTGTCGTTCTGGGTGACCGCGGCCTCTTCGTTCGTGCTCTCGATCTCTGGCTCGATCCGACCGGCGTGCCGCCCGTCGGTCCCGAAACGGCCGCGTTCGTCTCGCACGCTCACGCGGCAGCGAGCGCGACCCGCAGCAGAGCCTTGGCCTCGCCCGAGACGATCGCACTCTCGGAGGCGCTCGGCTGGACGTTCAGCCAAGCGCACCCCATGGCTTGGGGCGAAACCATTCCATGGGCCATCGGATCTCGGTACGGCGGCGGCACGGCCCACTTGTCCATCGCCCATGCGGGACATGTCCTCGGTGGATCGCAGCTGGTCATCGACCATCCTCGCGGGCGCCTGGTCTACACGGGCGATTGGAGCAGCGAGCCCGACGCTACACGGCCCCCGGGAGAAGCTGTGGCATGCGACGAGCTCGTCATCACTTCCGCGTTCGGCCTTCCCATATTTCGCTTCAGACCCATGCAGCGGGTCGCTGCGGACATCGGCGGGTGGTGCGCTGCGCGTCTCGCCGAGGACTGCACACCTTTCGTCCTCGTACAAACCCCTGGGCCGGCGCAATCGCTCGCACACGCGCTCGCGAATCGCGGGCTTGCCGTCGTGGCCGACGCGCAAGTCCTGCGCGCCTGCACGGCGTACGAGACGATCGGTGCTCCAATCGGCGTCGTTGGAGACTGCGCCGGGCCGCGGCGCGGCGCGGTCGTCCTCACTCGGGCCGACAGTCCGGTGGCCGAACGGCAGGCCCCGAAAAGACACGCCGTAGCCTACGCCTCGGGCTGGGCAGGGCTCGATGCGGCGTTGGCCCAAAAGAAAGCCGACGCGGGGTTCGTGTTCGCGGATCTGGCCGACTTCGATCGGTGGCTGGCGCTCGTGTCCTCGACCGGCGCGAGCTCGGTCTACGTCACGCGCGGCCAGGCTCGACCTTTGGCTCACGAGCTGCGTCGCCGGGGTGTGAACGCCGACGCCCTCGCGCTCGGACCGATCGACGACCGAGGATCCTCGTGAGGCGACTCGCCGCCGCCCTCGACCTAGCGCGAGCTCGGCGCTCGCGCATCGGCAAAGAAGAAGCGATTGCGGGCGCTCTTCGCGAGATCGCTCGCGAAGGCGACGAGACGGCACTCGCAACGGCGAGCCGCATCGCCGTGGGCCGCCTCCTGCCGATCGGCGACGGCCGAGCGCTTGGCGTCGGAGGATCGCTCCTACTCGACGTCGTGCGGGCGGCAACGGGATTCGATGACCCAATCGTCGTCGCGTGCGCGCGCGCGGCAGGCGAGCTGGCTGAAGCGTTCGCGCTTCTGGCCGGCCGCGTGGAGAACGCTTGGGAGCGTGAAGGAGTCCGACTGGCCGACGTCTTCGAGCTCGCCAACGCTCTCGCGAGTGAACCCGGGAGAGCATCGAAGCGTGCCATCCTGGACGCGATATTCGCGCGCGCAACCCCCCTCGAAACGAAGTACCTGGCCAAGGCGATCGGAGGTGGTATGCGCATCGGAGCGCAAGAGGGCGTCGTGCACGGAGCCATCGCACGCGCGTTCGAAGCCAGTCCCGCTCTCGTGCGGAAAGCGGCCGCACACATCGCCGACGTCGGGGAGCTGGCGGTCCTCGCGCACCAGGGCAAACTCGACGAAGCACGCCTCGCAGTGGGGCGGCCGGTGGCGTTCATGCTCGCAACGCCGCTCGAGACAGGCTCAGCAGCGATCGCGGCCGACGCATTCATCGTGGAGGACAAGATCGACGGCGTGCGCGCTCAGGTCCACCGGACGGAAGACGGTAAAGTCGCCGTTTTTGCGCGTGGACTGGATCGGGTCACCCACGCGTTCCCCGAGATCGTCGACGCACTGCAGGACTGCACCACGTCGGTCGTCATCGACGGCGAGATTGTCGCAATCGGGCCATTCGGGCGCCCGAGACCCTTCCAGACGTTGCAGGCCCGTCTCAAGAAGTCGCGACCGTCGGACAAAGACATCCGGCAGACACCGGTGGCGCTGGTCGCGTTCGACCTTCTGGCCGATGGTTCTGGGTCCATCATCCACCTGCCATGGCGCGATCGACGCGCCCGTCTCGAGGCACTCCTCGCGACGCAACGGTCGGCCATTGTGATCCACGCGGTCTCGGAGCTTTCTCCTCATCTATCGCTCGATCGGGCGCTCGACGCGGCGTTCGATGCGGCGCGGGCTCGGGGTCACGAAGGCCTCGTCCTCAAGCGTGCCGACGGACCCTACGAAGCCGGGAGTCGGGGCCATTCTTGGATCAAAGTCAAAAAGGCTCATGCCACATTGGACGTTGTCATCGTCGCTGCCGAAGAGGGACACGGCCGGCGGGCTGGGGCGCTCAGTGACTACACGTTTGCGGTCTGGCGAAACGGCGATCTCGTGCCCATTGGCAAGGCCTACAGTGGCCTGACCGACCAAGAAATCGATGCGATGACCCGGCGGTTGGTCGCGATGACGGTCGAGGTCCGCGGGGCCGTGCGGCTCGTGCGCCCCGAAGTGGTGATCGAAGTCGCCTTCGACGGCGCCCAGCGCTCCGCGCGCCACTCGAGCGGCTTTGCGCTACGCTTGCCGCGCATCGTACGCGTGCGCGACGACAAGACTGCGGAGCAGGCCGATCGCATCGCCGCCGTCGAGACCATCTTTGCGGCGCAGGTGGCCTCTGGGCACCGCGAGCACGCCCCTCCCCGCCGGAGCGCACGGTCCCGTCGAGCGAGCGGACCTCAAATTTCCCTTTTCGGCGACGAGGACGCTTAGCCCCGAGTCCCCAATGCGGAGCGTGGACCCAAGTCGGCATCGCGATCCAACATCGCCACCAGCTCGATGCGCGTCAGCTCCGCTCGGGGGCCGACCCGCATCGGCGGACCCCAGTAGCCCGTCCCCGTGCTGACGTAGACCCACGTCTGCTCCACTCGATAGAGCCCTGCAATGAGTGGCTGATCGATCCGCGCGAGCCAGTTGAACGGAAACATCTGCCCGCCGTGCACGTGTCCCGAAAGTTGCAGGTCGACGCGAGCGGCCAACGCGTCCTTCAGTGCCTTGGGCTGGTGGGCAAGCAGCACGACGGGGCGATCCATGTCGCGACCGAAGAGCGCCCGCGCCACGTCTTGTCCGTGGTGGGCCAGCATCCGGTTCGCGCTCGCATCGTCGACGCCCGCCAGATCGAAGGCGTCGCGGATGGCGACCCTCTCGTTTCGGAGGACGCGAATCCCGAGTTGCCCCAAGTGGGCAATCCACTCGTCCGCACCAGAATAGTATTCGTGATTGCCCGTCACGAAGAACACACCGTCCTTCGCTCGCAGCTCGCGCAACGGCTCGACAAGGTGCCGCAGCTGCTCGACGCTTCCGTCGACCAAGTCGCCCGTGATGACGACCAGGTCGGGCGTAAGAGCATTGGTCGCCCTCACCATGGCGTCGACGAAGTCTCGACCGATGGTCGGCCCCACGTGCACGTCCGTGATCTGGACGATGCAATAGCCGGACGCACGCGAAGGCAGTTTGGCGATGGGCACCTGCACTCGGCGCAGCACGAACCCGCGCGCCACGTTCGCAAGGCCACCCAGTCCAATGAGACCCGCCGTTGCCACCACGATCTTGGCGATCGCGCGAGACAACGCGATACGTCGTTCCGGGTCGAGGGGCCGCGTCCGCGTGAGAGCGGCGACACCGCGCGCCGCATCGAATGTCGCCGTCAAGAGCAGCAAGTACAGCGAGAAGCCCATCCACGTGTAGGCCACCCACGCGATCGGCACGTGAACCGCGCGCGGAAGAAATCGGATGGCCAAGAACGCGACCGGGATCAGCGCGCCCAGTGCGAAGACTCCGACGGTAAGCCCCGTGCGCCACGGCTCAGACCACATCGCATCCCGGAGAAGACGCGCCCAGACGTACCGATGCAAGAGCCAGGACAGCGCGGAAAGCACTGCCGTAGCGATCAGGACTCGATTCGCGCTCATCGGACTGCCTCCCTAGGATGCCCGGGAGGGCCGGGAAGGTCGCACTTCCCGGCTCGATCGGGTCGGCTGGAAACGCGACCCGCGGTCAGATATCGAAGTAGAGATAAAATTCGTACGGGGTCGGACGCATGCGAACCGGGGTAAGTTCACGGTTGCGCTTGTAGTCTAGCCATTCGTGAATCGCGTCCTTCGTGAACACGTCTCCGCGCACGAGAAATTCGTGATCCCGCTCTACGGCGTCGAGGGCTTCCTCGAGGCTGCCGGGCATGTGGGGCACTTCCTTCAACTCCTCCGGCGAAAGGGCATAGATATCCTTGTCGAGCGGATCGCCCGGGTTGATCTTGTTCTGGATGCCGTCGAGGCCGGCCAGCAGCATCGCGCTGAACGCCAGGTATGGGTTACAGCTCGGATCCGGAAAGCGCACTTCGATGCGACGCGTCTTCGGATTCGGTCCCGTAATTGGAATGCGCACGCTGGCCGAACGGTTGCGACTCGAGTAGGCGAGATTGATCGGCGCCTCGAAGCCAGGGACGAGTCGGCGGTACGAGTTGGTGGTCGGGTTCGTCAGTGCCGCGATCGATTTCGCATGCTTGATGATCCCTCCGATGTAGTGAAGCGCCATGTCCGAAAGCCCCGCGTAGCCGTCGCCGGCGAATAGCGGCTTGCCCTCTTTCCAGATCGACTGGTGCGTATGCATGCCACTTCCGTTGTCACCGAACATCGGCTTGGGCATGAACGTCGCCGCCTTGCCGTGCTTGCGCGCGACGTTCTTGACGACGTATTTGAACCACATGAGCTGGTCGGCGCAGGCGCTCAGTCGATTGAACTTTACACCGATTTCGCACTGGCCGCCCGAGGCGACCTCGTGGTGCCCGACTTCGACTTCGACGCCCGTCTCCTGCAGCGTCGTCATGATCGCCTGCCGGAGCTCGGCCAACGTGTCGGTCGGCGGAACCGGGAAGTACCCTTCCTTGTGACGCGTCTTGTAACCGAGGTTCGGGAACTCTTCGCGACCGCTGTTCCATGCGCCTTCGACGCTGTCGATGTAATAGTAGCCGCAGTTTGGCTGGGACTGATCGAAGCGGACGTCGTCGAACAAAAAGAACTCGGCCTCGGGGCCCATGAACGACGTGTCACCGATTCCGGTTTGGCGCAGATACGCTTCCGCCTTTTTCGCGATGTGGCGTGGGTCGCGCGAGTACGGCTGCTTGGTAATGGGATCGAAAATGGAGCAAATCAGGCTGAGGGTCGGGGTGGAATAGAACGGGTCGATCTTCGCGGTCTCCGGGTCGGGGATCATGACCATGTCGGACGCGTTGATGGGCTGCCATCCCCGAATGGACGAACCGTCGAATGCGAGGCCGTCCTCGAAGAGTCCCTCGTTCAGACGGTTCGCTGGGATGGTCGTGTGCTGCCACACGCCGGGAAAGTCGATGAACTTCAGATCGACGTACTTGACGTCGTGTTTCTTTGCGAGCTCGAACACTTCCTTGGGTGTCATATTTCCTCCGGAAACCTACTTAACCCCCCGCCTCATACGCGTCGGCCGGGGCACGGTCCCGACCGACGTAGATGGGCAAGACGCCAACCTGAAGTTCGTTAGATGGCTTCTTTTCCGCGTTCGCCCGTGCGGATGCGAACGGCCTCTTCGACGGGCACGATAAAGATTTTTCCGTCTCCGATGCGGCCGGTCTTCGCGCTTTTCTCGATGGCGTCGAGTACGTCGTGCACGATTTCGTCGGGCACCACGACCTCGATCTTGACCTTCGGCACGAAGTCGACGACGTACGCCGAGCCTCGGTACACCTCCTTTTTCCCGCCGGTGCGCCCGAAGCCTTTCACTTCGGTCACCGTCATTCCCTGGACACCTACCTCGGCGAGGGCGTCTTTCACCTCGTCGAGTTTGAATGGCTTGATGATGGCTTCGATCTTCTTCATTCGTCCTCTCGCGCCGGGCCGATGAAACCTCGTCGCGAGCGCCGCCGCAAGTCTGGAGACAACGCCTCGTGCAGTGGCTACCCATCATACGTTTCCCAAGTGTTTCGACGCAACGATGATTCGCCCCATCCTGATACCGTCTTTGGGAACTCCCAGCCATGCTTCCGATCGCGCTCGGCACGTACCCCACCGCCGTGCAGCACCTCGCGGCACTTTCGGCTCCCGGCGCCGACCTCTGGGTGAAACGCGACGATCGGACGAACGGGGCGTACGGAGGGAACAAAGTTCGGAAATTGGAGATAATTCTCGCGCGAGCGCTGGCGGTCGGCGCGCGTCGCATCGTGACCGTCGGTGCCGTCGGCAGTCACCACGTTCTGGCAACCGCGTATTTCGGTCGCCAGTTGGGTTTGGACGTTGAGGCGGTACTCTTTCCACAGCCTCGGACGGGGCATGCCGTCGAAGTGCTTCGCGCCGGCCTTGCTTGCGGACTGAGAGCGTTTGCCGCGCGGTCGATGGCAGCGGTCCCTTTCATGGTCGGCCTTCGAACCGTCGCAGGCGGGCGGCTGGTGCCGCCGGGAGGATCGAACGTCGATGGCGCGAGCGGCTACTTCCACGCGGCTCGCGAGCTGGCCGCGCAAGTGCGCAGCGGCGCCATGCCGGAGCCCGACGTCTGCGTCGTCGCCTTGGGCTCCGGCGGTACCGCGGCGGGGCTGGCGGCCGGTTTCGCGTTCGAACGCATGAAAACGCGAGTCGTCGGCGTCTGCGTCGTGCCTCTACGACGCGCTCTGGGCATCGTGACGACCGCGCTCGCGCGAGCCTGCGCACGACGCTTCGGTGAGCGGTTGTCCCATGCGGCCATCGGCCGTTGTCTCACGCTCGACGACCGGTTCTTGGGGCGCGGATACGGTCACCCGACACAAGACGGAGAGGCAGCGATGCGAGCAGCTCACGATCGAGCGAGCTTGCTTCTCGACCCGACCTACACGGCCAAGGCGTTTGCCTGCGCTCTCTGGCACGTACGGGCACGGCGCGCCGGGTGCACCCTCTATTGGAACACGCTTTCGAGCGCACCGATGCAGCCGCTCCTCGAATCCGCTCCCCCCGAAGGCGCCGTGGACCCGGCTCTGATCGCCCTTCTCTTGCCAGATGGCTCGCCGTCCCCTTTCCCGACGCCCTAGGCATTTCCAACATCCTTCGGGGCCGTTCCCAGGTTGAGGAGACCCAATCGGCGCGGAGCGAGGCGGGACGAGACGGACGCGTCCGTCGGGCAGAAGGCGTCGTTGCGCCACTGCCAACGGCTCATGGCGGGCGACGCCAAGCGCGATGGGCCCTCCCATGGGCCAAGGCTTGCCGCGGGGGCGATCGTTGAAAAATTGCGCCCCGGGGCTACGCTGCCAAGACTCACCTTAGGCTATGCAGCGAAAGAAGCCGTTTCCTCCTGAGCCCGATACGGAGCCGGATCTGCGACGCGTCAAGGTGGCGCGACCCGAGAGCGGCCCGGCTCCCAAGGAGGCTCGAAATCGATCGGAGGCTCCGACCGAGCCACCGCCGGCGAAGACCCGGGAGACCAAGGCGCCTCGCCGATCCAGCAGCGTCCGACCGCCCGGCGCGAAATCGAGCCGACCCGGTTCAGGTGCTGCAACGGTCGATGAAGTGACGGCGGATCTGTCGAAAGATCCGCGGCGCGAGCGCGATGACAGCGACTGACCTCGCTATTTTCGTTACCTTGGGCGTGGCGTGCAACCCCGCATCGTGCTTTTCGATCTCGACGGCACCGTCGTGACGTACCAAGGACCCCCGCCGGGCCCGGGACGAACGGCGCTCGATCGAGCGATGCGCGACGACTATGGGCTCGAGGGCACGACCGACGGTCTCCGGGTCGCAGGTGCGACCGATCGGGCTCTCGTGCGGGCCCTGCTCCTGCGCGCCGGAGTCTACGACGACGAGAAAGCGATCGACCGGCTGCTCGTGCGTTACCTTGCCCACTTGGGGGAGGTGGTCCAGACCCGTAGCTACCGTCCGGTCGGACCGGTCGACTCTGCGGTCCGGCAACTGCGCGAGAAAGGTATCGTCGTCGGCATCGCGACGGGCAACGTGCGCGAAGGAGCTCGCATCAAGCTCACGTCCGCCGGCCTCGGCGCGACCTTCGACTTCGGACTCGGAGGGTTCGGTTGCGATGCGGAGCCGCGCGCCGACATCGTCCGCCTCGCGGCCGACCGCTGCGGCCGTAACCGCCCGGACGAAGTCGTCGTCGTCGGCGACACGGACCGCGACGTACTCGCGGGGCGCGCCATCGGGGCGCGCGTCATCGGCGTCGCATTGGATGCGCGTGCGCGCGCGGAGCTCGAAGCGGCCGGGGCGGACGCCATCGTCGATGCGTGCGGCAACGCACTCGTCGATCGCATCCTGAGCTAAAGGGCCGACTTGCCCCACCCGGCAGGTGCGTGAGAGGTTGCGCACCGTCGATGCGATCGTCTTCGATTGCGGCGTTCGCCTTCGCGATCGCCCTTCTCGTCATCGTCTGCGGGACTTCTCCACTCCCGTCGCAGCCACGGCCGGAGGCCGAGACCGACCGAGAAGGGGCGGCACCCGCCGTGTCCGTGACAGCCTTGCCGCCCACGCCCGCTCGCACGGCCGCCGCCGGCGAAACGCCCCCCAACGCGTCGCCATGCCCCGATGACATGGTCTACGTCGATACGATTTTCTGCCCTGACGTCGAGCGTCGCTGCATCGACATGGAGCAAGAGAAGACGAATCATTTGCCCATTTGTCACGCGTTCGCCCACGAGCAAAGGTGCCGCGTTCCGGAGCGTCGCATCGCGTTCTGCATCGATCGCTACGAGTACCCGAATCGCCGGGGGGCTCACCCCGTCTGGATGCTCGACTGGTACCAAGCGCAGGCGAGCTGCGGATCCCTGGGCAAACGCCTCTGTTGGGCGAGCGAATGGACAGCCGCCTGCGAAGGCCCCGAGCGCACGCCATTTCCGTATGGGTGGGCGCGCAATCATAACGAGTGCAACATCGATAATTTTTATGTCGAGCCGAAAAGATTCGGACCCAAAGGCGGATTTTACTTTGAATCCAAAGACCCGGGGATTCGGGCTCGCGAACTCGCTCGGCTCGACCAGAGCGTTCCGAGCGGGTCGATGGAGTCGTGCAAGAGCGGGTTCGGCGTGTACGATATGACGGGCAATTTCGACGAGTGGGTCACGAGCGACGTTGCGCCGCGGGAGGCCTCGCATTGGGCCGGGCTGAAGGGTGGGGCCTGGGGGCACGTCCGGAGCCAGTGCCGTCCGATGACGTTTAGCCACGAGCCCGGCTTCGAGTATTATTTCGTCGGCTTTCGCTGTTGCAGCGACGTTCCGGGCGCGCCGAAGTGGGTGCCCTCTCCCGATGCGGCTTCAGCGCCTGCGGTGGAGCCGCACGACTTCGCCACCGAGGCTATCGAGGCGAACGACGCGCCGGGACCTTCGCGAACGAAATTCTCGCGCAGCGGGCGCGTCGAATAACATTCGAGCGGCTCAGTCGTTTGCAACGCCGAGCCTCGCATGGGAGATTGGAAAGTGGTGCGCGAGCCGCCTCGCTCCCGCCAAGCTCCCGTGGACTCTCCCCAGCTGTCGCTCCCGATCGAGGAGTTCCTGGCGCGCCAGGCCTCGGGTATTGCGCGTCACCGCCGAATCTTCTGCAACCGCAATTTGCGTCTGGCCAACATCGCGTGGGTCGGCTTCGATATGGACTACACGCTGGCGATTTACGACCAGCGAGAAATGGACGAGCTGTCCATCAAGGCGACCATCGAGAAGCTCATCGCCCGGGGCTACCCCGAGTTCATCCGCAACATCCACTACTCGACCGTTTTTCCGGTCCGCGGATTGCTCATCGACAAGCGGTTCGGTCACATCTTGAAAATGAACCGCTACAAGTTCGTGACCAAGGGATACCACGGCTTTCGCGAGCTCGGGGCGGACGAGCTCCGAGAGCTTTACCACTCGAAAAAGATCCGCCCGGCGACGCCGCGATACCACTGGATCGATACCCTGTACGCCTTGAGCGAGGCCGCGCTCTACGCGGCCCTGGTGGCCGCCATCGAAGAACGTGGCCAGGCCATCGACTATGCGCGCGCTTTTACGGATATTCGCGAGAGCATCGACGAGGCGCACCGCGACGGCACGATTCTCGAGACCGTCACCGGTGCCTTCGGCCGCTTCGTGGCCAAGGATCCGGACCTCGCACCGACGCTCCACAAGTTGCGAAGTGCCGGGAAAAAATTGTTTCTGCTCACCAATTCGCGCTGGTCCTACACGGACCGCATGATGACGTACCTGCTCGACGGCGGGATGACGGAATATCCCCACTGGCGCAACTACTTCGACGTCGTGGTCGTCGCCGCGACGAAGCCCGCTTTTTTTCAAGAGAAGCGCCCGCTCTTCATGCGCAACGGCGACCGGCTCGAGCCGGCCGGCTTCCCGCTCGAGCGCGGCCACGTCTACGAGGGCGGAAACCTGCATGATCTCGAGCGCGCCCTGGGCGCCGCAGGCGACGACATCCTGTACGTCGGCGACCATATTTACGGCGACATCTTGCGCAGCAAAAAGGAGAGTGCTTGGCGGACGGCGATGATCATTCAGGAGCTCGAAGGAGAGGTCCTCGCACACGACTCGTGTCGCGACGACTTCGCCCGTGCCGAACAGCTCGAGAGTGGACGCGACCGGCTCGAAGACGAGTTGCGGTTTTACCAAAACCGGTTCAAGGAGTTGACGCGTCGTCTCGAACAGCACGCGAAGACCAACGGCGTCGGGGCGAGCGGAACCGAAGCCGAACGCGGCCGCGTCAAGCGCTCAATCGATCGGGTTCGAGCGCGGCTCCGTTGGGTCGACGCGGAGGTCCACGCCATCGAGCGGCGAGTCGATCAGAGGTTTCATCCGTTCTGGGGCTCGCTGCTGAAAGAAGAGAACGAGGAGTCGAGCTTCGGAGCCCAGGTCGAGGAATACGCCTGCCTGTACACGTCGCGGGTGAGTAACTTTCTCTTTTATTCGCCGCAACAATATTTTCGAAGCCCTCGCGACGAAATGGCGCACGAACTCGGTTAGCGGCCTCTCGGCAATCGACATGGCTCGAACCCCGGCTGCGAGCAGGTTACGCTTGCCGGCGGCATGCCCATCGCCCTGGCACGCGGCCGAATCAAAGAGCGCCCGGAGGACTTCGTCGTCGAAGAGATCCCCTCGTACGAGCCGAGCGGCGCGGGGGAGCATGTCTTCATCCGGTTCACGAAGACCGACTGGACCACCCCAGACGCTGTGCGCGCGATCGCGCGAGCGCTCGCGTGCGACTCGCGCGAAGCGGGCTTCGCAGGCATGAAGGACCGGCACGCCGTCACGACGCAGACTGTCTCGCTTCACGCTCGAGGCGGATGTTCCGCGTTCGAGCTGGCGCAGCGAGCACGCGACCTGTCGCTAGCCGGCATCCGCGTGCACGACGCAACGCCCCACGGGCACAAGCTCAAGCCCGGTCACTTGGCCGGCAATCGGTTCGACATCGTCGTGCGCGACGTCCCGCGCCAAGGTCTCGAGCAGGTGTCCGCCGCGCTCGATCAAATCGCCAAGAGCGGTGTGCCGAACGCGTTCGGCCCACAACGCTTCGGGAGCGCAGGCGACAACGCCGCCCGTGCGCTGGCGTGGCTCCGGGGTGAAGAGCGCGGTCCGCGCGACCCGCGGATGCTGCGTCTGCTGTGGTCATCGCTTCAAGCTGCGATCTTCAACGCCGTGCTCGAAGCCCGGATACGCGACAGCACGTGGGCGACGCCGCTCGAAGGCGACGTGCTGAAGCTCCGCGCATCCGGCGGGCTCTTCGTCTGTTCGGACGTTCAGACGGATCACGAACGGGCGGTTACCGGCGAACTGTCACCGACAGGACCCATGGTCGGTGTTCGGATGCGCGCCGCCGAGGGTAGGCCTGGGGAACTGGAGCACCGCATGACCTCGGAAATCCTCGGAGTCGGCACCGACATTTCTCGCACTCGGACCTTAGGCGAAGGAACGCGCCGCCCGTTGCGGGTCTGGGTACAAGACCTGCGTTGGGAACTTTCGGAGTCTCCCGACGACATTTCCGGTCATGGCGCGGCCAGCGTACGCGTCCACTTCGTGCTACCGAAGGGTGCCTACGCGACGACCGTTCTTGCGACCGCCCTGGCCATCGACGAAGCGCGCGACGACGGCGGCGCATGAGACGACGAGGAAATACCGAGTGAACTCACTGATTGAGCGAGTCAAAAGCGCGATGGTCGGCCTCGGCACGGGGTGGATCCTCGTGCTCATGCTGGTCCTCAGCATCATTTCCCTGGCCATCATGCTCGAGCGCGCATGGCTCTACTGGTCGCTGCGCGACGATATCGAAGGGTTGTTGCGCGATTTCGGACGACTGCTCCGCGGCGGAGACTTGGAAGGCGCCCGGCAGCGCCTTGAGGCGTCCCGCAGCGCCGAGGCAGCCGTCGTCGTCGCGGGCGTGGTGGAAGCCGTCCACGGCGTCGATGCGGCGGAAGAGGCGATGGAAGGGGCGAGCGCGCTTCAACGCCTCAAGCTCGAGAAGCGCCTCGCGTTTCTCGGAACGCTCGGTAATAACGCCCCATTCATTGGACTGCTCGGGACCGTCATCGGCATCGTCGCCGCATTCGACGAGTTGAGCAAAGTGAAGTCGGCTGCGGCCGGACAATCCACGCAACTTGCGCCGGAAGCGGTCATGGCACGCATTTCGGAGGCCCTCGTCGCGACTGCGATCGGTATCCTCATTGCGATCCCCGCTGTGGCGGCGTTCAACGCGTTTCAGCGCGTCGTCCGCGGAACGGTCGCGAACACGGAAGCGCTCGGGCACGTGCTGCTCGCGCATCTGAAGGCGATCCCGACTGCCGCGGGAGACGAGAGCAAGAAGGCGGAGCGCGCCGCGGCGGCCTCGCGTTCGCGGGGCGATACCGCGGAAGACTCCGAAAGGAACTAGGAGAATCTCCATGGCGGGAGGCGCTTCGCAAAACCCGGACGACTCGATCACCGGGATCAACGTCACGCCCCTGGTCGACATCACCCTCGTCCTTCTCATCATCTTCATGGTCACGACCAAAATCGTCCTGAACCAGACCGTGCCCCTCGACCTGCCGAAGGCCGCGACGGGGACCAGCGACGTCCAGGTGGTCTTCAGCATCATCCTCGCCGCCGATGGTCGGGCGATGGTCGACACGAAGCCAATCGCCAGCGACGACGTCATCCTGGGGCTTGCCCGCGAGGCCCAGGATCTGCATCCGGAGCTGCGTGCCGTGATCAAAGCCGACGCGGCCGTCACCCACGGTCGCGTGATTCACGTGCTGGATCTACTCAAGCAGGCGCGCGTGTCCAAAATCGCGTTTGGCGTGACGCCCATCGCGCCGGCACCGCATTGAGAGCGACTCGCGGGAATCTCGAGCCATGTCGGGCGGATCTCGGCGAGCGGCGAACGGCTCCGGACGTCTCGATGTCCGCGTCCTGGTCGCCGCGGGGGGCATGAGTTTGCCGTCCGACGATCCAATGACCAGGGTCTTCGCGCTCGACGCCTCATCGTCAAGCGCAGCCCGGTGGTTGGCCTACGTCCTCGCCGCAGTCGCCCTGTTGCTCGGACTGATGGTGAGTGCGCGCGTCCTGTCGCTCCTCGTAGCGATGACCGAACGCCCGATACCCGCGGCGCTGGCTGCCCAAGAGATCGACGTCGTTCGAGACGAGCCGCCCCCTGCCCCACCCCCCACGGCCGAGCCGGAGGTCAAGCCCGAGCCAGCTCCGCCGCCACGGCCGACGCCTCGCGAAGCACCGCCGCCCGCTGTGGCGCCCGCTCAGGCAGGCAAGGTGCTCACCCAGGAGCCCAATCCGAACGAACCAGTCGACCTGACCGGGAACACGATCATTTCCGGTAACGCCGACTCGTACGCCGGCGGCATCACGGCAGCCAACGGCACGAGCCCGACGGCGGTCCGGGGACTCGCGAGTCCGAACGGTACACCCGGATCGCCGCCGACAGCGCGAACGCCTCCCGGGCCGGATCGATCCCGCCGGGCGTCGGTCGAAAGCAATGACTGGGACGTGCCCTTTCCGGCCGAGGCCGATCAAGCGCAAGTGAACGTGGCGGACGTGACGATTCAGGTGGACGTCCGATCCGACGGCACGGCGTCGGCCGTACGCGTCCTGAAAGACCCGGGCAGCGGGTTCGGTCGGGAAGCACGCAGGTACGCGCTGACCCAGCGCTATCGCGTCGCCCTTGACCATGACGGAAACCCAATCGCGTCGGTCTTCGCCGTGACGGTTCATTTTACCCGGTGAGGCCAGGGACGGACGTGAAGCAGAGCGACGCTCGAGCCGAGTTGGGAGAGATTGCCGCGTCGTTGCGCGCGTATCTCGAGTGGCACCAAGACGCCGGGACGGAAGGCTTTCCGAGAGGTGGACGCTCCACAGCCGGTCCGCATCGAGCCGATGAGACGGACGCCGTGCGGCCGACCGCCGCCACGGCGACAACCGCCACCACGGCGACAACCGCCGCCACGACGACTAAGGCGACCGCCGCGACGACGACCGCAAGCGTTGGCGCGACCCCGACGTCCCCGGCGGACGCGCCCGTCGATCGCCTCGTCCGGCTCCCTCGCCTAGCGTCCGAAGTCGCATCATGCACTCGTTGCAGCCTGGGCACCTCACGCACCCAAACCGTGTTTGCTCGTGGCAACCCTGAGGCTTCTCTCTGCTTCGTGGGCGAAGCCCCCGGCGCCGAAGAGGACGCGCAAGGGCTGCCTTTCGTCGGACGCGCCGGGCACTTACTCGATCAGATGATCGGCGCGATGGGCCTTACGCCAGACCGTGACGTTTACATATGCAACATTCTCAAGTGTCGCCCTCCGGGCAATCGGCGACCGGAGCCCGAAGAGATCGCGACGTGCATTCCGTACCTGCACGAACAACTCGCTTTAGTGCGCCCGCACGTCATCGTCGCTCTCGGAAACACGGCGGCCGCCGCCCTACTGGATACGAAAGTCGGCATCAGCAAGATACGCGGCGAGTGGAAGCTGTATCGCGGACATACCCTCGTCTTGCCCACGTACCACCCCTCCTATTTGCTTCGGCCGAGTCCGCAACAAATCGAGGCCAAACGCCAAGCGTGGCAAGATCTTCAGCTCGTCATGAAGGAGCTCAAGCTGCCCGCGGCCGGAGCGCGATCCGAGGCGACACCACCTGGACGAAAGTGACGCTCGAGGTCCCGGCTTTCGCGCCCGGCTCGCGCGATCGGCAGGAGCTCGCGAGTCTTTCCGCCCGTGGCATCCGGCCATGCATGGGTGGGGGACTAACAAGATCCCCTCCTGAGCCGTAGCTCCCGGGGGCGACGCGACGGCCAAAGACGGCGGTGCGCGCTCGGGACCCTTCTTTCGGCGTCCACACGCATCCGACTACATCGGCCGCATTGGTCGGCGGGTGTCAGGGTGTGTTTCGCTCGCGCCGCAGGCCAGTTCGGCGGCACAATGGGGAGTCATCAATCATCTCATGAACGACCTGATCGACGATCTCGTTCAGCGCTGGAAGCAGAATCCAAGCGCAGCGACCACGGTCGCTCTGTGCGATGCGCTCTGCGAAAGTCCGCGGGTCTCGCTGGTCGCCCAAGTCGGTGCGGTCGCTGCGCGACGCCACGCCGGCGACGTTACGGTGCTCGTGTCGGTCGCGCGCATGTACATCGAGGCCAACCGACTCGCGGAAGCACAGGCGGTACTCGTCGCAGCGGGCAAGCAGGCGACGAACGACCCACGGGTTTACAGGTGGCTCGGAGAAGTACTCCTTCGGCGCGGCGACGCGACGCGCGCCGAGAAGATTCTTGATCGCGCAATCCTGCTCGGACCACCCGACGCGGCGACTCGCCTTTGGCTTGAGAGAGCCCGCGGCTTTCGGCCGCTTCAGTCGACGGGGGGCGAGACCGCCGTTGCCGCCGAGGTGGCGCACATCTCCCTGGACAACGGACGGCCGCCGAGCCTCTCAGACGTCGACACCCGCGTGTTCCTCACGCCGGACCCGGCATCCGCGCCCGAGCCCAAGCGTCGGAACCCTCCACCGCCGCCGGCGTCGCGGACGACCGGGATCACCACGGCGATGCCCGGATCCAACGGCGCCGTTCAAATTCGTCCGTCGCATGGCCGGGTGGCCCACCCAGCCACGGCTACACCGGAGGCGCCGCGCCGTGAACCTTGGGTTCCGCACCCGCGGGATGTGCTGGACGCGCTCGCGCTCGCCGGCGTCTTCGAGAACGACGCCGCCCCGGCGCCATCCGCGGTCTGGGACCGCGCGCAACCCAAACCGAAGGGCAAGGGCCCCCAGGTGATCATGGCAAGCTTGGCCTTGTTCTTGGTGGCGGGGGTGGGTGTCTTCGAATTTTACAAGCACAAGCGGGCCGAAGAACACGTGCTTGCCGAGGCCCTTCTGACGAACGTCGAAGCGCAGCTGCACGGCGGAAGACCCGACGCTCTGCCCTCGATCGAGAAGGACCTCGCTCGAGCGTTCCAGCTCGAATCGCGCAGTCCACGAGCCGCCCTCGACTGGACGCGAGAGCGCGCCATGGTTGGACTGGTGAAGGGCGGTGCCGACGTTGCGTTCGAGGACGCGATGGCGCGAGCGAAGGATGTGGGGGTTCCAGAGGAAAAATACGCTTTCGCCCAGGTCGCGTCGTTTTTGCTGCAGGGAGACACGGCCGGCGCGGCGGCAGTCCTTCCGCGATGGGACGGCCCCGCAAGCAGCGACGCTTGGTACCAAATGGTGGCGGGCGCCACGCTAGAGCGCGCAGGCGACGACCGCGCTCGGGACCGCTACCGGACGGCCTCGCAGCTCGACGCCGACCTCCTGGTCGCTCAGGTGGGCCTCGCACGTGCTACGGCCTTCGACGGCGATGCCGATCAGGCGATGCGGCTGGCCAAAGCGCTTCGCGCCCGGGTGCCCGACCGAGCCGAACCTGTTGCCCTCGTCGCGCTCGCATGGGGCCGTGACCCGATGCGGGAACCGTTACCGGTGCCGCCCGAGGTCGACACCGTAGTGACTTACGTGGACGCCCTGCCCTCGGGGCTCAAGTTCGTGCCGTACGCCGTGACGGCCATTCGAGCGATCGATCATCATACGATCGATGAGGCGCGAGCTGCAGTTCAAAAAGGATTGGCCGCCTGTGAGTCCCCTGCTTGCGCCGTTTGGCTGGGAAGCATCGCCCTGCCGCTCGGCGACGAGGTGTTCGCACGCAAAGCGGCAGTTGCCGCGCTTCAGTTCTCCGCCGTGTTCGAGCCTGCACGCGCCTTGGCCGCGCGTGTCGCGCTGAGCGCCGGACGACTCGACGAAGCGCTGAAGGCAACCGAGGAGCTCGACCCCTCGCCGGATGTTGCGGTCGTGCGCGCCGCAGCGGCGTACGAGCGTGTCGATCCGGACGGGGTCGCGCGGGCGCTTGACTCGCTGCAAGCCGACGCGCGCAAGCTGCCGTCGCTTTCCGCGCTGGCGATGGCCGGCGGCACGTTGTCGGGTAGAGTGACGCTCGAGCCAGCCAAGTTGAAGGCCATGGCCGATGACGATGCCCCCTGGAGCGACATCGTCGCGATGGACGCAGCGCTCAACGTCGGCGACCTGGTCTCAGCAAACAGGATCTCCGCGGCGTGGGGCAAAGAGTCCGAATCCAAGCCTGTTCGGGCGTTGCGCCTCGCGAGGTTGGCCCGCTACGAAGGGCGACTCGACGCAGCCGACGCCTATTCGCAGACCGCGCTGGATCATGGCACGGTGACGCCCCGGGTTCTTTGGGAGCGTGTCTTCGATCTGGTCGCTCGAGGCCGCGCGGTCGAGGTCAGCCCCCTGCTCGCACGATATCCCTTGGCGCTCGGTCCGCTCGCGACGTGGCTCAGCGCCTACGCGAGCGCGGCGAGCGGGGGCATCGAAACTGCAAAAGGCAAGACGGCGTCGCTCGACGCACCGCCCGAAACGTCGCCGCTCGAGGATCGCGTCGTAGCTGCCGCCGCGTTCGGCGCCATGAAGGACAAGCGGCGCGGCATCGACTACGTCAAAAAAGTGCTGGCCACGGGGAGTCTTCACCCCGACCTGGTGGCCGCGGCCTTGTCGCTGGGCCTGCGGCGGGTGGATCACGGCAGACGAAGACCGACGTACGAGTGAAGGAGAGCCGATCGATCGGTTCTCCTTGGTCGGCGCTGGCCGCGACAGGCGAACTTCGCCCAGGTCGACGAGCGGTGCGCGACAACGGCGCGAGGACTACCTTCGTGCCGGAGGCGCCCCCGAACTCAGCATCGTTGTGCGCCCCTCCATCATCATGCGGAACTCCTCGGGCTCGACCGAGCGTGACGTCGCTTCCTCCTGCGAGATGAGCCGCTTCTGAAAGAGAGAAAACAGGCTCTGATTCAGTGTCTGCATCGAGTATTTGTCCTGGCCGACCTGCATTTGCGAATAGACCTGATGCACCTTGTCGTCGCGGATCAAATTGCGCACTGCCTGGTTCGGCACGAGCACCTCGAGCGCGAGGACGCGCCCGGGCGCGTTGTGCCGCGGCAACAGCTGCTGCGATATCACGCCCTGAAGCACAAAAGACAGCTTCGCTCGGATCTGAGGCTGCTGATGCGACGGAAATACATCGATGATCCGGTTAATCGTGGAAATGGCCCCGTTGGTATGCAGCGTCGCGAAGACGAGATGGCCGGTTTCGGCGATCGTGAGCGCCGCTTCGATCGTCTCGAGGTCGCGCATCTCGCCAACCAGCACGACGTCGGGATCCTGCCGCAGAACGTACTTGAGAGCCTGCTTGAAGCCCTCCGTATCGGCGCCGACTTCGCGCTGATTGACGACCGACAGCTTGTGCGGGTGAAGATACTCGATCGGGTCTTCGACGGTAATGATGTGCAGCCTCTGCTCGCAGTTGATTTTGTCAATCATCGCCGCGAGTGTCGTCGATTTGCCCGACCCGGTGGGACCCGTGACCAGCACGAGTCCATTGGGTTTGTTCGCGAACTCGGCGACCACGGGGGGCAGTCCGAGCTCGTCGAAACTCAAAATTTTGAAGGGAATGGTGCGGAAGGCACCCGCGACCGCGCCCCGCTGTGTGAAGATGTTCGCGCGAAACCGCGACAGCGATTTGATACCGAACGAGAGGTCGAGCTCGTTGTGCTTCTCGAAGTGAGCTCGCTGCTCCTCGCTCAACGCCGAAAAGCACAGCTGCTTCGTGTCAACCGGACCGAGCGGGGGCAGCTTGAGCGGCACGATGCTGCCGTCGACGCGCAGCAAGGGCGGCGTGCCGGTCGTGATGTGCATGTCGCTCGCGCCCTTCTCGACCATCGTCCGGAGAAGCTGGTGGAGATTGACTTTGGATTCGGCAGGCTGGCTCATCGGTCCTTCAATCGGACATGGTTACGCGCATGATTTCTTCGGGCGTCGTGACTCCATCGAGGATTTTCTTGATGCCGCTCGCCCGAAGCGTGCTCATTCCGTTCTTCGTGGCGCCGATCTTTAACTCCGCTGTCGATGCCCCCTGCAACACCATCTCCTTCAGGTGGTCGGAGAACCGCATCACCTCGTAAAGCGCGACCCGCCCCTTGTACCCGCTGCCGCTGCACGTTCGACAGCCGGCCCCCTTCGACAGCTTCGCGTTCGCGAGCTGTTCGGGCGAAAATCCGCAGTCCTCGAGGATTTTGCGCTCGTACTTCATCGGCTGCTTGCAGTCGTTGCAGATCTTGCGAGCCAGCCGCTGCGCGAGCACGAGATTCACGCTCGCCGTGATGAGGAATGGCTCGACTCCCATGTTGAGCAAGCGCGAAATCGTCGCGGGCGCATCGTTCGTATGCAGCGTCGACAAAACCATGTGCCCGGTCAATGCGGCCTTGACGGCGATCTCGGCGGTTTCGAAGTCTCGAATCTCGCCAACCATGATGATGTCCGGGTCCTGCCTCAGGAACGCGCGGAGCGCCATTGCGAAGTTGAGGCCGATTTCGTCGTGCATCTGCACCTGGTTGATCCCGTGCAGGTTGTACTCGACCGGATCTTCCGCGGTGCTGATGTTGTGCGCGACCTTGTTGAGATCCGACAGCGCCGAGTAGAGCGTCGTCGTTTTGCCCGAGCCGGTCGGGCCCGTGACAAGCACCATCCCCCACGGCTGGTTGATGGCCCATTTGAAGTCTTCGAGCGGCTTCGGGTCGAAGCCGAGCTTTGCCATATCGAGCTGCAAGTTGCCCTTGTCGAGCAACCGCATGACCACTTTTTCGCCCCACAGCGTGGGCATGACCGAGACGCGGAAATCCATTTCGCGGCTCTTGCCAAGCTTGAGCTTGATTCGCCCGTCTTGCGGCAAGCGCCGTTCGGCGATGTCGAGAGATGCCATAATCTTGATGCGGCTCGTGATCGCATTCTTCAGCTTGAGCGGCGGCGTCATCTCCTCGGCCAACACGCCGTCGACCCGATAGCGCACCCGCAGCTTCTTCTCGTACGGCTCAATGTGGATGTCGCTCGCTCCCTTCTTGATCGCGTTGAGCAGCATCATGTTGACGAGCTTGACGACCGGTGCGTCTTCGCTGGCCTTCTCGAGCTCGAGCAGACTGATGTCCTCTTCCTCGCCGCTGAATTCGATCTCGGCTTCGTCGAAGCCCGCCATGACCTCGTCGTACGAAGGCCCGGCGTTGTAGTATTTCTCGATCGCGTTCTGAATCGCGGTCTCGCTCGCGATGACCGGCTCGATGTTGTAGCCGGTCAGGAATTTGAGGTCGTCGATGGCGTTTAGGTTCGTCGGATCCGCCATGGCGACGATGAGCGAGTTGCCGGTGCGCGACACGGGAACGACCTTGTGGCGCTCGCACGGCTCCTTCGGCACGAGCTTCAGGATGTCGAGATCGATCTCGTACTCCTCGAGATTGATCGTCGGGACTTTGTACTGTTGGCTAAGAAATCCGGTGATCTCCTCGTCGCTCACGTATCCGAGCTTGGCGAGCGTGTAACCCAAGTTCTGCCCGGACTTCTGCTGCTCTTCCTGTGCGCGACGAAGCTGCGATAAAGAGATGAGTTTCTCGCGGACGAGCAGTTCGCCCAAGCGGTTGTTGTTGGCCATACGCATGCCAGCTTACACAGCGGCGCCGCCCGACGCCTCAGAACGAAGCCCCGGGCGCGATTCGTCGCACGCTGCTACGCCTAGGAAGGGCGACAGGGTAGGTCGATGGCCCGCATCTTCGAAAGCTGGTTCGGCCACCGCCCCGGGAGCGCTCGTGCGCTTGTGCAGGCGCGGGCCTCGGAGCTGCGCGGCGACCTAGCGGAGGCCGCCGCTCTGTTCGCCGTGGCCGGACGCCCCGACGAGGCGGCCCGCGTCACGATCCTCCGAGGCGATCGAGAAGCTCAGCTCGTCGTTCGTTTGCGACATTACGCCGATGCCGCAGCGACGGCCCCCGAAGCGAGTGAACTCGCCGAGCGGGCTCGAAGGAAATACGCACTGACCGTCATCGCTGCGACGGCCGGCGGCCCTCTGACCGATGGCCTGCGACGCGACCTGCTCGGTGCCGCCCACGAACTCGAACGGCTCGGGGAGCACGAACGGGCGGCGGAGGCTTATGCCCGCGCCGGAGACGTCGAAGGGCATGCGCGCGCCTTGGAACACGCGGGTGCGATCGACGAGCTCGATGATCTACTCAGGGCTCAACAAGCCCGCTGCACACAGATGTCGGTACGCCGCCACGCGATCGACGAATTCGACTTTCTTGTCGCAAGCGGAGCGCGCCGAGAAGCGGTGGCCCTGGCGACCGCGTCGAACGACGAATCGTTGATTCGGCGCGGACAGGAACTTCGCGCAAAGCGTGCGGCTGGATGCACGGTCCACGCGGCTGTCCGTGGGAATGACACAAGGCTCCTGCTCGGCGAGTCCGTGGTCGTCGGTCGATCCCCGAACCATGGCAGCGCTGAACCCCATCAGGCGTTCATTCGCGTCCCGTCCGCCGCGCTCAGCCGCGCTCACCTGGCGATTGCTCGACGAGACGGCGGCGTCGTCGTGCGCGACCTCGGGAGCCGCCACGGCACTTCGCTGCGCGGCGCGCCCCTGACGCGCGACGTTCCGGTCGATCGCGGCCTGGAGCTTTTCCTCGGGGGACACGTGCGCCTGGCCATCCATGCCGCGAGCGATTGGAGCAACGAAGCCGTCGCCATCGAGATCGCCGGGCGGCGCTACATCGCTTCGCTGGGCGCGTGCTCGCTCGGCATCGGTCGCTGGCGACTGGAGCGAGGCACGGACGACTGGGTCGAGCTGAGCACCGACGACGCCCCTGCCGCTTTCTCGGCCTGGATTCAGTGGCCAAAACGCGCAACATTGGTTGCCGGAGACGCCATCGCGAGCGAGCGCGGAGGGCCGCCACAGGTCACGGTCCTGCCATGATGTCAGACCTGCTCGGGCGCCTGTCACTCCTCGGCACGGTCGGCGGGCCATCGACGGAAGAAGCGCTGCGGGCCCTGCGCGACCTGCGGACGACACCGGACCAAGGACGAGCCATCGATCTTCTTCTGCGAATCCACGCGAGAGCACCGCTTCCCGAGCCTCTGCTCTTGGCCGTCGCCTCTGAGCTCGCCGACCGCGGGGAAGTGGATGCAGCGGCGCGGGCGCTCGCAAAGACGGCGTCCACCCCGGGGCTCATGATGCGAGCGGAGCTCCTGAGACTCGGCGGCGAGTTCACGGCAGCGTCCCAGCTTTTAGAACGAATTCTTTTTCGCGACATCGATTGGCCGGGCGCGCGCGAGCGGCGCGACCGCTGGGGCTCGGCGGCCGTCAACGCACCGGCGCCGCGAGAATGGGATAACGCCGGGGCGAAGTCGGCCGTACTCCCGATCGACGGCACCGTGCCGGGCGAACGCGCACGCAAGCGCGGTCACGCGTCCTTTCGCCTGCTCCGAGAAGTGGCTCGAGGAGGAACCGGGACCGTGTACGAAGCGCTCGATCGCCACCTGGATCGACGCCTTGCCGTCAAATTTTACCACCACCCGACTCGCGACGCGGCTCAGCTCACGCACGAGGCAACCGCCGCAACGGCGTTGGCGGGTGAAGGGGTCGTGCGCATCTTCGACGTGGATATCGACGAAGGTTGGCTCGCCATGCCGTGGTGCGCCCTTGGCGCCCTGGCCTCCCATCTGACAAGAGGTGACGCGGTCTTGCCCGCGCCGATGCAACGGTGGGCCCTTTCGCTCGCACGGGCGCTCGCGCGAGTGCATGCACGCGGCTGGGTTCACCACGACGTCAAGCCAGCCAATGTGCTTCTTTTCCCGCCGGACACCTCCGTTCTGACGGACTTCGGCAGCGCGAGGCGCGCGGGCGATCCAAGCCTCGCAGGAAGTGCCGGGTATGTATCGCCAGAGCGAAGCGCTGGCCGTGTGAGCGACCCAAGCGACGACGTCTACGGATTCGGCCGATTGCTCGAAGAGGTCCTCGCTCGCGTCGGCGCCGAAAGCGACGCGACGTCGTCGCTCCAAGCCCTCGCAGCGGCTTGCACACGCCCGAACGGTGAGCGACCTCGTGACGGCGGCGAGCTCGTGGCTCGGATGACGGAAGTACTGCCCGTCCAGACGACGTCTAGACGCGTCTTCAATCGTCGCTAAGTTGTGGCGTAGGCCCGATGCCCACCACCTATACCGACCTCATTTCGGACGTTCGCAGGCGCGTCAAACAAGTCAGCTTGGAAGAACTCAAGCGTCGGATCGAGGCCGGCGACAGGTTGACCGTGGTCGACGTGCGGGAAAAAGACGAGTGGCGCGGCGGCTACATCCCTGGGGCGGTCTCTCTGCCGCGGGGCTTTCTCGAGATCCAAGCCGAACAAAAGCTGCCCGACAAGACGGCACCCATCGTCGCATACTGCGCCGGTGGGACGCGCTCGGCGCTC
Source organism: Polyangiaceae bacterium (assembly GCA_049521295.1). Classification (GTDB taxonomy): domain Bacteria; phylum Myxococcota_A; class Polyangia; order Polyangiales; family Polyangiaceae; genus Palsa-1150. Next base: position 23,029 of record JBEKOY010000008.1, on the reverse strand, counting down.
GCAGCGGCAACCCTGCAGGAGCTTGGATACACGAATGTCGAGACCGCGAACCCCGGTTTCGTCCGGTGGAAGGATCTCGGTTTTCCGGTCGAAGTGCCGCCGGCGCTTACCGACGCGCAACGAGAACGGTACTCCCGTCACATTCTTTTGCCCGAGGTCGGCGAGGTTGGACAGACGCGCCTGCTGAATAGCAAGGTGCTGTTGCTGGGCGCGGGCGGCCTCGGTTCCCCGGCCGCGCTGTACTTGGCGGCAGCGGGCGTCGGAACCATCGGAATCGTCGACGCCGACGTCGTGGACGCGTCGAATCTGCAACGGCAGATCGTCCATGCGACGAGTCGCGTCGGAACGCCAAAAGTCGACAGCGCGGCCAAAGCGATCGCCGATCTGAACCCCGACGTCAAAGTCGTCGCTCACAAGGAGCGACTCACAAGCGCCAATGTCGACCGCCTATTTCGCGACTACGAGATCGTGATCGATGGGACCGACAACTTTCCGACGCGTTATCTCGTCAACGACGCGAGCGTCTGGCTCGGCAAACCCGTCGTTCACGGAAGCATCTTTCGCTTCGACGGCCAGGTGACGACATTCATTCCAGAGAAGGCCGCGAAGCGGCTCGGCGTGGCGCCGAGCCCTTGCTACCGGTGCCTGTATCCGGAACCGCCCCCCCCGCACCTCGCACCGAGCTGCCAGGAGGCCGGGGTACTGGGCATCCTATGTGGAATCGTGGGTACTCTTCAGGCCACCGAAGCGATCAAGATCGTGCTGGGTCGGGGCACCACACTCGCCGGCCGCCTGCTCGCGTACGACAGTCTCAAGATGAAGTTCAGAGAACTTAGGCTGCGACGGGACCCGGCCTGCCCCGTGTGCGGCCCTCAGCCGACCATCACCGGCTACGTGGATTACGAGGGCTTCTGCGCGCTGGGCTAAAGCCTTTTGGCAAGACCGCGGGACGCTCCCGCCCGGGGTCGGCGAAGCGCCGAAAGCCGACGAGTGCACCGGCGTGGAGGTACCGTCCAACCGTCGATGCGCGGATGGTTCGCGCTTCGCGATCGGCGGTGTACTCGACGAGTCCCTTGGGCTGCTCCGCCCAAACCGCGATTCACTCCCCCGAATTCGCTCGTGCTACCGCCCGCCACGATGCTTGCCGCGACCTCGACTGGCAGTGCATTAAATCGATCGGCCTTCCAGACGAGTTTTCTTGTGGCGCTTGCGCCGGCTGATCCGGCGCTCCTTCGCGGGGAGCGGTGGTAGCTTTTCTTTGACCGCGTCGGCGTGCGCATCGTCAGTCGGCTCGAGAGGCCTCGCGATCGACAGCCCGGGCGCAGTCGCCGAAGCCACGGGTGGATCCATGGGCGGCGGCGGCGGCGCGCCGGCCGTGACATTGCGCTCCGGGACGATGGCTGCCTGGCGGCTCGTGTCGACCCAAGCCACGTGACCGGTGCCGGAATCTCGGACATCCATGTGAACGAAAATGTCGTTGGGGTACAGGCCGCAGCCGGTATCCGACAGCGTCTTGCAGAAGGCGTCCAGCGTGTCGTTTTTCACGCCCTCGATTCGGAAGTCGATGGCCCTGCCCGTCGAGTGATAGCTGCCGGATCCGCGCGGACGATATCCGGAGAGAAGCACCACCCGAGCGGGCTGATTTTCCGTGGCGAAGTGATCCACGACGAGCTGCAGGCGCTCGACCAGACGCGAATCGACGCGGCGTACGCCTGGGGCGAGCTCCGTCCCCTTGCTCTTTTCGAGCGCGAGGAGTGGCTCGGTTGGCTTGGCCGCCGTTGCCGGCCTCGCGAGAATCGAAAACTGGTCAACCCCCGAGCGCAGCGCCCCTCCATCACACGCTGCGAGCGGGAATGTGGCGTGGTCGGCGCCCGCAACGACCTCGACGGGAGCCTTCGCGCAGGGCTTGGCCCTGGCGTCGCGCTCCGTTCGAGGCGGAGTCGGTGAAGCGGGTGATGCGATCGCGAGCGCGGGAGTCAGAACGCAGGCGAGGGCTGCTGCGAACGAGAGCGAGACATAAAATGGTTGCGAGCCGGGCATCGATGGCCTCCGTATCGCACATTGGTACACACAATTGCGCGGGCGGGCCAAAAAAGCCGCTCATCCGAGGCGAGCGTCTTGACCTCCCGGGCTCGAACGTCAGAAAAGTCGACCCTCGGCATGAGCGACGTCCGTTCACTCACTGGCGCTCAGTTCGAGGGTGCGTTGGCCGAGCTCGTCGCGCGGGCCCCCCGGCGGCGCAATACGACCTGTTATGCGTGCGATCGCTGCGAGCGATGCAGCCAGTGCACGTTCTGCGTTGGTTCGACCGGACTGGCACGTTGCCACTACTGCACGTCGTGCACCGACTCCGTGGAATGTTCCCATTGCGTACGCTGTCAAACGTGCTGGGCTTGCCAGCACTGCGTAGAAAGCGAAAGTTGCCTCGCCAGCGCCTACCTCGTCCGGTCCATTGGCTGCATCGAATGCACATACGGCTTCGGTTGCGTGGGCTTGTCCGGCCGCGACTTCTGCATTCTCAATGAGCCGTACGATCGATCCTCGTATTTTGAGGCGGTCGCGCGCCTTGCGCGCGAGCTGCGAATCGCCCTTCCATGAGGGCCGTCGTGGAGCAGGTGATCGAAGCGCACGTCGAGGTTGCCGCCCGGACCCACTGCGCCAAACGCACTCGCGGTCGAGATGGCTGACTCCACGGACCCCGTGCTCGACGCCCTGTGGCAGCGCGTCCTCGCTGCATGGGAAGAGGACAAGGCGCACGGGGCGTTGCTCGATCACGCGCTCCACACGGAGTCGTTGCCCGAGATCGCCCGCAGATATCGCGCGCTCGTGGACGACCCTCAGAAGGGTAGAGGCGCGAAAAAGAAGGTCGATGCCATCGTCGTCGCCGCGACCCACTTGCTGCTTTCGACGAGGACGCCCCGTCCGGTAAGGGTGCCCCTACCGATCACGCTGAGCGCGTTCGGCCTGAGCGTCGCGATGCTCGGGTGGCTCGCCTGGGCGGTTTGGGGTGTTCACTAGAACGTCTTTTCCGCCGATGCGCGCGAGCCGACCGGCAAGGGCGATTGCTGCACGCATGCCGCGTGCATCCGCCGTCCACAGGCCCGCTCGATCGTAGGCCGTACCGTGATCCACGCTCGTCCGGACGATCGGCAAACCCAAAGACACGTTCACCGCATCGCCGAAGCCCAAAAGCTTCATCGGAATGGTCGCCTGATCATGGTACATCGCCACGACCCCGTCCCATCGCTGGCCCGCCGCGAGGCGAAATGCACTCTCCGCAGGCACCGGCCCGTCGATGCTCGCCGAAATCCGCGATGCTTCGAGTCGCGCGCGCGCGCGAGCGATCCCCGGCACGATGCTGTCTCGTTCCTCTCGACCGAGCAGCCCCCCTTCCCCGCCGTGAGGATTGAGCGCTGCCACCGCAACGCGGGGCCGGCGGCCCGTGAGCTGGGCCAAGAACCAGGTGAGCCAATACGTCGCCCGCGCAACCAGCGCCGGGGTGACGGCACGGGAAACGCGGCGCAGCGGAATGTGCGTCGTCGCAAGGCCAGCCACGATCCTCGGCGACCAGAAGGCCATGACGACCTCGCGCGAGCGCAATCTTTTTTGCAGGTGCTCGGTATGTCCGATGAAGTCCGCCGCCCCGACCGCGCCCGATCGGGCGATGGCCTCCTTGCTGACCGGACCCGTCACGAGCACGTCCGCCGCCTGCACCGCCACGGCGTCGCAGGCGGCGTCGATCCAGCCGAGTTGCATACGGCCGGAGACGCGCGTGGGCGCTCCGGGACGCCGGTCGCGCAACGCCAGGGCACGAGTGGGCTGCCAGACCGCGATATGGTCCCGGGCCAGACCGAAGCCTTCAGCCGGCCCCGACACGCGAACGACGCGCGACAAGGCGATTCCACGGCCGGACGCCGCGGCGCGCACGGCACCGGCGTCACCGACCAGGACTACGCGGACGCGCCGTTCGGCCGCCGCAGCCACAACGCTCACCTCCGGTCCGATTCCGCAAGGACAGCCGATGCTGACGAGCGCGCGAGCCGCGCTCAACGGGACTTTCCCGCGTCGCTCGGCGCGCGCAGCTTGTACCCGGCGCCGCGAAGAGTCTCGAGCGGCAATGCGTCCCCGAGCTTGGCGCGCAGCCGGCGAACGTGAATGTCGACCGTGCGCGCGCCGCCCTCGTAGCGACTCCCCCAAACGCGCGCGAGCAGTGTTTCCCTGGAGAATACACGACCCCGATTCGCGGCCAGGAAGGCAAGCAGCGAGAATTCCTTCGCCGTCAGGGTTACCCGCCGCCCGTCGACGCTCACTTCGTGCGCAGCCCGATCGACGACCAGAGAACCAATTTTCAGGCGCTCCTCGGTGGCAAATTCGCTTCGCGTCCATTCGAGCGCTCGAATTCGCGCGTAAAGCTCACCGGCGACGCACGGCACGACGATGAAGTCGTCGAATCCGCTCGCCGGGTCGTACCCCGTGATCTGACGCGGGGGCAGTGTGACGATGGTCGGTATCTCGCTGAGCTCGGGCACCTTGCGCGCTGCTCGCAGCGCGGCGGCCGCCAAGTCCGGGCGCTCGCCCGCTTCGAACACCATCGCGCGCACGTCACCGCCCGAGCGCGTTTGCTCGACGATTGAGACGAAGTCGTCCCACAGATCGAGCGTCCGCACCTCGGAGCCGAGCTGACGAAGCAGCGCAGCTGCTCCTTCGGGGCCGTCGACCAACGTTCGGTGACCGACGACCAACACGAATGACCCGGGCTTGCCCACGGACCCCGGTCCATATCGTGCATGCCCTCCTGAGTCGAGTATTCATATGGCGATGTCCGGAAAGAACGAGATGAGAGCCTCGACCCGGGAACCAGGGGCCGCCCAGGGCGTGGCGGCAAAGGCCGTCAGGCCGGCCCCACCCGAGTACCGCCGACGGTGATCGATGAGATTTTTATGGTCGGACACCCCACGCCGACCGGCACGCTCTGGCCGTCCTTGCCGCACGTCCAGACCCCGTCGCTCAACTCGACGTCGTGACCGAGCATCGTCACCCGGCGCAGAACGTCGGGGCCGTTTCCGATGAGATTCACACCCTTGAGGGGAGCCGTGATCTTACCGTCCTCGACCAGATAACTCTCGGTGAGAGAAAACACGAAGTCGCCGTTCGCGATGTCGACCTGGCCGCCGCCGAACTTTTTTGCGTAGACCCCTCGCTTCACGGTCTTGAGGATCTCCTCCGGGTCGTGCGGTCCGGCGAGCAGGACCGTATTGGTCATCCGGGGCATCGGGGCGCACGCGAAGCTCTCGCGACGCCCGTTGCCGCTCGGAGCGAGCCCGTAGTGCTTTGCGCTCAGCCGGTCGTGCATGTACCCGACCAGCGTTCCATTCTCGATGAGCACCGAACGTCGGGGCTCGTGTCCCTCGTCGTCGACATTGATCGTACCCCGGCTGTGGAGTAACGTCGCGTCGTCCACCACAGTGCAGAGCTCACTCGCAACCGCCGCGCCCACTTTGCCGGCATAGTTGCTCGTCCCCTTGCGATTGAAGTCTGCTTCGAGACCGTGGCCGACCGCCTCGTGCAGCAAGATGCCGCTATCGCCCGGTGCGAGGACGACCTCCATTTGTCCCGCCGGAGCGTCCTCCGCGTCCAGCATCGTCACCGCTTGCCGCGCCGCTTCCCGCCCGTGCCACTCGGGGCTCTTGTCCTCGAAGTACCCGATGGTCGTGCGCCCTCCGCCGCCGCTCGAGCCCTCCTGGCGCTTGCCGTTTCTCTCAGCGATCGCGCGCACCCCGAAACGCAGCAGCGGCTGAGTGTCGCGCACCATCAACCCATCGCTCGTAACGACCAGAATCTCCCGGATTTCTTCGGACAGGCTCGCTTCGACCTTGACGATGCGGGGATCGAAGCCGTGCGCAACCGCCGCCGCCCGCTCGAGCAACTGTCGCTTCTCGAGGCCGGGAACGTCCAGACTCACCTGGTCAAGGTCGTATCGCCGAGCTGTTTCGACCCAATGCGCCTGCGTCGCTTCGGTGGAACCGCCGCCGCTGGCGATTTGCGCCGCGGTCTCGGCAGCCCGCTTCATCGCTTCCCAGTCGAGCTGCTCGACGTACGCGTAACCGGTCGCGTCACCTCGCTGGACGCGAACGCCAAGCCCCATCGACACGCCGCGCGATGCCGTCTTCAGGATTCCCTCGTCGAAAACAAGCCCCCCCGCGGCTCGGTACTCGAAGAACAGATCCGCGTAGTCGCCCCCACGACTGAGGGCAATTGCGAGCAGCTTCGCGGCCAGGGCCGAATCGACCGCAGCTGAGCCTTCCGCTCCGAACGGGGCCTTATACTTCGCCGACTGAGTAGGCATGGTTTCCCTAACCGCCCGAACCTAGATACGGCACGACCTGTCGTCGAGCGCGGCCGGCGCAATACATCACCTACATTGGCGCTATTTTGACCCGGAGCGCGCAATCGGCGCCAAACATCGCGCCACAGGAGTCGAATCGAGGTACTCTGCATGGCGCGCCGCAGAGCGAGCGGCAGCAGCCGGAGGGAGCAGTCGTAAAACGTGGCGATCGACCGCGAGAAGACACTCGCCGCCGCCCAGAAGTACGTCGAAAAGAGGCGGTACGATCGGGCGGCCATCGAGTACCAAAAAATCCTCCAGGAAGATCCAAGCGATGCGCGGACCCTCCTGAAGCTGGGCGACCTCCAATCCAAGATGGAGGCGTACGCCGACGCCATCGCCACCTACGAGCGTGTGGGGAAGTTTTATGCGAGCCAGGGCTTCTCGCTCAAAGCGGTTGCCGTATTCAAGCAAATTCGTGAAATCATAACGAAATACGTTCCGCAGCTCGAGGACAAATACGCCCACGTCACACCGCAGCTCGCAGACTTGTATCAGCAGCTCGGGCTGACAAGCGATGCGCTTGCAGCACTCGACGAAATGGCGACGCATCTGCAGCGCCAGAGCCGCGAGCAGGACGCCATCGAAGTGTTCCGTCGAATCGTCGAACTCGATCCGACCAACCCCCTGTCGCATTTGCGTCTTGCCGAGGCCTTGTCGCACGCAAAGAGCATCGACGAAGCCATTGCCGAGTTCGGGATCGCCACGGGACAGTTGATGCGGCTCGAGCGACGCGACGACGCTCTGCGCGTGACCGAGCGAATGCTGCAGCTGAATGCCGATCCGTCGCATGCCCGGCTGGCCGCGGAGCTGTACTTGGCGCGCGGCAACCCAAACGACGGGCTGCACGCTCTCGCGAAGCTGCAGATTTGCTTCCAGGCCAATCCACGTGACATTGACACGCTGGAACTGCTCGCGCGGGCCTTCACGAACATCGGTCAGGCCGCCAAGGCCATCGAAGTCCACAAGGAGATGGCGCGCATTGCACGGGAATCGGGCAAAACCGACCTCTTTCGCGAGCTCATTTCGAAGTTGCAGAAGCTCGCTCCGAACGACGAAGTCGTCCAACAGCTTGCACTCGAGACCCCCGCCCGCGCGGCGAACGGATCACTCGCTCGAACGGCGTGGCAAGAGGGGGAATGCGTCGACGATGGTGGAGCCGCCGTCGAGGAGACGTACGAAGACGTCGTCGACGACGACATCGAATCCGAGGAACAGCCGATCGAGCTCGCGAAGAGGGCGGCACACGCTTCCTCGAACGCGGACGACGGTGCCGGCACGGGCTTCGACCTGGTCGAGGAGACCGGCGACGCCCGTACCCGGGAAGTCGCCTATCAGGACGTCACTCGCGTTCTGGCCGACGCGGCTGGATTCCGACGCCATCGCCAGCTCGGGGCCGCGATCCAGACGCTCGAGGAGGGGCTGCGCCTTGCGCCCCGCTCGCTCGAGGTTCGCGAGATGCTGCGCGACCTCTTTCTCGAATCCGGCAACGCCCTAGGCGCCGCCGGCCAGCTCATCGCGATCGCAGAGCTCCTCGTCGAGTCGCTCGACGGCGAGGAGGCCGCACGCGCCCTTCAGGATGCGCTTTCGCTCGATCCGGACAATGTCGTCGCGACGCGCATGCTGCGCGACCTTGGCTACGAGCTCGTCGAGGAAGGGGCCGAGACCGAGGTTCACGAGGCTCGCGAAACGGCGGCGATACGCGCACCTTTGAGCGGCTACGACCCGGAAGCCCCGCTGCCGTCGTACCACCTCGAAGAAATCAGCCCCGAGGACGACGACGGGCGCTCGAATTCGAGCGAAACGGCGCCCGCATATCCGGCAGCGCTTCAATCGAACATCGACGCGATCGACGATCCGTTCGGCGACGGGCCGTTGCCCAGCTATCCGCTCGACCGGCCGCAAGAGTCAGGCGAGTCCGACGCGGCGCGCAACGGTCAGTCGGCCTCGGCACTCGGCGGCCGGCGCGGAGGCCCCCAACGCGGCGTCCCGGAACTCGAATCCGCCCTCGAAGAGGCCGACTTCTTTGCTACGAGAGGACTGTTCGACGACGCCCGTACGATCCTGCAGGAGCAGCTATCGCGCGTGCCGAACCACCCGCTGTTGCGCGATCGGCTGACCGAGCTCGAGGCGCAAGAGCGCAGCGCTCACGGAGACTCAGGCACGCGTCCATCGCCCGCCGGGGAGCGCGCATTCGATGACGGCGGCGCTCTGCTGAGCGCACCGGGCGCATCCAGGGGCACCGCGGGACCTGCCGAGCAGGTTGACGTCGAAGAGGTCTTCGCGAAATTCAAAGCGGGCGTGGCCCAGCAAATCACGGTCGAGGACACGCAGAGCCACTACGACCTCGGTGTCGCGTACCGTGAAATGGGTTTGCTCGACGACGCGATCCGCGAGTTCGGGATGGCGACGCGCGATCCGAAGAGCGCGTGCGTATGCCACTCGATGATCGGCACGATCCTAATCGAGCGCGGCAATCTCAACGAGGCGATCGAGGCCTTCCTACGCGGTCTGCAAGTGGCCGAGCGCACGAGAGAGCAGGAAGCCGCTCTGAGCTACGAGGTCGGAGCCGCATACGAGGCCAAGAAGATGACCAAGCAGGCGCTCGAGTACCTGCAACGCACCGCACGGCTCGTGCCCTCGTTCCGCGACGTTCAAGAGCGCATTCGGCGGCTGCAGAAATTCGAGCCCAAGCAACCGTCGCGTGCGGCCGCGGTGGGCGCCGACGACGAATTCGACCGGGCGTTCGAAGACATCCTCGGCGAGGGCTCTCGCGGCGGGTAAGACTTGCCGCTACGCGTCGGCGGCCATTTGCAGCGCTCGAACGAGCGCACGGACGTAGGGATCGGCTTCGGCGTCGAGACCGCGCATTGCTTGGGCACGGATCGTCCCGGAGTGCCAAATTTTGGCGACGGCCCGTTTGAGCGCAAGAATGCTGGCCTCCGGCACGGACCTCCTCCGGAGGCCAACGACGTTTACTCCCCGGACTCGAGCCCGATCGCCCTGCACGATGACGTACGGGGGAACGTCGCGCTCGCATGCCGCCGCCGCCGCGACGAATGCACTCTCGCCGATACGAGCCCGTTGCGCGACACCACTCAGTCCTCCGAAGTTCACCCAGTCCTCGACGACGACGTGACCGGCCAGCTGGACCCCGTTTGCCAGAACACAGTTCGATCCGACGACGACATCGTGGGCGACATGCGACCCAACCATGAACCAATTGAAGGCCCCAATCCGGGTCACACGCCCCTCGGTGCCTCCGTGAACCGTCGAATGCTCGCGGAAGACGTTGCCCTCTCCGACCTCGACGCGCGCCGGCCCCGTGCCCCCGCTCTTGGCTTGCGGCTCACCGCCGATGACGGCGAACGGATGCACCACCGTCCTCGGGCCGAGAAAGCTTCGGGAACGGACGACCGCATGCGGATGGATCACACACCCTTGCGATAGGACGGCCCCTGCCTCCACGATCGCATAGGGCCCCACCACCACGTTACCGGCCAGCTCGGCGCGGCGATCCACTATTGCGGCAGCGTGCACCCGAGCCATGGCGGTCACCCCTGGCGGTCCACGACGCTCGCCAACAGGTCCGCGCTGGCGCAGAGCGTTCCGTCGACCGACGCCTCGCCGTGGAACTTCCACACGTTCGTTCGGTGGTGCGCGATCGTGACCACCAGATCGAGGCGGTCGCCGGGAGTGACCGTACGGCGGAATTTCGCCTTGTCGATGCCGAGGAAGTACATGAGCGAGTTGGACGGGTCAAACGGCTCGGTCGCGTACGCGAGAATGCCGCCGATCTGCGCGAGCGCCTCGACGATGAGAACTCCCGGCATGATCGGACGCGCGGGGAAGTGACCCTGAAACCAAGGCTCAGCCACCGTGACGCATTTGTGGCCGACGATGCGTTCCCCGGAGACGACCTCTGTGACACGGTCGACGAGAACGAACGGCCACCGGTGCGGCAAGATCCGCAGGATTCGGTCGATGTCGATGCCGGTGCTGACTTTCAACGATCCTCTCTCGAGGCACCGTACAACCTGCCGAGCGCACGCAGCCAGCGCATGCGCGCTACAGCCGGGTATCCTGCCACGACGGCACCGGCGGGTACATCCCCGATGACGCCGCTCTTCGCCGCAATGCGCGCGCCCTTGCCCACCACGACGTGATCGGCGATGCCGACTTGTCCGCCGACCAGGACGCCCGGACCGATGGTCACCGACCCCGCGAAGCCGCATTGCGCCGCGACCAGCGTGCCCTCGCCGATGTCCGCATTGTGCCCCACATGCACGTGCGAATCGAGCTTTGCGCCTCGTCGGATGCGGGTCGGCGCGAGAGTTCCGGCGTCAACGGTGGAAAGCGGCCCCACCGCGACGTCGTCGTCGATCACGACACCGCCGAGCTGCGGAACACTGCGGACCGCCCCCTCCGGACCGCGCGCCCATCCGAATCCGGGGTGCCCGAGCACGACACAGGCCCCGATGACAACGCGCGAGCCGAGGACAACCCGCGGGCCGATGACCGCACTGGGTGCGATGGCACAGCCGGGGCCCATGACCGGCTCGTCGTCCGGAACGATCGCGCTATCCAGCAAGTGGGCCAAGGCCCACGTTGCGTGCTCATGAACCCAGACGCTTTCGGCGCGCTTGACCGCGTATGCAAGCGAGCTCTGAACCAAAAGCGCTGCACCGCGCTGCGTCGCCTGCAACCCCGCCTCGACGAACCGGCTGACGAGCAGCGGAGCAATGTCACCTGGACCGGCGCTGCCCACCGCGGCGACCGCGACGGGGGCATACTCCCGATCGCCGACGACGCTACCACCGTAGACGGTGGCCCACGCGTCGAGCGCCTGTTTGCGGAGTCTGACGACCCCGTCCCACGTCACGGCTTCGCGGAGCCGCCCTGCTGGGCGGGGGCCCGCGCGGGTGCAGGCGCGGCCGAACCGCTTATGGCCGGTGGCGACGCGGCGCCGCCCACCAATGCCCCGTTCGCCATTTGGATGACTCGGTCGGTGAGATCCAAGTCGCCCCGCGAGAACGCCACCGTCGCACGGTCGACGATGAGGTCGTAGCCGTCGGCGCCGGCCACCCGCTTGATCGCTCCGAGAACGCGCTCGAAGATCGGATCGGTCATCTCCTTCTGCTTTTTCTCGAGCTCCTTGTTGTACTCGACGAACGTCTGCTGCAGCTCGACCATCTGCTTTTGCCAGTCGTCGACCTTCTTTTGCAGCGCTTGTTGCGAGAGAACCTTCGCCTGCTTGTCGATGTCCTCTTTTTGCTTTTGAAGATCCGTCTGACGCTTGTTGAGCTCCTGCTGGCGACTATCGAACATCTTCTTGAGCGTCGCCTGGGCGCGGAGCCCCTCCTCGGTCTGCATGACGGCACGCTGCACGTCGACGACGGCCACCTTGGTTTCGGCGGCGGCGGTTCTGCCAAAGATCGAAAAGGCGATGGCCAGGGCGGTGGCGAGAATGGGACGGAGGAATGTGCGCATCGGCGATGGGGCGTACTCAATGCGGCACGCTCGGTCAAGTCGGTCCGAACCAACGAGGAATGGTTGTGGTGAGCGGTGCAGGGTCCTTGCCGCCCTTTCTTTGGTGGGGGCATCGCCGAAGGCGTCGTCCGCAAAAGTCGGATCGAGCCGTCAGGAATCGGGGGGCGGCTCGACTTGTACCGTCACGTACTCGGCACCGGTAGCGCTTCGCAGGTGGGCCGAAAGCCTCGGAGCGAACGTAGGGTCGTTCGAGGTCGTTCGCACACACGCCATGATCGCATCGTGTCCCGCGCCCAGGGTCCAGACGTGCAGCGCATCGACGGCCACCACGCCGGGGAAGGCATCGATCGCGCCACGCACTGCGAGCAACGGGAGACGGGCCGGTGCCGCTTCCAGCAGGACCATCGTCGCCTGGCCCAGCAGGCGCATCGAGCCGACGAACAGGATCGCGGCAACCACGAAGCCGGCAACGGGATCGGCCGCAGGCCGACCCCCGAAGCGAACCACGATCGCGGCGGCGACCGCAGCGAGTGCCCCGAGGGTATCGCCGACCAGGTGAAGCGCGGCACCTCGCAGGTTGAGCGCGTGGCCGTGTTCGATCCGACCGGGCCGATGATCGTGTGCCGGCTCGGTCGAACCGCCGGCATGCGGATCCGCGGGCGCTTGCCCGATGACGTCGTGCAAGAGCCACGCGCTCAACCCGCTCACGAAGAGCGCCGCGAGCGCCACGACGAGCATAGCGCCCGCCTTCGGTGAAGGGTGCCCGCGAAGCGCGGCGACCCCCTCGGCGACGATCCAAGCCGTGGTTAGAAGCACGAGAAATGCACTGAAAATGGCGGCCACCGGCTCCGCTCGCCGCAGTCCAAATGTGAAGCGCGCCGTCGGCGCCCGAACCGCCAGTCGCATCGCGAGCAAGCTGACGCCGAGCGCCAGCACATCCATCAGAAGATGCATGGCGTCCGCTTGGAGGACGACGCTGTCCGCGAACAGAGCTCCTCCAAGCTCCAAAACGAAGAAGCCGCCGACGATCGCAGTGACGATCGCGAGACGGCGGGCCTGTCGCGCTTCGGCCGGAGTGAAGCGGCCGCGCAACCGCGGTACCACGTCCGTAGCCGCCGGCAGGCGCACGTTCGGACCGGCGCAGTGAGAGGCGTCGGACGGATGCCGTTGGACCATCAGAGAAGCACGTAGTCCACCGCCGCCGAAGCGGGCGCGGAGTCGAGCGCGCGTGTGGTCTCGTCGTCACGGCGGACGGCCGTCATGTAGAGGCCGTGCAGGATGCTCGGGTGCGCCTCGACCAACTCGAGGAATTCCTCGCGCGGCAGGAACAGCGTGACGGTCGGATGCACCGCGATGACGTCCGCATTGGCCTTCCGCCGCAGCAGGAGTGCGCCTTCGCCGACGGTCTCGCCAGCCGGAAGCGTCGCGACGACGATGGACTCGCCGTTCTCGTGCGCCACGACCGCAACCTCGCCCGAAGCCACTAGATGCAGGCCTTGGGCCTCCTCTCCCTCGACGACCAGCTTGTCTCCCCTTTCGAAGCTCCGTGTCTCGAATCGTTCGACGAGGATCGCTCGCTCGGCCGGGGGCACCGCGATGAGGACACGGGAGGTGCGACCCAGATTGGCCACCATGCGCCGGCGGCAATGAGCCGCCAGCTCGACCGCCACTTCCGGTCGCTTCTCGGCGACGGCCTCGAGTGCGTCGCGCTTCGCGACGAGCAGGATAGACGGCCGCGTGGCGACCACATTCGCCACGCGGGGGGCCCTCGACAAAAGCGCCATCTCGCCGAAAAGCGCACCACTCACGAGCCGCGCCAATACCACGGGCCGCTCCTGATCGTCGTCGTTGGCGCGTGTGACCTCCAGCTCGCCGCGGGCGACGATGTACGCCTCGGCGCCTTCCTCACCCGCGGTGATGACGCGCTCGCCGGCGGGGACCGTGATCATCTCGAATGCTGCAACGAGATCACTCAGAGCGTCCTTGGACAACGCGCTGAAGAACGCGAGCGGCGCGACCAGCGGCAGCTCGGTCCCCTCGGCCTCCCGATATTCGCGCGTTGCGGCGTGCAGAATCTGCGTGGCCTTCGAGGTCAACGCGGGGCCGCTAAGAAATGAGCTGAGCGGCTGGAAACCCTCGAGGTTGGGCAGAGGGGGCGGCGGAGTCTCGTTGTCCTGGATGCGGATCGAACCGAGACAGAAGGCCTCCGCGACCTCGGCGAGCGATGGTTCGACGTTGACCCCTAGAGCGCGCAGATCCGCGATGGCCGCCACGGCGAGAGGCAGATTGCCAGCATCGATCGCTCGGTGCACGGCGAGATCGAAGCCCTCGATCGCCGCTTCGGGGCGGCCCATCTGTTCGAGCAGCCGGCACGTAATGACCAGCGCGCTCGGGATGGACGCATCTCGTTCGACCACCGCCGCGCTCCACCGCAGTGCGGCTTCGGGTTCATCCGCGAGGAGAAGCGTCAGAGCGCGATCGATTGGTGAATCGGTCGTCTGGGCGCCGGGCAGGTCCGGCGGAGAGTGCGTCATCGGAGGACCGGTAGCTTATCATTGCTCGTCCGGTTCTTTCTTGCCGCCTTCCGATCGTTCCATGAATTCGCTCATCGCACTGGCTGTCGCGGCCACGAGCGGCAACACGCGTGGATAATCCATGCGTGTCGGCCCGATGACGCCGACCGTTCCCACCGTCTGCCCGTGGGAGGTGTAGGGCGCGCCGACGATGGCGAGTTGGCCGTCGCCCAAGTCGCCGAATTCTTCTCCGACGACGACGTGACCACGCTTCGATTGGATCGCGAGATCAAGCAGCTTGATAAGCTTCTCTCGGGCGTCCAGGGCCGTGACGAGCCGCCGGAAGTGCCCGACGTCGTCGAAGTCCGGCTTCTCGAGCAAGCGGTCTTGGCCCTCGATGACAAGGTCGGTCTCGCCGTCTGCCGCGTCGCCGACGGCTTCGGCCCCCAGTTCGAACGCGCGGCGCCGTGTCTCGTCCTGCTGGATCCGCTGGCTCAGCAAGCGTCGGTCGAACAGTTCCCGCAGGTCACCGAGGGTTCGGCCTTCGACGACGTCATCCAGAAGATTGTGGATGCGCTGAAGCTCCGCCTCGGTCATCGACACGCGTAAGAAGCGATTTTGCACTGCCCCGTTCTTGATGACGAGCACGGCCAGCACTTCGTCCGGACCGGTCCGCAGAAACCGCAGCTGCTTGAGGACAAGCGTCTCGGCGCGCGGCGCCGAGACGACAGCCGCGGTGCCCGTCAACTCGGAGAGCAGCTTGCCCGTTTCGCGCATCACGTTTTGTCCGGGCTCGAACGACGCGAAGCGATCGCGAATGGCGGCCACCTCGTCGGTCGTCACCGCGCGGACGTGCATCAGAGCATCGATGAACAAGCGAAAGGCGCGGTCGGTCGGAATTCGTCCGGCGCTCGTGTGCGGTTGTCGCAGGTACCCCATGTCTTCTAGGTCGGCGAGAACGTTGCGGATACTCGCCGGGGAGAGATCAAGACCCGATTTCTTGGCGAGCGTTCGTGACCCGACGGGCTCGCCGTTGGCAACGTATTCCGTTACGCAGTGGTAAAGCACCTGCCTGGCGCGGGCGCTGAGCTCGGACATCGATCTGTTCCATTTTTAGCACTATTGTCGGGGCGTTGCGCGGTCGCTCGAATAAGGCCGAGGCGCAGACCCCCCCATCGGGGAAAATCGTTGGTCCGCAACGCTTGCGCGAGCGCAAAGCTCGTCACAGCGGCGTATGGCGGAGCCGGTCGAGGACTGCGGCCATGTCTTCCGGCATCGCGCGGTCCCACCGAACCTGCTGCTCCGTAGCCGGATGCACGAAACCGAGCTCGCTCGCGTGAAGCATGAGACGCGGGGCTTCGATCAGCGAGCCGCTGTACCGTCGCGTGTAGACCCGATCGCCTACAACCGGATGGCCCGACTCGCTCAGGTGGATGCGAATCTGATGGGTGCGCCCGGTCTCGAGGCGGCACGCGACCAACGTCGCTTGGGCGAGTCCCTCAAGCGGCTCGACGTGCGTGATCGCTTCGCGAGCGTGCGTCGGCGGAGTGCCACGGACGGATCCACGCAAGCCGTCGCCGCGGTTGTCGACGAGCCAGCTCCGGTAGGCCCGCGCCCCTACGCGGCCGTGCACAATCGCCAGATAACGGCGGTGCACGCTGTGGCGCCGAAACTGGCCAGCCAGGCTCTGCTTGGCGAGCCAGGTTCGGGTGAACACGATCAACCCACTCGTTTCCTTGTCCAGGCGGTGGACGACGCCGAGGTTGGGCCGTTGCTTGCCGGGCACCAGTCGCTTTCGCTCCATCCACGCCCGGACGCGGCCCTCGAGAGTATCCGTCTCGCGATCGTCGAAGGGCACGGTACTGACCCCCGCTGGCTTCGCGACGACGATCACCTGTGAGTCCACGTAAACGACCTGGTCTTCCGTAAGGCGCGTGGGCCTCGAGCGGGTCGCGCCCTCGTCGATGCAGATTTCGTGTCCCGCACGGACGCGTGTGGTCGGCTCGGTGGCGACCGTGCCGGCCACGCGCACCTTTCCCGCCTCGATCCAAGACCGTGCTTTCCCCCAGCTTGCTTCGAGGATCGTCCGAACCGCCCGATCCAGCGGCCCCTCGAGATCCCGGGTCACTACGACCGTTCGCAACGCCAATGGGGCTCGCGTTGTTGTACCATGACCGGGGCGCGTCGCTTGACACCTCTAGCGTCGCGCACCCATTATCGGTCTCATCGCTTACTGTGTTTGGAAGCGGAGAAAGCCACGTGCCCAAGATCCTGCTGGCCGTCGACGACAGCGTCACGATGCGCAAAGTTCTCGAGATCACGTTCGCGGGCGAAGATTTTCGAGTCATCGGCGCGGAAGGCCCGTCGAACGCCCTGGCCGGGCTCGCCGAGGAACCGGTCGTAGCGGTCATCGACGCCTCGCTCGGGGGCCACGACGGGTACGCCCTGGCCAAAGAGTTGCGTGCCCGCGCTGGCGGCTTGGCCGTGGTGCTGATGGCGAGCCGTTATGCCCCTTACGACGCCAACCGCGGACGCGACGCGGGGGTCGATGATTTCATCGATAAGCCGTTCGACACCCAGGCCCTGATCGACAAGGTGAAAAAGGTTCTCGTTGCCCGCGAGACCAGCCGGGCGGCCCCCCCCGCGGCGGCGGCCGCACCGCTGCAACCGGCGGCCGTGTCTTTCGGGGCCACTCCGCCGCGCCCACAGCCTGCTCCAGCTGCCGTTCCGGGGGCGGCGGCGCCTCCAAAACCAGCGTGGTCCACGCAGCGGGCCCACACCCTGTCGTTCGAGACCGCTTCGTCGCCTGGCCCCGCGGCTCCCATGGCCGGGCCTTCGTCTCTGTCGCGCACGGCGCCTTCGGGCATTCCGTTTACCGCCCGACAGGCCGCAGGTGCGCCGCAACCTCCGGCGCCGCCGCAACCTCCGGTTCAGGCTCAAACTGTGGCGCCAACGGTCGGGCCGACGATCGTCCCGGTCCAGACCGGAGCGACGAGTCAACCGACCGGGGCTGCCCAGCACGTCGGCGATGCGGTGACGACGGTGAACGGTCGACTTGCCGGCAAACTCGACGAAATCGGGCTGACGCGGCAACAGGCCGAAGCCGTCCTAGCGCTCTCGCGCGAGTTGGTGGAGCGTGCTGTGTGGGAAGTGGTCCCCCAGCTTGCCGAGACGCTCATCAAAGAGGAAATCGCGCGCATCATGAGGGAAGGCTGAACGAAGTCCGGTTGGGCGTAGCCACACCGATCGGCAATCCCACGGTCGTCGATGCCCGCCGACAACGAAGCCCTGAAAATGCTGGCGCGCGCCATCGCGCGGCTCGAGGATCTGCTCGAACGACTCCCCGTCGACATCGCCAAGGATCTGCGCACGCGGATCGCAACACTCCGAACCGTCGTCCTCGAGAAGCGTCCGCCGGCGCTCGTGCTCGTTGGACGGCGCGGGGCCGGCAAATCGTCGCTCGTCAATGCGCTCTTCGGGGCGAAAGTCGCAGAGTTGGGGCACGTGACGGCGCAGACGGGGCGCGGCCGCTGGTACGACTACGAGCGCGACGGGGGCGCTCTTTCCATCCTCGACACCCGTGGCATCCAGGAAGGGTCGCCGCCCGCAGAGGCCGACGATGCAAAGACTGCCATCGACTCAATCGCGCTCGAGCTTCGCGCCAAATTTGCCGATCTGGTGCTGTTCGTCGCGAAGGCGAGCGAAGTCGACGCCGCGATCGATCGTGACCTCGACGCGCTCGATCGGGTTTACGACGAACTTCGACGAGCCCACCGGAGCGAACCGCCCCTCGTTGCCGTCGTCACCCACTGCGACTTGCTCGAGCCCAAGGGCGTGCGACTGCACTCGGCCGACACGGAGCCACGCGAGGAAGTCGACGAAAAGCGGCGCCATGTGGCGGCCGCCGAACACGCCGTCGCCCTGCAGATCGAACGGCGGGCGCGTCTGCACGAGCGCCACGTCGCGACGCTTGGAGTGTCCGTGTACATGTCATGGCGCCCCGACGGAACGCTCCGTGCGGACGAGCGATGGCGAATGGATGATCTCGCCGCAATCCTCTTCCGACACCTGCCGGAGGCGGGTCGTGCCGAACTCGCACGCGTCACACGCGCTCGCGTCGTGCAAGAGGAGCTTGCCGCCACGCTCACGAAGGCAACCGCCGCAGTATGCGCGGGCATCGCCGCCGCACCGATTCCGATTGCCGACATTTTCCCTCTGACGACGCTCCAGGCAGGCCTTGTGGCTTCCATCGCGTGGATCGCGGGGCGCTCCACCGACCGACGCGGAGCGTCCGAGTTTCTCGCGGGTCTCGGAGCAAACGTCGGCGTGGCGTTTCTGCTGCGCGAAGCCGTCCGAGCGCTCCTCAAGGTCGTCGCCCCCGCTGGCGGACCGGTTATTTCCGCCGGGGTTGCCTTCAGCGCCACGATGGCCATTGGTGCCGCGGCGCGCGCCTACTTCATCCAAGGCGCGTCGCTCCAGGATGCAAAGGGCATCTTTCAGGGCCGAAAGAAGCCTCGGAGCTCGACGGGGGACCGCCCCAAGGACGCGGACCCGTAAGCGCCGAGGCCCCAACGTCACGCGGCGTGGGTGCCGGCCGACGAAAGCGCCAGGGATGAGGCCTCCGCCGAACCGCGCTACGTCTGGCTTCCGATGACGGATCGCGTCTCTTCACCGGCCCCCGCCTCTCCTGCACTCGACCAGCCGTACGACCCGGCCGTCGTCGAGCCGCGCTGGTATCGCTTCTGGGAAGACCATGGCGTTTTCGCCGCGACCGATTCCGCTGCGGACGAGCGCCCGGCCTACGTCGTTCCGATGCCGCCGCCCAACGTCACGGGATCCTTGCATATGGGCCACGCGCTCTTCATCACGTTGCAGGACGCGCTCGTGCGGTTTCATCGCATGCGCGGCTACAACGTGCTTTGGCAGCCTGGAACGGACCACGCCGGGATCGCCGCCCAGCTGGTGGTCGAGCGGCAGCTCGCAAGGCAGGGCGTCTCGCGTCACGCGATCGGACGCCAAGAATTCGTCCAACGCGTCTGGGAATGGCGCCGAGAAACGGGCGACCGGATCTTGCGGCAAGAGCGCCTGCTCGGCGCGAGCGCGGACTGGTCCCGCTCCCGCTTCACGATGGACCCTCCGATGAATCTCGCCGTCGTCGAGGCATTCGTTCGCCTCTACGAGCAAGGCTTGATGTACCGGGCAACGCGGCTCATCAATTGGTGTCCCGAGTGCGCGACGTCGCTTAGCGATCTAGAAGTCGACAACGACGAAGGAGTGAACGGCGAACTGTTCGAGTTCGCGTACCCGGTCGACGATCAGGGCGAGATCGTGGTCGCGACCACCCGCCCGGAGACGATGCTGGGTGACACGGCCATTGCCGTCCACCCCGACGATCCGCGTTACCGCATGCTGCACGGCAAGCATGCTCGACATCCATTCGTCAACCGAACCATTCCCATCATCACCGACGCGGTTCTTGTCGATCCGACATTTGGCACCGGGGCCGTCAAGGTAACGCCCGCCCACGATTTCAACGACTTCGCCACAGGCAAGCGGCACGCCCTCGAAGAGATCAACATCTTGAACCTCGATGGCACACTCAACGCCAACGCGGGGCGATTTGCGGGCTTGGATCGGAAGGAAGCCCGACGCGCGGTCAAGAAGGCGCTCGAGGAAAGAGGACTCGCGCGGGGGGGCAAGCCCCACATGCTGACCTTGCCGCGCTGCTCGCGGTCCGGCGGTGTCGTCGAGCCGATGATATCGACGCAGTGGTTTGTGAGAATGCGGACCATGGCGGACCGCGCTCTCGACGCCGTGCATTCGGGCCGGGTCACGATCCTCCCCGCGGAATGGACCAAGACCTACGACCATTTCCTCGAAAACATTCAGGACTGGTGCGTGTCTCGGCAGCTATGGTGGGGTCACCAGATTCCGGCGTGGCACGGCCCGAATGGCGAAATCCGAGTCGCGCGCGAGCGTCCCGAAGGGCTCGGCGACGAAGGGCCACAAAACCCCTGGCGACAAGACCCCGACGTACTCGATACATGGTTCTCGAGTGCGCTCTGGCCGTTCTCGACCCTCGGTTGGCCCGAGACGACGCCGGCCCTTGCCAAGTTTTACCCAGCGAGCGACCTCGAGACGGGCTACGACATTCTCTTTTTTTGGGTCGCTCGAATGATGATGTTCGGCATCCATTTCACCGGGGAGGTCCCCTTCCGACGCATCTTGCTTCACGGCCTCGTCGTCGACGAGACGGGCGAGAAGATGAGCAAAGTGAAGGGCAACGTCATCGATCCGCTGGACCTGGTCAACGGTAAGGCCTTCGCCGACATGGTCAAGAGTACCCAGCCTGGGGTGCCGGACGGCGAAGCGCTCGCCAAGTTTCGCAAGGCCTATCCGTCGACAGCGGCCATGGGCGGGGGCTTCGCGGCATTTGGTGCTGACGCAGTACGGTTTACGTTGGCGACCTACCCGCCGAGCAACAAGCGCATTGCGCTCGCGCCGAAGCGCATCGAGGGCAATCGCCATTTCCTCAACAAGATATGGAACGCGACCCGCCTCGCCCTCGAGCTGCTCGGCGACTACGCTTGGCCGGAAGACACGCAAGCGGCGCAGGACCCGCTGCGCAACACACCCGCAATCGTCGCCGTTGGCAAAGACGGGCATCGCGGCGCTCCCCGCGGGTTCTACAACCGCTGGGTTCGTTCTCGGTTCGCAGCGGCGATCGAGCGTGCGCGTGACGGGCTCGACGGCTTTCGGATCGACGAAGCGGCTCAGGCCGTCTACCACTTTTTTTGGGACGAGCTGTGTCCCTGGTACCTCGAGCTCGTCAAGCCCATCCTGCGCCGCCCCATCGACGGCGAGGGCGCCTCTCCGGACCTCGTCGCAGAAACGCAGCGCACCCTCGCGTACGTGATCGAAGCAAGCCTGCGCCTGATGCACCCCTTCATGCCCTTCATCACCGAGGAGCTGTGGCAGCGCGTGCCGCGTCCCCGCTCGCGTCCCACAACGCTCGCGTTGGCGCCCTACCCCCTGACGAACGAGGAAGGCGAGAGCCGCGACGCCGGAGTGGACGAATGGATGGACCTCCTCAAGTCGGTCGTGTCGGCGGCCCGAACGATTCGCAGCGAGCACGGCGTCGAGCACAAGACCGATGTTCCGATGAGCGTCCGGTCGGACAGCGCGGAGGTCCTTGGATTCCTGCGCGACCACGGCGCGGCCATCCGTTTTCTCGTGAAGACCCGAAACCTGCCGCAGTTCATGAGCACGGCAGGAGTGCGAGAGGCGGGTACAACCGTAAGCATCGTGCCGAGCGCACACGGTCCCATCGAGGTCATCGTCACGCTCAAAGGCTTGGTCGATGCCGAATCCGAGCGCTCGCGTATCGAACGCGAGGTCCGAAAGATCGACAAGGAGCTCGCCGCCATCGACAAGAAGCTCGCGTCACCGGGCTTTGCGGATCGCGCACCCAAAGAGGTCGTGGACGAGGCGATCGCGCAACGGCAAGCACTGGCGGAAGCCAAGTTGGGGCTCGCAGCGGCACGGCGGCTCGCGGACGAGCTTTGAGGGTCAGGCCGACGAACTCCTAGCTAGTGCGCGACGCTCAAAGTTGCTAATGCCGTCGGGCGCGGTCGGCAGGCTTGGCCGGCCCTTATCCCGCCGACAGCTTCCGACATGACCGACACGAACACCAGCGAGCCGGTTCGCTACGCCGCGTTGTCCGCCAAAATGAAAGGCGGGCGGTTGCCGCTGGGCGTGGCGCGGCGATGGCTCAACGTCGGCGGGTGCATCCTCATCGCGGTAAGCGCCGCGTTGCGTGCGACGGACCGTGGGGGTGCCGTTTTGCCCGTTGCCCTCTGGGCGAGCGCCGCCGCATCGTTCGTGGCGGCATTCATCGCCTACATGACGGCGCCGCAGGGCGCCCACCCGGGCGCTTCGCCGCGCGATGAAGGCGGCGGCTCGGGGGCCAGCGTGCTGACAGGTTCCGACGTCCCCAAGCCCGGGTCACATGGCGACGACACCGCCGCTTCGGACGCGCTGCGAGAGTCCGTGCCACTGCTGCGCCCGGGAAACCCGCTGCGGCTCGTGCGCGGCGGGATCCCGATGGCCCTAGCGTCCATCGCGTCTTTGGTCTTGATGGGTCGCGAAGGCCAATGGCGATGGGGCGTCCCGGTCGGGACGATCTTCGTCGGGGTCGCGACCTGGGGCGTGATGGATTTGCTCGGAACGTTCGACGATCCCAGCGACCGCGTCGCGAGGTCGACGACGCTCCGTACGCTCGCCGGTCCCCTTGCCGCGTGCGCGAGCACCTGGCTCGCCTTCGTCGCCGCGTTGGGGTTCGCCTCGTCGGGCAGTGCGTTGCCGCAGAGAGCGTGGGGCCTCGTGGTGACGCTCGCGTTCGTCGGCGGCGTGGCCACCCTGTTCGACGTGGGTCTGAAGCTTGGGGCGTGGCAGCTCGAAGACGCGGGCGTGGAGCGTCCGCTCTGGAGGCGTCACGGGTTCTGGGTGATCGCGATCGCCGCCGCACTTTATTTTCCACTGATGGGTACCTCAGCGCTCTGGGACCCATGGGAAACCCACTACGGCGAGGTCTCTCGAGAGATTCTGGCGCGCGACGATTGGATTAGCCTCTGGTGGGCTC
>JBEKOY010000007.1:0-95191 GCA_049521295.1 Polyangiaceae bacterium | reverse complement strand
GCCAGCGCTCCGTTCGGCTCGCCACCGCCGGCCGGCGAAAGAAGCCAAATCGTGAGCGAGGCCAGCACGGTCGGAAGCAGACCGAACCAAGTCACCCAGTAGACGAGTCGCAGCACGCGGGAGCGCTTTGCCGTCTCGAGTTCGGCCGGCGCGCCCGCGCTCGACTCGTTGACCGCGCGCACGGCCCGGCGCTCGCCGGCGATGGGGGGGGCGCCGTTCGTGCGGCTCGCGCCCGCGCCGGCGTCGGGAGTACTCGCACGCACATCCGGGGGATTGGATTCGTCGGTCTTCACGGTGCGTCACCGATCTGAATCGCGTAGTTGACGACCGCTGCAGCATCGCCCAGGACGCCGAAGAGTGGCGCCGGAGGGGGGGCCACTTGTCCGGCCAAAGGCGTGTTGTCGATCACAACGTAGTACATACCCGGCGGAACGGGGACTGCACGCTGGTATTCGACACCGAAACGCACAACGTCCGAAAAGCGCGGCACGAACGCGAGCGGGCCGACAGCGCCGTACTGGACGTAAAGCGCGAGCGAGGCGTCACCCTCGACCTTGGGGACCACGAACACGTCGACCGACTGAACCCCTTCGAGGTGCATTTGCAGAAAAATGGCGCGGCCCGAACCGTCCACGTCGATAGGGCCGATGAAGTCCCGCTCGCTCGCGTGTACCTCGGTCCGCAGGTTTTCGTAGGTGGATCGGTTGGAGCCGTGCACGTCAAAAGGGTGTGCCGGGTGCTGTCCCAGAGGCAGGTGCCCGACACTGAATTCCGTGCTCCCGCCGGTATGCTCGATGACCGTAAACCCTTGGGCGAGCTGACCGGAAACCATTTGCCGGCCGAAATTGTCCGCGAACGGGGCGATCCAGTTTTGAACGAGATTCGCTACGGGCTGCTCGATGCCAAGGACACGAAAGTCGGGGGGCGAAACCAAACGCGCATCGAAGTAAGCGTAGATCGAATCATCGTCGGCGCACTTGAAATCCTGGTTATACTGGAGTGTCGCGGCGGAGGTGAAAGTCACTTTTCTCGAGAGGTTCGTCCAAGCGTAGCCGAAGCCGTCGAACTGCACCCAGAGATCCCCGTTGTCGAGCATCCGCTGGGCGCAATGCTGGGGGAAAAAGCGGCCGATGACCGCCGCGTCGGCAGCCAGCGTGAGCGGCGCGTTCCGTTTCGTCATCTGGGCGCAGAACTCCCCCAGCCCGAAGCTCATGATATCGCGGCGCAGCGTCCGGTTGGACGGATCGTTAATGGGACCGGCAAGCTTGCATATCGCGTTCGCCGAGCATCCCGGGCCGCCCGCAGAAGCAGCCACAACGAGGGCGAGGGCAAGCAGCGAGCGCGCAGCCCCGGGCATCGGCGCAAGCATAGCGCGAGCGCTTCGATGCACAGTGACCCTTGATGATAACGTGACGCGATGAAGGCCGCGGTCCTGGGCGCGGGCGCGTGGGGAACGGCCCTCGCCAAGCTCTTGGCCGAAAAGGGAGACGACGTCCGGCTCTGGACCCGGCGCAAGGAGCTGTGTGAAGCCGTCAACGCGACGGGTGAGAACGCCCGTTATCTGCCCGGCGTAAGGTTGCCTCCCAACGTACGGTGCACAGTGGACCTCGCTAGCGCTCTGGACGAGGCCGTGACGGTGGTCTTCGTCGTCCCGAGTCATGCGACGCGCGACGTCGCCCGCGCGACGGCACCTTACGTGCACAAGACGCAGCCGATCGGGCCGGACGGTGAAGGCACGATCTTCATCGGCGCGACCAAGGGCATCGAAGATGAGTCGCTCATGTTCATGGATGAAGTTCTCGCACACGAGCTTCCGCCAGCCGCGCGCGGGCACTGCGCGTTCGTCTCGGGCCCAAGCTTCGCCCGCGAACTGGCACAGCAGTCTCCGACCGCGGTCGTGATCGCCGCACACGACCCTGCCGTTCGATCGGCCGCGGCGATGAGGCTTCGCACGGCGTACCTCAGGACTTACACGAGCGACGACGTGGTCGGCGTGGAATGCGGCGGGGCGCTGAAGAACGTCATCGCGATCGCCTCGGGCGCCGTCGAGGGCCTCGGCTTCGGGCACAATACGCGCGCCGCACTCATCACGCGGGGTCTCGCAGAAGTCGCGCGCCTCGCCATGGCACGGGGCGGCTCGGCTCTGACACTCGCCGGTTTGGCGGGAGTCGGCGACCTCGTGTTGACGTGCACGGGGGATTTGTCGCGGAACCGAACGGTCGGGCGGGAGCTAGGCAGAGGGCGGCCCCTGGCGGACGTTCTGGCGACGCTCGGTCACGTCGCCGAAGGCGTCCCAGCGGCCAAGAGCGCGTATGCGCTCTCGAGAAAGCTCCAGGTCGACATGCCGATCTCGTCGGAGGTCTACTGGGTGCTGCACGAGGGCAAGCCAGTGCATCAGGCCGTCAGTGACCTCATGGCACGCGAATTGGGCTACGAGTTCGACTTGCGCGCGATCGAGCGCGCTCGACCCTGAACAATCGACGGAGGTTGCCATGCGCGCTTGGGGTCTGCTTTCGGTATCGATGGTTGCCGTTCTTGGCGGCACGGCCTCGGCGCAGGTTCCGCAGCCCTACTCGCCGCCGGCCGCGCCCACGGATCCGCCACCCGCCGCACCGCCCTCGCCGTACCCCGCGCCCCCCCCGCCGGTCGTCTATGCCCCGCCAGTCGGCAACCCGCAGCCGGTCTACCCGCCCCAGCCCCAGCCCGTTTACCCGCCCGGCTACGCACCGGGACCGCAGCCTCTGCCGGCACCCTTTCCGCTGCCGCCCCCCGTGCTGCAACCGCGCCCGCCCCCCCGCAGTCGAACCCGGAGCGCCGACGAGATGGCGTTTCTTTACGGCACGGGCATCGCGTACGGAGTCGGGTCCGGCATCTGGATCGACGCGCTCGCCAAAGAGGGGGATCCCGGCATCGCGTTCATCGCACCCGCGATGCTCGGCGCAGGCGTGCCGATTGCCCTTTACGCCTGGGATCAACTCGATGAGTTCGATCGCGGCGTGCCGTCGACGATCGCAACCGGCTTGTTGCTCGGGGGCGTAGAAGGAGCCGCGATCAGCGGGCTGCAGTGGCAGGTCACCGGAAACGGGGGGCCGCATTCCTGGGACTTCCGGAGCTGGACGTCGATCACGTTCGTGACGGCCACCGCCGGCGGCGTGGGGGGTTACGCGTTCGGCGAATGGCTCCAGCCCGACCCGCGCAGTCTCGGCCTCATCACGAGCGCGGCCGGATGGGGCGCGCTCAACGGAATCCTGTTTGGCTCGGGCGTGGTGCGCGGCGACTGGAAGGACGGAGCCGCGGTCTGGGGCTTCGCAGGCTACAACGTTGGAATTGTTGCTGCGGGCGTGGTGTCGACGCTCTACGTGCCTTCGTGGCAAACGATTCGCTACATGTGGATTGGCGACGTGCTCGGAACGCTCGCCACGACTCCAGTGTATTTGTTCTATCTTGGCAGCAGCGGCGACAACTGGCGCCACGGATTCATCGCGAACGCCGTAGGCGGCGTGGCGGGACTCGCCATTGCCGCGGTGCTGACGGCGAACATGACCGACGGCCCGGGCTCGCCGTCGTTTACTCCCCCATTTCAGCTCGCGATCGGGCCAACCCCCCATGGGGGAGCCGAACTTCAAGCTTACGGCAGTTTTTGAGTGTCCACGGCGCCGTGGACCTCATCATTGGAGCTTTAGACAAAACAAGGCGAGGCAACCCCTGGAGGCTGCCTCGCCCATCCTTGGCCTCGCGCGGCCCAGGTCACTTACGGCCTGAGCGCCGACGGCAACTCCGAAGTCACCTTCTCACTTGGGCGCGGCGGACGACGGCGCCGCCGACGATTCCGCCGGCGCTGCCGACGGGGCAGCCGCGCTGCTGGCGCTGTTGTCGGGCGAATTCGCGGGCGGTGAGCTACCGCCGCAGGCCACGAGCGCCCCAACCGACGTCACGGCCGCGAGAAGCGCGACAATTCCGATATTCTTCATGATCGTTTTCTCCTCCAGCGAGTCCCGAGCCAAGTCGAGGACGCCGGTTCTTATGCCTCAGTTACGCATGAGCCGTCAATCAAACGACTACCTGCTTCATTCGCATTTCGGTTCGGACGACGCGAAATCAGCCCTGCTGCAGGTCGACCTCGCTGAACCGTCCGCCTGGAGAGACGACGGGACCGCCACCCGCCGTCGCGCTTGGCGAGGCGCGCCCCTGTGGCCGCTATTTTTGAGGTACGGTCGTTGTCCATCCCGTTTCCGCCGGGTTGCCGCGATGCCCCTTCTGAAGTGGTTTCCTGCTCAAGGTCCGCCGCGCACGTTCGTGCTCCACAAGCCCGTTACGACGGTGGGCCGTGCTCTCGGAAATGACGTGGCCCTCGCCAGCCCCGAACTTGCCGAGACGCACGCGCAGGTGCTGTTCGATGGTCGGGACTTCAACCTCGAAGAGGTCGACAAGCACGGCGAGATCCTGGTCAACGGGAAGAAGAAGCGACGGGCGAGGCTCGTGCACGGCGATCGATTGACGTTCGGCGACGTCGAACTGTCGTTCAGCATGTTCGACGAACCGTTGAACGTCAGCCGGCCGCCGAATGCGGCCGAAGGCGGTTCGCTCACCGAGAGCCAGCTTCAGGTCACTCACCAGCAGCTCGCGGCGCTCCGCAAACTCTACGAATTCAGCGAGAAGCTGATGACGATGAAGGACGTCGAGCCGCTGCTCGAAGCGATGCTCGACGCGGTCGTCGAGGTGACCGGCGCCGAAAAAGGGCTCATTTTGTTGAACGATGACGCATTCAGCCATGGCGATGGCAAAAGCGAGGACTCGTCGCCCGCACGATCGGCTCGCATTCGCGCGTCTCGAAATGTACGTCACGAGGCGATCGCCGAGGCGAGCGGCGCGATCAGCGACAGCATCGTGCGCAAGGTGGTCGAAACGGGGCGCCCGATCATCGTGAGCGACGCGCTCAACGACTCGGAGTTCAGCACGAGCGAGAGCGTGCTCGCATTGCGCCTTTCGAGCGTCATGTGCGCGCCGCTCGTTTCACAGGGACACGTGCAGGGGGTGCTCTACGTCGGCAACGACCGCGTGAAGGGTCTCTTCGAGCGGGGGCAGCTCGACGCTCTCTCCATCTTTGCCGCACAAGCGAGCCTCATCTTGCAGAACGCACTGCTCTTGAGCGCGCTCCGAGCGGATAAGGCGAAGCTTGTCCAGGAACTCAAGGACAAGCGCTTCGGCGAGATCATCGGCGTGTGCGCCTCGATGATGGAGGTCTTCCGGAAACTGCAAAAGGTCGCCACGACCGACATCTCCGTGCTCATCACGGGGGAGACCGGCACGGGCAAGGAACTCATCGCTGCGGAACTCCACCGCCGGAGTTCGCGGGCAAACGGTCCCTTCGTCGTGATCAACTGCGGGGCCATCCCGGAGAATCTTATCGAGAGCGAGCTCTTCGGGCACGTCAAGGGTGCGTTCACGGGTGCCGTCGGATCACGGCCGGGAAAATTCCAGGTCGCGAACGGGGGAACGTTGTTCCTGGACGAGATCGGCGAGCTGCCGCTCAATTTGCAAGTAAAGCTTCTGCGCGCGTTGCAAGAGCGCGTCGTTTTCCGTGTGGGCGACAGCAAACCAGAGAAAGTCGACATTCGGGTCGTCGCCGCGACCAATCGAGTCCTCGAAGACGAAATTCGCGCCGGGCGATTTCGCGAGGATTTGTATTATCGCCTGAACGTCGTCAACATCTTCCTTCCGCCGCTCCGTCAGCGGGGCGACGACGTGCTCATCATCGCCAAAGCCCTTCTGTCGAAGTATGCCGAAGAGCTCGGCTCCCACGTTCAAGGGTTCACTCCGCAGGCGCTCGCGGCGATCAAGAAGGGCTCGTGGCCGGGCAATGTCCGGCAACTCGAAAATCGCATCAAAAAGGCGCTCGTCCTCTGCGACAAATCGCTGCTTTCGCCCGAGGACTTGGATCTCGGTAAAGAGGAAGAAACCTCGATTCTGCCGCTCGAGAAGGCCAAGGAAGAATTCCAGCGAAAGTATGTGCTCGAAGTCCTGGAGCGCAACAACGGGAATCGAACTCAGACCGCACGCGATCTCGGAGTCGATCCCCGAACCATCTTCCGCTACCTCGAACGCGAAGCGCATGCACCGCCGCCTGCGGGCACGCGAAGCGCGGACGAATGACCGAGCTCGCGGACGGGCACGGAAGACGACCTCAGAACTGAGCGCTGAGTCCGCGCTTACGCGACGGCTTTTTTTCTAGGTGCGGGTGGCCGCCACCGTTCGCGTCGCCGTTGGCGGCCGCAGCGGACGCGTGAGCCTTCTTCGACGAGCTCGAGAGCAGGGCGTCGGCGATCTGCGCCGCGCGGTCGGTCTTCTCCCATGAAAACTCCGCCCGGCCGAAGTGACCGTAAGCGGCCGTCTTCTTGTAGATCGGCGCGAGAAGCCCGAGCTCTTCGATGAGCGCCTTGGGACGCATATCGAAATGGGTCACGATGTATTTTTCGAGCACCTCGTCGGGGACCTCGCCGGTTCCGAACGTATTCACGTGCACGCCCACCGGCCGGGCGAGGCCGATGGCATAGGCCACCTGCACCTCGCAACGCTTTGCTACGCCCGATGCGACAACGTTTTTCGCAACATAGCGGGCGTAATAGCAAGCGCTCCGATCGACCTTGCTGGGATCCTTGCCGCTGAAGGCACCGCCTCCGTGGCGACCCATCCCGCCGTAGCTATCGACGATGATTTTTCGACCGGTCAGTCCGCAGTCCCCTTGCGGACCCCCGATCACGAAGCGGCCGGTCGGGTTGACGTGCAACTTGGTGTTCTTGTCCACCAGCTTCTTCGGAAGGGCCTTGTCAATAACCAGATCCACGATGGCCTCGCGGAGCTGCTTGTACTTGACCTTTTCGTCGTGCTGGGTGCTGACGACGACCGCGTCGATGCGAACGGGAACGTCGTTTTCGTATTCAAGGGTAACCTGAGTTTTACCGTCCGGGCGCAGAAAGTCGACGACCTTCTTCTTCCGGATCGCGGCCAGCTGGCGCGCGAGCATGTGCGCATACTGGATCGGCGCCGGCATGAGCTCGGGCGTCTCGTCGGTGGCATATCCGAACATCAGGCCCTGATCTCCCGCACCCTGCTCCTTGTGTAGACCGTCCCCTTCGTTGACCCCCTGGGCGATGTCCGGACTTTGCCGCTCGATGGCCGTCAGAACGGCACACGTATTCGCATCAAAGCCCGTTGCCGACCCGACGTACCCGATGTCGCTCACAGTCTCGCGGACGATCTTCGGGTAATCGATGTGTGCGCTGGTCGTAATTTCTCCGGCGACCACCACCATGCCCGTCTTCGCGAGCGACTCGCACGCGACCCGTGCCCGCGGATCTTGAGCGAGGATTGCGTCGAGAATGGCGTCTGACACTTGATCGCAAAGCTTGTCCGGATGTCCCTCGGTGACGGACTCGGAAGTGAAACGATAGCGGGACATTGGGTCTCCTTGAACGGGACGGCGGACTCGCCCGGCATCTAGTACGACGGGGCTCGCGAAGCTAGGGCACTCTGGACTCGGTGGCAAAGGGCTCCATGCGGCAGTAGAGATGGCGGCTCACCGCCATGCCCGTCTCGATCGACCCCACGGATGTCTTCGTACGACGACACATCGGCCCCAGCGACGCCGAAGTTGCCGAAATGCTGCAGGCGGTCGGAGCCAGCTCGCTCGACGAGCTCATCGAGCAGACGGTCCCGAGCACGATCCGGCTGAGCCGCCCCCTCGACGTACCGCAGCCCAAGACCGAGCACGACCTGCTCGAACAGCTGCGCGCTATCGCCGCCAGAAACGAGGTATGGCGGAGCTTTCTCGGCATGGGCTACTCCGATTGCATCACGCCTGCGGTGATTCAGCGCAACGTGCTCGAGAACCCAGGGTGGTATACGCAGTACACGCCCTATCAAGCGGAAATCGCGCAAGGTCGCCTCGAGGCTTTGCTCAATTTTCAGACATTGGTGAGCGATCTCACAGCGCTGGAAATCGCCAATGCCTCGCTCTTGGACGAGGCGACCGCAGCCGCGGAGGCCCTGAACGTCATGGCGTCGTCCAACACAAGCGACGAACGGCGGGGGTTTTTCGTCTCGGACGCATGCCATCCACAAACCATCGGAGTACTCCGAACGCGTGCCGCCGCGCACGACATCGACATCGTGGTGGGCGACGCCGCACACGCTCTCGACGGGCAGCCCTTCGGAATTCTCCTCCAGTACCCGGGGACCGACGGCGCACTCCGTGACTTTCGCGACCTCATCGCACGGGCACACGCGGGTGCGACGACGGTGGCCATGGCGTGCGATCTTCTTTCGCTGACGCTTCTCGTACCTCCGGGCGAAATCGGAGCGGACATCGCCGTCGGAAGCGCTCAGCGCTTCGGCGTTCCGCTCGGCTACGGCGGGCCCCACGCTGCATTTTTCGCCTGCCGATCCGAGCTCGTGCGAAGGCTACCGGGTCGCATCATCGGCGTGAGCGTGGATGCGCACGGCAACCGCGCGCTACGCATGGCGCTGCAAACCCGCGAGCAGCACATTCGTCGCGAAAAGGCGACGAGCAACGTGTGCACGGCGCAGGCCCTGCTGGCGATCGTGGCCGGTCTGTATGCCGTCTATCATGGGCCGGACGGACTGCGCGCCATCGCCGAGCGCATTCACGGGCTGACGGCTTCGTTCGCGCTCGGCTTGCGTAAGCTGGGCGTTCGCGTCGCCCACACTCGTTTCTTCGACACGGTGCGCGTCGATGCCGAGCCCGATCGCGTCGACGGGTGGATCCACGGGGCGCGCGCCCACAGGATGAACCTGCGCCGCATCGGCGAGCGTTCGATCGGAATCGCATTCGACGAGACGACGTCGGCGTCGGATGTGGACGTACTGCTCACCGTCTTCGGCGACGGGCGGCCCGCCGCAGCGAGCTGCGCAGAGCTCGCGCGCGAGGCGGTGTCTGCGATCGGCGGCTTCGAGCGCGCAAGCTCGTACCTCACGCATTCGGTCTTCAATAGCCATCGGTCCGAGACCGAATTGCTGCGCTACATGAGGCTACTCGAGTCGAGGGATCTTTCGCTGGTTCACTCGATGATCCCACTCGGGTCCTGCACCATGAAGCTCAACGCGACCGCCGAAATGATGCCGGTCACGTGGGCGCATTTTGCCCGAATCCATCCGTTCGTTCCCGTCGATCAAGTGCACGGCTACCGGATCGTCATCCAACAGCTCGAAGCCATGCTCTCGGCGATCACCGGATTTCCCGCGATCAGCCTGCAGCCCAACTCCGGCGCACAAGGCGAACTCGCTGGGCTACTCGTCATCCGCCGCTACCACGAAAGCCGGGGCGACGCAGCTCGCGACGTCTGTCTCATCCCGGCGAGCGCCCACGGCACCAACCCGGCGTCCGCAGCAATGGCTGGATTGCGCGTGATCGTCGTCGCGTGCAACGACCGAGGGTACGTCGATATCGCGGATCTCGAGGCCAAGGCGAAGGAACACGCGCCCAAGCTCGCCGCGCTCATGGTCACCTACCCGTCGACCTACGGCATTTTCGAGGAAGACATCGAGCGCATTTGCGCCATTGCCCACGCCCACGGCGGGCAAGTGTACTTGGACGGCGCGAACTTGAACGCCCAAGTCGGCCTGTGCCGACCGGCCGACGTGGGCGCCGACGTCTGCCACGTGAATTTGCACAAGACGTTCTGTATCCCGCATGGCGGCGGCGGCCCCGGCATGGGGCCCATCGGGGTCGCACAGCACCTCGCGAAGTTCCTCCCTCGGCACCCCGTCGTCGAAGTCGGCGGCGAGCAAGGCATCGGCCCGGTCAGCGCCGCGCCTTGGGGAAGCGCGAGCATCACCCTCATTTCTTGGGCGTACATCGCACTCATGGGCGCAGCGGGCCTGAAGCGGGCAAGCCAAGTGGCGATTCTCAATGCCAACTACGTGGCGGAGCGCCTCCACGGACACTTCCCCGTCTTTTACCGAGGCCAGCGCGGAAGGGTCGCGCACGAGTGCATTCTCGACACGCGCGGGGTCAAGCGAACCGCCGGCGTCGAGGTGGACGACATCGCCAAGCGACTGATGGACTACGGGTACCATGCTCCGACCATGAGCTTTCCCATCGCCGGAACCCTCATGGTAGAGCCCACAGAGAGCGAGTCGAAGGCCGAGCTCGATCGCTTTTGCGACGCGATGATCGCGATTCGCGAGGAAATCCGCGACGTCGAAAATGGGCGATTTCCTCGGGAGGACAACCCGCTCAAGCACGCGCCGCATACGGCGGAGGCCGTGACGGCAACGGAGTGGAGGCATTCCTATCCGCGGGAGCTGGCCGCCTTTCCCGCGCCGTGGACCCGCATGCGCAAGTTCTGGCCCTCGGTGGGTCGTATCAACAATGCGCACGGCGACCGGCACCTCGTGTGCTCCTGCCCGCCTGTCGAGACGTACTCGACGCCGTAGTCGCCGCGACTCTGCGCTTGCTCCAGGGGCTCGTCCTGCCGCGCTTATTCCCTCTGAAGCCGCGTCGCGCGGACACGTTCATCCGGCCGTTCGAGCGGACGAGAATCGACTACGCCAGCAGTTCGGCACGATCGTGTTCGGTAATCGTGATCCCGATCGTCGCGAGCGGATCGAGGATGTCGCGCACGACCACGTTCTTGGCCACGGACGCGAACCGCGCTGCACCAAGCCAGCCCAAGGCCTGAAGGTCCTCTTCAGGCCACGGCGTCGGAGCGACGCCGCGCGCCGCGCGCGACTTCCAAAACGGCGCGAGCGCGCGAAGCGACACGAGCAGCACCTGCCCCAGGCGCCGCAATTCGCTGTCGTCGAGGCGCGACAATGCCCATTCGAAGTAGAGCTTACCGAGGCGCCTGTGATGCGCCTCGTCGCGCAAGATCGTCTCGTAGACCGCACGCGGCAGCGCGTGAGACGTCGTCTCGTAGCTCACGCTCGCCGTTCCGCCGCTGAACGCCTCGGCGATGCAGCCCACGCGCAGAACCAGCTCGTTTGCGTGCTGAAAGGCCGTTTGCCTGCGTGCTTGGGGCGTGAAGCGATCGAAGTCCACGAGGCGAGGCGCAGCGCCCCCGAGCTCCATGGCCATGCGGCTGGCCAGCTCCACGTGGGAGCATTCGTCGGCGAGAAAGTCACTGGTCATGCCGAGTAGGTCGAGGGGGGCCTTTACGCTGACGAGAGCCCGCAGCACTTCCGCGAACGAGGCGACCGCTCGGTACTCGTTGATCGCGACTTCGGTCCACGACGCGCGGGCTCGGTTCACGGCTTCGGGCGCATACTTCGAAGAATCGACCGTGCCCCACGGCAACTCCTCGACGCCGGGGCGAGCTTTGCGAAAGCGATGCTCCGCCGTCCCTCCCAACCACTCGAGCTCGAACGGAACCTTCACGGTCAGTCCTCCGGATTCACTACGATGCCGCAAATGCCCGGACAACCGGTAAACCCGTCTTGCGCGGCGTCTCTGGGAGCCCCGTCCCTGCCCGAGTCGGGTGATGCGTCGTCGGCGGGTTCTTTGAGCGCGCCGTCGTTTTCCGCGTCCTGCGTGGTGCTCGCACCCGAGTCCTCGGGCAATGGCGCGATGCCGTTCATCATGACCATGATCGAGGTAGCGTCCGCGCCTGCCTCCGGCCCTCCGGATTCGGCATCGTTGTCGGGAACGCCAAGGCTTCCGGTGAAAAGGTGCCCTGCCTCTTCCCCCTGGGATTCGGCGTCGTGGTTGGCAACGCTTCCGATCAGGCCGCAGCAGCCACCGTCGACAACCGATGCATCGTCGCCTGGATTGGGAACGCTGCCCATAAGCACGTCGTTGCCCGCGTTCGACGAACTGCAGGCGCCGAACCCGAGAAGAGCACCCGATCCCAGCCCCGCTGCGATTCGAAGGAGAAGCTTGGGCGGGGCAAGTGGCGTCTTTCGGTAAAGCATGGACCGTATCCCAAGCAAAGAATACGCCGACGACGGCGCAATCGGCTGCAAGGGCTTGCGCGGCGGCCGGGCCGCCACCGTCGGCATGCATCCTGCGCCTGCTCTCCTGACGAAGTCTCGTCCAACGTGGGTGTGTCGCCGTGTGCCACCACGTCAGGCCTGCCCTGGGAGCCCGCCGATGGCGTAGCGTCGGGGGCGCACCTCCTCTAGGCTGCCTCGTGTGACGGGCTCCCCCCTGCGCCGGACGTCGCTCTATCTGGAACACGTCGCGCTCGGCGCCCGCCTCGTGCCCTTTGCGGGGTGGGAGATGCCCGTTCAATACACGGGCATCGTCGACGAACACAACGCGGTGCGGAGTGCTGCAGGTCTATTCGACGTGAGCCACATGGGCGAGCTTCACCTGCGCGGCGAATATTCGACCCATGTCGTCGACTACCTCGTGACAGGCGACGCGAGAAAGCTTCTCGATGGCCAGGCGATGTACACGTGCGCGTGCAACGAGAGGGGAACAATCCTCGACGATCTCATCGTGTACCGGCGTGCGCAGGACGATTGGCTCGTCGTCTGCAACGGATCGAATCGCGAGAAGATGAGTGCTCATTTCGCGCGCGCCTCCGAGAACCACTGCGAGTTCGACGATCGGAGCGACACCACGGCCCTCCTTGCTCTGCAGGGTCCTCGCGCGTTCGACACGCTCGGCCGGTTGGGCGAGCAAGGAGCTCGCTTGTCGGCGTTGAAGAGCTTTCACTTCTGCGATGCGACTCTCGCGGGCGTCCGCTGCACCGCTGCACGCACCGGTTATACGGGCGAGGACGGTGTCGAAATCTTCTGTGCGTGGGACGACGCTCCTCGCCTTTGGCGCGCGCTCATCGAAGCGGGCTCACCCTTTCACGTCAAGCCCGCAGGACTGGGGGCACGCGACACGCTCCGGCTCGAGGCTCGGCTCTCGCTCTACGGAAACGACATCGACGAATCGACCAACCCTCTCGAGGCGGGCCTGGGTTGGGTCGTCCGCTTCGACAAGGCGGACTTCGTCGGCAAATCCGCCCTCGAAGGCGTGCGCCTCGGGCGCCTCGCCCGGAAACTCGTCGGCTTCGAGATGGTCGGACGCGGCGTGGCACGTCACGGTTACGCGCTGCTCGACGCGCACAAGAGACCGGTCGGCGTTTGCACGAGCGGCAGTCCGGCGCCGACCGTTGGCAAGAACATCGGGCTCGGCTATGTGCCGACGGAATTGTCGCAGCCAGGCACGGAGTTCCTCGTCGATTGCCGCGGCAGACACGTCGAGGCCGTCGTGGTCCGGACCCCCTTCTACAAGCGGCCAAGATCAGGAGCAAATCGATGAGCCAGTCGGCGCCGGCCAATCTTCGGTACACCCGAGAACACGAGTGGACGCTCGCGCAAGACGGCGAGGTCACGGTGGGCATCACGGCGTTTGCCGTGGAGCAACTGGGCGACGTGACACTCGTCCACTTCGACATCAAGGTGGGCGACGAAGTCGGTACCGGCAAGCCGTTCGGAACGATCGAGAGCGTGAAAACGCTCAGCGATCTCTACGCGCCGGTCGCGGGCAGGGTCATCCGAATCAACCAAGCGCTCGCGACCAAACCGGAACTCGTCAACGAGGACTGCTACGGCGCGGCATGGATGATCGCTATCGCACCGCGCGATCCGAAGGAGATCGATCGGCTGATGGACGCTCGGGCGTACGAGGCCCACGCGCAAGCATCGGCGCATTGACCGAGCGTCCGGCCGACCACCCGTGCACGCCGAATTCGGCCCTGCCGTACACCGGTCGGCTTCCGTCTCGCGGCGGCGACGTCGAGGCCATTCGCGCGTCGTGGTAAGGACTGGCTCACGCCCTCTGATGAGTATCGCTGCCGTCCAGGCATTTCGGCCTCAGCCCGCGCTCGACCCCGAGGTGCAGCTTCTCGTCCCGGACGCGGATGCCGCGGCCCCCGAGCTGTCGATCGTCGTCCCTGCCTTGAACGAGCAGATTACGATCGGAGACTTCGTCGATTGGTGCCACGAAGGGTTGACGAGAGCGAAAGTCGTCGGCGAGGTTCTCATCGTCGACAGCTCGACGGACAAGACGGCCGAAATCGCACTGTCGAAGGGGGCTCGGGTGCTCAAGACGCCCAAACGCGGGCTCGGACGCGCCTACATCGACAGCTTGCCCTACGTCCGCGGCAAGTACCTGATCCTGGGCGATTGCGATTGCACGTACGATTTTCGGAACATCGAACCGTTCGTGGACAAGTTTCGCAGTGGGGTCGAATTCATCATGGGCTCGCGCTTCCGCGGCTTCATCGAGCCGGGCGCCATGCCCGCGTTGCACCGGTATCTTGGCACTCCGGTGACGACGTGGATCCTCAACGTCTTGTTTTCGAGCCATTTTTCCGACATTCATTGCGGAATGCGAGGGATTACGCGTTCCGCGATGGAGCGCATGGGCCTGCGATCCCAGTCGTGGGAGTACGCCTCGGAAATGGTCTTGAAGTCCGTTCACATGCGGCTGCGAACGGACGAGGTGCCGATTCGATTCCTCAAGGATCGCGAAGGCCGGCTGAGTCATCTCAAGCGCGGGGGCTGGTTCTCTCCGTGGGCGGCCGCATGGATCAACCTACGAGCGATGTTCGTCTACGGAGCCGGCTTTTTTCTTTATCGTCCCGGCTTCGTGCTCGCCGCCGCAGGCGCCGCGCTAACGTTGCCCGTTTCCTTCGGACCGGTGCGGGTCGGACCGATTGTTCTTTCTTTGCATTGGATGCTTCTCGGGCTCACCTTGACCACACTTGGCCTGCAATGCATCTACCTAGGCATCCTGACTCAGGTCTTTTTCGATTACACAGGTGATACCACCGCACGCTGGTTCAGACGTTTTCCGTACACTCGGACGGTCCTCATCGCTGCGGCGATTTTCGCGATTGGACTGGTTCTCACGGGGTCGCTTCTGGCGTACTACGTGCACCATCGGTTCTTGCTGTCGGACGACGCTCCCGTGGATTACCTCGGTGTCACAGGCCTGCTGCTCATGATCGTGGGGTTCACGATGTTCACATTCACGCTTCTTCTGCATTCGACTCGGGTCATCGTGTGGCGTCGGTGAGCTGATGCCGCGGACCACGGACGACTGGGATACGCACTGGAACGCGCATGCGGCGATGAATGCGCTCAACCCCGCGCAGACGTATCGTCAAAAGCTGTTGCTTGGGGCACTGGCGTTGCGATCGGCGAAAGCCCCACCTCGGCTCATCGAGCTCGGAAGCGGATCCGGCGAGTTCGCCCGCGTGGTGCTCGCCGAACGCAACGACACCGAGTTCGTCGGCCTGGATCTCAGCCATGTCGGCGTGGAGCTTTCGCGGAAGAAGGTGCCGAGGGCCACGTTCTTCCAACAGGACTTTGCAGAGCCCATCGCGCTCGATGATCGGTATCGCGGCTGGGCCACTCATGCGGTCTGCTCGGAAGCGATCGAACACCTGGACGACCCAGTGAGCATGCTCCGGAACGCGCGGCCATTCTTCTCTCCGGGCTGTCGCCTGGTCGTCACGGTCCCCGCCGGCCCCATGGCGGCGTTCGATCGGCACATTGGCCACCGTCGTCACTACAGCCCGATCGCGCTGCGTCGGACCCTCGAAGAGGCTGGGCTGCGGGTGGATGACCTGCGCGGCGCGGGTTTCCCATTTTTCAATCTCTATCGCCTCACGGTCATTGCACGCGGTAAGAGGCTCATCGCGGACGTGGCCGACCAAGACGCCACCACCCTGTCGTTCGGCGCGCGCGCGGCCATTCGCACCTTCTCGCTCCTCTTCCACTTCAACACCAGCAAAACGACGCTCGGGTGGCAACTCATCTCGGTCGCCGTCGAGCCGGCCCATGCAGGCGCTCTCGAGTCCGTCGCCAGCTGAAAAAACCGATGGCGCCGATGCTCATGGCGAACGTGGCGAGCGCCAACCACCAGGTGCTCGGGCGGTAACGGAAGACGACCGTTTGCGCCGGCGTCGCGACCGGAGCCGCGACGATGTCGGCCCAGTCGAGGGCGCTTCTGCCGTTCGCCGTCCAGCCTGAATCGTAGTTCTGGTTGAGCGCGACATGGTCGCCGACACGCGCCCCTTCGACGCGCACGACCACTTCGTTGGGCGTCCATCGAACAATCGAAGCGCGACCGACCTTTTCGATCATGTACGCTTCGCCTTGATAGGCCGGATCACCCCGGCCCCGGGCGCCCAACCCAGGGGTGTGGTTGTTGTGATCGCGACCCCAGTTGTTGAGGCCCGCGAAGGTACCGCAATCGATCGTGCCGATGTTTGCCATTTCGGCAGGCAAGGACGGCGGCGACCACTCCGCGGTCGAGTAGTTGAGTGAGCCGGGCAAGTGAAGCTCCGTGTGGAAATCTCCCAGCGATTCGCGCGCGCGGGGCGGCTCGCGCTCGAAGGCGTGCACCATCGGCAGGCGAGCGACGGGACCGATGTCGTAAGCGATCGCTGCAACGGCCGCCATCGCCGCCATCTCCAACCACGGCCGCATGAAGCCCGCTCGAGTCATCGCTCGCTCGACCACCGTCGCGGCGACGACAGCCGACACGAGTACGCCGGGGTACAGCCACCGGGATGGCACATGCTGAGATTTGAAAATAGGCAATCTGTGCAGAAGCGTCCACGGGGCCCACTCGTGCACGCTTCCGAAACCCAGCGCGATTAGAATGACGGCCGTCCACTTGAGAGCGCCCGCACGCTCCCCCCGTCCGGCGATCAGTCCTACCAAGAGGCATGCCACTCCGGCCGTCCCGATGTACATGCCCCACTCGTGCCAGCCCCAGCGTGGCGTGCCGACCGGAAGCGAGCCGAAGTCCTGATCGCGCGAGGTGAGGATCGCGATGAAAAGCCCGAGATCCATCGCCTCCGGTGAGTCCGTGTACCGAGGGAACCTCGCCATCACGGCCAGCATCGGCAAGAGCTTCGGCGCTGACAGTCCGAAGGTGACGACACCGACGGCGCCTGCACACAACAGGGGACGGCAGTCGCGGATCGTCACCGCATAAAAGACCGCGTATAGTGCGACGATTATCAGTGTTTGTGGAAGCGGGTAGATTCCGTCGTCATAGACCATCATCGCCAGCGCTACGCTCGCGCCAATGACGTTGCGCGCCGGTGACTTCGCCCGGAGCGAATCGGCAAAAGCTCGGTCGACGAAATAAAGCACCCACGGCGTCCACGCATAGGTCAAGTGCCACGCGTGCCCCGACGCGACCTGAAGCGCCCACCTTCCGTTGACGGCAAAGAGTACCCCGACGAGCGCGCGGGTCGCAGGACT
Organism: Polyangiaceae bacterium; assembly: GCA_049521295.1. GTDB lineage: Bacteria > Myxococcota_A > Polyangia > Polyangiales > Polyangiaceae > Palsa-1150. The sequence goes on along the minus strand of JBEKOY010000007.1, from coordinate 77,953 downwards.
GCGCGTGAAGCGTCCCGCCAGAAGCCATGCACCCACCACGGAAATGACCGCGCTCATGGCAACTTCGATTCGAAGCGCCAAGGGAAATGACAGCAGCATGTACACCGGGAAGAAAGGCGAAATGATCGTCGCGTCGCCCTCGACCCACCCCCACACCGGGTGGCCCCCACAGCTATACGGATTCCAGAATGGGAACTGATGGTATCGCTCGATCGTCTTCACGACCAAATAGCGGTACGATTCCATCGTATCCCAATCGTGGATTCCCAAGGACTTCAGATCGCGAAACGTCGGCCAGACGACATACGCGACCAACCCGAGCATGACGGCCCAAGCCAAAAGACGGGTCGCGGCGTGAGTCCACGCCATGAAGGTGATCGGTCGCCAGCACCAAGCCATGGAAGCGCCTTACCCCGCTGACGCGGATCCGCTTGCCGACCACGCTGGGCCAGGTCGAAGACTGTAGGAACGCACGCCACGTGGGCCTTATCATGGACCTCCCGCCCCGACCACAAGTCTCAGCCCTCGATCGGGCCGCGAAGTCATCGCGTTGATCGCCTGTGTCTGATTCACCTTCTGCGCCACATGGTGAATGTTTCAGATCCCCGGCAATGGTCACTCGGACTCGGGCAGCTCGACCACGGCCGTCTTTCCGCGGCGGTCGTGCGGTTCAAGGTGCCCTACGCCATGGGTTTACGCGTTCCAGGCGACACGCCCTGGGCTCGGCGCGTACTGCCACCACCCGTTCGGTTCCTTTTACGCCACCGCGCTCCTTCTATGGGATATTCGGCGAGCGCACATATCCGTCGCATACTCGAAGATCGACGTTGGTATAGCGCTTCATGCGTCGCTCGACGGCGGGCAGCGACTCCTGTTTCAAGAGATCGGCGAGCGCCGAAACGATCGGAGTAAAGCAGATGGTCATGCCGGCGGCGAGCGCGGCGAGGCATACGTTCTGCGCGGGCATGGTCTTGCCCACACCGCTTGGGCCGCGAAAAAGGACGTTCTCGTGGCGCTCCACGACGCCGAGGCCGAGGACGTTCTCGCACAGGGCGCGGTCGATCTTGCGTGGACTCCAGTCGAAACGGTCCGGGTGGCGAGATTGCGTGCTTCACGCTGCCGGCGCTCCATCTCGACGAGGAGCTCGACGATCTGCACGTGCGAGAGGCGGTTGGCGGTCGCGTGCGACAGCAGGGCATCGAGCTGCTCGCGCAAGGCGCAGAAGCCGATGGCCCGGAGCTCGTCGATGACGTCGCATCGCATACGCTCAGGCAGGGCTAGCCTTCGCGGTCCTGTGGTGTTTGTGGCGTGCACCCTCATGGCGCACGCGCATCGCCAGCGTTCTGCCAGCGCTACCGTCCCTGTTGCAGTACGCGGCGTGGACCTGGCGCGTATTCGGAACGCAGCCCTCGGGCGGCGGAGCGCCCGCGCGGCTGCCGCCGTGGCAATCTGCGGACTCCGTCTTCGACTACATTTGGGCGTGCGTTCCGCATCGTTCCAGCAGGGCCATGTTTCTCGGAACGATCCTGGTCGCCGGGCTGACCCTCTGCCGCGTGAATTTGTCGGCCACAGGCGCAACCGCCCGCTTGTGGCGCCTCCAAAATCCCTTTTTGGCTCTTTCAGGGGTCTACCTCGTCGCGTACTTCGCCAAGCTCGCCAAACGGCTCGTACGGCGCCTCGAAGACCTCGGGCTCAAGGTCACCGTCTCCCAGGCGGCTTGAGCCTCGGGTTTCTTCCTAGCGGGTCAACGCTCCGAAGACCACGTCGCGCGGTAGCGTCGGAACCGTCGTGGGTAGAGAGCGCAAAGCCCTGCCGGAGCCGCTCGCAAGTCGGGGACAGCCTCGATGATGGCCGCATGCTAGCGTCGGCCCGAATGCGGTCCAACAGCACGACGCCGAGGGTCAATCGCGTCGCCGGGTTCGTCGCATGGGCGGCGTGCCTCTCGTTCGCATTCGGCGCAGCGTGGGGAATCTGCAAGATCCCCGGTGGAGGCCATATCGACTCCGGGAGCGTGGCGACGACCACCCTTTCCGAAGGGATTGCGCGATTCCACCTCGTGTATCCGGCAAAGTACGGCTTCACGGGGACGATGGCGTCCCCCCCGAACTATTATTGTCACCACCCTTTCGGAAGTTTCTACGCGAGCGCGATCTGTTTGTGGCTATTTGGTGACCACGATTTCGTCGTCCACTTGCCGGCGGTGTTGATGAGCTTCGCGATTCCGCCGATGTTGTACGGCATCGGAAAGCGCATTGGAGGCGCGGTGATCGGCGCCGTCGCGGCGTGCGCATACGCCGTCGTTCCGATTGCATTGGGGTTCGCCAGTTACAACAATCTCGAGACCCCCGCGATCTTCGGATCGCTCCTTTTTTTCTGGGGGCACTCGTACCACCAAACGACCCGGAAAGCCGGCTACGGCCTGGCGAGCCTGATCGGCCTGCTGCTCGCCTGCTCTGCGGACTGGTGCGGCTACGCGCTGGTCGCCCCGTTGATCGGTTGGTGTTTGCTGCGCGCATTCGTGTTTCCGCCCCGATGGACGCCCGCGTTCGACTTCCGGACGTACGCCCGATGGTGGGCGTTTTCCGCGACGATCGCCGTCACGACGTTTGTGTTCTGGCTCGGGCTCTTCTACAGGGCGGATCGAATCGCCGATTGGCTAGCCTCGGGAAACCTCCGAGGCAGCGACGGAACCCCGCTGAAAGCGGCGCTGGCGGCCCGCGCGAACTGGATCGACTTCAGTTTCACGCCTTTGGCCATCTGGCTCGGCAAGGTCGCGGTCCCCGTCGTGTTCGCACGCGTCTTGATCTTCCGTCAGGACGAGGAGATTTATTCCCTGTCGATCTTGTTTGGAGCCGTCGCACAATATGTCGCCTTCAAGCGCGGCGCAGACGTGCACGTGTTTTGGCCTCATTACTTTGCCGAGTACTACGCACTCGCCATGGCACAGCTCGCGTCGAGCGCGGGAGCGCTCGCCCGGCTTCTGTCGCGCTGGTTCGCCCCCTCGAGGTCAAGGACGACGATCGGGGCGTGGATCGCCCTCATCGCGGGAATCTTGCCGTCGATCGCCATGGCACCCGATGCCGTCCGGTCGTTGCCCATCTGGCACCGAACGGGAGGACGCTACGACGGTCGGGGCAATCTGATCCGCAACGACATGGACCTTCTCTTTATCCTGAAAAAGGTGCTTGGGGCGGTGAAGACGCCGAACTCGGTTCTCCACGTGAATCCGTCGATCGTCATGTATTACGAGCAGGCATGGGCGTGGCACGGGGCCTTCAAGGACGCGGGCGATCCCGAAGTGAAGCTGCCGGCGTCGACGAATGACTCGTATTGGATTGCCCGAGCGTCAGGGTTCGGCTCGAGCGAGCAAATCCGGATCGCGAACCTAGCGCACGTTCAGGCCTACGGCGACATATGGGTCGTCGATCAACGGCAATCGCCTGGCCCGATTGACGCGTGGCGGGTGGAAGAACGAGACCCCCACCCGATCGAGTGGGTGTTATGGGGGGGCTGGGAGCCGGTCCGTGCGGTCCGGGGCATTGACCCGTTGAAAACCTGGGAATGGCGCGTCCATCTGGGGCAACGGGGTAGTTTGCCGTCCCCGAGCGACGCGCCGGAACCGACTCTCGATGATCTGCGCATCCTGCACAACGCCGCCGTGTACGCCGGGGCCACCGCGCGTGTCCAGGAGCTGCGGCTTCAGATCGAGGCGCAGCTGGATCGGTCGGTCGCCACCGACTTCGAAGGAGGCGTCCGGCTCGTCGGTGTTCGAGTGACGCGCGGAGCCGAGCCTCGCCTCGAGAGTTGGTTCGTGGCGCCCGGACCACTCGGTTCGGACGCCACGTTCCGGATCCGCTCCTCGGTGGCGGCGCGCGCACGGTTCAGCCTCATTCCCGTGAACACGACCGACCGGGAACTCGCCTACCCTCCCAGCCTGCCAACGAAACTCTGGCGGCCTGGATTTCTGTACGAATTCCAGACCGTGCTCAACCATCGGATCGGCGTCGAACGCTACTGGGGCACGTGGAGTCACCCCGGGCTGCGGCGACTCGATCATCAGGCCGTCACGACGCTCGCGACCGTTCCGTGACTGCGGCGGTTGCTTGCCTCCGAAAACCTCAGTCTCGGTCAGCACGATTGCCGATGCCACCATGCTAGCGTCGGCCGCGATGCGCTCCAAGAGCACAAGGCCGGTTGTCGATCGCATCGCCCGGTTCGCCGCATGGACGGGATGTCTCTGGTTCGCATTCGGCGCGGCGTGGGGCCTCTTCAAGATTCCCGGCGGCGGCCATATCGATTCCGGGAGCGTGGCCACGACCACCTTCTCCGAGGGGATTGCCCATTTCGGCCTCGTGTACCCCGCGGGATACGGCTTCACGGGCGTCCGCCCTCCTGTGCAGGGCTACTACTGTCACCACCCATTCGGCAGTTTTTATGCGAGTGCGCTTTGTTTATGGCTATTCGGCGACCATGACTTCGTCGTTCGTCTGCCGGCTGTAGGGATGAGCGCTGCGATCCCCCCGTTGTTGTACGGAATCGGCAAGTGCCTGCGAGGCCCGGTCGTAGGCGCCGTAGCCGCGTGCGCATACGTCGTCGTTCCGATTGCGGTCGGATTCGCCAATTACAACAATCTCGAAACACCTGCGATCTTCGGATCGCTCCTTTTTTTCTGGGGGCATTCCTACCACCAGGCAACCAGGAAGGCCGTTTATGGTCTGGCGAGTTTGCTTGGACTGCTGATCGCTTGCTCCGCCGATTGGTGCGGTTACGCCTTGGTGGCGCCGTTGCTCGGCTGGTCCTTGCTGCGCGCATTCGTTTTTCCCGCCCGCTGGACGCCCGCCTTTGATTTTCGGAGGTACAGCCGCTGGTGGGCGCTGTCTGCGACGATCGCGGTAGGCACCTTTGTGCTGTGGATTGCGCTCTTCTACAAGGCGGACAAAATCGGCGATTGGTTGGCCTCGGGGGACCTACGCGGCGACGACGGAACTCCGCTCAAGACCGCTCTCGCGGCCCGCGCGCATTGGATCGACTTCAGTTTCACGCCCTTGGCCATTTGGCTCGGTAAATTCGCGGCTCCCGTTGCGATCGTGCGCCTTCTGCTCTTTCGCGAGGACGAGGAGATCTACTCCCTGTCGATCCTGTTTGGAGCCGTCGCGCAGTACGTCGCCTTCAAGCGTGGCGCAGACGTTCACACGTTTTGGCCCCATTACTTTGCCGAGTATTTCGCATTGGCCATGGCGCAGGTTGCGTCGAGCGCAGGGGGGCTCGCACGGTGCGGGACCCGCTGGGTCGCCGGACCTACGAGGTCCGGGACGATTGGCGCCTGGAGCGCGCTGATCGTCGGACTCCTGCCGTCGCTCGCCATGGCGCCGGACGCCTTTCGGTCATTGCCCATCTGGCGCCGAACGGGAGGGCGGTACGACGACAACGGCAGTCTGATCCGCAACGACATGGATTTGCTTTACATCATGAAACAAGTCCTCGTGCGAACGAAAGCACCCAAGTCGATTCTTCATTTGGGCGCGTCCATGCCCTGGTATTATGAGCATGAATGGGCTTGGCACGGAGCCGCCACGTTCGTTACCGATCCCGAGGCGAGTCTGCCGGCGTCCACGGATGAGCAGTTTTGGATCACGCGCGCCTCCGGACTCGGATCGAGCGAGCAAGTCCGCATCGCGCGCAAGGCGCACGTCCAGGCCTACGGCGACGTGTGGATCGTCGATCAACGCCAAGCGCCGGGACCGATCGACGCGTGGCGGGTCGAAGAGAAGGACCCCAATCCCTTCGAATCGCTCGTGTGGGGCGGCTGGGAGCCCGTGCGCTCGGTCCGCGGAATCGATCCGCTGAGAACTTGGGAGTGGCGGGTCCACCTGGGGCAGCCCGGCGGTTTGCCCTCCGGCGGCGACGCGTCGACTCTCGACGCTCTGCGCATTCTGCACAACGCGGCGGTATACGCTGGCGCCACCGCGCGTGCCCAAGAGCTCCAACAGCGCATCGAAGCGCAGTTGGATCGGTCCATGGCTGCCGACTTCAACGGAGGCCTTCGGCTCGTCGGCGTTCGCGTGACGCACGGGGCAGAACCGATGCTCGAAGTCTGGTTCCGGGCCGGGGATCCCATCCATGGGGACGCGGCGTTCCGAGTCCGAACGACGGTTGAGGCGCCCGCCCGGTTCAGCCTCATTCCCGTCGACAGCGTCGACCGGGAGATGGCTTTCCCTCCGCGCATTCCGACTCAGCTTTGGCGCTCGGGATTTCTGTACGAAATGGACGTCGTGCTCAATCATCGCATCGGCGTCGAACGCTACTGGGGCGCATGGAGCGAACCCGGGCTGCAGAGACTCGATCACCAGGCCGTCACGACGCTCGCGACCGTTCGGTGACTGCAGCGGTCACTTGCCTCCGAAAACCTCAATCTCGGTCAGGACGATGGCCATGGGCCCGTCACCGTGCACGCGAACGAATCGTGCCGGCCTGCGGGGCAGGTCGACCGTCCATGGCGGCGCATGGCCGAACGTCGTGTCGCGCCGCCCAACGTCCTCCCACCGGGTGCCGTCGACCGAGATCTGAAGGACCAGAGGCAAGTTGTCGTCGAACCACCCGTCGACCCGGTTGTAGACGCGAACGGTCGAGATCTTGAAGATGGCCTGCAGGTCGATCGAAATCCAGGGATTGCTTTCGACCCTCGTCGCACCGCCGAAGCTTGTCTTTCCCAGATCTCCGTCGACCAGCCCGTGCAGGTCCGGCAAGGCGCTCACGCTGCTTGCCGTGACTGGTTTATGGTAGGCGAGGTCAGGCCAGAACCTCCAGCGCGCGACGTGGTACGCGGCCGCGGCGACCAGCAGCACACACCCGGCAACGCGTCCGAATCGGGTTCCCCGGAGGTGCGCCGTGCTGCGCACCTCTGCCGCACCCCGTAGCATCGACGCCGCTCGATCCAAGGCCGAGCGCGTAAGCTCCAGCTCGTCGCGATCGAGGCTATCGAAAAATAGAGGGTCCGCCGAGCCGATGGCTCTGCGCACGCGATCGCTGTCCTCGGCGACGTGCGGCGCGACCGGATCTGCAGGCACGGCCGGAACGTCCCTTCCCAGTGCTTCGGGCGTGAGCGCATCGTCCGGAGCGTCGGGCGCGAGTGCAATCGCGGACGCGCGCAAGTAGCAGAGAATAGCCTCCCGGAGGAGCAGCGCCGCAGGTCCTGGATCGATCAGCCGGCGCGCGGAGCGAAACCGCCGATCGCCCGCGGCATGGTGGCGGGCCATCCGGTCACGCTGGGCTGGACCGTAGGCACGCACGGGGCGCGCGGCGTTGCGCAAGAGGAAGAATTCGCCCACCGCCGCCAGCGGCGCAAACGCCGTCATCGGCCACCGACGATGTCACTTTAGCGCTGCGTCTTCAAGGTGGGAATGACCCACCGCTTCACTCGAGCAGCGCGGCCTTCAAGGACGGGATCCATTGTCCGGTCGCCCGATCGAGGACTTGAAAGCGTCCGCCGTCGTCCCAATAAGCCCACCCGAAGCCGCGTCGCTCCGCCTGCACGCGTGTCGTCCGGGTCCACGCGGCGCGAGACGTCGGGTCGCCGACGTCGTCGGCACCGAATTCACCCATGTAGACCGGCAAGTGATGGCGGTCCCCCCAGGCACGGGCCATGTCGAGCTGCTCGCTAATCGCACCCCCATTACAGGGATTCGTATCGGCGGGCTCTCGATTGTATCGATCGAACCAGTTGCGGACCCAAGCGACCGCATTTGCCGCCGCAACCGGCACGATCGGCGTCTGTGGCGGACCTGGGAACGCCACGCCGTGGGTCTGGTATTCGCCCGGCATCCAGTCCGCGCCTTGGTGTGTGAACAGCATCGGTTGATACATGTGGAAGCTGCCGACGAGGTTCGGGTCACCGTCGGGGATGACGAGCGTGTCTCGAAGGTTCTTCGCCGACGCCCAGAACACTCCCTCGACGACGACGGTGCGGGAAGGGTTGGTCGCGCGCACGATCCTGAGCGCGTCCGCGAGGATCTCGTTCCACACGGAAGCGACGAGAGCATCACACGGTTCGTTCAAGAGCTCGAATGCGACCGTGCCGGGCTGATTCTCGTAGCGCTCCGCGATCTGCCGCCAGATGCCGAGAAACCGCTCGCGGTGCGCTTCCGGATCCGCCATCAGTTCTTCGTAGTGGTGAAAGTCGATCACGATGGCCAGTCCGGAGTCGAGTGCCTGACGAATGGCCCAATCGACCCGCTCGAAGAATTGCGGGAGCACGCTGTACGGGGCCGTAGCTCCGGCGTGCGCGTTGAATCGGATGGGCAGACGAACATGATCGAAGCCGGCCCGTTTCACGGCGGAGAAATCGGTAGCGCTCAGCCTCACGCCCCAAGCTCCTTCGCTCGGCGCATCCAGCGCATCGCCGAGGTTCATCCCTCGATTCAACCGGATGCCGAGACCCCTATTCGGCGACGACGCAGCGACCGGGGCTACAGCGTTCGGAGTCGGTGTGCACGCCGCGGCGCAGAGTGCCACGGCAAAGACCAACCCGGTCGTCGGGCGATTCATGGGCGTCGCGGACGATACCGCGAAACGTGCCGCAAGGCACCGGAAGCCTGTCTGCACGATAAGGGCCGTAGTAAGGATGCCGCCATGCGAGCAACGTCAGCGCGAGTGCGGGAGCCAGGCTCTCGGGGATTCTCGCTTTCGCTTGATGGGCAGGCGACCGCGCTGGGAGCTCTGCGGAGTTTGCGGGAACCGTCGGCTACCGACCTACGGCTGAAGGGCAACTCTCGATGAACGAATCGGCCCATTCGACACGGCTCGTGTCTTTCGTCATTCCGACGTTCGAAGAGACCGAGATCACCGAGAGTCTCGACGCGCTCACGTCGCATCTGTCCCGGCTGCCCCGCGATCGCTTCGAGGTCCTGGTCGTGGACGACAGCGCAGAGATCTACAAGGTCGCCATCCGACGCTACGCCGAAAGCTGCCGACAGATTCACGGCGAGCGGATCGCCATCCGGCAGCTCGACGGACGCCACCGCGGAAAGGGCGACGCCGTCCGTATCGGCGCGCTCGCCGCGAGCGGAGCGGTCGTCTTCACGATGGACGCGGATCTGCCCGTCCCGCTCGAGCATATCGAGGAGTTCTTGTCCCTCATCGACGACCTCGGATTCGATATCGTCATCGGCGAGCGCCCCCTGACCCGGAATCTGGCTGAGCCGGCGCGCTATGTTCTGTCGCGCGCCCTCTTCGCCGCGCAACGGGTCATTGTCTTCGGATCCCATCGTTTCCACGATACCCAATGCGGGTTCAAAGCCTTCCGCGGCGCCGTCATCCGCGAGCTGGCCAGCCTGCAGATGGTCTCGGGCGGCATGTACGACGTCGAGTACCTCTATGCGGCGATCCGTCTCGGCGCCTCGATCCGGCGCGTTCCGGTCGTTCAGAACATGGAACGGCGCCCGTCGAAGATCCGCGTACTGCGCGCGTCCATGACCGACCCGATCGACCTGCTTCGGGTCAGGCTTGGAGGCCTGTTGGGGCACTACGACCGGGCGGGACGAGGCGGATCGTAGCCAGTGCGGACAGCGCCCTCCTTGCACCAGCGCGCCGCCCAGGGTATGGCACGGCACGTCTCGATGCCCGCGTCCAACGCCGCAAAGACGGACTCCTCGCGTAGCGGTCAGGTATTGCTCGATAGCGACCGCGCGAAGCGGTGGTTCGTGACCGGCGGCGCGGGCTTCATCGGGAGCCACGCCGTCGATTTGCTCGTATCGGCGGGCTGCCACGTCACCGTGTACGACAATCTCAGTCTGTCGACTGACCAATACGTCGCTGCCTATGCACGCGACGGCAAGGTCACGTTGCATCGCGCGGATCTCCTCAATCGGGAATACTTGAAGAAGGCCATCGTCGGACACGACATCGTTTGGCATCTCGGCGCAAATACCGACATCCCGTCCGGATACACCCAACGTCGCATCGATCTCGACAACGGCGTCATCGCAACGTGCAACGTGCTGGAGGCCATGGTCGAAGCCGGCATCCAGGACCTGCTCTTTGCGTCCACCGGGGCGGTCTATGGGGAATCGATCCAGGGCATCTTCCGGGAGGACTCGGGGCCGCTGATTCCGTTGTCTCTTTATGGGGCAGGCAAACTCGCCAGCGAAGCGTTCATCTCCAGCTATTGCAATCTCTTCGGCATTCACGCTTGGATTTTCCGCTTCGGAAACGTAATCGGCGAGCGCACGAACCACGGAGTCATCCATGACTTCGTAAAAAAACTCCAGAAAACACCCAAGCAACTCGAAATCTTGGGCACCGGCCGCGGCGAGAAGAATTACTTTCTCGTGGAGGAGTGCATCAACGGAATGCTCTTCACGTACCACGCGACGGACGGCGGGCCGTTTCCAGTTTTGTTCAACCTGGGGACGATGTCGACGACAAAGGTCATGCGAATCGCCGAGATCATCATCGAGGAGATGGGGCTCGAGAACGTGCACTACGAATTCACGGGGACGCAGGTGGGCTGGCCTGGAGATCAGCCCGTCGTCTTGTTGGATACGAGCAAAATCCGCACGCTCGGCTGGACGGTCCGGCGCACGTCCGAAGAAGCCGTGCGCGCGGCTGCGCGAAGGTTGCTCGGCAAGGAAAAGTTCCGCCTCACCGTAGAGACGCTATGAGTTCGGAGACGAAGCGACGCCGGGTGGTCGTGATCGGTCTATGGCATCTTGGATCGGTCAACGCGGTGGGTTTCTGCGAGAAGGGGTATCGCGTCACGGGCATAGAGACCGATCCCGCGCGGCTGTCCCGCCTGCGCGAAGGGCATCCCCCCCTTTACGAGCCTGGGCTGGAAGAAGCGCTCGGCCGACATGCCCGAAGCGGCAGCTTGCAGTTCGAGGGGTCGTTCGAGGCCGTGGCTGAAGCCGATTGGGTCGTCATCGCCTACGACTCCCCGGTCAACGACCGCGACGAAGTCGACATCTCACCGGTCGCGCGAGCGGCACGCGGAGCCGCACCGCACCTGCGACACGACACGCCGATCCTCGTCACCAGCCAGGTTCCGCTCGGCACATGCGAGCGGCTCGACGCGGTCGTGCACGAGATCAACCCGAGCTGGCGATCGGGCATCGTCTACGTGCCCGAGAACCTCAAGCTCGGCCAGGCCATCGCCCGCTTTCTCGAACCCGACATGTTGGTCCTAGGCAGCGCCAACCCCCAACACGCACAGGCGGCGCTTGAGCTCTACCAGCCATTTTCGACCGAAAAGCTCACGATGGACTTGAAGAGCGCCGAGATGGTCAAGCACGCCTTGAACACATTTCTCGCCACTTCAATTACATTCATCAACGAGATCGCCAATCTGTCCGCCCGCCTCGGGGCGGACGCCGTGGCCGTCGGGCAGGCGCTCAGGCTGGACAAGCGAATCGGCCGCGCCGCATTGCTGACGCCCGGCCTCGGGTTCTCCGGAGGTACGCTCGCGCGGGACGTCCGGCAGCTGAAAACATTCGCGGACGAGCTCGGGCAAAAGGCACCGCTACTGGATGCCATTTTCGCGGTCAACGAAGGCACGTTCGACCAGGTCGTCGCCATTCTCCAACGAAGGCTCGGCACGCTCGTAGGCCGAACGATCGGGCTCTTGGGGCTGACGTACAAGGCCGGCACGTCGACGGTGAGGCGTTCGCCGGCTCTCAAGGTCATCGAACGGCTGACGCAAGCCGGAGCCGTCTCTGCGGCCTATGATCCGCAGGCGGATCCGGATGAGCTGCGGGAGGCAGCGATCTCGGTACGCCGAGTCGGATCGGTCGTCGAGCTTGCCGCTCAGGCCGACGCTCTCGTGCTGCTCACGGAGTGGCCCGAGTTTCGTGACGTCGGCGGAGACGTCGCGCAGGCGATGGCCCGACCCCTGCTGGTCGACACGAAGAACTACCTGGACCCGGCCAAGGTCAAGGCCGCAGGATTCGAGTACGAAGGATTCGGCAGGTCATGAGCGCCAAGCGCAAGGTCGCCATCATCGGCGCAGGCCTTCAGGCCGGTCGCCGTGCGCCCGCCATCGCCGACGACTCGAGCTACGAGATTGCGCTCGTCGTCGACCGACACCGAGAGCGCGCGGAACGCCTCGCCAAGCCGCACAACGCCGTCGTGGAAACGGACTGGCAAGCCGCCATCCGGCGTCCCGACATCAACGCGGTGCTCGTTTTGACCTACCCGGACAGCCACGCGGAGATCTCGATCGCCGCACTCGAATCCGGCAAGCACGTCCTCTGCGAGAAACCCCTGAGTTACTCGCTTGAAGAGGCGCGCGCGATGACGCAAGCCGCGAAGCGTGCGGGGTGCGTGCTCAAATGCGGATTCAATCACCGCCACCACCCGGCCGTCGTCCGCGCCCGCGAATTGTTCGCGCAAGGCGCGATCGGCAAACCGGCCTTCGGCCGGGGCCGATACGGAATCGCCGGGAGGACGGGGCTGCACCTCGAGTGGAGGTCCGATCCGAAGATCGTCCCCGGCGGACAGCTCATGGAACAGGGGGTTCACTTGGTGGACCTGTTCCGCTGGTTTCTCGGGGAAATGACGCATGTCACGGGAATGATGAGCACGACATGTTGGCCGATTGCGCCCCTCGAAGACAACGGTTTCCTCCTCATGAGAAGCGCCGACGGCGTGGTGTCGAGCGTTCACGCGAGCCTGACGCAGTGGATCAACCACTTCGACTTCGAGATCTACGGAGAGAAGGGATCGCTCTCGGTCGAGGGGCTCGGCGCAAGCTATGGCGTGGAGAAGCTCGTCTTCAGCCAGCACGACCCCCGGGGGCCCTTCTCCTATCAGACCACCGAATATCGGGGCGGCGATGCCTCATGGAAGGCGGAATGGACCGAGTTCGCTCGCGCCGTCGCGGAGCGCGACGAGCCTTTGGGCAACGGGGTGGATGGACTGCGCGCGATGGAGGTCGTGGATGCGGCCTACGCGGCCTCCCGATCGGGGACTACCGTCCGATTCGATCGCGCATGAAGACGCTCATCACCGGGGTAGACGGCTTCATCGGCGGCTGGCTCGCCGATCTGCTCGTCGAACGCGGAGATCAGGTCTTCGGTCTGACGCGCCGGGTAGAGCCGCCGGACTCCGGGACCGTGCGGCGGGTGCACGCGGATCTCCGCGACGAGCTCGCGGTCTCCGCGGCGGTCGAGAGAGCCAGACCCGACCGCATTTTCCATCTGGCCGCGTTGAACCACATCGCTACCTCGTTCGCGGATCCGGAGGCGACCTTCGGCGTCAATTTGCTCGGCACGCTCCACTTGCTGCGTGCGGTCCTTCACCACGTTCCCCACGCAACCTTCGTCTCCGTCGGTTCGAGCGCCGAATACGGCGACACGACCCGGACGCGACCGACCGTCGGCGAGGACGATCCCCTTCTTCCTACGAGCCCCTATGGCGTGAGCAAGGTCGCGCAAGGCCTCTTGTGTCGCCAGGCGTGGCGATCGGAGGGCTTGCGCGCCATCCATGTGCGGCCCTTCGCCATCATCGGGGCCGGCAAGCGGGGCGATGCGTTGAGTCAGTTCGCCGAGCAAGTGCTGCGCGTCGAGGCAGGCACGACGACGACCGTTCGGGTCGGCAATCTCGAGCCGGTGCGCGACTTCGTCGATGTGCGCGATTGCGTGGCTGCGCTCGTGCTCGTCGCGACGCAGGGGGAGGCCGGGGGCTTCTACAATATCTGCCACGGAGAGCCGGTACCGCTTTTCGACATCATGGAAGCCTTGCGGCACTGTGCTCGCGCGTCGTTCGACGTCGTCGAGGAGCGAAGCCAGGTTCGTGCCGTCGACGACATGCGAATCGTGGGCGATCCACGCAAGCTCATGGGACTCGGGTACGCACGGACCTACCGTCTGGAGGACACCCTTCGAACCACGTTGCAATGGCTTCGAGCGGATCGGCCCGCGTGAGCTCCGGGCCGGGCCGTTCGGTCACGATCGATCGGATGCTCCAAGCTGCCTTACCGCATCGCCAATCGCTCGATCGACCGCTTCGTCGCTCGAAAAGCGCGGCTTCCAACCAACTTTGGCGAGTTTGCTCGCGTCGAGCCGCACGACGGGCACGTCGCCACGCCAGCCTCGCGACCCGCCGGAGTATTCGATGGGGACGGTGTCGAGACCCATGGTCAGGAGCGTGCGCTCGGCCATGTACCGAACCGACGTATGCCCCTCCGCCGAAAGGTTGAAGTAATTGAGCGGCTCGTTGGCGGCACGGTAACCGTGCAGCATGCCATCCAAGCAGTCCTCGACGTAGACGTACTGCTTGGACTGCGTGCCGTCTCCGAGAACCCGCAGCCGACTCGAGTCTTTCCGCAGCTTGAGCACGAAATCGTAGATCGCACCGTGGGTCGGGTTCGGCCCCACGATGTTTCCGAAACGGAAGATCCACGCCTGGATGTCGTAGTTGTGGGCGTACGCGGAAACGAGCCCTTCGCAAGCGAGCTTGCTTGCTGCGTAGAGTGAGATGGGAAGGAGCGGTCCGTAGACCTCGGGCGTCGGCATCACAGTCGGCTCGCCGTAGACCGCACCGCTGCTCGAGAAAATGATTTGCCGGGCGCCGCTCAACCGCATGGCTTCGAGCACATTGTAAGTGACGATCGTCCCACCCTTCAGATCGAAGTCCGTGTGGGTAGTCCCGTAACTGATGTCGCTGTTCGCGGCGAGATGCCAGACGAGATCCGGTTGAACGGATCGAAAGAGATCGACCGTGTCCTGAAGTGGGAGCAAATCTTGCTCTCGAAACTGAAAGCGCGCATTGCCGAGAACCGGATCGAGATGAGCTTTCTTGCCGAGGAAGAGGTTGTCGACGCCGACCACGTCGTGGCCATCCGCGAGCAGGCGCGGGATCAAGTTCGACGCGATGAACCCCGCTGCTCCAGTGACCACGATTCGCACGATCTGTCCCCATCGCGGCCGCACGTTCGGCTCGCTGCCGATGTCGTAGCAGACGGGCAACCGCGCGTCTCCTTTAGGGTGCCGCCCCGCCGCCGGCCATGGCAAGCTCGAGCCGTCACTTTTTCCGCATCCACCCATGACCGTTCACGGAACCGCCCGCAGCTACAAGTTTTACGACGTCCTTCTGAGCGCCTCGGTCGCGGTTCTGCTTTGCTCCAACCTGATCGGCCCGGGCAAGACGGTGGTCCTTCACGCGCCGGGCATCGGCGGCATCAGCTTCGGCGCCGGCAACATATTCTTTCCTATCTCGTATATTTTCGGCGACGTCTTCACGGAGGTCTACGGGTACGCGCGAGCCCGAAAGGCCATCTGGGTCGGCTTCGGCACGATGACTTTCGCTGCTTCGATGAGCGCCGTGGTCATTCATCTGCCAGCGGACCCGAACGAGCCTTTCAATCGCGTGTTGCAACCGGCGATTGAAGTGGTGTTCGGCAACACATGGCGGATTACCGTGGCATCGCTCGCTGCGTACTGGGCGGGCGACTTCGTGAATTCTTTCGTCCTGGCCGAGATGAAGCTGATGACCCGAGGCCGCTATCTCTGGACGCGGACGATCGGATCGACGATCGCGGGACAACTCGTCGACTCGGCACTCTTCTATCCGCTCTCGTTCTTCGGCATCTGGAAGAGCACCACCATCGTTCAAATCGTCATTCACAACTGGCTATTCAAGGTGTTCGTCGAAGTCGCGCTCACGCCCGTGACCTACTGGATCGTAAACCGCCTCAAGCGATCGGAGCACGAAGACTATTTCGATCGAGGGACGAATTTCAATCCGTTCGCCGTGGACGAGTGATCTCCTCGGGTCACCCCGACGTTCGATCGATCACGGTTCCAGACCGACGTGGGCTTCCCGCAGCCCTTTCCGCACGAATCCGGTGGCGCCCTGCGTCATCACTGCAAGCGACCCTCCCAGGATGAGCGCGGCGCCCACCAAAGCACGGACTCCGAGCTTCTCACCGAACACAAGGCCTCCCAAGAGCACGGCCACGAGCGGCTCGAGGAGGGTCAGCGTCGAAGCGTGAGCCGCCGGCATACGCCGAAGCGCCCACAGGAACATCAACGCGGAAAGCAGGCCCGGCCAGACTGCGATGCAGGATAGAAACCAAACGGCCGACGGGTTGACTGCGCCCCAAGCCGCCGAGGGTACGAAGGCGGCCAGCAGTGGGGTCGCCACGATGCCGTGCCAAAACATCGTCTCGCTCGTCGAGAAATCATCGACGACGAACTTGTTCACAACGACGTTGGACGCATAGAACACCGCGCTCGTCGCTCCGAGCGCCGCGCTCGTCCACAAACCTCTCGGTGCTACGTCCCCGTCCGGTCGCCCCAGCATGACGGCGAGGCCCACCAGCGATGCCGCGACGGCACAGGCTGTCCGCCGCGTGAGCCGCTCTCGGAGCAGGAGCGGCGACGCGATGGCTACCAGAACGGGGGTCAAATAGTGAGTGAGAACCGAAACGGTAATGGTGATCTTGTACGCCGCGAAGAAGAGCAGGACGTTGAACGCATCGCTGACGCCGAGCCATGCCACCCAGGCGCGGGCGCTCTTCGACGCGGGCCTTGTCTTGCGATCGCCGAGCATCGAAAGAGCCGACCCCACCGTGATGACGGCCATGACGATGGTGGCTTCCAGTGCAGCAGGCATCGCGCCGATGGCTTCGGCCCGCCGCAACCAGACCGCCCAGGTACCCCACGAGCACGCGGCGAACGCGACGGCGCCATACGGCAGCACACCCGTGCGGTTTGGACTCACGACTCGATCGTCATGCGCTTGAGGCTTGCGACCAGCTGTAGCGCGTCGAGAGGGGTCAACCGATCGACGTCCACGTTGCGCAGGGTTTCGAGTGCGGGGTGTGCCGGCGTAGGCTGGACCACCGATCCGGCGAAGAGATCGAGTTGCGGTCTACCGTCGCGAGACCGCCCACGCAAAGATGCCGGCGCGCCGCTCGGAAGTGCTCCGCCCGTCTCGAGCTCGGCCAAAACGGTTCTCGCTCGCGCAAGTACCCCTTCGGGCAGCCCGGCGAGACGCGCACACTCGACGCCATAGCTTCGTGAAGCGGGCCCCCGCTGCAGCTTGTGCAAGAAGACGACGTCACCGGCGTGCTCGCGGGCGCTCACGCTCCAATTTTCACAGGTGCCCGGCCGCAGATCGGCCAAACCGGTCAGCTCGTGATAGTGCGTCGCGAACAAGGCGCGGCACATGACGACGTCATGCAGGTGCTCGGCGACCGCCCACGCGATCGCAAGACCGTCGTAGGTGCTCGTGCCTCGACCGATCTCGTCGAGCACGACGAGCGAGCGTCTCGTGGCGCGCCGCAACACGTTCGCCGTCTCCTTCATCTCCACCATGAACGTGCTCTCCCCGCGCGACAGGTTGTCGCTCGCGCCGACGCGCGTGAGCACGCGGTCGACGATCCCGATGCGCGCACGGCGCGCCGGAACGAACGCCCCCATCTGACCGAGAATGACGCAGAAAGCCGTCTGACGCATCAGCGTCGACTTGCCGGCCATGTTCGGACCGGTGATCAGCCAGAGCCGCGGCCGCCCTTCGGCCGCACTCAACGTCACGTCGTTCGGAACGAAGCAGCCCGAGGCGGCGAGGCTCTCCACGACCGGGTGCCGAGCGTCCTCGAGACACAGATCGAGCGAGTCGTCGACCTCGGGGCGAACCCAATCGTCGCGATGGGCGACTTCGGCAAGGGCGCTTGCCACGTCCCACTCTGCGAGTCGACCCGCCACGGTTCGGAGCCGCTCGCGATACGCCGCCAGATCGCGAACGATGGCCGTAAAGAGCTCGGACTCCCGCGCCGAAGCGCGTTCCTCGGCGTGGGCGAGTTGATCCGCGAGCACGTCCAGGTCATCGCAGGTGAACCGCTCACCCGCCGCGATCGTTTGCTTGCGACGCCAGGTCGGGGGCGCCTTGTTCACTTGCGAGCGGGTCACCTCGACGTACCAGCCGAACACTCGAGTGGTTCGCAGCTTCAAGCTCGAAATGCCGGACGACTCGCGAAGGCGCGCCTCGAGCTCGACAATCATTCGTTGGCCCCCACGCATCAACTGGCGCGCCTCGTCGAGCGATGCATCGAAGCCATCGCGAACGACACCGCCGTCGGTCGCCCGCGCGGGCGGGTCGGCCGAAACGCCACGGTCGAGAAGCGACAAAGCCTCTCCGCAAAGGTCAATCCAGGGCCCGCCGGCTTCGACGCCCAACGCCTCCCGGGCGGACGCGTCGGGGCAGCGAGCGAGCGCGGCCGCGATTCTCGGGAGCGCGCCCAGCGAGCGGCGAAGTGCAACCAGATCTCGCGGCAACACTCGGTCGAGCGCGAGTTTGACGGCCAAACGTTCGATGTCGGAGACGTCCGCGAGATGGGTCCGCAGCTCTTGGCGCAGGCCCGGATGCATCACGAATAGCTCCACGGCGTCGTGGCGGCGCCGGATGGCCGCGAGCCGCGCGAGAGGCGCGAGCAAACGCCGCCGGAGCAAGCGAGCTCCCGGCGCCGTCACCGTGGTGTCGACGTGCGCCAAGAGCGAACCGCGCGACGACCCCTCGACGGAGTGCGCAAGCTCCAGGTGACGCTGCGTCGCTTCGTCGATGAGCAGAGTCTCTCCGATCACGTACGACTCGAGTCGGGCCACGGGCAGTCGCCGACCCGCCTCGCAGGCTCGCGCCGTCGCCACACAACGTGCCGCGGCTCGCCGTGCGCAGGCCCCGGCGCTCGATGCTCGGGCTGCGCCGGCGCCCAGCTGATCATCGAGGACCAGGTCGGCATGACCTTCGGTCATGACTCCGGATTCGACTCGGACGACCGCGCGGGGAAGTGCGGCGGACAGAGATGCGGCAACGTCCGCCGCGCCGGGCCCCAGAAGGACTTCGCGCGGATCGAGACGCACGAGCTCCGACAGAGCGCTGGGGCTGTCCTCCGACTCGCAAGCGACGAGCTCGCCCGTCGACACGTCGAGCGCAGCAATGCCGAACGTTGCAAGCTGCCCCCTCTCGACCGCCACCAGATAATGATTCTCGCGAGACTCGATCCCGGTGTCGTCGTACGCAATTCCAGGCGTCGCGACGCGCACGACTTCGCGCGGGACGATGCCTTTGATCTTGGCGGGGTCCGCCATCTGCTCGCATATCGCGACTTTGAACCCCTGATCGAGCAGTCGTCTTACGTACCCGCTCGCCGCGTGATGAGGCACGCCCGCCATCGGGATCTCGTCGGACGCGCCTTTGTTGCGCGCCGTAAGCGTGAGATCGAGCGCGCGCGCGGCGACCACCGCGTCCTCGAAGAACAACTCGTAGAAATCACCCATGCGAAAAAAAAGAAGGGCATCCGGATGGACCGCTTTCGCCGACTGGTACTGACGCATGACGGGCGTCAACGGATCGCGAGCCTTCGACATCAGCGACTCGATTCGGAGTACCAAGGGTGAGGTCGCAGGTCCACCGTGGTGCCCACGACTGGCGGATGAGCCGCCAGACACGAATCAGAAGTACGGCGCGTGAGCGAAGCCCAGTGTGTTCACGTCGATGACGACGAGCCCCGGACCGTTCTGAGCGCCATCGACAACGGCAAGCTGCTCGAAGGGAGCGATGTAGAGCATCGACTGCGGCGAGACCGGAGTGCCCGACGTCCCCTGCAGTGCGACCGACTCCGGAGTGAATCCCCCGCGCAGCGAGAACTGCCAATGCTGATCGCGAGCCGAAAACGTGTGGTCCCCTTGGGCGTCGACGGCGCCGCCGTCGGTCGCGTTCAGCGGCGGGCAGCCCCCCCACATCACGAACGAGAGCATCGGGTTGCGCATCGCGAGCACGCTATTTCGGTCGATGGGCAGGGGCAACGAGCCGTTCGACATCGCCGGATTGCAGGCACTCAGGGGCGGAGGCACCTCGAACGAGCGGGCATTGAGGAGCGCTTGGGTGGGATCGTTGCAATTGACCACGCATGCCCCCGTCCCCGGTTGCGCGACGACGTGATTCAGGAGTCCGACGCCGGGATTCTGGCCGATTTGGCCCGTGGTCACCCACTCGCCACCGGCCCTCACTTTGAAGCCTGCCTGGTGGTGGAAGCAGCATGTCGCCAGCCTAAGGTAAGGGACGTTACTCGGATCGGGACCCACGATGGTTCGGTTGGTCGGCAGCTCGTCCGTGCTCGTGGGCCACGCGAAGCGCCCCACGACCAGAGCGTTGTCGGTCGCCTGCAGGATCGGGAAATCGCGCGTGTAGTTGGAGTCGTCGTTGGAGGCCGAATTGTACGTTTGGAAGCAGGCGTTGTAGCGCTCGTTCGCGATCGACGGGGCAGCATCGTCGTCGAGCGCCGTCCCGTCGATGACGGTGAGCCCTTGCCAGCAAGGGTTCTCCAGACCTCCGGACGGCGACTTCACGGGCAGCGACCAGTACGGGTCCCCTGGGGCGAGAAGATCGTCGGTGATCTCGATGTAGTCCGCACTCCATTGGGCGAGGTTTTGGACGTAAGAAGGAGGGGAGAGTCCGGCAGCCGTCATCGCGTCGAGTGCTGCGCTCGCGCGGAGCCGACCGGTATTCCAGTCTTCGATCCCACGCTCGCAAAAGTCCGCGCCGTTCGACGCGCCCGCATCCTCCGACGCCGGCGCGGGAGCGAAGGTCAGCGTCTCATAACTGCCATCCGCCGAGGCGATGTCGGCGAAAATGCCATTGGCCGTAGGCAACACGCCTTCGTAGGTGACCGACCAGTCCTGGTCGATATGAGCCGTGGGGTCATCGAGCGAGACACGCACCCCGGGAACCGTTGCCGCTGCACCAGGAAACAGCACGGCGGCACCCGCGCCCGCCTGACCGCTCGCGGTGGCCAGCGGCGTGGAAATATACGTGTACTCCAGGTCTACTGCCGTAGGGTTCTCGATGTACGCCGGATCCGCAAATCCAGGCGACAGGGCGGTCGGCAGGATCAGCGCGGCCGTTCCGCCACTCGTGTACGACACGACGGCGCCCGTCGAATCGTACAGTTGAGGAACGACGGAAACGTAGGGTTCGTGCTCGCCCGAGGTCGGATCGTTACGCAACAAGAACTCCGAGCGCATGCGATTCGGAGCGGATACGGGGAAGAAGACTTCCTGCGTGACGCCGGTATTGCTGTCGTAGGTCAGGACCGTGCTCGGCGCGTGATAGGGGTCGAGATCGTCGGCCGAGAGCGGGGCGGGCTCCGGCACGTCGAGCACGCCCAGCTGAAAGGCGGGACCGCCATCGACGGTATTCATCGGATCGGGCCGGCGGCACGGAGCGTCCCAGTCGTCGACATCCACGACCACGATCGCGCCGTTCGACAGCGTCACGAACCCGAAGACGCCTCGTAGCCGCACGGGCCAGCCCTCCACGCCGCTGCCTTGAGGCTGAATGACGGCCACCTCATCGGTGCGGTAGTACCCGCCGAGCCCCCCGTCCACGAACGTTCCGCCGAGGGACCCCGCCGCGTTCGGGTTCGGGTTGCAGAGCAGGCCCGTGTACGCATGGACTTCGTCCGTGTTGGGCGACGGCGGAACGAGCGGCCAATCGTGCAGAGCGAACGTCATCGTCGCCACGGGCGCGGAGAACGAGAGGCGGTCGGGAGGCACGAACGGATTCAGCTCCGCATGGGGCCGAAGGAGCGGCGTTTGCGCAGGGGTCTGGGGTGTAGGGCTCGTGGCGTCGAAGACCATCAGCGTGCCCGCGTTCATATCGATGGCGTAGAGGTAGCGCCGAAGATCGCTCGTCGTGGGACTCAGTGCGAGACCGCCGACCTGGACCTGACGCGAAGGGTTCGCGACGCTCGTTGCGACGAATTGGCCGATTTCGCGGGGTGACGCTGGATCGGTCAGGTCGAGGACATGGATGAGGGGGACCGACTCATCCGCGACGTAGGCGATGGGCGCGTCGTCCCGAAGGACCATCGCGGTCGGCTGCGGGGGACCCACGGGCGGGACCAGGACGCCGGCGCCGAACGCGGGCTGACCGGCGCCCACCGCGGGACCGGCATCGCCACCGCCGGGCGTCGCGCCCGCCGCGTCTGGGCCCCCGGAGTCGTTGCTCGCGGCCGCCTCGGCCGTCGCATCGCCCGCGTCCGCTGCACCGGAGTCATCGCCCGCGGCCTCTTCGACCATCGCGGGACCCGCGTCCACCGCGGCCCCCGCGTCCGGCGCCCCCGCTTCCAGCGCACCGGAATCGCCACCCCCAGCCGCACCGGCCATTGCGTTCCCGACCGAACCCGGGGACGCGCAACTTGGCCCGAGCGGCGGCTCATTCGCCTGGAGATCGCCAGCGTCCGCGTATACCACGCCGTCGGGCCATGCCGACGCCAACCCCGTGGCCGGCACCGCGCCAGAAAAGGGTGCTTGGCCCAAGATCGTGCACGGGGGCAACGTACCCGGCTGGATTGTCGTGGAGAACGGCCTCGGATCCACCGTGACGATCTGGGCCGGAGCTCCCAGGAACGCGCGCAGGAGCACGACGACGACGTAGGCCGGGCCGCCGGCATCCCCCCCCGACGTGGCAGTCGCGACGCCAAGCGCTTGGGGAGGTTGGGGGAGCGAACATGCCGCAAAGCTCGTGAGCTCCGGTGGCTGAGCGTCGAGCCCCATCGAATCGCCCAAGAGCTTCGAGCTCGGAATGCTGTAGATGGCCGGTTGGTTCGTCGCGGCACTCGCCACGAAGACGAGGGACGGAACCGCCGTGTCCCCCTCCACCAGGAACAGATCGGGTGTGACGACCACGTCGGTCGGATCGGCCCCGACCGGAATCAAGTTGATGCCGGGCGTCGACAGGTCTTCGTCGACGACTTGGCCTCCCGTCAGATCCACGACCGCAAGCTGACCGCGTGTCCGCTGCGTGACGAGCACCATGACGTGATTCTGGAAAGGTGACCCAATGACCGTAGGGGGTACCGGGGGGCAATCCGCGAGCGGGAGCGGGGTGACCACGGACGCGGGGGCCCCGTCCGCACTGTTCACCCCGAGGCACACGACGGCCATTTTCTGGGGTCGTTCGAACGTGCGAATCGGCACCGGACTCGGTGTCGACGAGCAACTGACACCCGTGACGACGACGACGCCCGTAGCGAGCAGCAGCGCCGTCAGTCCCGCGAAGCCGAAGACTCTCGCCGCCCGCATGGGTCACGACCCTTTCGGCGGCGTCGGCTGGCCGAGCGTGAACACGACATTCTCGTACGTCTGAGGGCTGATGCCCGGCAACGAGTCATCGAGGTCGATCATCTGCACGAACGACTGCGTGAAGCTGGCCACGTACGCGAAGCGATACCTCCTCAAGGTGTGCGGCGTGCCCGGGGCCACGTCGGCCGATTGCCCGTCGACTTGTCGGGGGTCGAGGGGGACGTCGGCATTCTTCGCCACGTCCTCGAGGTCGAAAGGGTCGAACGCCATGGCGAACGGTCCCGGGCCCACATTGATCACGTTCTCCACGAAATCGTTGTCCGGGTCGTAGACGAAGATCTGGCTCGAGTCGAAGCAAACGATGAAGACGCGCAGCTCGTACTGTCCCAACGGGTTCACGATCGGCGCCAGGTAGACGGTGGACGGGCCGTTGGCGACCGGCTGGTTGCCGGTAATCACCAGCAGGTCGGGGTCGAACGTCGTCCCATCTGCGGACATGCCGCCGACTTGGCCGACGATGAGCGACGCGGGGGTTCGGCTCGCGATAAAGACGCGCGAGGGGACGGTTCCGCAGGCCGCGTCGTCGGCCGCCGAGAGCACTCCGCCATGATTCTGCGCCGCGCGGGCCCTGCAGGCCATCCGAGGCGTCGGGTCAATGGCGATGCCCCTCTGGTCCGTGCCGATCGCATTCGCCGTCAGCGGAAACGCCGTCTCGAGGACGAGGAATGGACGATCGAGCGAAGAGCCGAGGTCGTTGTAGTAACGGAGCAGGTCGATCTGCGCGCTGCTGTGGTTCGCTTCGAGGAACGAAGGCCGCACGCACGGCGGGGTGTCGTTCGTGTACTCGCACCCACGGGCCGGCGAATTGAGGCTGTTGTCGTGGGGAATGGCCGCGATGCCGCTGCCGCCGTTGGGGAGCCCGCCCACCGGGGGGGCCGTCGCCGCCGGGTTGGACGGCGTCGCGGACCCGCCGAGGACGTATTGCATCGACGGTGGGGTTGCTGTCTCGCAGCTCGCTACGAGGCTCACGGTCTCCTCTGCCGGAGATGCCGGCGCGGCGGCGACGTCGGAGGTAGCGGCAGCACCCCCGTCGGGTGCGGTGCCGTCCGTCGCGGCGTCGGCGCCCCCTTCTCCGGTCGCGGCGCCGTCGATCGCGGCGGCGGCGCCCCCGTCGGCCACGCCTCCGTCGATCGCGGCGGGGGCGCCTTCATCGGGCGCAGCGTCGTCGATGGCTGCGGCAGCGCCCCCATCGTCGGCTACGCCCGCGTCGCTCGCGCCGCCGCTGGCGATCGCGTGCGCGCCGCACCCGCTCGTGAGCAGCGACGTTTGGGTCGTCGTTTGGTGCGTGATCGCCACAGCCGTTCCATCGGGGGTCAACGCCATTCCGAAGGGCTCTCCGGGCATCGTTACGCCGCGGCTGTTGCCCGGATCAAGGACACCGCCGGCTTGCCTCGTACACTGTCCGCTGGCGTCCGCCGCGCAGTCGATGACGAATGGGCTGGTCGAGGAGTCGTAGGGCGTCGCCGCGGACGGGGTCCACGCAATGGCACCGGGTGCGGCGACGGTCACATCCCGGGGCGGAACGGTGTTCGCGTCGTCAGGCACCACGTCGGCCCACGTGAGCGACGCATTGCCGGTGACGGGTGTGAACAGGCGTGACCCGTCCGGCGACAGCTGCAACTGCGTCGCGAACGCGCCGATGGTGAAAGAGTCTTGTATGTAGCGTGTCGAGTCGACCGCCGGGGCGCAGTCCTCGCCCAATGGCACGCGGGTGCCGTTGGCCTCCGGCACGCTTGGGGTGGGGGTGGTGTCGACGCAACTCCCCGGTTGGCCGGGGGCCTCCCAGGGGCTGAGAAACGGGATGCAGTCGGCGGTCGCCGGCGAGTTGCCCGAACATTGGGTGGGCAGGGGCGCGCCCGGCACACCGAGGTTCGCGTTGATCAAAAGATCGGCGTCACGCCGTAGCAGAAACAAGTCGTAGACCTGCAACGTGCCGCCGTTCCATTGCAAGTCGAAGTCGGAATTGACGGCGTAGAGCGCGTTGCCGCCCTGATTCGAAACGGCCAGGCCGACGGGGTAGTAAAATGTGTTCGGCGGCGGCGCGGTCCCGCCGCCCCCCGAATAGCAAGCAGGGACAAGGCAGACAGCGACAGCAAGACCGAACAGGAAGCGAAGAACCATCAATGGGAAGGGCCCGCGGCGAAAGCGCTTTTCGTCGGCGAGGCGGCTCGCCGGTCATGAGCCGCGAGCCTAGTCACCACGAGCGTGGGTGTCGAGCACCGCTCGGGATCGGGCTCTGGCCGCACCCGGGGCTCTGGCCGACTGCTGTCGACAGAGTCGGCTTAGCCAAGCGGCCGCGGCGCAGCCCTCAGACGGCCGGGGCTCTCATCAAGTCGATGATGACAACGCCGCGCTCGCCTTTGTCTTCCGGGGCGTGGGGAGCGCGCGGCGCGGGTCGATCCACCGGCAGCTCCAGACGTGGCTGCTCGTAACGAGCACGCTCTTGCTCTTCTCGCTGACGAATTTGCTCGATAATAAACGGAGGCAACATCGAGACCTCCTCTTTCTTTCCGGACTCGTGTGAGGATGACTTCGTCGACGAGCGAAGCGAGTGCTATCGCCCTTGTAAATAAGGATAGCAACGAGAGTGCCAGGGTCAAGATCGGCTGAAGCGGGCGAGCTAGCTCGGCCCCCACGCAACGCCTTGCTCTCGGCCGGGCGGATCGCTGTCGCGATGGCTCTGATTGCTCTACCAGCCCGGGCCAAACCGCTCGACCCGACAGACGACGGTTGGGAGGGCCTTTCGCAGCTCATCGCCATGGCGCGAAGCGAGGTCCCCGGTGGCCACGTCATCGTGGCGCAAAGGTTGGACCTCGGTCGACTGGAGGCCACCGATGCGTTGGTGCTCGTTCATCCGGAGCGCGAGATCGACCCCGACGAGCTGTCGGCTTTCATGCGTTCCGGCGGCCGCGTGATTCTGATGGACGATTACGGCACGGGCGACGTCTTGCTCGAGCACTTTGGAATCCGTCGCGTACCGCTGCCCGAGCGACCGAACGCGATGCTCCGATCGAATCCGGTGTTCGCCGTCGCCGATGCGGTCGGAGTGCACCCGGTCGTACGGAACGTGGAGCGAGTCGTCACCAATCACGCCACCGGGCTTTCGGACGATCGGCTCGCACCCCTTTTGGTCGTGCGGGGTCGGAGCGAGGATGTCGTGCTCGCCGTTGCCGGCGTCGTCGGGCAGGGTCGCCTCGTCGCGGTGGGCGACGCATCCGTCGCCATGAATGCGATGCTGCGCTACCCGGGCAACCTCGAGTTCGCGCACGCTCTCATTCGCTTCGCAGCCGACGCGGCGGTACCGCCCGATGGGCATGGGCACGAGATCGGCACGACTGCACGGACCGGAAAGCTGTACTTTCTGATCGGGGATTTCACCATTCAGGGACGCTACGGTGGATCCTTTCGGACGGACCCGTCCGGTGCGGTCGGTCGCATCGCCGCGGAGGCGATCGACGTCTTACGAGGAGGCCTGCCGCCGAACGCCACGTATGTCCTAGCGGTCGCCTTGGGCCTAGGCGTCGTATTCTGGGCGGGAACACGCGCCGGTCGCACTTACAAGCGATCGACGTCTCGATTCACGCGCCCCGTCTCGATTCTCGCACAGGGTGGCATCGCCGGGCATGCGGCGGCTCTGAGCTCAGCTTCAGCGGGCACGTCGCGGTTGCTCGCGCTGGTCGAGCTCAGGAACGCTCTCGAGGAGCAGCTCGCCACGCGACTTGGCCTCGATCGCATCGTCGCGCACGACCAACTCATCGCACTGGCGTTGGCGGCCGGACTCTTGGACGCCGAGCGTGCGAAGGCACTCGGCGCCCTGCTCAAGCAATTGGCTCGTTTCCAGCTGCCCCTGCCCAACCGGCGCCAGCCGCGGCTCGGCCGCGCGAGCGATGCAGAGCTCCGCGAGGCCCTCCATCGGGTCCGCGGCGTACTCGCCGCTGTGGACGCGCAACGCCATGGTACACTGAGTGGGAGATCGTGAGCGCGGCAGTGAATGCGAGCGAGATCGCCGCCGCCCGAGACCGTCTCGATCAGGTTCGGCAGGAGGTGGCCCGAGTCTACGTCGGATCCGTCCGACCCATCGACGCGCTGATCATGGCGATGTTGGCTCGTGGCCACGCGCTCCTCGAAGGGGTTCCTGGCGTGGCCAAAACGACGCTGGTCAAAGCTTTTGCCGCGGCGCTCGGGTGCACGGTTCGGCGCATCCAATTCACGCCGGATCTGCTGCCGGCAGATATTACGGGGACCTATGTACTGTCCCCGCGAGAAGGAACTTTCGCTCTGCGCGCCGGACCCGTTTTCGCCAACGTGCTGCTCGCCGACGAGATCAACCGCGCACCCGCCAAAACGCAGAGTGCGCTGCTCGAAGCGATGCAAGAGCGACAAGTGACGATCGAGGGTGACCGCTACGAGCTGCCGACGCCCTTTCTCGTGCTCGCCACGCAAAACCCAATCGACCTCGAGGGTACCTACCCGCTTCCCGAGGCCCAAATCGATCGCTTTCTCGTGCGCGTCGCGGTCACCTACCCGTCGGCGCGCGAGGAAGCGCAAATGCTCAAAACACATGGCGTCACGTCGCCCAGCTCTCAGGCCGTGCTCGACCCGCGCGACGTCGTGCAGCTTCAGGCGCTCGCCTCGAGCGTTACCATCGAGGATGATCTGCTCGCCTACGCCGTCGCGATCACGCACTTCACCCGGGTGCACGTCCGGGTGGCCCTCGGCACAAGCCCGCGAGCGACCTTGGGCCTCATTCAAGCTGCAAAGGCCTTCGCGTTGATGAGCGGTCGGCCTTTCGTCGCTCCGGACGACATCCGCGCGGTCGCTTCGAGCGTACTCGCTCACCGGATCGTCCTCATCGCCGAGGCCGAAGCCGAACCGGGCGCGCGAGAGCGCGTGGTCGAGGACGCGTTGACTCGAGTCGGCTATCGACGCGGAGTGCGGGCGGTGTGAGCTAAACCGACCGCGAGCCCATCGTGCATCTGTATCCCACACGAGCAACGTTTCATGTGGCTGTCGCGGGTATCGCCATGGTCACACTTGGGGCCGCCGCACGCCTCTCGCCCGTGGTCGGGTTCGGCGGCGCGATGCTGCTTGCCATCGCGTTGGGGCGAGCCATCGCCCGCGTCGGAGTGGCGCGGTTGCGGTCGGCCGGATTCGAGATGACATGGGCGGACGCCCGGCGGGTTCGCGTCGTGCCGCGAGGCGGCAGCATCGTCATCCGCAGCGAGCTACGAAACGGCGGGGATGAACCCATTCGGGTCAGCGGGCTCCGCCCAATCGCGTCGAGCCTGCTGTCGGTCACCGTCGAGCCCGACCTGCTCGATCTGCCGCCCAATGCCGGCGCGACCGTCGATTTGACGGTGCGAGCGCCTCGGGTCGGACGATGGGGCATTCACGGCCTGGGGCTCGAAGTCAGCGTAACGCCGTTCGGTGCCAAGGGCGCTTTCGAAGTGCCGCTGCTCTTCGCGAACCCGCTCGGCATCGAGGTTCTTCCAGCGACGCTTTCGGCGTTCGTCGGATCGCCGCGCGGCGGTCGAACCAGGCGGACAGCCGCAGCCGAGCGCCCTGGCCGGCCCGCGGAAGGCCATGATCTGCGTGAGTTGCGGGATTACGCGCCCGGCGATCCGTTCAAGCGAATCGCGTGGAAAGCGAGCGCGCGTCGCGGGCGCCTGCTCGTTCGAGAGATGGACCGCGGGGATCGTGGCCTGATCTGGCTGGTCGTCGACGCGTCGGTCGAGCTGTGGGCGGGACCCGTCGGCAACGCACCGCTCGACCTGGTTGTCGACGACGTCGCGTCGTTTGCGGGTGCCTGCTTGCGCCGCGGGGACTGGGTCGGCCTCATCATTGTGGCTTCCCGCATACAGGCATGGATCGAGCCCCGAACCGGCGCGACGCACGGGTCGATTCTGGCCCGCGCGCTCGCGAGCGTCGCGGAGACCGTCGATGCGGACCGCTCGGAGATTGACGAAGCCGAGGTCGCGCGACGGGTCGTCGAACATGCCCGGCCGCTCGACCCCAGAGGCCTCGCCGACCTACGGAAAGGGGATCTCGACGCGCTCGCGGCACGGATCGACGCCCTTCGATCGCGAGCGCCGTTCTCCCCTCCCCTTCCGTTTGGGGCGACGTTGCGGGAACGCCGCCTCAGGCACTACCTGGCCTCGTTCGGAATCGAATTGCCACCACGCGTCGACGGGGAACGCCCGGAAGCGGAGCGTGCTTTGGCGACGTCTTTGGGTCGCCTGTCGGCCCTGAGACCCCGCCCGGACTTCGTGCAGGTATGGGCACCTCCGCCGTCTCGACCCGATCTGCTCGCATCTCAGGTTGGAGCACTGCGAGCGCACGGCATCGAGGTGTGCTGGAGCCTCCCCCCGTTCGAAGCGGGATTGCGCTTGCCTCACGTCGATCGGGTTCGCCCCGGCGCGGTCGAGATCTCCGCCGTCGTGAACGAAGCGGTGCGCGTGCGGGCGCACGCCGCTCGTGAACGCGGCGAACGCGTTTTACGTCGCCTCGGGGTTCGCATCGTCCTCGCCCGCACCGGCCGGCGCGCCGGCGACGCGAACCGCCGCGATCTGCAGGACGACCCATCCCGTGGAGAGTCACCGTGACGGCGCACGATCCCCGCCTCGTGCTGCGACATGCGGGGCTGCGCCCGAAAAAGAGCCTCGGCCAAAATTTCCTCGTCGCCGACGCCATTGCGCGGGCAATCGCCAGCGCGTGCGTCCGAGACGAAGAGCTCGGGCACGCGCGAGTCGTGGAGATCGGCGCCGGAACCGGGAGCCTCACCCGACGGCTCGCGGAGCGGACGCATGAGCTGATCGCGATCGAACGCGATCGCGACTTGGTACCGGTGCTCGCGCGCGAGCTTGAGGGAACGCTCGTACGCATCCTTGAGGGCGACGCGCTATCGATCGATTGGGGGCCGCTCCTGGGCGATGCAATCAAGGGCTCCCCCCGGATTCTTTGCGGGAATCTGCCTTACTCCATTGTCGGTCCGCTTCTTCGGCTCACGATCGACCGGGTGGCGTCCGTCGACCGGGTCGTGTTCATGGTGCAAGACGAAGTCGCACGTCGCCTGACGGCAGCGCCGGATACGAAATCGTTCGGCGCCCTCAGCGTGTTCGCGCAGGCCGTGTTCGACGTCCGCCGCGTCATTCGCGCACCCGCCGGCGCGTTTCATCCGGCGCCCGAAGTCACGAGTGCGGTGGTCGAGTTCGTCCCGGTACACCCTCCTCGCGCGTGCGAAACGGCATCGTTCCGAGCGCTCGTCCGCGCGGCCTTTCAAGCGCGGAGAAAGACCCTGCGCAACGCGTGGGCATGCGTCGCCCGCGACCCAGCCGCCCTGGAGCGCGCCGCGAATGCCGCCGGCGTCGTGCTCACCGCCCGCGGCGAGACGTTGGGCGTCGGCTCGTTCGCCCGCATGGCCGCCGCACTCGACGCCGACGTGTGAAGGCCGCTCGCATCGCTACCCGGCTGCGATCGAATCGGGCGCCCCGGTAAACTGCACGCTCCGGTTCCAAAGATCGTCCGCGAGCGCGGCGTCCGCCGCGACTCGACTCGGTTCCGCCGGCCGGCACTGGTCGTAATAACCACCGTCTTGGCCCGCAACATCCGGCGAGGTCGCACAATAGATCGACGTTTTCGCACCGTCTTCGTTCGACATCATGCCGAGTTTGATGAGCGGCCGGATCGGCCAGGGCATGCGGCGCCATGCATCCGATGCGACCGTGCCCGGGTGAAGGGCATAGCTCTTCACCCCGCTCGGCCCGATGCGCCGCGCAAGCGCACGCGTGAACAACACGTTCGCAAGCTTCGACACCGCGTATTCCGGCAGACCGGTGATGGATGGTGTCCGTCGCCGAACCGCATCGAAGTCGATGCCACGCGCTTTGTAATGCGCCTGACTCGAGACATTGACGATGCGGCCGCGATCGGCTGCGCGGAGCCGAGAGGACAGAAGCAGCGTGAGCAGGAAATGACCCAGATGGTTGGTGCCAAAGGCGAGCTCAAAACCGTCGGCCGTCAGGCCTCGCTGGCCGGCCACGCCGGCATTGTTGACGAGGACGTCGATCGGCCGGCCGATCGCATCGATGAGTGCGGCGCCCGCGCGCACCGATGCGAACGCACCGAGATCGAGGGGAACGAAGATGGCATCGCCGCCGCGCGCGACGATGCGGTCGAGCACGGGCCGGGTTCGCTCCTCGGACCGGCAAGCCAACACAACGGTCGCGCCGCGGGTGGCGAGGCACTCCGCAGTCGCACGACCGATGCCGGTGTTCGCTCCCGTAATCACGATGAGACGGCCCGCGAGATCCCGACCGGCGTTGGACACGACGGGACCGTACCATCCGAACGAACGCTCACCACCCCGTCTCGCGGGGCGCGTCAACGGTCGGGCTTTCCTGCGAGCTGTGAAAGCGCCTTTTGTGCATCGTAACGGTCCGGCGAATTGACCGGCGCGATGTCGAGGAACCGTCGATAGTGGTCGATCGCGTCGGCCCGGCGACCTGCGCCTCGGAGCGCTTCGGCGACCAGAAACTCGAGCG
Source organism: Polyangiaceae bacterium (assembly GCA_049521295.1). Classification (GTDB taxonomy): domain Bacteria; phylum Myxococcota_A; class Polyangia; order Polyangiales; family Polyangiaceae; genus Palsa-1150. The sequence continues at coordinate 46,278 of JBEKOY010000007.1, read as the reverse complement.
GCGCAACCCAGCCGGGCCGACTCTCGAGCTTCTCCGCCGCGGCCGCCGCCGGCACCAATTGGGCGACCGCTGCGGCACCGCTGCCCCTCTCGAACAGAAGCTTGCCGTACCGATAGTGCCAGTACGGGTGTGCAATCGTTGCATCCGCCGAAGACCCGCCGCCGTCGCCCGCGAGGGCACGAGGCCACTCGGCGAGAGCCGCCGCGTCGTCGTTTTTGTCTTCGTAACATTCCGCCAACGTCGCATGCGCTTCGCTCCTTGCGGGACGCAACTCGAGCGCGCGCTTCTCGTCGGCTACGGCGTCGTCGATCGCCCCCTCCATGCGCTCGAGCACGCCTCGCTGCCAGTAAGCCTCGGCGTTCATTTTGTCGAGCGCAAGGGCGCGGTCGATCTCGTCCCGAGCAAGCTCCAGCTGCGCCGGCGTCACGTCGTTTGCGGCCCACGCCAGATAAACGTGGAATTCGGCGCAATTCGGATCGAGATCGACCGCGCGTTTGAGATACCGGAGAGCCTCGGGCTGTGCCGACCCGCCCTGAAGCAACAGAGCGCGACCGATGTAATGGTTGGCTTCGGCGCTCGCCGGACGCTTGTCGAGAACCTTGTGCAACATCGGTAGCGCGTCGTCCGGCCGCCCAATTGCGACGTAAGCGGATCCGACGCGCAGCTGCAGGTCTGGGTCCTCGGGCGCCTTCGAAAGGGCCGTCTTGAACTGCTCGATGGCATGCTCTACGTCGCCCGAGTCCTCGAAGAGAAGGCCTCGCTCCAGGAAAATTCCGGGATAATCGCGGTCCACCGCGGCGACCCGATCGAGCTCAGCGGACGCCTCGTCGAACCGGCGAACGCGGCGCAGAGCCACCGCAAGCCGAAAGTGGGCGGCAACGTCCTTCGGCCCCTTCGCTATGGCCGACCGGTAGTGTGCGATCGCCCCTTCAAAGTCGCCCTGACGCTCGTCGAACTCGCCGAACGCGCGCTCCAGCGCCGACGACGGCGGAAGCGCCTTTTTCGCATCCTCGAGGGTGGCCTTAGCGTCGTTCAGGCGGCCACGAGCAGAGTCCAGCTCGCACAGTGCGATGTACGGCAGCACCGCCTCGGGCCGCAAGGGGTCGACGTTCGAGATCGCGAGGCGCAGGTGGCCTTCCGCGGCATCGACCTCACCGGAGCGCTCCTCGACTCGCGCGAGCAACAGAAGAATGGCCGTGTTCTTCGGGAATCGCTCTTGCGCTGCAACAAGCTGCTGTTTGGCATCCGATAGTCGTTCGAGTTCGAGTTTTGCTTCGGCGTCACTTGCAATCGTCTGAGGCGAATTGGGAGCGAGCTCGAGAGCCTTGTCCAGCCGTGCGAGAGCTTCGGCGTAGCGCCCTTCGTTCAGCAACAGTCGCCCTTCGCCGTTCAGCGCCCCGATGTTCGACGGGTTGAGGCTGACCGCGCGCCCAAACGCTTCCCGAGCGGCGGTCGCTTCACCGAGCTCCAAGCGCACCCACGCCCTCGCGGCGTAGGCATCGGACAGCTCGGCCGGAGAGGCGGCCGCCTGGACGGAGGTGTCCAAAATGGTCGATAGATCCGCGATTGCACTCGCGGGATCCACCGCTTCGCTCTGACGTCGGGCGCGTAACGTGAGCGCCCCGACGTGCTTCGGCGACCTGGCGAGCGTCGCACCGATCTCCATCCTGGCGTTCGCAGCCTCGCCGAGCGAATCGAACGCGCGCGCGAGCCCAAAGTGCGCGCGTGCGTCGTCGTACAGCGCAAGCGCACGCTTGAAATCGCTGAGCGCCGCCGGTCCGTCGCCGATTGCGAGATCCACGTCTCCACGCAGCAGCGCAATCTCGACCTGCACGGGATCCGTCGAATCGTACTTGCCCGCGAGGTCGAGGTTGCTGCGAGCCTTTACGAAGTCGCCCGCTTCGGCGAACTGCGCGGCGATGGCGACGTCGCGATACTTGACGACCTGATCCAGTGGGAGCTCGAGAAGGAGCTGCTTGGCGCGCGATGCGCGCGTCGTGTCCGCGCCGAACCGCAGGCTGGCTGCCGAGTCGACGAGCGCACCGTATGCCGTGAGCGGTTTGGCTCGCGGCGTTCGCGAGTGCGCGGCGTACGCCAAGGCCATGGCCGCCTTGGCCCCTTCGTACGTGTCCGGACCGAGTATGGCCTCGGCCTCCCGCATGGCCATCGCGGTGGCCCGGGCGTAATCGCCGGACCGAAGCACATCCGAGACAACGAGATACCCATAGGCGCCGTAGGGCGTCAGTTGCAGCGCCGCGCCGCCGGTCAACAGAAGCATGAGCGCAACCAAGGCGATGATCCTGCCGGGGGAGGCCCGCCGCTTGGCCGACGCGGGGGAGGCCGCGCGACCGACCGACTGCGAAGCCGCCAAGGCCGCGGCAGGAGGCCTCCACGACGTCGCCTCCGGGCGAGCGTCGGTGTCGGAGACCCCTGACGAACCGCCTTCGACCGTGGGCAGTGCGTCGGACCGATCGGACGGATTCGACCCGTCGGCTCCTCCGAGATCGACCTCACCAAAGTTCATCCCGCCGGGAGTGCCGCCCGACTCGGGGCGAGTGACGGCGTCTATGGCTCCCGACGACCTTCGCGGAGGCGGCGGCTCTGCGAGCTCGAAATCGCGGAACTCGGAGGCCTCCGAGGTGCCGTGCATCGGAGGATCCGGCGAAGGCTTTGGGCTGGTCGGCGCCTCCCGAGGGAGATCGATCTCGCCGAAGCCCTGAGCCATCTCGGACTCAGGAACCGATCGGGCCGATGCCGTTGGCTCGCTCCCGGTGCGCGCCGGGAACACCTCGGCCACACTGGGAAGCTCGATCTCGCCGAACCCCCGGGAAGGCGCGACCGGAACGGGAAGGTCATGGCCCGGTGCTGCCGTGGAGTGTCTTTTCGCGGGCAGCGCTGCGGCAGGTACCGGAAGTCCGGCGCTCTCCGAGGGATCGAAGCTTGACCGGGAGGGAAGGCTCGCCGTGAGGGCTGGCAAGTCGGAGAGAGCGGCCGGCAGATCCGAGTCCGAATCGCGCCAAGACATCGGTCGGCTCCGGCTCGCGGTCGGCGAGTCAAGCGTGGCGGGCTCCGGCAAGTCGAGTCCGAAATCGTCGGCCATGCCTTGGTGAGAGCTGGGCGTGAGAGACGTTTGCGGCGTCGCTGCCGATACCGCGCGAGCCGCCGGCCTTTGCGTCGAGACGACGGGAAGATCCGACGGTCGTGGCGACGAGACCACGGGAAGGTCCGACGGTCGTGGCGACGAGACCACGGGAAGGTCCGACCGTGCGTGCGCCGAGACGATGGGAAGGTCGGACTCGTCGAGCGCTCCAAGAGCCGCAGGGAAATCCGAAGGCAGTTCGCCCCGAGCCTCAGTCGGGCTCCGCTCTGGCGACGTGCGTGGTGCGCCGCCGGCGATCGTCTTGGGCGCGGCCGCCTTGTGGATGGGCGCGGGAGCGGGTTTGGCAGGCGGAGCAACCGGCGGCGATCGAGGAGCCGCGACCGGCGGGGCGGGGGGCGGGCGAGCGGCCGCTGCCGGCGGGAGGCGCGCCGGTCGAGGGGCTGCCACTGGCGCAGCGGGCGGCGGTCGTGGGGCCGCCACCGGCGGGGCGGGGGGCGGGCGAGCGCCCGCGACCGCCGCCGGACGAGGGGCTGCCACTGGCGCAGCGGGCGGCGGTCGTGGGGCCGCCACCGGCGCAGCGGGCGGCGGTCGTGGGGCCGAACCCGGCGCAGCGGGCGCTTCGGCAGAGATTCGAGGTGCGATTGCAGGCGCTCGAGGGGGCGAGCCGGCGGGCGAATGGGCCACCGGCGGAGCGGCCTTAGCGGGCGCCGCACCCGGCGCTGTCACGACAAACGAATGACCGCATTTGGGGCACCGCATCTTGAGGCCGCCGGGCGGAACACGGCGTTCGTCGATTTGGTAGGGAGCCTTGCACGACTCGCACTCGACCTTGAACATGTCTAGACGAGCCGTCCCGAAAGCCCCGCGTTTCGACGCGCCAGACGAGAGCGATGACGCGCTCGCCCTGACCAGGCGTCATCTATCCCTATCACAGGCCCGGATGGCCTCCTCACACGACGACCCGATTCCCGCACGTTGCCCGAACCCGGTGCACGACATCGTGGGCCATCGTCATCGGACGGTTTCGCGTCATCGGACGGTTTCGTTCGGGGAAGGGCGTCCCGAGAGCCCATGGTGTCGGCGGGCATCACCCAAAAGCTACCACACGGGGCACGACAACGACCGTCGTGCTAACCGCTTCTACTCCCCTTGGATCGGCTGATCGTCGTCGGCGCGCGGCAGCACAATCTGAAGAATGTCAGTCTCAGTCTGCCGCGCGGCAAGATCGTCGTATTTACCGGGCCAAGCGGCTCGGGCAAGTCGTCGCTCGCGTTCGACACCATCTATGCCGAGGGCCAGCGACGGTACGTCGAATCGTTGAGCGCTTACGCGCGCCAATTCCTCGAACAACTGGCCAAACCCGACGTGGAGCGAATCGAGGGTCTGAGCCCGGCGATCGCGATCGAGCAGCGCCCCCTTTCCAAATCGCCACGGTCCACAGTCGGAACAGTCACGGAAGTAGCTGATTACCTTCGTCTTCTCTACGCCCGAGTAGGCGTTCCTCACTGTCCGAGCTGTGGCAAACGCATCGAAGCGCAAACGGTGCAGCAGATCGTCGATCGCGTGCTCGCAATGCCCGATGGGACCAAGCTCAGCGTCCTAGCCCCGATCGCGCGCGCTCGAAAAGGGGAGCTCAAGCTCGAGCTGGAGCGCTTGCGTCGTGAGGGGTTCGTCCGCGCGCGCATCGACGAATCGGTCGTCGACCTCGGTGATGAAATCGAACTCGATCGCTCCCGCATGCACGACCTCGACGTCGTCGTCGATCGCCTCGCTCTCAAAGAGGGGATCAAGGGCCGCTTGACCGACAGCGTCGAACTCGCGCTGAAGCTTGGCGAGGGACGCCTGCTCGTGCAGTCGGGCGACGATGAGCCGCTCTGGATGAGCGAACGGTTCGCGTGCGTCGATTGCGGGATCTCGCTTCCACCGATCGAACCGCGCATGTTCTCCTTCAACGGCCCGCACGGCGCTTGCCCGGTATGTGACGGGCTGGGGGCACGCGACGTCGTCGACCCGGAGCGCTGCCTCGGCGACCCGAGGCACAGCCTTCGCGAGGGGGTCGTCATGGCCTGGGGGCGTCGGGGGAGCGTAGCCCTCGCAAGCGAGGTCGTCCGCGCAGTAGAGACCCTTGGAATCAGCGCGGACATCTCGTGGTCGAAGTTACCGGAGGAGAAGCGCAAGGCCATCCTGTTCGGAACCTCGCCGGACGCCTCCTCGAAAGGTCGGCCGGCGCGGCGTTCGCCGAAAGCGGCGGCGCGAAGGAAGGACACCGGACGGCAAAAAGGCTATGAGGGAGTCGTCCCACGCCTGCAGCAGCGGCTCGCGATGCTCGCAGAAGCGCGGCTGGACCCTAGCGAGGAAGAGGACCCCGATCTCAGCGAGGGCGGCATCGCGGACGACGAGATCGGACGCTTTCTCGTGACTCGTACGTGCGATGCCTGCAAGGGCAAGCGGCTTCGGCCGGAGGCGCTCGCCGTCAAGCTCGGAGGAAAGGATGTCGCTCAAGTCGGTGCGTTGCCGCTTCGGCACGTTCGCACCTTCGTGGAGAGTCTCGGCAAGGAACGAAGCAACGGGGTCGAGGCCGATGGACACGCCTTCGGCCCCCGCGAACGGGCCATCGCTCAGCCGCTCCTCAAGGCCGTGGCGGCGAGACTCGGATTTTTGATCGAGGTAGGACTCGACTATTTAACCCTCGATCGAAGTGCGCAAACACTTTCATCGGGCGAAGGACAACGCATTCGACTGGCGACCCAAATCGGAGCGGCGCTCGTCGGCGTTCTCTACGTACTCGACGAGCCCAGCGTGGGCTTGCACGCTCGCGACAACGCGCGCCTCATCGAGGCGCAGGCCCGGCTCAGGGATCTCGGCAACACGGTGATCGTCGTGGAACATGATCGCGAGGCGATCCTCTCGGCCGATCACGTAATCGACATGGGCCCGGGCGCCGGTGTGCACGGAGGTCAGATCGTCGCCCAGGGCACGCCTGCAGAGCTCATGGCCTCGCCGGATTCGATCACGGGTCCCTGGTTGACGGGGGCCCGTCAGTTGCCCATACCGAAAAAGAGGCGACCTCGTACCAAAGCGTGCGTGCGGGTCGTCGGCGCCCGAGCGCATAACCTGCGAAATGTCACGGCCGAGGTTCCAATTGGATTGTTCACGTGCGTGACGGGTGTCAGCGGCAGCGGTAAGTCGAGCCTCATCGTCGACACCTTACTGCCGGCTGCACGCGCCAAGCTCTACAATGCGACCGCACCGGTCGGCGAATGCGATCGCGTGGATGGTTTGGATCACATCGACAAGGTCGTTTCGATCGATCAAGCGCCGATCGGCCGCACGCCCCGATCCAATCCGGCGACCTACACGGGCATCTTCGCCCTGCTGCGCGAACTCTATGCCGGGCTACCCGACGCCCGAGCGCGCGGCTACAAGGCCGGGCGCTTCTCGTTCAACGTCAAAGGCGGGCGCTGCGAAGCGTGCCAAGGCGATGGCGTGCTTCGCGTGGAGATGCATTTTCTGCCGGACGTTTTCGTGACCTGCGACGCCTGCGGCGGCCGCCGATACAACCGCGAGACGCTCGAGGTCAAGTACCGCGGACTGTCGATCGCCGACGCGCTCGACGTAACCGTGGAACAGTCGTCCGAGCTATTCGGCGCCGTTCCGAGAATCGCCGACAAGCTCGAAGCACTTCGAAAGGTCGGCCTCGGATACGTGTCGCTCGGACAACCTGCGACGACCCTGTCGGGGGGTGAAGCCCAGCGCGTGAAGCTCGCGCGAGAGCTGTCTCGAAGAGCGACCGGACGGACCCTTTACGTGCTTGATGAGCCGACGACCGGTCTGCACTTTGCCGACATCGAGGTGTTGCTCACGGCACTGACGGATCTGCGCGATCAGGGCAACACGATCATCGTCATCGAGCACAATCTAGACGTGGTGGCGTGCGCCGACTGGGTCATCGACGTCGGGCCGGAAGGGGGGGAAGGCGGCGGCGAGATCGTCGCGGCCGGCACGCCGGAGCATCTGGTGGAGGTGGAGCGATCGCACACCGGCCGCTACCTGCGCGAGGTGTTGCGGCGAAGCACACCCGCCGCGATTGCCGCACGCGCCTGACCGCGCGTTGCGCAGGCGGCCGAGACGGACGTAAGCGCTTGCGCTGGGCCTCGAAGCGCGATCGAACCAGTCGCTCGGCCGCCGCCCGTCCCCATCCCCGCGGCACCAGGGCGGTCTCGAGGCGGGGCCTACGCTCAGCTGTAGTCCTTTTCCATTCGCTCCTGGTCCTCCTTGCAGCGGATGCAAAGCGTGGTCTCGGGCCGCGCTTCGAGCCGCTTCACCTGGATCTCTTCGCCGCACTCTTCGCAGATCCCGAACGTCCCTTCGTCGATTTTCCGAAGAGCTTTCTCGATTTTGTCCAGAAAGCTCTTCTCCCGTCCGCGCAAGCGGAAGGTGAACGATTGAAGATACTCGCTCGACGCAAGATCCATCTCGTCGGGCAAATCGTCGGTGTCGAGCGTCATGTCTTGCTCGAGAGTCTGCTTCGCCTTCTTGAGGATCTCGTCCCGTTTGTCGGTGAGGAGCGTCCTGAACTTCTTGAGGGTCGCCTTGTTCACGTGGTGAGCGCCTCCGTACGCCTGAACACGATACGCTCGCGATTCCCGTCGCCGCTGAGGGCCGAGGACGTTAAGCAGCCCGATGTCCGCCGTCAATCGATGCCTTCGTCGGCGCGGCCGAATGGGGCCCGATCGAGGTGCGCCGGCCTCGGCCTCGTTCGAGTGAGAATGAAAATTCGCGGTGCGCACGGGCGACGGCTCAGCCATGAACGGACTCGAACGGTCGCGGGCCCTTCGGCGTCTTTGCGATCCCCGACATCGGCCCCATCGCCGTCCTTGAGCAAGTCGGTGACCTGGGCTTGTATGGCCTGCGACGCCCCGTGAACGACGACGCCATTCGATTGGGTATCGATGAGAACGGGCTCGGGCCGCGGCTCGGCCCTTTGATTGTCACGGCCATCGCGGCCCGCACAACGAGGGGCGGCCATGAACGAGCCGAGCGGAGGGCGCGCGGGGCGATGCGCACACGTCTCGGGGACTCCAAGAAGCTGCTCGGCCACGGGAATACGGCGCTCGGAGAAGCGTGGGCGCGAGCCATCGCGCGACGAATGGGCGTAGCCAACGTCGAGGGGCCGGACGCCCTCGTCCATGCTCTCTCCCTGGATGGACCGGCGGTTCTGCGGGCGCGTTGCCCGACCGAGCACACGGAGCAATGCTGGAATCGTACAGGAGAGTCGTTCGTCGCGGACGACGGGCTCGTCGCCGACGTCGAGCGGGACCTCGCAAAGCTCGCGGCTCAGGGAATCGATGTCCTTTACGTCGCATGCGTCGTCACGTGCGCCCGGCGGCTCAACGACGAAATCGGGCGCGGGCGCAACCGGTTTCACGTCGACCTTCACGCCATGGAGCGGCTTTTCCTCGACGGACGGGCGCGCGCGAAGCGCGACGTCGTCGCGACGTGTGGCAAGGTGGGCGGCTTCGACCAGTACGCGGCCGCGTTTGGGCCCATGAATGGACGTCTGCACGCGGTGGCGGAGCAAGGGCGCGCACGAAGCGAATACTGTTTGCCGGGGCTCGGACGCATCGCCTTCGTTCGCGATGCCGACGACAATCACCTGCTCGTAAGTATGGCTTCGCTCGTCGGAAAGTGGGTGCGTGACTTACTCATGGCACGCATCGTCCGGTACCACCAAGCGGAGGTGGCGGACCTTCCCGACGCGAGCGGCTATCACGATCCGGTGACCGCTCGGTTCATCGCCGAGACGCGGCTGGCGCGCACGCGCCGCCGGCTCCCCGACGACTGTTTCGAACGAAGGCCCTGGCGAGACCCGCGGCTCTAGGAGCGGATGTCAGGGCCATGGACGACCGACTCGCATCCGATCTCGCGTCCCTTCGCATCGATCGCGGCGCGCATCGACCCCCGCCGTCGGGACCCACGTCGACGCGGGCGTTGCGCTGGGTCTTCGCGGCGATCTTGCTCGGCGTTGCCGTAGCGCTGATCGTCCGCGTCGGCGGCCCCCTATTGGAAGCAGCGGTCTTCCAGACCGAAGTGACCGTCACGGAGGTGACTCTGCTATCGCCCGCTCACACGCAAATCGAGCTCACCTCGACCGGTTACGTCGTCCCTCAAGTCGAGGTCGACGTCTCCTCAAAGCTGGTCGGGCGCGTCGACCGAGTGAACGTGGCCGAAGGAAAGCGGGTCAAGGCCGGGCAGATCATTTTCGAATTGGACCCGAGCGATCAGCGGGTGGCCGTGGCCAGCGCGCGCGCCCGCGTCGCCGCGGCCCGCGCCCGCGCGACGACGGCTCGTGCTCAACTCGCCGAGATCGTCTTGCAGCGCGATCGGGAGCGCCGACTGGCAAATACGGGTGCGATCGCGCCCGCGACCGCGGACGACCTTGCCGCCCGCGCCCAATCGCTCGAGCAACAGGTCCACGCCGCGGATGCCGACGTGACTGCATCCGAAGCCGAGGTCGTCGCGCTCTCCACGAACCTCGCCAACGCGACGATCCGGGCGCCGATCGACGGCACGGTCGTCACCAAGCCTCTGCAACCAGGCGACGTCGTCACGCCGGGGACGTCCATGGCCAAGATCGCCGACTTCGGATCGATTGTGGTCGAGACCGACGTTCCCGAGGGAAAGCTTCATCTCGTGCGCAACCTCGGACCGTGCGAGGTCGTCCTCGACGCGTATCCCGACAAGCGGTGGCGAGGCGAAGTCGTCGACGTCAGTCCGCAATTGAACCGCGCCAAGGCGTCGGCAACCGTCAAGGTGCGATTTCTCGACCGAGACGATACGGTCCTGCCGGAAATGGCCGCTCGAGTATCCTTTTTGAGCTCCGCGCTCGATCCCAAGCACCTGAGCGAGCGCCCAAAGAAGATCGTGCCGGGTCCCGCAGTCGCCAATCGCGACGGCGCAACGGTCGTCTACGTGCTCGATGCCGGCCGGGTACGTATGGTCGCGGTCAGGCTCGGTCCGCCGTTCGCCGGCGGCTTCGAACTGCTCGACGGTCCCGAGCCCGGGACCAAAATCATCCGCGACCCTGCCGCGACACTGCGCGACGGTCAAGCCGTCAAAGAGAGGAGGGCCCAATGACGGACTCAGAGAGGCAAACGCAGGCTCCAATCGTTCGGCTTCGGGGCGTTTCCAAGACGTACGAGCGCGGCAGCGAAGGGGTTCGGGTGCTCGAAGAGCTGGATCTGGACGTCCCCGCCGGCTCGTACGAGGCGTTGATGGGCCCGTCGGGTTCGGGCAAGACGACGCTGCTGAACTTGATCGCCGGCCTCGATCGTCCTTCGTCGGGGAGCGTCGAAGTCGCGGGCAGACGTCTGGAGGGGATGAGCGAAGGAGCGCTCGCCAAGTGGCGATCCCATACGATTGGGTTCGTTTTCCAGTCGTACAACTTGCTCCCGGTCTTGACGGCGCTCGAGAACGTCGAGCTGCCGCTGCTGCTCACGGACCTCGGCCGAGCCGAACGCCAGAAGCGGGCCCAGACGGCGCTTCGGGTAGTGGGTCTAGAAGACCGCGTGGAGCACTATCCGCGACAGCTCTCCGGTGGGCAGGAGCAACGGGTGGCCATCGCACGCGCCATCGTGAACGACCCAACGATCATCGTGGCGGACGAGCCGACCGGCGATCTCGACCGGAAGAGCGCCGACGAGATTCTGACTTTGATCGAGAAGCTCAACACGCAATTGTCCAAAACGATCCTCATGGTCACGCACGACCCGGCGGCGGCGGAACGCGCCCGGATCATACGACGCCTCGACAAGGGGAAGCTCGTCGCATGACGTTCGCGTCGCTCGCCGTCCGCAATCTCGCACGGAACAAATTCCGGCTAACGCTGACCGTCGCCGGCGTAGCGATTGCCATCGTCGCCTTCCTGCTGCTTCGCACAGTGATCTGGTCGTGGCACAGCAGCGCCGAATGGGCCGCCAAGGACCGGATCGTCACACGACACAAAGTTACGTTCGTCATGACGTTGCCCAAGCGCTACGTGGAGTTCGTGCGGGAGACTCCTCATGTCCGGGCCGTCACCTGGGCGAACTGGTTCGGCGGCAAGGATCCGCAGCACGACCGCGATTTTTTCAGCACGCTAGCGGTCGATGCGACGACGTATTTCGACGTCTACGACGAAATGAAGGTCGTTCCGCAGGCGATGGAGACCTGGAAACACGATCGGCAGGGAGCGATCGTGGGCGACGTGTTGGCCACGAAATTGGGGTGGAAGGTCGGCGATCGAATCGCGCTCGAGAGCGGCATCTTCCCGGGCGACTGGCAGTTCACCGTCGACGGCATTTATGCAGCCGCTGCCAAGTCCGTAGACCGCTCGACGCTTATTTTTCACTGGGACTACCTGAACGACGCGCTGTCGCCGGACCGGCGCGACACGGTGGGCTGGATCGTCAGCCGCGTCGACGATCCCGCGCACGTTGCCGACATCGGCGCGGCGTTGGACAAGCGTTTCGAGGACCGCGACACGCCCACTCTGTCGCAAGATGAGCACAGCTTCAACTCGTCCTTCCTCGCCATGTTTTCCGCTGTGCTCCAGGCGATGGACATCGTTTCAGCGGTCATTCTGATCATCATGACGCTCATCCTCGGGAACACGATCGCCATGGGGGTCCGCGAGCGAACGGGCGAGTACGGCGTGCTGCGGGCCGTCGGCTTTTTGCCCCGGCACATCGCCTTTTGGATCGTCGGCGAGTCGCTCGTCATGGGTTTCTTGGGGGGCATCTTGGGGATCGCGTTCGCGTGGCCTTTCATCAACTTCGGCGCGGGCCGGTTCATCGAGGAGAACATGGGATCGTTGTTTCCATACTTCCGGCTGGAAACGGCAAACGCGCTGCTCGCCATCGCACTCGCGGCGACCCTCGGCGGACTCGCCGGCGCCATCCCAGCGTGGCGCGCATCGCAGCTGCGAGTGATCGATGCCGTGCGAAGGGTGGCTTGAGATGGCGATGATTCCGCTGCGCTACAACGTCCGCAGCCTCGTGGTGCGACGGGCCACCACGTTCGCCACGGCGTTCGGCATCGCGCTCGTGGTCTTCGTGCTCGCATCGTCACTGATGCTTTCGGCCGGGATCAAGAAAACGCTCGGAAGCTCGGGCCGGACCGACAATGCGATCGTGCTTCGCCTGGGTACGGACGCCGAACTCGGAAGCGTCATCGATGAATCCACGGTACCGCTGATCCTCGCAGCTCCGGGCGTTCGCAAGGACGATCGCGGCCAGCCGATTGGCGCTGGCGAGATCGTGGTGGTGGCGGCGATGGACAAGCTCGGGACGACGGGCGTGACCAACGTAGCGATCCGAGGCGTCGACGATGCGGCCATGCGGCTACGACCCGAGGTTCACATCGTCGCGGGCCGTCCGCCTCGTCCGGGCAGCGACGAAGCGCTCATCGGTGCCCGCATTCGAGGTCGCATCCGCACCCTCGAGCTCGACCGAACGTTCGAGCTGCGAAAAAATCGCCCCGTGAGGGTGGTCGGGGTCTTCGAAGCGGACGGCTCGTCGTACGAATCCGAAGTGTGGGTTGACCGCGAAGTATTGCGGCAGGCCTACCACCGCGAAGGGGTCGTTTCCAGCGTCCGCGTCCGACTCGAGTCGCCGGCAGAATTCGACGCGTTCCGCGCCGAGGTCGAAAACGACAAGCGACTGGGACTGCAAGCGGTGCGGGAGACCGCCTTCTACGAGAAGCTGTCGGAAGGAACCGCCACCTTCGTCGGCGCGCTGGGCGATGCCGTCGCGATATTTTTCGCCATCGGAGCGATGATCGGAGCCACAATCACCATGTTTGCAGCCGTCGCAAACCGACAGAGGGAGATCGGAACCCTCAGAGCGCTCGGCTTCTCGCGAACGAGCATTCTGACCTCGTTTCTCCTCGAGTCGGTGCTGCTTGCGGCAGCGGGCGGCGCGGCCGGAACGATCGCGTCGCTTGGGATGGGATTCGTCCGCTTCTCCATGGTCAACTTCTCGAGTTGGTCGGAGGTCGTATTCTCGTTCGATCCGACGCCGCGCGTGATCGCCACAGCGTTGGTCTTCGCCTGCGGCATGGGGCTGCTGGGAGGGTTTCTGCCGGCGATTCGTGCTGCTCGAACGTCACCGCTCAAGGCGATCCGCGCCTAGAGCACGACCGAAGAGGTCACGTCGTCGGCCTTTCAAAGGGGCTGGGCTTGGTGTCGCTTCAGGCGCCTCGGCCCCCGACCCCTCGCGACGGCCCGCGCCCCTCACCGCGGCTCGGAAAGCCATGCGACGAGCTTGTGCAGCTTTTCGTCTCGCGTCAGCTTGAGGGAAGCGAGCTTGTCCGCCGGCATGGCGGGATCGAGGACCAGCTCTTCATCGCCTACCGCGGCGACCCACGTGCCTTTGCGCGCCACGATGTATTCGGCCTTTGCGCGATCCGGAGCTTCTTGAAGCACGACTTGTACGGCTTCGTCGGCCAAGGCCTTCACCGGGACACTTCCGGGCTTCAGTTTGAATGCGCGGAACGCTTCTTTCGCACCGTCCGCGTCGCTGCGCACAATCGCGACATCGCGCCAGCGCTTGTCGCCGTCGCCGTAGTAGCCGACCGCCAGCGGACCGATCGACGTCAAACCGAGTGCGTCTTTCGGGTGGTACGCGACGCCAAGCGGGATGCGAGATGCCGTCGGCAAGATCGCCGCCGCGACCGGTGGGTTCAGGGGACCGGGCAAACGGCCGCCCATGTCGCGGGCTATCGCACCGGTCGATTGTTCATTGGCCTGGGCCATGCCCTCGGGCGTCATCTTCGTATCTTCCGTCACGAACGTGAGCTCGACCATGTAAGGTCCTCGCCAGACGTACGCGTTGCTGCTGCTCTCCGCCGCCAAGGCCCCCGCGTCGAACGACTTGACCGACGCGCGCGCCGGATCGCCGTCGGCGACGACACGCTTCGTGAACATGGCGTACGCCCCCTCCGGGGTGGCGAAGCGCGACAGATTCACTTCGACGCTGTTCGGCGCGCCGCTCGTGTCCACGTATCGGAGCACAACGACCCGATCGAGGCCAAACCGCTTGTAAACTTCGCATTCGCCGTCAAATGCGGTCGTGCACACATCGTCCATCGAGAGCTTGCCTTTGTCGCCGTAGGTCTTCGGCTCACTTTGCGGGTCGAGGCAGTAACCGCCGACGACACGAGGGACGAATGGGGCACTGATCGAGTCGGTGTCTTGACCCCCGCCGCCCGCGCACACCTCGCCGTGCCACGCTGCGGCTGGGGGGGCTGGCGGCGGGGGACCGTTTCGCACCTCGTCGCTCTTGCTGCAGGAGAGCGCCAGACCGATCGGGAACAGAAGCACGAATAGCGGGGCGGATTTCGGCAGCATGGAGCAGGAGTAGGAAACGCGCGCCCGTGGTAGCACGCGCGACCGCCGGTCCGCACCTTTTGCGGGGGGTTGAAATCGTTGCTGGACCCGCGCGCGCGAACACGCGATGCCAAGCGGCTTTTTCGCAGACAGGACCGAGTTGAACCGGGGCACGTGGCTTGCTGCTGTGGGTCCTCGCGGCAAACCCATGTGCAAGCGGCTCGATTCGACCCCGGGATCCTCCCGTCGGGGAACGGTGGCGGAGCGTGCGTCTCAACGCGGCTTCACGCTGATCGAGCTCATGGTCGTGGTCATCATCATCGGCATCATCGCCGTTCTTGCCATCCCCTCGATGCGGATCGGAACCTACGATCGCACCGCGTACCAAGATGCCGGCGCCATTATGCAGCTCTTTCGAGAGGCGAGGCTTCGCGCTGTCGCACGCGGCGGGGCCACGCTCGTGAGCATGTCCGCAAACAACGCGGCGGATCGCGGAACGTTCATGCTCTACGAGGCCGACGCGCAGAACGCGGGAACCGGCACGACGACGTATCAAACGCCCACTCCAGCGTGCAAATCGCCTACGGTGTGGAACACGGCGGTCACTTCGACCGTCGGCGTTGCGAACGTCACGTTGCTCATCGACGGGGTCAACCTCAACGGAGCGCCCGAATCCGACGCCAACGTCGAGACAACCCTCGACGTCTTCGGCCCGGCGATCCAAGGCAATCTCGCGAGCTCGGCAGGTACGGCCTTCACGCAGTTGCTCGTGTGCTTCACACCTCTCGGGCGATCGTATCTGCTCATGCCCGGGCAGTCGGGCTTCACATGGCAGACGCCGGTGTTCAACGGCTTATCTCCGAACACGAGCCTGGTGGACGCACAGGTGAACCGCGGCCAGACGGGCGCCACAATCCGCCATGTGCTGGTGGTTCCGAATGGGATGCCACGCCTCTTTTCGCAGGGACACTGAGAGGACGACCCGTGCCGAACCGATCCAGATCGCGCGGCTACACGGCCATCGAAGTGCTGCTCGCCATGACCGTCGCGGCGATCGGAGCCGCCGCCGTGATGAGCATGCAAAAGGCGACGATGCAGGGAGATCTCGACGCGCGGAAAATGGACCTCGCCAACTCGATCGCGCGCACGTGGGTGGAACGGCTCGAGCGCGACGCGATGCAGTGGACGTTGCCCGGCCCCGCCCTTCCCAACGCTGCAAGCAACATGAGCAATGCACACCTCTTCGCCAACAACGTCGACACGGGCTGGTACGTTCCGACGGCTTACGTCGCTGCCACCCCGCCGACGAGCTACGCATTCGACATCCTCGGGCGCGACCTAGCGGCAGGGGACATCGCATCATTCGCGATATTCTGCGTGAACGTGCGCGTGTCCACACTCGTGGCCAATCAGTTCCTGCGCGCCGACGTTCGCGTCTTATGGCTGGGCGGGCTCGGCACCAGCGGAGCGAACCCCTCGCCGTTCTGCAGCCCCCAGAATTCCGACATGACATCGGCGGACCCCAACTCGAACAGCATGACGAACTACGGGGCTCCGGCGTACCGCGCGATCTACGTGACCACCGCTATTCGGGAGAATCCATGATCGACCCGAGTTTGGGCGGTTGCCGCTCGAGGCTCGTCGCGAGACGCCGCCAGTCGGGCTTCACGATGGTCGAGCTCACCGTCGCGCTCTTGGCCGGACTCCTGGTCGCTGCGGGTATCGTCTCGCTATCGCGTGAGGCCACCAACACGTTCCACGAAGAGGCTCGAGTCTCGGTCGCCGAAGCTTCGCTGCGAGCGGCCGTCGATCGGTTGCGGGCCGATCTGCAACGGGCCGGGTTCATGAGTACCGGCAACATCTTGGCGGATCCGCAGATCGCGACCCCTCCCGGAGGGGCTCATGTGGCGTCGACGGCACCCGCCAGCACCAAGCCGATCGGTATGGGCGGCCTGCAGACTCTTGCGTCGATTTACCTATCCGACGGAGGATCACTCGGCAATCTCGCCAACGCTTCGGCCGTCGGCCCCGGTACCCTCTCGCCGGATCTCATCGACATCGCCGGCAACATGACGTCGCCGGACACGTTCGACGTCGCATACATCGCGCAGACGGCGACCGGAACGTGCCTAAACATTTACCTGTCCCCTACCTCTCCGGCCATGTACCGCGTCATGGGCAACGGAGACGCGGGGGCGACCGAGCTCGCAAACATTTTCCAGCCCGACCCGGCGGGCGTGGCGCAGTTCATCGTCCGGTTGGTCGACGATTCGGGGCGCTCGCAATACCTCGCGACGTGCCGGAACGGAGCCGCAGCGGGCGTCGTCTCCGGCCAGCCCTACGTCAGCGTCGATGCCGGATCCGGTGGCATGACGCCTCTCAGGAGCGCCCAAACCACGGGCACGGTGAGCGGGTTGAGCGGCTACGCGGCCGGCCGAGCGTGGGTCAACCCCGTGCAAATCGTGCGGTGGGAAATCACCGCGAGCAGCTCGACCGTCGACCCGGAGCCGGCTCAATTCGTCAACGGCCTCGAAGCCACGTCGGACGGGGGCTCCGACCCCGCCAAATACGATCTGATGCGCTCGTATCTCGACGCGTTCGGCAACATCGTTCCGGCGACGAGCGAGATCGTGGCCGAGTACGCCGTCGACCTGGGGGTCGCCTTCTCCGTCGACACCAGCGTGAGCGCCGCGACGCCGCAGATCGTCACGTATGCGTTCGACAGCACGAGCAACGATCCGGTCGCAGCGCGGGTCAACAACGCGACTGCGACCCCGCAACGCATTCGCTCGGTGTATGCGCGCGTCGCCACGCGGACCGCGCAAGCGGATCGGACGCTCACCATCGCCCCGGTGCCTTCGTACCCCACGGAGAACTTCATGTACCGCTACTGCGTCTTGCAATGCCCCACCCCATCCGCGAACACGCTCGCGTGGGCGCGGGTGCGGACGGTCACCACGGAGGTATCGCTGCCCAACCAAGCGACGAATTTCTACTAATGCGTGCCCTCACTTTGGCCAAGTCGCGATCGTCGCACCGACGGCACCAAGCCGGCGCGGTGATGTTCATCGTGGCCATGACGCTCGCCGTGCTCGCATCGGTTGGCGTCTATGCGCTCGCCACGGCGTCGAACGAACTCAAAACGAGCGGCAACGAGCGACAGAACACGCAATCGCACTATCTCTCGGAGTACGGCGTCATCGCGTCGGCCCAGGAAATGGCGTCCACGAAGGCTCAATTTTACCTGGGCCTCATGCTGTCGCAGCCGGACGTCAATTGCGTGTCGTTGCAGGGTGTCCCATCGGGCGGAAGCCCACAGTCGGAAGCCTGCCGCCGGATGGGCGCTTCGGAGCTTGCTACCGGCTCGGCCTGGGCATCGAACGCGACGGTACCCTACAACTTCACGACGCCCTACGCCGGCGCCCCCGGGAGCCTTGGCCCGACGCCTTTGAAGGCGGACTTCTACGTGGAGTTCACGGCCCCGACGACAGCCAACGCGCCGTCGGGATACGCCCTGAATTTGCAGTTCTGCTTCGTCCAGATGACAGCGACGTCCGTCGGGATCGTGCAACCCCAATATCCGGTTTCGCTAGGGGCCCCCGCCGTGTTCGGAGGTGAAGGTCTCGAGATGCAGCGGGCTCGCCTCGTCGCGGGTCCGATCCAATGCCCAAAGTAAGCGGTAGTCCAAAGTGGTAGTCCAGAGCGAGCGGCAGTCCAAAGAGCTGTATTCCAAAGTAAGCGGTAGAGAGGGGCGACGATGAGGATGCGAGTGGTTCGATGGTGGGCCGTGGCCGCAGGCGCGCTGGCATGGCCGGCGAGCGCGTGGGCACAGCAGATCGACACCAACCCGCCGGTGCCGAATGTGTTGTTGCTCATCGACAATTCCGGATCCATGGAGCGCATGATCGACAGCTCGCTTCCGGAAGCGACTCCGGCGAACACGTGCAACTGCGATCCCGTTCTCGGGACTTGCGTCTGGAGTCAGGCGCCCGCCTCGCCGAACCGGTGGGGCATCTTGCTGCAGGCCCTGACCGGGCAGCTCGCCAACGGCTACAACTGCGCGGCCATGCCGCGAACGCCATCCAGCGTGTTCGCCCAAGAGTATTCCATCGGCGGCATCGTGCCGTACGACGTCAACTATTACCTGCCATTTCATCGCATGATCGCGCAGGACACGACCGTGACGCCGAACGTTGCTTGTGACATCGCGCCCGGCGTGCTCGCAGGAGCTACGATCGGTCAGGGAGTCGGGCCGACGCGGAATGCGACCGGAACGACAGTCAGCGCCAATTCGTTCGTGAGCGGCGACGTCATCGCCCGCCCCTACGGTTCTCTCAACACGGTCACGTCGACGTGCCAGTTTTCGCAGCTGACCAACGGTGCCGTCAACACGATGACCAACCTGATGCGGTTCGGTCTGATGATGTTCGACAACGATCCGAGCTCGGCCACCGGGGTCGTGCCCAGCGGGTCGAATCTGCTCGTCGCACCGGCCCCGTACGTCGGAATGTGGAGCTACTACCCGGGATGGACCACCAACGCGACGTGTCCCTACGCCGGCAACCCGGCCGACTGCTCAACATCCACGATGATGGCGGTCGGCGCGCGCAATCCGGCCGCGCCCCCTTGGGAGGGGCGCATGGTTGCATTCCCTGCGACAACCGACATTGCGACGCAAGAGCAGAATAACTCCAACATCGAAGACGTCATTCGGTCGTCACGACCCTACGGCGGGACGCCGATGGCGGGGATGCTGACGGGCGCGCAATACTACTTCTGGACGGATCCCACGGGACCTCAGCAGACCGACGTCTTCGTCAGCGGCAACTGCCGCCAGGAATACATCATCATCCTCACCGACGGCGCGCCGAACGAGGACATGCGGCCAGATTGCGCGGCCGCCGCATCGGCCGGGAGTCCCGCGGGGGTCTGCCCGTTTGCGACGCCACAAACCATCGCCGGCAATCTCTACAATGGCGGGAAGCCTTCGGGCGCGAATCAGTTCGTGACGACGTACGTCATCGGATTCGCGGTGTCGACGTACGAGGGCACTGGGGGTACGACAAGCGCCTGCTCGAGCCTGGTCACTGGCGGCCAGCTCGCTTCGATGTGCCTCACGGCGGTGCCGACCGATTCGTACTACCCGTGCTGTCAGCTTCAGGAGATCGCACTGGCCGGGGGCAGCGGTCAGGCGTATTTCGCAGACAGCCCGGGCGACCTGCAGAATGCGCTCGGATCGATCTTGGCGAACATCGCGAAGCAAGCGACCACCCGCACCGTGCCCGCGTATTCTCCCGTCATCACGAACGTCCTATCGACCGCCAGCACGCCGAATCAGGAGATCTTCTACGCTTCGTTCTCCCCTTCGCCCGGTCAGGCATGGTCCGGCGACGTGCAACGGTCGCGCTTTTATTGCGGTTCGTCGTCGTCGTCCGCATTGCCTTCCGGGTCTACCTCGTCGTCGGCATCCAGCTCTCCGACGTTCAATCCGCAGGCCGGAGACGACTTCGCCGACAACCTCAACTCGACTCTCGGGCCGGCGCGCACGTTCATTGCGTTCGAGCCGAACCTGGCGAGCGGCGGAACGGCTTGGGCCAGCATCCGACCGTTCATCGCTTCGCCGCCCCCCGACGGCGCGGTGACTTATGGCGTTACGACCTACGCCGGAAACGCGTCGAACGTCGTCTCGCAGATCGTGCCGGGCGCGATCAAAGGAATCGCTACGACCGGGTCGCCGCTCGGCTGCCCGTACACCCCGAACAACGCCCTCGGAACGCAGTACCTGACGCCGGCGCAATGTCTGAACATGACGCTCGACTTCACGTTTGCTCAGCCCGCGGGGTCGTTCAACGGGCCGTCGAATTTCACATTCACCTCCCGGTACGGAAACGCGTTTGCGGACGTCTACCACGCTTCGCCAGCCGTCGTGGGCCCACCGGAGTCGCTCTTGCAGGACCCTTCGTACGAAGCCTTTCAGGCGCGCTGGAGCAACAACGTGAAGTGCGGAACGTCGACCTCGTCCATCTCACCGAGGCCGACCACGGTTTACGTCGCGACCAATGACGGCCTCCTGCATGCGTTCTGGGCCGACGAGGTCACGGAGGAGAACAACGAACAGTGGGCGATGCTCATGCCCGACGCGATGCAGAATTTGCTTTCGACGTACCCGTCGAGTCATCAGTTTCTGCTCGACGGTTCGCCGATCGTGAAGGACGTGGTTTGGGACCGCACCGCGTCGTCCGCGACGAGCAATACCGCCAGCGCCTGGCATACCACCCTCGCGGCGGGATACGGCCCTTACCAGCGTGGGTATTATGCCGTGGACGTGACGGACCCGTGCCCGCCGCCCGCGGGTACGACGACCTCTGGGCAGCTGGCCGCATCGGGGCCGGTGTTCCGCTGGCAACTCACGACGATGCCGAGCGGGAACTACCCGATCTTCGGGAATTTTTCGGGCACCCCGGCGGTCACGACGCTGTTCATGGACCCCGGGGACGGAAACGGGGCCCGCGACATCGGAGTCGCCATTCTGCCCGGAGGCTGGAACGGGCCGCCCGCGTCGACTGCGTCGTGCACACGGCAGGCGAAGACCGCGGCCAACTATTCGACCCCGACGAGCGGGTATGCGACACGTGGATCGGTGCGCTGTTGGGGGGCCAGCCTGAAGCCCACCGATCCCGTCCTTGGACGCTCCGTGGCCATCGTGCGACTCGATACCGGCGAAATCCTGCGGGTCTTCGCCCCGACAGTCGATTACGCGAGTTACACGGGCGACACGCTCGTAGCCAGAAATCGGATCACGCCAACGCCACTCGATTCGCCGATGACGGGCACTCCCGTTGTGTACCCTAGCGATGTCGGGGCCGACGCGACCAAGTTCTTCGTCGGCGATGCGGACGGAACGATGTGGAGGTTCGACGTGTCCAGCCCGACCCCGGCCAACTGGGTCGGTACTCTCTATCTCGACTTCTACAACGCCACCGCCGATCTGAGCAGCACCTCGTGGCAAGATGGCCAACCGTTCGAGGTCACGCCCATCCTCTCGGTCGATCCGCTAGGAGAGGTGGTCATGAACGCCGCGACCGGGACGACGGAGACATTCGACAACAACGGCACCTACTTCGTGTACTCGGTCACCGAACAGGTCCAGGGCACGGGCACCCTGGCGCTCGGCGCAAACGTCAACTGGCTTCTCGGCGGTTCGTCCTCTCCATCGCCGTTACGGCAGGGCGAGCGCGTGTCGGGTCCGATGACGGTCTTCAACAACACGCTCTACTTTTCGACCTACTACGCGGGGAGCCCGGCCAATCTCTCTTGCACGAGCGGCGATGCCCGTCTCTGGGGACTCAATTTCAACACCCCCTACGAGCCCTCGGGAACGACGACGCCATGCACCGCCAACCCCGCCTCCTGCCGCGAGAACGGAGGCCTCTTCGTATTGAACTCGACCAACGGCTACATCGACGTCGGCGCGACGTTCCCCGGCCGTGTGGTCCCCGGAGTGGCCGTTCAAGCGACCCCCGCGTGCGGAACGTTCTCCACTGTACAGGACTCGTACGTGGCCGGCGTCACCCACCAGGCCACGACGAGCTTTACCGCAGGGCAGTTCTCACTCGTCGCGCTGGTCGGGGGCGTGTCGGGAGCCGGCGGGCTGAACGCGAACCCCTATTCCGTTTCGCTTCCGACGCCGGTGGCGCCGACGCTCATCAATTCCTGGGCAGCGGTGCTCGAGTGACGGCGAAGGGCCTTATCCGAGCCGCGATCGCCTTCGTGGCGTTCGCGGGGTGTCGCTCTCCCGATCCGGGACCCGCACCTGCGCAGGAGAGCGCGCCGAGCGCTGCGGCGCCCGTCGATCACCTGGCCAAGGGTGAGCTGCTCGAGGGGCCGGCTCAAGCGTTCGATCTGAAGCTGCCAAGCCAACTCCGCATCGACGGCGCGTTTGCCGATGTCGTGTACGTCAGTGGACCCGTGGCCCTTCACCCGCTGGTGCAGTATCTGAGAGCGCGCCTTCTCGGAGGCGAAATCCGGGAGGGGGAGAGTTCCGCGACCATCGAACATACGCAGGTCGCGCGCAAGCCGGGGCGAAACCTGGGCATCCGGATCATCACCGCGGCGGACGGCGTGCGTGTCGAGCTTCATGACGAGACCCCGCCTTCGCTGCCACCGCTTCCGGACGAGAAGGCTCGATGGAGGCGCGTCGGGCTCACGCCCGACGGACGACTCGCAGACCCGCAGCACACCGAGCGCGTCGAATGAGATGGCCGGCGTCCGACAGCAACGGCGCCGCCGAGGTAGCCAAGACCCTGGACCGCCCGCAGCAGCCACATGGCGCAAGACGCGGCCGCTGCCGATCGCAAGAGCGAAGCAAACCAAAGCGTTCGATGAAGGTCGACGACCACCCCGTCGAAGGAGCCTCCCTATAAGGGCCGCGGTCTTTTTCGAGCTACTGGGGTGCAAACCGCGCGAGCCTACGCGGCCGTTTGCGTCGTTGGCACCCGGTCCGTGTATCATCGCGGACATACCCGCGGGCCGGACTCCGGCGATGAGCGAAGGAGTTTGAGTCGGTGGCCGACCCTTTCAAGACCGCGCACCCCAATTCACGCGACGAGACAAAGGCTTCGGGCGACCCGTCAGCGCCGACGGTGGAGACGGCGCGAACCGCCGGACGCGGCGGCGTAGCGGTGCTCGGGGCGAAGGTGTTCTTTCTGGTAACCGGCTTCATTCAGCAACCGTTGCTGAGGCTCGCCGTTGGATTGAACGATTTCGGCGGCCTCGCCCAAGCGCTCGTCGTGTCGAACACGGTGAACAACGTCGTCGTTTCGAGCGGGACGCAGGCGGTGAGCCGCATAGTCGCAAGCGCGCCCGGGCATGAGGAAGAGGCTCTCCGCGCAGCCCTGCGAGTGCACGTCCCGATGGCGTTCGTCGTGGCAGGGGCCGTAGCCGCCGCGGCCCCCTTCTACGCCCGATTCGAACGCGCGGACGATGTCGTCGCCCCGCTGCTCATCATGGCCATCGTTGCGCTGCTCTACGGAATGTACGCGCCTCTCATTGGCTACCTGAACGGGAGGAACTACTTCGGTCGCCAGGCTGCACTCGACGTCGCGTTCGCGACGTTGCGTACGCTGGGGTTGATCGCGTTCGGCTATGCGTTCGTCGCGCGTGGACTCTCGGGGGTGCTGGGAACGACGGTGGGATGGGTCGCCGCCGCGGCGTGCATCGTCCCACTCGCGGTGCGCTGGACCGGCATCGGCAAGCCGACGGCGCCGGCGGCGAGTCTCCCTGACGGCATTCCGAGTCCGCGGGCGTACGTGGCGTTGCTGCTTCCGATTGCGGGGGCGCAGCTCTGTGCAAACGCGCTCCTGCAGGCCGACATCGCGCTGCTCGGGCGCTTCCTCAGCGAGACTTCCGCGGCCATCGTGTTCGTGGGGTCGTCTCAGCGCGATCTAGTCAAGTCGTGGGTGGCTATCTACAAGGAGTGCCAGACATTCGCGTTTTTGCCTTATCAACTCCTTTTCAGCGTGACCCTCGTACTTTTCCCCATGCTGGCGCGCGCGACCAGCGCAAGGGACCCCGCCGCCGTCCGGACGTACGTCGCGCGGGGATCGAGGCTCGCGGCGATTTTCGGGGGCATGCTCGTCGGCGTGGTCATCGCCATGCCCGAGTCTTTGCTTGCCTTCGCGTATGGACCGGCGGACGCGCACCGAGGCGCCGACGTCTTGCGGATCATGGCGCTCGCGCAAGGCTCGTTCGCGATGCTCGGCATCGCCACCACGATCCTGACGAGCGTGGGCCGTGAACGCACGTCGGCGTGGATCACTTTAGGCGCGCTCGTAGCGGTATCGCTCGCATGCACGGGGTTCGTCCCTGGAGGCCGTTTCGGGCACGATCAGCTCGTTCGCTCCGCGGAAGCGACACTCGTCGCCCTCACAGGCGCGCTCCTCGTCGCGGGTGCGTTCGTGCGAGGACAGACCGGCGCCTTCGTTCCCATCGCAACCGTCGCCCGAGTCTGCGCGGCACTCGCCGCGTGCTTTGTTTTGGGTCTCTGGATGCCGCGCGTGGGTCGCCTCGTGACGCCGCTCGTGGCGCTGCTCGTGGCCGGGGCGTACATCGCCGTGCTCCTGGTGACCCGAGAGATGGGCGCGGCCGACGTCCGTTGGCTGCGTGCGTTGGCGTCCCGGAGGCGCTGAGGGTCCGCAGGCCTCGACCTACGAACTCGCGCCCGCAGCGCCCCCGCCCCTGAGCCCATGCTTCTGCGCGAGTCGGTGCAGGTACATGCGATCCATGCCCGCCAGCCGCGCAGCCTTGCTCATGTTGTTGCCCGCAGCCTCGAGCAACGTGCTCAAGTAAGCTCGCTCGAAGGCGTCCACCGCTTCATCCTTCGCAACCCGAAACGGGATCCCGATGTCGATGAGTGGAAGGCCCGATCCGGGCGCGAGCGACGTACTTCGGAGCGCCGGGCTCGCCTTCTGAAGAACGACACTGCGCTCGACATAATTTCTGAGCTCGCGAACATTGCCCGGCCAATCGTGCCGGCCCATCTCTGCGAGCACAGCGGCCGTAAACAGGCGTTCTTCATCGGGCACGCCCAAAGCCTGCAAGAAGACCCGCACCAGTATCAGCAGATCGTCAAGCCGCTCGCGGAGGGGCGGCACGCGCACCGTCATCACGGCGAGACGAAAGTAAAGGTCCTCACGAAAGCGCCCTCGGTTGACTTCGCGCTCGAGCTGCCGATTGCTCGCACTGAGGACGCGCACGTTGACCTTTCGCGGCCGTGTCTCACCGACCCGCCGAACTTCGCGCGCCTCGATGGCACGAAGTAGCTTGGGTTGGAGTTCGACGGGCAACTCCGCGACTTCGTCGAGAAACACGGTGCCGCCATCCGCCGCCTCGAATGCGCCGACTCGGTCCCGATCGGCGCCCGTGAAGCTGCCGCGCAGGTGCCCGAAAAGCTCGCTCTCGACGAGGTAAGGGCTGATGGCACCGCAGTCGACCACGATGAAAGGCTTGTCGCCGCGCGGACTCCGCTGCACGATTTCGTTGGCGACCAGCTCCTTGCCCGTCCCACTCTCGCCCTGAATGAGAACATTGATGTCGCTCGGGGCCACCTTCTGAAGGACCCCGAACAGCTTGCGCATTCGAACGCTCGTGCCCGCGAGCTGCCCAAACGCCGGTATCATGGGAACCACGGCTTGCTCGGCAGGATCGACGGTGCGAACGCGCACCACCGAGTCACCCAGGACGATCGTCGCCTCGGAGGGTAAGTCCGCGTCGCGTACGCGCAAACCCTCGACTTCGACCCCGTTAAGAGAGTCCCAATCGTGAATGCGCCAGCCGCCCTCGTCTCGGACCAGTCGGCAATGAAAGCGCGACACTGCGGGGTCCTGGAGCACGACGTCGTTCGTCGAGTGGGTGCCTATCCGGCAAAGATCTCCGTCGAACAGAAGCGCGCGAGCACCGACTCGACCATTTTCGCGCTCGATGGTGATGGCAAGCCGCGGGACGGCGACGGTCTGGACGAACTGCCGCGCCGTCGCGACGGTCTGTTCGTCGCGTTTGACGTCCGTGGGATCCGTCGGAAGGAAAGCGTTTCGCGCGTGCGGGGCACCCGGCGCAAGAGCCGACAACGACGGCGACGAACCAGATGCCTGCGGGGGCGGAGGGCGAGCCGGTGGGTGAGGCGGCGTCCTTCGGCGTCCATTCGTCACGACGAGCGAGCCTACCCCATTCTCAGAGCGTTTCGCGCGACGCGAGACGGTCTTGGCCGGGCCCGCGGTGGCACCCTCCAAGGGTCACTGCGCCGAGACGACGAAGGCAGGCCACAGATGGGCCGCGCCCTGGGCCCAGGAAATGATGAAATACGGCTCGACCGCCGCGGTTCCGGACGGGGCATCCGCCGGAAGCGGCGGCAGCTCCGTCAACTCGACCATGAAGGGGATGGACTCGTCGTTGTTCGCCAGCTCCGGACTCTTCTCACCGGGCGCAAACAACAAAATGTTGAGCTGGTTCCCTGCCGAGCTCGTCCCGACGTCGATCCCGAACACCTGCCAACTTGGCGCGGGCGCGTCAGAAAAGGCGTCGACCTGCAAGTTGGCCGTTGCGCCGACCCCCACCGAGAGCGGCTGGCCCTGTATCGTCGACGGTGCGGCATTGAAATAAACCTCGCCCGGCGGAATGGGCACACACGGATCGTGACTCGCCATCGCGCTCGTGTTCGACCAAACCTTTTGATACACGTAATTGCCTTCCGTCCAGCGATCCTGGCCCATACCCAGAAGGTCGACGCATAGGTCGGCAACCTCACCACCGAAATAGGCCCATGCCTGACTCTCCGGATCGGTCAGATAGTACCCGAGGTATTGGGTGCTCGGGGTCGCACCCGCAGGCGTCTCACCGCCGTGTGGATCGGTAGTGGCCTCGACGATTTCGTGGCTTGCCGCGATGGTCGCGGTTTGCTCGAAATTGAGAGCCGGAACGCCGTTGGCAGTGGGTTCCGGGGAGCAGACGGGCACGATCGCATAGGGCACGTGGAGCGAGCCGACCGACAAGCTGTCGTGATAACCGCCGATGGACTGGCACGACACGGACCCATCCACGTCGATCGTGACCGAGCTCGGGAAATACATCACGTAAAGCGTTTGCGGATTTGGCATCGGAAGAGTTCCGGCGTTCAGCAAGGACGAGATATAGGTCTTCAAAGTCGCAGCGCCACCGACCGCCGTGTCCGTATAACAAGGCTGGGGACCGCATGACGGCGTGCCGTCTCCCGGCGGCAGATCGGGGATCGATACGTGCGCCCCGGCGATACCTGGGCCGATACAGCCCGCCTTTGGGTCGCAGTAGTCCGCGACCACCGTCTGCCACCAAGACGTCGTCGTGACCCCGTCGTCGAACGTGCCAAGATCGGGGATTAGAGTCGCCGCGGCAGGCACGGCCAACCACGCGTTCTGCGTCGTATCGA
This sequence comes from Polyangiaceae bacterium, assembly GCA_049521295.1. Lineage (GTDB taxonomy): Bacteria > Myxococcota_A > Polyangia > Polyangiales > Polyangiaceae > Palsa-1150. The sequence goes on along the minus strand of JBEKOY010000007.1, from coordinate 18,855 downwards.
AGTACGTGTAGAGACTGGGGTCGAACGTCACGGTAACGATCTCGGGTGCCGTGAGAATTCCGCCCCCGTTGTCTTCGACATAAGGAAGTGGAGGATGCGGTCCGATGGAGAACGCGCCAGAGTTGCTGCCGCTCGAGCACCCTACGGTCAACGCGAGCAGGACGAGGAGACTCAGCTCGTGGGCCGTCGACGAGCACCGCCGGGAGCCCATCGAGCCGGGGCAGTGGAACCCGGCCAGGGCCCGTCGAGGGCTCCTTCGAGTAAGCCTCACGGAACGCTCCTTCGTGGGAGGGAGTCAGCGAGCATCGAATCGAATATATTGCGAATCATGCGATTGCCCATGTGTCGGTAACGCCCAATCCACCGTCGTGTCTCCGCCAAAATTCGAGAGCCGCCGCAAGGCCCATTCGCTGCGCATACGAATGCCGCGTCCTCTCGCACCATCGTCGCCACCTCGATCGCGGTAACCTCGACATGAAACTGGAGTCCGAACGCCCGCGAGCCCCAGCGAAACATTTGATTTTGACACGGAAGTGTACTCGCGAGCAGCTTCGAACCTTCGGGCAGATCGAACGTGTCGCCGTGCCAATGAAGGACAACCTCCGACTCGTTCAAGCCGCGCAGACTGGATTCCGTGTCGGGGTCGACCGCAAATGTGACCGCACCCCACCCCACTTCACGGAATCGAGCGGGAGGGTCACCCACATGAAGCGGGTAGACGCGAGCCCCGAGAGCGTGCGCCATGAGCTGTGCGCCCAAACAGATTCCGAAAACGGCGCCATCCGCGCGCAGAACCCTCCCGATCAACTCGGCTTCCGCCTTCAAGAACGGCCATCTTGAATCTCCTATATCGCCGACGCCCATCGGTCCGCCCATCAGGACGAGCGCATCCTCAAGGGGGATGTGTTCGGGCACATCCATCCCGTCGAACAAGCGAACCAAGTTGACGGTCACACCCAGCAATTGCGCAACTTCGGCGATGCAAGCCGGGCCTTCGATGGGCTCGTGTTGAAGGATGTGAACGGTAGGCATCGTGTCGAGGTTGCCGGTCCGAGCCGGCGCTGTCGAGGGCGGAGACGCCCGCCCCCAAGCCTAGCCTCGCCGAGGGACCCGGAAGCTCGCGATACGAGCTCTTCGGCAATCGTGCGGATCGTCGCGAAGCACCCGGCGAGACGGCGATGATCCGCCGGGGCGCGTCGCTGCCCATCGCGAATCGCGAGGGCGCGCGCGCTTGTCACGCCTCGGCGTCCGGTCGCCGCCCGGATCGCGCCGGTCCCGACGCCACGATCGCCTGACGGAGCGTCCCGAGAAGATCGGGGCTCGTCTCGAGGGCGTCGCGCGAACGCTCCCGCCCATTGCCGAGCGCAGTCCCGGCGAAGGACAGGTGATTGCCGGACTTGTCGACGAGACCGCGCGCAATGCCGAGGTCGAGAAGCTCGCCGACCGAATCGATGCCGGTGCCCCAGCGGATCTCGAACTCGGCTTCCGTAAACGGTGACGCGCATTTATTTTTTGCGATTTTAACGCGCGTGCGACCGCCGACGGATTCCTCACCCACTTTGACCTGACCGATACGCCTCACGTCGAAGCGCATCGAGGCGAAGAACTTCAACGCGTTGCCGCCGGTCGTCGTCTCCGGTGATCCGAAGGTGACGCCTATCTTGTGTCGAAGCTGGTTCAGGAACATCAACGTCGTGTCCGCGCGATAGGCCACGGAGGTGAGCTTTCGCAGCGCCTGACTCATCAGCCGAGCTTGCAGACCCATGTGCGCGTCGCCCATTTCCCCTTCGAGCTCGGCCTTCGGCGTGAGCGCCGCAACGGAATCGATGACGACCAGGTCGATAGCCATTGAGCGCACGAGCAATTCCGTAATGTCGAGCGCCTGTTCGCCCGAATCCGGCTGCGAGATGAGAAGCTGCTCTGTCGCGACGCCCAATGCGCGAGCGTAGCCGACGTCCAGTGCATGCTCGGCGTCGATGAAGGCGGCGACTCCGCCGCTTTTCTGCGCTTCGGAAATTGCATGAAGAGCGAGCGTTGTCTTCCCGCTCGATTCGGGGCCGTAAATCTCGACGACGCGGCCTCGGGGGTAGCCCCCGATTCCCGTCGCGAGGTCGAGGGCGAGCGACCCCGTGGGGATCGTGGTGACCGGTTCGGGATCCTCGTCGTCGCCGAGCGTCATGACCGCTCCCTTACCAAACTGCTTCTCCACGGCAGCCATTACGCTTTTGAGGGCACGCATTTTTTCTGCGGTGTGTTCCAACATGGACTGGGTCCTTTCTCGACTGGCGGCCCAAGTGAGTTGATTTCCATGGTCGCTCGGGCCGGCCGCACCCATGGGAGTCGTCGAGACCGACGGGCCGGCATGGCGACGGACCGGGCGATCGGGGCGATGACCCAGGCATGAGCGAACGGCGTGCCGTGCCTGATTGCATGATTTCGCCGAACGACGTGAGCCAGGGGCCTGTCCCGGCCAACGATCCCCCGTCCGCGGGACGGATCGCCGCAGCGTCCCATCGTGTCGGCCTCGATCAGGCTACGGCCACGGTCGCGGGTCGATCGAGAACGCGCAACGCGATGCCCTCGGCGACGTGGTCGGGTCGAATTCCGGTGGCTCCCTCGAGATCCGCGAGGGTCCGCGCCAAGCGCAAGACCTTCCCGTATGCGCGTGCCGAGAGCGCGAGGCGAGCGACGGCCGCCGTCAGCATCCGGGCGCTCGCAGCGCACGGCTTCGCGACGCGATCCAGATCGCGTAGACCGAGCGTCGCGTTCGTCGACGCCCCGACTTCGCGCCGCACGTTGCGTTCGTGCTGGATGGCGCGTGCTCGTTCGACACGCGCACGAACGACCGCACTCGCCTCGCCTGCGTTCATCGCGTGCAGCGCGGCGACCTCCACCGGCGGAAGAACCACGTGAACGTCGATCCGGTCGAGCAGCGGTCCGCTCATCTTGGCTCGATACCGCGCGATCTTTTCAGGCGAGCAGGCGCAGCGCGAAGTCCCATCTCCCAGGCGGCCGCACGCGCAGGGATTGGTCGCGCAGACAAGCAGCATGCGCGCAGGAAAAGTAGCCTTCGCATGGGCCCGCGAGATGGTGATGAAGCCGTCCTCGAGCGGCTGGCGAAGCGCCTCAAGCGCGGCTCGACGGAACTCGGCAAGCTCGTCGAGAAACAGCACGCCGTGGTGCGCCAGGCTCGCTTCGCCCGGTCGGGGGACTTCTCCGCCACCGACCAGCCCGGCTTCGGAGACCGTGTGGTGCGGCGATCGGAAAGGACGCGCGCGCGACAAACCGGGGGTCTTTCCGAGCAAGCCAGCGACGCTATGGATAGCCGTGACTTCAACCGCCTCGTCGGCCGACATAGGCGGAAGAACCCCCGGCAGGCGACGCGCCAGCATCGTCTTGCCGGCCCCCGGTGGGCCGATCAGTAACAAATTATGGTTTCCCGCCGCCGCAACCTCCACCGCTCGCCGCGCCGCCGATTGGCCGCGTACATCGGCGAGATCGTCGGTCAGAGGATCTGGATCGCCCTCGGGGCCGCGCTCCGCGACGGGAAGCTCCCGGCGCCCTCGCAGCGCCTCGACGAGCTCCCGAAGCGAGGCGACGGTCCGCACGTCGATCCCTTCGACGAGCGCGGCCTCGGCGGCGTTGGCTCGGGGGACGATGGCCCGCTGGAGCCCGCGCGCCCGCGCACCGAGCAAATGGGCAAGAATTCCCCGTAGGGGCTGGACGGTCCCCTCGAGGGAGAGCTCACCGACCAACAGAACACGCCGCAACGAGTCGCGCGGCGTCGCCCCCAACGCACCCAGCGCCGCCGCGGCGATAGCGAGATCGAAACCGCTTCCAGTCTTCCGCACGTCCGCTGGCGCAAGATTGACCACGACGCGACACTCGGAGATCTCGACGCCCACTTGCGCGAGAGCACTCTTCACACGCACGCGACTCTCTCGCACGGAGGCTTCGGCTAAACCCACGAGCTCGAAAAACGGCGGACCGCGCGTCGCCTGGACTTCGACCCGAACCGGATGGGCGTGAAGGCCGACGAGCGTAGCGCTGTGCGCAACGGAGAGCATGCGAGCCGGGTCTGAGCGAGCACCGTGCCCGCGAGACGAGGGGCAAATTGCGCCGCAAGATCGCGCCCACTCGCCGTCGGGGACGAACGAGCCCTGTCCCGAGACACGTCGCACCGCCCGCCCGCGGTCTCTTCAGGCAGAGGTGACGCGTTTCCCGACGCGGGTTTTCGTAACAACATTGTAACTTTCGAACCGAGCCCTTCGAAGTACGAGTAGCCCCGAGGATTGAGATGGCTACAACCGCAACTTCCGAACAGGTATTCGCGTCGAAGCCGGGGCCGAAGCTCGACAAGAAGCCGAGCAAAATTGGGGTCGGAATCTTCCTGGGCGCTCTGGTCGTCGGCTTCAGCTATGTCGGCTCCGCCCTGGTCGGTGACCTGGCACGTGCGCCCACGGCGTCGATTTTCCCGTACATCCTGCTCGGGATCGCACTTTTCGTCGCGTTGGCGTTCGAATTCGTCAACGGGTTTCACGACACGGCGAACGCCGTCGCAACGGTCATTTACACCCATTCGTTGGAACCGAACCTCGCGGTCATGTGGTCCGGCGCTTGGAACTTCATCGGCGTCCTCGTGTCCACGGGGGCCGTTGCCTTCGGGATCGTATCGCTTCTGCCCGTCGAGCTCATTCTGCAAGTGGGAAGTGGAGCCGGATTCGCCATGGTGTTTGCGTTGCTCGCAGCAGCCATCGTGTGGAATCTCGGGACTTGGTGGTTTGGGTTGCCGTCGTCCAGCTCGCACACCCTCATCGGATCGATCATCGGCGTTGGCATCGCCAACCAGCTCATGGCCTCCAAAGGATCGGCCACCAGCGGGGTGGATTGGGCGCAGGCCGGAAACGTCGCCAAGTCACTTCTTCTCTCGCCGCTCGTCGGTTTCGTATTTGCCGCGATCCTTCTTCTTGTTTGCAAAAAGGTCATCCCAGACAAGCGGCTTTACGCCGCGCCCGAGGGGACCGAACCTCCCCCCTTCTGGATACGGTGCCTGCTTTTGCTCACCTGCACGGGCGTCAGCTTCGCTCATGGTTCGAACGACGGTCAGAAAGGGATGGGGCTCATTATGCTGATCCTCATCGGCACCGTCCCGACGGCGTACGCACTGAACCACGCGCTGCCGTCTTCGTACACGCAAGACTTCGTGGCCGTTTCGGCGCAATCGGTCCAGGCGCTCGATCGCTACACGACCTCGCCTGCGTTCGGCGGCGATGCGCGCGCCGAGGTCTCCGGCTACGTGCGGGATCGCACCCTTGCACCGACCACCATCCCGGCTCTGGCACGCTTGGTCGGAGACATCGCGAAGGACATGGGCCGGTTCAAGGAGCTCCGGCACGTCCCAGCCGAGCAGACCCGCAACTTTCGAAATGACCTTTACCTCGTGGGCGAGGCCATACGAAGGATCGAAAAGTCCGGACAGCCCGTCCTATCGCCCGAAGACACGGCCATCTTGAAGAACTACAAGGGGCACATCGACCAGGCCACCCGCTTCATCCCAGGTTGGGTAAAGGTCGCGGTGGCCATCGCCCTCGGGCTTGGCACAATGGTCGGATGGAAGCGGATTGTGGTGACGGTCGGCGAGAAAATCGGAAAAGACCACCTGACATACGCTCAAGGCGCCGCCGCGGAGATCACGGCTATGCTCACGATCGGGGCTGCCGACGGGTTCGGACTGCCCGTCAGCACCACCCACGTCCTGTCCTCGGGCGTCGCAGGAACGATGGCTGCCAACCGAACGGGGTTGCAGTGGGAGACCGTCCGCAATCTCGGAATGGCTTGGGTGCTCACGTTGCCCGTCTCCATCATTCTCTCGGGGACGTTTTTTTGGCTGTTCACCAAGCTCGGGTGAACCGCGTCCCTCGCGGTTCAAGCCAGCACCGTGCCTGGAAAATGATGCCGAGAAACGCCTTTACCCGTCGCGCGAAGTCGCGTCTGATCTCGACAATCGCGGACGACGCATGGTGGCGACCGACCTGTCCTCCACCACCGGGCGATCGGTCGCGCTGCTCGTGTGGTTCGCGGTCGCTGCGATGCCGTTCAGCTCCTGCCGCGCTCGACCCGAGGCGGGAGAGGCTTGCCGGGGGCCGCATCGGCTCTTCTGCGGCGCGCCCGATCGGGCGCTCGTTTGCGACGCTCCAACCTGGCGCGAAGTTCCCTGCCGAGGCCCACGCGGCTGTATACGGCGCGCCGACGGCAGCGACGATTGCGACGACACGCTAGCCAGCGAAGGCGACCCTTGCCCGCCCGACCCCGCGGTCGACTACGCGTGCGCGACGGAGCGCTCCGCCGCACTCGTCTGCCGGGATGGGCACTTTCGGCTGTGGCGGCGTTGTCGTGGTGGCGGAGGTTGCTCCGTCTCAGGGGCCCGACGGCTCGATTGCGACACGTCGCTGAGCGAACCCAACGACCCGTGCGAGCGAGAGGGCTCGTTCGCCTGCTCTGTGGACCATCAAACCATGGTCGAGTGCAACGGGCGGGCTTTCGTCCCGGCGTCGACCTGCCGCGGACCCCTTGGATGCCGCGTCGATGCTGAACCCCGCAAGGTCGAATGCGACGACGGAATCGCGCTCGAAGGAGACCCTTGCCGCGAACCCAATCGCATCGCGTGCGGCGTAGACCGAAGATCGGAGCTCGTGTGCGTCGGAAAAACGTATGCAAAAAAGCGCGAGTGTCGACGGACGGACTGTCGTGTCGACGGAAGCGAACTCTATTGTGATTAGTTCGATCCGCGAACGTCTCGTGGCACGCGCGCACCGCCGGGTGTGGTAAACGGGCGCCGAGGAGACGACCCCATGATGCGTTCGGTGACGTTGGTTTCAATCGCATGGGCATCCGCGACCCTGTCTTGCGGTGCCGAGAATCCACCCCCCCAGGCCCCACCGCCGGTCACGTCTGCGGCGCCTGCCCCCGTGGCGAGCGCGAGCGTGGCTGCGCCAGCCGAATCTTCCTCTGCAAGCCCGCCGGCTGCCGTCGTACCGCCGAAGCCGGCCCCGCCCACGCCCGCGGCGAAGTACACGGGATTCTCGACACCCGAGAGCGTACTGTACGACGCCGAAAACGATCGCTATCTGGTGTCAAACGTCAACGGAAAGCCGGACGACAAGGACAACAACGGCTTCATTTCGGTCCTCTCCCCCGACGGACAAGTGACGACCCTCAAATGGATTGAAGGAGGCAAGAACAAGGTCACGCTCGACGCGCCCAAGGGTTTGGCGCTCGTCAGCGGGGTGCTCTACGCCGCGGATATCAGCGTCGTGCGCACCTTCGATGCAAAGTCGGGCGCGCCCAAAGGGGACATCGCCGTTCCGGGATCGAGTTTCCTCAACGACCTGGCTTCGAGCCACGACGGCAAAGTGTTCGTGTCGGATACGGGAATCAAATTCGGCGCAACGGGATCTGTCGAGCCGACCGGCACGGACGCAGTCTACGTGATCGACAAGCGCAAGGTTAAGGCTCTCGCGAAGGGGAGCGCCCTGGGCGGCCCGAACGGATTGGTCTCGACCGACACCGGGATCGTGGTCGTAACGTTCGGATCGGGCGAAGTGTACCGACTCGATGACAAAGGAAAAAAACAGGACGTCTCGAAGCCCCCGGGTGGAGCGCTCGACGGAGTCGTGTCGCTCGGCGACTCGCTGCTCGTCTCAAGCTGGCAAGCGTCTGCCGTTTTTCGTGGCAAACTCGGCGGGACGTTCGAACTGGCACTCGCGGATCAGAAGTCGCCCGCGGACATCGGCTACGACACCAAGCGGGGGCGTGTTCTGGTCCCTCATTTCACCGAGGACACTGTCGAAGCGTACGAACTCAAATGATGGCATCGGGTGCCGACGGCCGCCGTTTTGTGACCAAAGCTGTCGGCCCCCTCGAATTTGCGTGAAGAGCATCGCCGCTCGGACGGCCGGCCCTAGGAAGCGGTCACGTGACCCGAACCGATTTGCTCTGGCTTGCCGCGGTCACTGCCTCGTCCCTGCAGTCGACGGACGCGACACCGCCGGGGCGCCAACCGCGACGCGCTGCGCCCACGCTCACGCGAAGCGCTTGTGAAGGACTTCGACCGCCGCTGAGAGATGCCTTGCCCGTTCGTCTTCGCAACGGCGCGTTTCCGGACTCCGTCCAGGCCGACGCCTACGCGTATGTTCCGGGCGGTTTCGACGCGACGAGACGACCCGGGCTCATTGTTTACTTCCACGGGTGGCACGGATGCGCGACTGCCGCTCTCAGCCGCGAAGACACGCCCTGCGAGCCGGGGGGAGAGCCGCGTCCCGCATCCGCGCTCATGGCGCAGGTCGACGACGCCCAGGTCAATGCCCTGCTCCTTGCGGTCGAGTTGCGCGTCGACATGCCGAGCGGCGAACCCGGCAATCTGGCCATGCCTGGACACTTCCACGCCATGCTTCGAGAGCTGCTTTCCGAGCGGCTTGCCGGAGCCATCGGCTGCCCGATCGAAGTCGACGCGCTCGACCGCGTCGTGGTCATCGCCCATTCCGGAGGTTATCAGGCGGCAGCGAGTGTCCTCGAGCTCGGCGACGTTCCGCAGATCACGGAGGTCGTCCTGCTCGACGCGTTGTATGGAGCTCAACGCGTGTTCGCCGACTGGATTCGCGACGACCCGGATCGCTTCGGCGTGGCCGGCGAGCGGGCGCTGCGGTTCATCGATTTGTACACCTGCTGCAGTGGCACGGCCGACGCTTCGGAGTCGTTCGCGCACACTGCAGCGGAGGCGCTTTGGCGTGCCGGCGTGACGGCGACGCCGATCGACGACGCCACCGATCGGGAACCAGACCCTACGATGCTGTCCCATCCCGTGGTCTTCAAGCGCGTGCCGGCACTGCACGCGGCTTTACCCCGGACCTACGTCCGCGCGATTCTTCAAGCGGCCGGCTTCGCCAGGATCTCGGGACGTTGACCAGGGGGTCGTGCTTGCCCAAACGGTCTGCCAAAGCCCCAGTACCCGAATCTGTCCGGAGCGGCCGGGCATGGCCGCGTGGCGCCCCCCGCGCTTCGGGTTGCCAAGGATTTGCAGCTGGGCCCGCACCGCGAAAAGGGCCCCCAGCACCGTCCAGCGTTGGCGTGCTCCGGGTGATCACCGGGTAGCCCGCCGCCGCTCCTTCAGTTACAGACTCCGCTGATGGGACACCGTCACTCGCACGCGCATGGGCATGACCACACCCACGTTCACCTGGGCGGGAAAGCGCCCACATACGGCCGTGCGTTTGCGATCGGGATTCTGCTCAACATGGCGATCATCGTTCTGGAGGTCGCCGGAAGCGCCGCGTCCCACTCGATGGCACTGATTTCGGATGCCGCCCACAACGCAAGCGACGTGCTCGGGCTGGCGATGGCGTGGGGCGCCGCACTGTTGTCGCGCCGACCGGCCACGGCGCGCCGCACCTACGGAATGCGGCGAGCCTCGATCATCGCGGCTTTGGGCAACGCGATCCTCTTGCTGGTCGCGACTGGCGGGGTCGGGTGGGAGGCGATGCGGCGGCTCGCATCGCCCCCCACGGTGCGTGCCTCGGTCGTCATTGGGGTCTCAGCCGTGGCGGCCGTAATCAACGCCGTTTCGGCTCTCTTGTTCGTCGGCAGTCGAAAGCGCGACTTGAACATCGGCGCCGCGTTTACCCACCTCGCCGGCGACGCCGTCATCGCTCTGGGCGTCGTCGTATCCGGGATCCTGGTGCAGGCAACCGGGTGGATGCGCCTGGATCCCGTCGTTGCCCTGTTCGTCTCGGTGCTGGTGCTCGTCGCGACGTACTCCGTCCTCAAGCACTCGCTCGATCTCGCGCTCGATGCCGTCCCCCGCGGAATCGATCCGAGCGGGATTCGCGCTTTTCTCCTGTCGATACCGGGGGTCGTCGAAGTGCATGACCTGCACATCTGGGGGATGAGCACGACCGAGGCGATTCTCACGGCCCACTTGGTGGTGCAGGGGCACACGTCGCGAGACGCGACGCTTCTGGCGAATATCGAACAAACGCTCCACGATCGCTTCCGCATCGAACATTCGACGCTCCAAATCGAGCCACCGGACGCGCCCGTCCCTTGCCGCCTGAAACCCGAAGAGCGCATCTAGAGGGTGCGCCGAGCGACGAGCTTACGGAGCCGAACACGAACCAGTCGGATGGTTCTCGAGCCCATTTGCCACATCGCAAGTGAGAACGTCCACTTCGTTCGCCGCGTCGCGAAGCAGCCTGGCACTCTCGGAAGGCGTCCCCGACGTCCGCAGATCGATGGCCAGATCGCGCGTTCGTGGACTCGCGGCATTCTCCTCGATCCAGGCTTTGAGGACCGCGGCCTGCGCGGTACCGTCCAGCTCCGCGATGCCTGGAAATGTGACGTACGAGCACAGGCGCTGCATGTCCGAACGGTATCGCGCCTCGGCCGCCAGTCCGGCATACGAATCGGCCAACGGGCACGCCTGGATCCCGAGCGCCCCGCCTGCTGCGCGAAGGCGATCCGCTCTTCGCTCGACAGGGGTGTCGCGGAGCGACGAGAAGAACAAGTTGCCCTCCGCAGTCCACAGTCGGGCACGGACCCGCTCCGTGACTCGCGCGATGTCCGAACGCATCGACAGACCCGAAGCGATCTCGCCCTGGCAGATCGCCTCAATGTCGGAACGATAGGTCGATTCGGCCAACCTCCACACGACGACCGCCCCCAGCAACGCAAGCCCGAGCACGCAGGCGCCGCGTCCGGTCGCTGCCCACCCAGCCGCCATGACTCCGCCATACCACGCCGGAGCCGAAAACTTGGCCTCGACGCTCCGATCGCGCGATGGGTGCGATCATGACACCGACGCGTGGGGCGTGCTGCTGCGTGTGCAAGAACAGGGACGATCGCGCGCTCGTGGTCGTCGATTTGCCGGACGGCGGGCGGGCGACCCTTTGCGGCACGCATGCACTAATGCATCGCCGCAGCGATGCGCGGCCCTGCTCCGAATCGGAGTTACGAGCGCTCTTTGCCGACCGCCGCGGCCACCGCGACCGGCGCGAAGAGGGCGACGCGCTCGGAGCGGCACTCACCGCTGCCTTCGCGGGCGAGCGGCGAGCCGTCGAGCGGCGCCGCGCATAGAGTGCCGGCATCTTCCGCCCTTTCATTCGACCGAAGCGGGCTCGCGCTCGCTCGACGATGTATACGTCACGGCGCAATGCGGAGGCCCTATGGCGCTTCACTTGATCACGGGCGGTGCCGGGTTCATCGGTTCTTCGATCGCTGAGGCGCTGCTCGCGCGCGGTGACTCCGTACGCATCCTGGACGACTTCTCGAGCGGGCGGCGAGAGAACCTCGAGAGTTTGCCGAGACGCTTCGATCTGGTCGAAGGGACGATCGTCGACCCGACGACGGTCGCACGCGCCATGCGAGACGTTGAAGTCGTCTTTCACCAAGCGGCCATCCCAAGTGTCGTTCGCTCCGTCGAAAAACCAGCAGAGACGATGTTGGTCGGCGTTCAGGGCACAACCGTCGTTCTCGACGCTGCGCGGCAGTCCGGAGTACGGCGCGTGGTGTTCGCAGCGAGTTCAGCAGCCTACGGCGACGCACCCACGCTGCCCAAAGTCGAGACCATGGACCCGAAACCGCTATCGCCCTACGCCGTGAGCAAGGTCACGGGTGAGTTTTTGATGCGGGTCTTCGGGAGTCTTTATGGGATGGACACGATAAGTCTTCGGTACTTCAACGTGTTCGGCCCGCGTCAGGATCCTAAAAGCGAGTACGCTGCGGCCATTCCAAAATTCATTGCGGCAGCGATCCAGCGGCAGCGCCCTGTCGTGTTCGGAGACGGGGAGCAGACGCGAGACTTCTGCTACATTGATAATGCGGTCCGTGCCAACCTCTTGGCCGCGAGCTCACCGTACAAACTGCGGGGTGAGGTAGTCAACGTGGCGTGCGGTGAGCGGACATCGCTCAACCAGCTCATCGGGTACATCGGCAATATCGCAGGCGTCCGGATGGATCCCGAATACCGACCGGCTCGCTCCGGTGACGTTCGCGACTCGGTTGCCGACATTCGCGCCGCACGTGAGGCGATCGGATATGAGCCGATCGTCGATGTGCGCGACGGACTCAAGCGCACGTTCGAAGCGTTCCAACGCTTCACAGCGTAATGAAGACGATCTCGACCGCCCGCGATCGCCAGGCTTGCCGTCGACGCGATCACAGGACGCCGACGACTGCAGGAACGCCCACGAGCCCGGCACCCTTGTACGTCTTCGCCCTCATGAGCCCCCTGTATGCGAACGGCGGCAGCGACGAAGTCGCTATGGATGGGTAGAGCGTGTCCTTTCGGTGTGGCATCATCTCGTCCGATGGTGCGACCTCCGTCACTGCCGCCGCCCGACTGCCGCACCGGCGCGGCGCCGGAGGATTCGCCCGACGTGCTGGGTATGCCGGACGAGAGCCCCACGCTACTGAAGCGCGACTCGGCGGTCCGGGCGATCCGCGACATGATCGACCTGATTCCCAAGCTCACCATCGACGTGAAGCGGGAAGCCGAGCACGGCCCGCGTCAGGTCTCCCATCGGGGCGAAGTGTGTCGGATCGGGACGCATTCTTCGAACGACCTCGTTTTGCGCGATCCGGCGGTCTCGCGCTTCCATTGCAAGCTCACTCGCGATGGAGCGATCTGGCGGCTTCAGGACAACGGCTCGCTCAACGGCACTCAGCTCGACGGCGTGCGCATCCGCGACGCCGAATTCGGAGGCGAGGGAACGATCTCGATCGGCGACTCGGTGCTTCAGGTTCGAGCTCAAGAAAGCACGGACCAGGTGACCCTGCCGAACATCCAGTCCTACGGATGCCTGATCGGCGCAAGCGTCGCGATGCGGCGACTGTTCGCGTTTCTGGAGAAGGTCGCGGCCAGCGAGATCAACGTGCTCATCGAGGGTGAGAGCGGGACGGGCAAGGAGCTCGTGGCGGCCGAAATCGCCCAGCGCGGCCCACGGGCAGATCGGCCCTTCGTCATCGTGGATTGCGGGGCGATCTCCCCAAATCTAGTCGAGAGCGAGTTATTCGGTCACGTCCGCGGCGCGTTCACTGGAGCTGACCGCGATCGGGTCGGAGCCTTCGAGACGGCGAACGGGGGAACGATATTTCTCGACGAAATCGGCGAGCTCCCACTGGAACTGCAACCGAAGTTGCTTCGCGCACTCGAGGCTCGAGAGATCCGCCGACTGGGCGAGTCGCGCTCGCGCAAGGTCAACGTACGGGTCATCGCCGCGACCAACCGCGATCTGGAGCGCGAGGTGAACAAGGGGCGCTTCCGTGAGGATCTCTATTTTCGCCTGGCGGTCATGAACGTTCATGTCCCGCCCTTACGGGAGCATGTCGAAGACCTGCCGCTTCTGATTCGAGGGTTCCTCAGCGGCCTCGGACTGCCTGATCAGATCGAGTTGTTTCCGCCTCGAATCCTCGTCGATCTCGCTTCGCACGATTGGCCGGGTAACGTTCGCGAACTGCGCAACTACGTCGAGCGGACGGTCGTGTTGAGAGAGCCTCCGCCCACCATCCACCGGAAGGTGAGCGAGTCACCCGACGTCGACCTGCGCGTGTCGTTCAAAGTGGCAAAGGATGCCGTCGTCGACGCATTCGAACGCGACTACATTTCGGCCTTGCTCACGGAGGCGGGCGGCAACATCAGTCGCGCGTCACGGAATGGCGGGATGGATCGCATGTACCTGCATCGCCTCGTGCAGAAGCACGGACTGCGCACGGCGCCGCGCGGTTCGGGCGACGCCTGATTGCCTTCCACGGCGACCGCACACGTTCTCAGAACTTCAGTTCGACATTTGCCGAGGTCGGACCCAGCCATGCCCGCAACGACGTTTCACTCGCGTGCGACGAGATCCTGGAAGAGAGCGTCGAATACAGCGTGACGCCTCCGAGGACCACCGCGGCTCCAGTCAGCGAGTCCGCCAGCACCGAGTACGTCAAGGTGAGTTTGGATTCCTGGCGAAGCGTCGCGCCGGTGGTTGGGTACGAATCGCGAGATTGACTCAGTGCACGTGCTTCTTTCAGTGCCAGAAATCCCATGGACCCAGCGCCCGCAGCGAGGACCCCGGTGCCGATCCACCCCGCGATGCGAAGCGCCGCTCCTCCGCCGCGCGACGACGTTGCCGCTTCGGAGCGCGGCGGGGGCGGCAGCTCAAACACGTCCGCCGGGGGTTCGGCCGCGGCGGGCAAAGCCAGGTTCAAGGACACATTGTCGTCCGCCGCGACGTCGACGAATCGCGTCACCACCGACCTGCCCGTGAGCGAAGCGGTCACCTTTCGATGTCCAACGCTGACGACCAATCGATCGTCCAAAGGGGTTTTGCCGACCGGCTGGTCGTCGATCGATAGGTCGGCCCCCACCGGATCGGTCACCACGCTCAAGTGCCCGACGCGCGTGCGCAGCACTTGAAGCGTAGATTCGACCTCGGCGCGGCGCGGCTCGTTCGCAGTGGATTCCGCGAGATAGCGTGTGAACGTCGCCAGTGCCCCCGCGTAGTCCTGCACCTGATATTGCGTCTCCCCGACGTTGTAGAGCACGGCCACGTTGGGCGCGATCGCGTAAGCGCGCTTGAACTCCACGAGCGCGGCTCGATAGTCGGTTTCGCTGTAGAGCGCCACGGCGCGTTGAAAGTGCTTGCCGGCCTCATGCGTCGGATCATCGGCGTCCTGCGCTCCCGCACGCAGCGGACAGGCCGCCATGACCAACAGGAGGCCCGGAGTGAACATTCTTCGGAGGCGTGCAGCGCGTGATGTCATTGGGGACCGTATGGGTTGTTGGTCACGATGGGACGAAGCGGGGGACGACCCCCGCCTGGATCAAACTCGTTTCGGGTTGCGGCCGGAGTTGGTGGGGGACTGGACTCCGGCGCCGGCGCGGAACGCGGAGGATCCGGTGTGGGTCCCTTCGCCACGCGAGCCGGTGCTGCAGGCTGCGGGATCCAGCGCGTCACGACGGCCGGGCGCGTGGCATTCGCAAGGCGATCCAGGCTGATATCGACCGCCACGTCATTCGCGAGCGACACGTCCTCGGTCTTCGCTTCGTATCCATCGGCCGACGCCGCGATTCGGTGCGGCTGACCGTCCTTCGCAAGTCGCGCGCGGAAGGGATTGCCCGAGACGCGCATTCCGTCGAGCACGATTTGGGCGGTCGACGGCGAAACGCGCACGGCGAGGGTGACGAACGCCGGCTCCGCAGCAGGCAAGGTCACAGCAGTCGGGGTCGATACCTTGCGCTCGGCCGGCGCCGGCGACGACGGTCCGCCGCGATGGGCGACCGCGACGGCCAAAGCGGCGGCGAGCACAAGGGAGACGCCGCACGCCGCACCTGTTCCGACGATCCAAGCTATCTGAGCCCTGCCTCTGGGAGCTTCGATTGCACCACCGCTGTTCGAGTCGCTCAACACGCGAGCCCCTACCGATCCCTCAATCCTCAGCGAGGGATCGCTCGACGGGCTTCCCGGAAAAAGTGATGGGACTTCGGTGACGACGGAGCGCGAAGCGCTTGCTGCGATCGTGCCCGAGACCGGGGACTGCAAACTCGGCAAGGTACCCGAGCGGCGACTCTCCCGGGCGCGCGACACGGCCTCCTCGATCAACAGGCGGGTCTTGTCGCGCTCGGCCTGGAACGATCGGCTGATGAGAGCCCCGATCTCGCGCATCGACATCGCGTCGGCGCGGCGGGCCAGATGCGCCTCGAGCGCCTCGCCCAAGGCGGCCGCCGTTGGGTACCGGTCATTGACGTGCCTCGCCATCGCCCTGGCGCAAATCGCATCAAGCTCCGGTGGCGCGTTCGGGCAGGCGGCTCGCAGCGACGGCGGTCCGTCTCGCAGAAGGTGCGAGAGGATCTCGACGTCCGACGTTTGCGGCCAGAGCCTTTGCCCGGCAGCCGCTTCCCAGACCATGACACCTGCGGAATACACGTCGGCGCGCCGATCCACTTTGCCGCCGCATGCCTGCTCGGGCGACATGTAGGCGATGCGGCCTTTGAGAACGCCGGCACGGGTCTCGAGCGCGGAATCGACCGATTTCGCGATTCCGAAGTCGAGAACTTTCGCCTGACCGTCAAAGGTCACGACGACGTTGAGCGGACTCACATCGCGATGCACGATCTCCAGAGATTCGCCATCGAAACCTCGCAGCTCGTGCGCGTAGTGAATCCCGTGGAGCGCCTCGGTAATGACGCGCAGGTGCGCACCAACGGGTAGCCCGTCGTGGCGCGCGAGGTGCCGCCCAATCCGGTACAGGCTGCGACCATCGAGAAATTCCATGATCATGAAGTGGCGATTGCCGTCGGACCCCACTTCGTTGGTCTGCACGATGTTCGGGTGGGTCAGGCGTGCCGCGAGCCGTGCCTCCTCCAGAAACATGGCGACGTAGGTTTCGTCGTCGCAAAACGACGGCTTGAGCTCCTTGACCGCCAGAAGCTTGTTGAAGCCGCCGGGCCCCTGAGCAATCGCGAGATAGACGTTGCCCATGCCGCCCTTCGCGAGCTCCGCGACGACGCGGTACTTTCCGATGTCGATCGCCGGCGCCTCAGATTCTGCAACGGACATCATGTCGGCGGTCGTCTACGCACGATGCGGGCCAGGCCGCCAAGTACCGGGCGCCGTCGATTTCAATGGGCAAACAAGAGCAGCCTCGAGTCTTTGTCGCTATCCGGTGTTGCGGTCACCCGGCGTCAATGAGGACGATCGGCAGCGACGGCGCACGCAGACCATCAGCGAGAAGCGGCTCGCCGGTGTGGCCGTGTCGGAAGCTTGTCGCGGCACCGCCCCTCTCGAGCAGCTGCCGGCCAAGGCGAAATTCGTGCCGCGATTGTTATGGGGCCAGGCCGGCCCGGGCGGGAGGATCCGGCGCCGCCAGCCGCTCGGCCTCACTCCAATCGGGTCGAATGGCGTACTTGACCAATCCGACACCGAAACCCGCGCCGTAGCATCCGTGAACGACCGGAAAGATGGCCCAGACTACCGGGATAGCCGCGACTCCTTCGGATCGGCCGAGTCGAATGGCCTCGGCTCCGGTCGCCAGCGCATAGGCAGCGAGAGACAAGCCGCCCAAATTCAGCGGCGCGACGGCCAGCAGAAGGGTCTCCCCGACCAGCCCGAGGAAGGGGAGAGCCGAACGAAGGGATGGAAGCCTGCGGTGCTTGAGAAGGGTCCGCGCCCGGCCTTGGCCCAATCCGTAGTACTGCCGTGCAAGCGCGCTCCACGATCCCCGTGGGTGGTAGTGCGACACGATGTCGGGGCTCAGGTAACCACGCCCGCCCGTCGCAGCGAGACGCTGGTTCCAGTCCGCGTCATAGTCGGTTATCGCGTGGGGGTCGAATAACCCGGCGCGCTCGAACACACTGCGACGAAACGCACCGGACTTGACGCTCTCGACGAAGCCTTCCAGATCGGCCTTCTGGCGCTTCGATCCACCGACGCCCAGAGGACTACGGAGCGCCGCGGCGACGCAACGCTGGAAAAATGTCCTCGCCCTGGGCCGCGCGACGCCCCCGACGTTGTCCGCCCCACTGCGCTCGAGGACTCCGACGCACTGGCTCACGAAGTCGGACCCATAATCGACGTGAACGTCCATGGGCACAATGACGTTACCCTGGGCGCGACGGATGCACTCGTTCAGGCCCGCGGCCCGAATGCGTCCAGGGTTGTCGATTAGGCGGATGCGACTGTCTTCGGCGGCCAGGCGATCGAGAATCTCGCGAGTTGCGTCAACGCTCATTCCGTCGGCGACGAGGATCTCGAGGCGGTCGCTCGCCCAGTCCTGTGCTTGGGCCGAGCGGATGCACGCCTCGACGTAAGCCTCCGCGTCTCGGCAGGGAATCGCGACTGTCACCAGCGGTAACGTCATGCGCGGTGGTCACTATAGACCGCGGTGGTCGCTTCGGCAGTCGGCATTGACTCGGGCTACGGATGGGGGATCGAGGCCGGACACCTCCGCTCACCGGTGCGCATGTAGATGGCCGCGCTACACTCGCTGCACGGCGGCCACCTCTCCGCTCTGTCTGCCGGTCGTCGCTGGCGCGGACCAAGGGGCGTGTGCGAGCGATCCCGACTGCGGCCTCTCCGATCGCTTACGCCGACGACGCCGTACACCATCGGCTTCACGCAGTCATGGTGATGAATGCGGCCAAGGGCACGTTGATTCGATATCCGCGCGAACGTGCGTTTCGTCGAATTTGCAGCGAATCGCGGTATACTGGTTCATATTGGCCGAGAAGTCTCGCGTTCGCACGGGGGGGCCGGTGCGCCAGTCGCTCCACGGAGCGAAAGACGTAGCAACGATCGCAGCGGCCGTTTCGAGTTCCGCGCCGGGCGACGAGCGCAGGGTGCCCGCATTTGCGAATGGCGCCGTCATCGGCGGCAAGTATCTCATTGAAGAAACGATCGCCGAGGGCGGTATCGGCATGGTCGTGGTGGCGACTCACTTGGCGTTGCAGCAGCGGGTCGCCATCAAGTACTTGAAGCCGAAAGCGCTTTCGAATCCCGTGATTGTGGAGCGATTCGTGCGGGAGGCACGGTTGGCTGCCCAGATCACTTCGGAACACGTCGTGCGCGTCCACGACGTCGGCACTCTCCCCGACGCCGGCCCCTACATGGTGATGGAGTACCTCATCGGAGAGGATCTGGGCCGCACCGTTCAGAGCGGTCCCCTGTCAATCGATCGCGCGGTGGATTACGTGCTGCAGGCCTGCGACGCGCTCGCCGAAGCCCACGCGCTTCGGATCGTGCACCGCGACATCAAACCCGAAAATATGTTCCTCGCTCAACGCGCCTCGAACACTCCAATCGTGAAAATCATCGATTTCGG
>JBEKOY010000006.1:0-96770 GCA_049521295.1 Polyangiaceae bacterium | reverse complement strand
CCTTCTCGAGCACGTCGCGCGCCTCCTCGAACCTCTTGGGATGCTGCGTGTTCGCCTGCCCGCGCAGGGCGGCCGCAAGGCCGACTTGCGCCTCGGTGTGATCCGGCGACATACGGAGGATCTCACGGTACTGTTCCTCGGCTTTGGCATAGGCACCCGCCCGAAGGAGCACGACGCCCATGTTGAGCCTCGATGTCGTGTCATGCGGGTCGGCCTGCGCCGCTTTGCGAAATTCGCTGAACGCCGCTGCGTCATCGCCGTTGGCGAGATCGAGCAACCCGGTCGCGCGGTGTGCAACGGCGCTGTTCGGGTTCGTATCGAGCGCTTGTTTGGCGAGGAGCGCCGCCGCTTCCTTCTCTCCTTTGCCAAGATGCAAAAGCGACAGCTCCGCGAGTGCCATCGAGTCGCCCGGTTTGCGCACGAGCACTTCCCGCGCTTCGCTCATCGCCTTGTCGAACTGACCGCTCTCGCGCAATGCGGCGACGAGCAGAGTCCGCGCCGTGAGCGCCCCTGGGTGGTCCCGGACGAAATCGGCGAGACCCTTCGCGGCAAGGGGGTATTCGCCACGGCGTCTGCGTACTTCGGCCAAGGCCACGGCAACGTCCTGAACGTCCGGAGCCGGCGACGCGGCGATCGTGAGCTCGTGCTCGGCCCCCGCGAGATCTCCAGCGTTGGCCAGGACGATCCCCAGATCGTAGCGCGCTTCCCACAGATTGCCGTCGACCTGAATCGCGGCGCGTAGAAGTGCCACGCTGCGGTCGCGGTCGCCGTCCTTCGACGCTTGCACGCCTTGGATCATGCTGTCGAACGCTGCGGGAGCCGACCGGGCGACCGCGGCGGCGACAGGTACGGCGGCGACCGGCTGACGGGCCGGCGGACGCCCGCATGCGGACGACCCCAGCGCGAAGAGCACGACGGCGCGCCCTCGCGAGTTCATCGGGTGGCCTTGGGATGGATCGGCTCGTTCGCGGCTGCCTGGGACCGATTTGGTGCGTCGATGAGGGCGGGAAGCGGCAGAGGACCCTGCGACCGGACTTCGAACCCCGTTTCATGGAACGGAGGGTAAAGTTCGCTGTTGAGCCGGCCGAGCGCTTCGCGCATCTTGGCGGTCCACTGATTGTAGATGCCGAGATCGATCGCCTTCTTCCAGCCGTTCTCGTAGGCGTCCAGGCTGCGTTCCTCCATGGGAACCGCAAATTCCTCGATCTGGGCCTGATATTCGACTTTTTGATCTTCGGTTTTGACATCGGGCGGCGGCGGCGAATCGCGCAGCGCCTTCGCGAAGGACTCGTACATATGGCCAATCTGGTAGAGCGCCGCGGTCGTCCATTCGGCGACTCCCAAGGAGACGCACTCGAAAAATATCTTGGCGGCCTCCCGGAGCAGATCGGCCTTTTGCTTCAAACGCGCCTTGAGTTGCTTTACGTCCCCTTGAATTTGAATCTGCTCGAACCTGGCCAGCGTACGTTCGCCCTGCATGTAGCGGGCGTGCGACGCAGCATATTTTCCGTCGGCACCCAGCTCGCGCGCGTGCTGTTTGGCGAATGCCAGCGCCTGATCGAGCGACGTCGCAGCCGATCGCTCGTCACCCAACTTGAGCTCGACCTGGGCCAGGAGCACGAAGCCCTGCGTTCGATGATCCACGCTTTTCGCGTGACCGAGATAACGCCGATAAAGCTCGGCGGCGTCATTCAGATGACCGGCGCTCTGCTCGGCGCGCCCCACCTGCAGGACAATCTCGTCGGAATCCGGCGTACCCCCATAGGCCGTCAAAAACTTCTTGCCGTCCAGGATTGCACGCGTGTGATCGCCGGTCGCCTCTCGAAGGACGACGGCGTTGTAGGCCGCATCCTTCTCGTGCTCGAACCGGGCATAGTTGGCGTGTTCGCGGTCGCCCAGGCTCGCCATGCGCTCCGCGACGTCGGCGGCCTCTCCAAAGAGGCCCATCGCCTCAAGGGTGGTCGTCGCGATCCAAGCGCCGGCGGGCGACTCGGGGCGGCTGGCGTACAGCGTACCCATGGCCAGTTGCGCCGCTTCTTCGAGCGTCTTCACGTCGCCGGCAAGTTTTGCTTCCTGCTCGGCGTTGACGCAAGCCTGTGCGGCCCGCCCATCCCGGGGGAACTCCTTGGCGGCCCTCAGGTACGCCGCGGCGGCCGCAGCGTGATCGCCGACGGCGGCCTTCTGCTCGCCTTGCTTGAAGACCGCGATGACGATGAGTGCGTCCAGCCGCTCCTGCTGTTTGGCAGCGCTGAAGCTCGGCAGCGCCTTGAGACGTCGGGCCCAGGTCTCGATATTCTCGTAGTTCTTCGCGCGACTGAAGGACTCGAGAATGCTCTCTCCCGCGTTGCGAGAAGGATCACTGTTCGGGAATTTCTCGATGAGCATGCCCCAAATCTTGACGGCCAGGTCGTACTTGCCGCCGTCGAAAAAGTACCGCCCCTGTCGGTAGAACATCGCCGGCAGCTCGGCATCCCTGGGGTAGTAGTGCGCGTAGAGTTCGAGCGCCTCCGCGTACAGATCGATGGGATCGGCGCCAGCCATACGCCCTTCGGGAGGGACCTTCGCGTCCATCGCGCGAGAGAGCGCGACGAGCGCGTTGTAAAGCGCATCGTGACGCGTCGTTGCGAGCGGACCACTCGTCTCCCCCGCTGGGATCGCTCGGGCCGCCGCCAGGTAATGGGTCGCCGCGTCGACGTTTCTGCCCAGTCGAAAAAAGTCGACTTCGGCGACATCGAAATGCACCTCGTAGGCTTTTGGCTCTTGAGCGAACTTCGACAAGTAGACGTCGTACAGACCGGCGGCACCCTCGAATTCCGCCGTGCTCGTCTTGTCTCTCTGTGCTTTTGCGTGCAGGGACGTCGCGTCGTCGCGCAGCTCCCTTTCGATGGCTGCGGTCGTCGCTGCCACGTTGCCCGCGTCGGTCTGCGTGCGGGACCACGGACCGCCACCGGTGGTTTGCGCGAGCGCTCGCTCGAACGTCGTCTTGAGATGGGTCCAATCTTCGAGCGCGTCGTATCCGGCGGCTATCTTGAGCAGCCACCGCCCTACGTCACGACTGGTCGGTTCGAGCTTGATCAGCAGTTCGTACGCCTCGATGCCGCGCTCGTAGTGCGCCTGGTCGAAGAATTGCTCGCCGAGAGCGCGCACGATCTTGCCGCTGAAGCGCTCGCCTCCGATCTTCTCGAGAAACGCGTAGAGGTCCTGGGCGGTGTTCCTTTCGTCCTCGCTGAAGACCTCGACCACGTATTTGAGGGCCTCGCCTTGCAACTCGTCGAGCTGCCGTCGGTCGGCCGCGCTGACCCCCGTGCGGCCGCCGCGCGCCGGGGCGCCGGTATCGGTCGCCTCGAAGACCCCCACGAAGCGGCGCGCCGCCTCTTCGTTGTTGCCAAGGCGCCAGTAGCACCACGCGCTCTTGAAGAGCGCAAGGCCATAAAGGGCGGGGTCGATTTGGCTCTTGTATCCGAGTACCCGGTCGTATTCGGCAAGCGCGCCAGCGTAGTCGAACTTGCCGTTGAAGATCGACTCCGCCTTCGCCATGTGCGCGTCGGGGACGAAGCGGCTCTGCGGGTAGTCACGCAGAATGCGCTCGAATCGTTCACGGGCCTCGTCCTCTTTGCCCTGTTCGAACGCGAGAAACCCATCTACGTACAGCGTGAGGTCGTACTGGTCGAACCACGGGTAGTCGCGCAGAACGCGCCCGAACATTTCGCGTGGAGCCCTGTATTCGAGCTCGGGCGCAGGACCGCGCTGGTCGACCGGTTTCTTGTCCCAGGCCTCGAACCTCGCGACGAACGCTTCGCGCTCGTTTTCCCACTGCAGTTCCCCCAGCCGAACGAGGGCCTCGGGCATCTCGCGCGCGTCTCGAGGGGCCTCGGCGATGAACCGGGTCAGCAGATCGATGGCTTCGACGCGCAGCTCCTTGGTCTTCACGAGGTCGGCGGAGACCCGCGCATCGAGTCGGGCCTTGAGCTGGACTCGCAAAGCGTCGGGAATTCTCGGGCCGCGAATGGCCGGCTCCCCGGCCACCCCCTCGTGCGGCGGCCCCTGCGCCGCGCCCCGCCCGCTCAGGGGTTGTTTGGGGCTTCCCGGAAGAGTCCGCTCGGCCGCCGGCTGGATCGCACCGCCAGAAAGGCCCGGCGCCCCCCCCGGCGTCGTCCCGGCGGACTGAGCCCCCTTGGCGTTGACCCGCTTGACGTCCGCCCCAAAGGACGGACCTGCGAGCCCTCCCAAGAAAATCCACGAACCGGCCATTCCGGCGAGCGCACCGATCCGCATGACAATTCGAGGTCATGCTACCGGGTCGACCGGCCGATGGCGATGCGGCCCAGGCTCCTTTCGGTCGGATTCGTGCGATTCGTGCGAGTGGGGCGCCCGCGGGCGTTGCTGAATCGGTGGGACGCATCATAATGATGCGTTTCGTCGTGCGGGCCGCGCGCGGGTGCGTGTACCTTGCGAACGTCATCAAGAGAGTGGGAGAGCTGCCCGATGCGTACGCGCGAAGTGGGCCGAGTCGTATTCATGTTCTTGCTGGTGAGCCTCACGGGGCTCACGGCGGCATCGTGCGGCACTTCCGGCGAGGGCAGCACGTTTCCCCCGGACGGGTCGGCGCGCGACAGCGCGACCTCCGGGGTGAGCGACAGCGCGACCTCCGGGGTGAGCGACAGCGCGACCCAACCGGTGATCACCGGGGGCGAGGCCGGTGCGAGCCAATGCGTGCCGCAGACGTGCGCAAGTCGCAATTACAATTGCGGTATGAACGGCGATGGGTGTACAGGCACGCTCGATTGCGGCTCGTGCGCGATGCCGGAGTTCTGCGGCGGCGGCGGGTACAGCCTGTGCGGTATAGGGGACGGCGGAGCGCCGGAAGGCGGAGCGCCGGATGGGAGCCTGACCTGCACTCCGCAAACCTGCGAGGACCTAGGCTACGATTGCGGCCCGGCGTCCGACGGTTGCAACGGCATCCTGGTGTGCGGCGAAGGGCCGGACGGCGGCCCGATCACTCTTGCGACAACCGACGCCGGAGTCGATGGGGGAGCCACGGCCTGTCCCGCACCCAAGTACTGCGGCGGCGGCGGGTACGACCGGTGCGGACTACGGTTGGACGGCGGACCGCAGGCGACCTGCATTCCCAGCACCTGCGAGGACCTAGGCTACGATTGCGGCTTGGCGTCCGACGGTTGCAACGGCATCCTGGCGTGCGGCCAAGGGCCGGGCGGCGCGCCGATCACTCTTGCGGCCGACGCCGGAGTCGATGCGGGAGCCATAACCTGTCCTGCACCCCAGTACTGCGGCGGCGGCGGGTACAGCCGGTGCGGCGGACCCTTGGATGGCGGACCCCAGGATTCGGCCAGCGCGACATGCACCCCACAAACGTGCGAGAGCCTCGGTGATGATTGCGGCCCGGTGGGAGACGGCTGCGGCAACATTCTGCAGTGCGGCTCGTGCGCGGCACCCTACTACTGCGGCGGAGCCGCCCCCAACAGGTGCGGCGGTTCGACCGGATTCGGCCCGGACGGCGGGCCGATCTGTACGCCGACCACTTGCGCCGCGCTCGAGGACAATTGCGGTCCCGTCGGGGATGGTTGCGGCAACCTTCTGCAGTGCGGCTCGTGCACCATGCCGGAGTTCTGCGGCGGAGCCGGCCCCAATAAGTGCGGCGGATCCACCGGATACGGCGCCGACGGCGGACCCATCAATACCTGTGTGCCCACCACCTGCGCCGCACTCTTGGACAATTGCGGTCCGGTCGGGGATGGCTGCGGCAACCTTCTGCAGTGCGGCTCGTGCACCATGCCGGAGTATTGCGGCGGAGCCGGGCCCAACAAGTGCGGCGGATCCACCGGATACGGCGCCGATGGCGGACCGGTCCATCCCTGCACTCCCGACACCTGCAGCGGGCTCGGGTACAATTGCGGGTCGATCGGAGATGGCTGCGGCAACCTTCTTCAGTGCGGGGTTTGCGGCGTGCTCGACACCTGTGGCGGAGCCGGTACGGCCGGCCAGTGCGGCCACCCGTGCCCCGGTGACGGCGGGCTTTGCCCGTATCAAGAGAGCTGCGACGGCGGGACGACCACGGTGCTCACCGGTCGAGTCGAAGCCGGTATCTCCAGGTTTCTCAACCCGAATTTGGCTGCGAATCCCCTGCCGTTCCCGCCGGACCCCGTACCGAATGTCCTCGTGTACATTCCTAACTCCCCGCTCACCGCGTTCACACCCGGCGTCACGCCCGGCCAGTGCCCCCAATGCGCGGCCGACGTCAGCGGCTCCCCGCTGGTCTCGACCTACACGAACTACGACGGCACGTTCACGCTTTCGGGCGTACCGACGCCGCCCGCAGGCACCCCGATATCCATCGTGATTCAGCTCGGACGGTGGCGGCGCGAGTTCCAAATCGCAACGCCAACGGCGTGCACGACTTCGCCTGTTGCACCGGTCGGCCTGCCGGCGGGCATCCTCAATTTGCCCCGCAATCCGGGCGAAGGAGACATTCCACTCACGGCGGTGTCGACCGGCAACGTCGACGCGCTGGAGTGCGTGCTGCTCAAGCTCGGCGTGGACCAGGCCCAGTTCACGTCGAACACGCCGGCCGCGGGAACCCCGCTCGGTCGCATTCACGTCTACGCGGGTGGGGCCGGAAGCAACGGGGGCAACCCCGGCGCGACGGTGCCCAACGCGAATCCCGAAGCGAGCCTCATGGGCACCGCCACCTACTTGAACTACGACCAAATCCTGTTCCCCTGCTGGGGAGCGCCCGCGACCAAGACGCCGGCCGAACTCGCAAACCTGGTCACCTACGCGGACTCCGGCGGTCACTTCTTCGCGACGCACTACAGCTATTCGTGGCTTCGCAATAACGGCGAGTTCAACGCGGTCGCCAATTGGGACATCCCCAACGGAACCAACGACGCGGATAACCCCGGCAACGGGCCGTGGACGCTCAACGTGAGGCCCCAACCGCCCATCGTCGCCGCCCCCCTCCACGCCGGCGTGTTCTATCAGTGGCTCAACTACGTTTGCGCACTTTCGAACTCGACCGGAGTATGCACGCCCGCGGCCCCGTACAACGTCCTCCCCTTCAACCTGCCCCCACCCGCCGGGACTGGCGTCGAAGGGCCCGAGGTTTCGATAGCCAGTCCCCGGTTCGATGTCGCTAGCGTCCCGCCCACGTCGGTCGACTGGATCGACGGCAACGATCAGAACAAGACCTCCGCCGTCTTCGGCGACGCGCTCGTCGAGCACTTCACGTTCAATACGCCGGTCCCCGTCGCCGACGCAGGGACGTTGCAGTGCGGACACGCGATCTACAGCGACTTCCACGTCGCGAACGTGACCGTAAACACCTTGCCGGTGGCGGAACGGACGTTTCCCGGAGAATGTGCGCCGGGGTTCACTCCTCAGGAGAAGATCCTCGAGTACATGCTCTTCGATCTGGCGTCCTGCGTGCAGCCCGCGGTGGTCGCGTGCCGGCCGCAGACTTGCGTCGAGCAGGGGTTGGCGTGCGGACCGTCGAGCGATGGTTGCGGCAATTCGCTCGACTGCGGGACTTGCCCGACGGGGCTCTCGTGCGGCGGCGGCGGCACTCCGGGTCAGTGCGGTGCGCCCGAAGGCGGCACCTGCACTCCCATCACGTGCAGTGAGCAGCATCTTTCCTGCGGCCCGGCCGGAGACGGCTGCGGCGATCAGATCGCGGGCGGATGCGGCACCTGCCCCGCGGGCGAAACCTGCGGAGGTGGCGGCACGCCAGGGGTATGTGGCGCTCCCGACGCGGGCGCCTGCGTACCCGAGACCTGCGTTCAGCAACACATCAGCTGCGGGCCGGCCGGAGACGGCTGCGGTAACCTGCTGCAGTGCGGCACATGCCCGGCCGGCCAGACGTGCGGCGGCGGGGGCGCGCCGGGCGTGTGCGGTGGCGGCGTTTGCACCCCGTACACGTGCATGACCCTCGGGTACAATTGTGGGCCGGCCGGAGACGGCTGCGGCAACCTGCTGCAGTGCGGCACATGCCCGGCCGGCGAGACCTGCGGCGGCGGGGGCCACGCCGGGGTTTGTGGCAGCAACGGTCCGCGCTAGTCCCCTGGAAAGGTGATTCCTTTGAGAAGAGCGAGCCCAGGGGACTAGCGAAGTCGCGGGAGCGACTTCGAGGGGTTTGGGCGGAGCCCAAGGAAAAGGTCGAGTCCCCCGGAGGACGCCGAAGGCGTCGGCGAAGCACAGAAGTTCCGCCCAGGAACTTCCGTTTCCGGGGGACTAGGCAGCGTGCGGTGCCTCGGGGCCGATCCCGAGGCACACACGCAAGCCTGGGCTACAGCGCGCTACCCATCTCGCTCATTGGACTTCGCCCCCAACGTACTCGTCGGGCCAGTCATCGCCTTCGAAGGGCCAGTATTCCTCGTTGTCTTCGAGGTAGCGGGCCGCATCGAGTGAATCGACGGCATCCTGCGGCAAGTAGCCGAGTCGGATCGCTTCGACCTCCACTTCGAGCGCGCGCTTGCGTCCGAGCACGCTCTCGATTCGCCCCAATCGCGCACGGCGCAGCAGACGAGAGAGTCGCAGATCGAGGCGATGAAGCGCGTCCTTGGCCAACATGCGCTCGGTGCCATCCAGCGCCGAGCGCATGAGAGCGACGCGCCGTTGAAGCTGCACGATTTTGGCAGCGTCGGCTCCGAGCAAGTCGGGTAGATCGGCGCCCGGGGCGCCCCCTCCGGCCGACACAGGGCCGACCTCGACGTCGTTCGGCAGTTGCCTCTGAATGTCGGCAAGCTGCCGGCGCATGAGCCCGATCTCGGCGGCCGGCATGCGCGTCGCGTCCAAGTCAGCGAGCTGTTGCTCGACGCCGTGGAGGGCGTCGCGCGCTTCACCGACCTTCTGCGCGCTCTCCGGCGCGAACTCGGCCGCAGGCCGCACGCCGCCGTTGGTGGCGAGAGCACGTTGCATCTCGCGGACCGCCGCCATCGCGGACGCCAATCCCGATGCTTCGCGCTCGAGGACGGCCCGACGACGCAGGATCCGATCGTACTCCGGTTCGACGCGGACGAGCGCGGCGATGGTCCGCACGCCGTCGGCGGTACCGACACCGACCTCGGCCCCGCCCGCGTCCACGCCGGAGTGCACGGCGGCGAGCAATCGCTGCGTCGCCAAGTCACTCTCGGCGATGCGCCGGGCCGCGTCGCGAACCGGCTCGTAACGCGCCAAAAACTCCGTGAGTTCCTTGTCGGCGTCCACGAATCGACAGCGCGCCAGGTCCACCCACGCCCCGAGCACCCAGGCTTCGTCCTCGTACCGGTGGTGCAAACGAAGCGCCGCGAGTTCATCGAGAAGATCTCGGGCGCCGTCGTAATCCTTCTTCTCGTAGCGCGTTGTGGCGGCCTCGTAGAGTGCCTCGGCGAGGCGATCCGAGTCCTGGGGCACGAGGTAGTAGTAGTAACGCGCGTCGTCGTTGCGTCCTTGCTCGTGCGCGACCCGGCCCAGTCCGAGGCGGGCGAGGTCTCGAACCGCGAAGAACTTCTCGTCGGCGAACACCGGGGTCGTCGCCGCACTGCGCTTGGGGTCGGCCACCTTGCAGAGCAGCTCTTCGCCCCGCTTCAAGTTGCCCTTCTCCACTTGGATGAGCGCAGACAAGTACGTAGCCTGCGCCCAGAACCGACTCCGCTGCGTCACCGTCGCGTACGCCGCGAGCGCAGCGTCGGGATGGCCGGCGGCTTCCTCGGCGTGACCGTTCATATACGCAATCTCGCCGCGGACCTCCTCGGACGCACCGGACGGAACGTTCTGCATGTCGCGCGCCCCCTCGTCGAATCGAGCCGTGTCGAGCGCGATGTCGACGAGGCGCCGAACCGCACGCCTCGCCCACAGTTGAGCGGACCCGAAGCCGCTCCAGGCGTCCTTCGCGTCGACGAGCCTTCGGAGGTAGACCCGCGCCGGTTCGGCGATTCCGGCGGTGGCCAAGGCGTCGCCCAAGCGAAAGAGAGCAGCCCGGCCTTCTTCGGTGCGTACGAACAGATCGAAATTGGCATTTTCGACGATCTCTACGAGTCGAGCGACGGCTTCGTCGACGCGCCCGGAAGCCACGAGATTTTCGGCCTCGGCAACGCGCGATCCGATGTCCTCGCGGCGGATTTCGGTTTGGCCGAGATGGCGCGCGAGCAGCGCGGCGTGATAGGCGCGAAGGGCCTCCGCGAAGAGTGAGTCCGTCGTCGTCTCCGAAGTCGGGGCGGGTGTTGCGGTCACGCTCACAGTCGACGGGCCCGATGGTTCGGGCTCGGCCCTTACGACCACGGCGCAAAGCGGCCATGCGAGGATCGGTACGAGAAGCGCTCGCATACCCATTACCTCGAAAGCGGCGCCGCCTTCGCGCGCGCCCGGACACGGATGTCGTAGCGCCCTTCGTGATCGGACGGGAAATCGGCGCCCATGTTCGAGTCGTCCCACAGACTCAAGTCGACCAAGAGCCTCTGATCGCTCGGAACTTCGACGACGAAGCGGGAACGCTGCGAGGAGCGAAATGCATCGTTTCGATCGTCACGCCGCTCGACGTCGACCGCGACGGCGTGGTGGCCGGGAGCGACGGCGTGCTCGTACACCGTCATGAACCCGTCCGGCCGGAAGGGCGACGGTGAAGTCCAGACGATGCCATCGTCCAGCCAGATGCTGAGATTTGCGATGCGCGCGTGGTCGCCGTTCGAATCGATCCGGATCGCGATGTGGGAGTGGAACAGCGTGTCGCCCACCGCCGCGACACGAGCGCGAAGCGATGCGATGTCGGCAAGCAAGCGATCGTAATCCGGCGCCGGCTTCGAGGGCCCACCGTCGGAGAATTCGTTGGGAGCTGGGTTGAGGGGCGATAGCCTCCCACCATCCGAAGTCACGTCCGATGGAGGAGCGGGGATCGCGCCGCCGCCCGACGCCAGTGGCGCTCCCGCCTCCGGGCTTCGCGCAGGGGCGCTTGGCAGGAAGTCGTCGTTCGACGTGTCGACGGCCGATGCCGCGGGTTTTGGCTTCGAGCCGGAACGGGCGGGTCGGCTCGATGGCTGCGCGACAGCGAGAGTGCCCGCGACAAGCACCGCGAGGAGTATGGGCCCGGCGCTGAGCGCGCGTCCGCGGGTAGGGGTCAACGCGATCACGATGCGATGGTGCCTCCGAAAGCGGCCGTCCGCTACGTCCTTCAGCCTCCGAAGGGAACGAAGGCACTCGCCCCGAACGTCACCAGCACGTCGTTGACCAAGTGCTGGTCGCCCACGAGAGTCTCGTCGAGAACGTGATCGCGCACGTCGAGGCGCAGCGCAAACCATGAGCCGAAGAAGAGCTTTGCGCCGAGCCCGGCGCTGCCGGTGACGCCGAGCGACGTGGAGTCGTCGGTGACTCCGGCGCCGACGGCGAGGTTGAAGTCGAAATGGCTGATTCCGCCGCCCATCCAGCGGAGTTTGCCGTACGCAAATGTCCAAATGAGGTGACCGAAGTACAATCTTCCAGGTTGGTCGGGCTGGTCGAGGATTTGGATGTCGGGGTAGCGACGCTCGTACGATTCCGTGACGGCGCTGCGAAAGCGCGCAAACTGCACGCTGGCTTCGAGCCCGAGGTCTTCGCTGAAGTGGAACGTGTAGGCCCCCCCCGCGAGCCAGCTCGATGAGTACAGGTCCGCGGCGTAGACCCCGCCCATGGCGGACAGCTCGTGCCGAAACGCCTTGGTGAAGAGGCGTTCTTGGACGCCCCGGTAATGACGGCCGCCGACCAGTTGCTGCTTGAGCTCGTCGTCGACGCACTGAGCGCCGGCGTCCCGGGCGCCGCTCGCAACTCCGAGCGTCCCCACGACGACGGCGAATGCGGCGCGACGAACCAAGCGGAAGCGCATCCGCATCCTGGTCGGAGTAACAGGCCCCGCTCGAAACTGTCAACGACGGTGGACGTACGGCCCCGACGCGGCCACGATCGGTGCCGATGCCGTCGTCGCTACCCTGTGCGCTTGCCGTCGGCGGGCTGGACCCGGGCGGCGGCGCCGGCATCGCTGCGGATTTACGTGCATTCGCCGCTGCCGGAACGTTCGGATGCGCGGCCATCGCCGTTCTGACCGTCCAGTCGACGGCGGGGTTGCGCAGGGCGTATCCCGTCGCCGCCCACAAGGTGACCGCTCAGGCCGAAGAGGTGATGGGGCACCAGCGCGTTCGGGCCGTCAAAGTCGGGGCCCTCGGCAGTCGGGAGAACGTGCGTGCAGTCGTACGCTTGATGGCACGCTACCCCGATATCCCGTTCGTCGTCGACACGCCGATGCGACCGACCCGGGGCAATGGGCATCTTTTACCCAAGGAAGCCGCCGCAGCGTTGAGAGACGACCTCTTGCCGCGCGCGACGATCGTGACGCTCAACGTCCCCGAGGTTCGAGCGTTGCTCGGAGCGTGCTTGAGAAGCCTCGACGATGCGCGCCTCGCGGCGCAGCGGCTCGCGCAAGAGGGACCCCGGGTCGTGCTGGTGAAGGCAGGGCACATGACCGGGCCCGATGCGACGGACGTGGCCGTCGTCGACGGCCTCACGGTGGAATTGCGCGCGCGCCGTCTTCGCATTTCGCCCACACACGGGAGCGGCTGCACGCTTGCCTCCCTCATCGCAGGCCGTCTCGCTCACTCGACGTCTGCACGTCCCCATGGCGAGACGATCCTCGCAGCGCTTCGCTGGGCCAAGCGAGTGCACCACGCCGCACTCGCGCGCACGGTGCGCGTCGGAGAAGGACTGCGGGTTCTGATCTTCTGATGGGAGAATCGGCGCGACCCGACTCACGTCGTGTAGTCGGCGTTGATGTCGATGTAGCGGTGGCTCAAGTCACACCCCCAAACGGTCGCGGCATGCCGTCCCGCCCCGATGCTGACGTCGATGAACACCCGTGTCGAGCTTTTGATCGTCCGTGCCAGAGCGGCCAGATCGACCTCAATCGCCGCCGACCGAGCGAAAACCGTGTGGCCCATCAGGGTGATCGTCAACTCCGCGGGCGAAATCGCATGGATGGCGACGCGTTCGTCCGGCTTGCCAATGGCCATGACGATCCGGCCCCAGTTTGGGTCGCCTCCGTGCATCGCGGTCTTCACGAGCGGAGAGTTGACGACTTTTTTTGCCACAATGGCCGCATCCGCGACGCTCGTATCGAGGCGGACGGTGCACTCGATGAGCTTGGTGGCACCCTCGGCCTGAATCACGACGTCGCGCGCGAGCTTGAGCGACATACAGCGAACCGCGTCAACGAAATCCGATCGGGATGCGTCGTCGAGCCGAGCGCGACGGGTCGAAAACACGACGACGCTGTCGCTCGTGCTCGTGTCCGAATCCACGCTGAGGCGATTGAACGTTCGGTCGACCGCGCCCGAGAGAATCTCGTTGAGCGCCGCCGGGGCAACGTCGGCGTTCGTGAAAAAATAGACGAGCATGGTGGCCATGTTCGGCTCGATCATGCCGGCTCCTTTGGCCAGCCCGCACACGACGACATCGCCGATCCGCACCGAGCAGACCTTCGGCCTCCGGTCGGTCGTCAGGATGGCACGCGAGACCTCGTCGAGCGCCATCGGACGAAGCTTTCGCGAAACGCCAGCGATGGCCGCCCGCACCTTGTCCATCGGCAGCGGTACGCCGATCACACCAGTAAACGACAGCACGACGTCGTTCGCGTCGACCCCGAGCTCCCCGGCCAAGCAGCGGGCCGTCGTGAGCGTGTCCGCTTCGCCGTGGGGCGTAAAGACGTTCGCGTTCTTGCTGACGACCGCAAGGGCTTGCGCGCGTCCATCGGCCAGCACCTCGCGGTCGAAGCGAACGGCGAAACCCGGGCACAAGCTCTTGGTGAATACTCCGGCGGCAACCCCCGGCTCATCGAGCTTGACCACCGAGAAGTCGAGGACACCCTCGTATTTGATTCCGGCCGCCATGGCGGCGGCGCGCACTCCCTCCGGTTGGTGGGCGAGGGTCGGCTCGATGGGGACGTCGCGATCCAGCAGGCGCGACCGAAAGCTCACGACGTCATCCGAGGGATCATCGGACTGCGCCGGCTCGAGAGTTGCGTTCCAGTCCTCGAAGACTTTGCGCCTCACGGGCGCTCACCCTGCCATGGGTGGACCTCCGCGTCACGCCCGTCCTTCACGCGACAGTGAGCGGCAACGCGTGACGCGCGACCGTTGCTGTTCGGCCGAATGCTCGCTCGTAGTCGCGGAACGAGCCCCCGGCGTAAACGGCATCGATCAGTGCGAATCCCTCGGCCTCGCCGCCTTGGGCGAGCACGTACTCGACCCACGCCCAACGCGCGCTCGTGGCGCGAACGTCCGCACGTCCGCGAAGCCCCCGGCGCAGACGCGCAAGGCGATGCTCGACGACCTGGATGCCGGCGAAGGGCTGACCGTCCAGGGGCGTGTTGCGCTTTGCGCAAAATGGGGCGATTCCGAGCGCCAGCGGGAGGATTCGCGAAAGCTCCGCCGTGAACTCGACGCACTCGTCGATGTCGGCGTCGGTCTCTCCGGGCGTGCCGACCATCAGGTAGAGCTTGAGACGATCCATGCCGTGTTTTTTTGCGAGTTCCGCGCACTTCAAGAGATGCTTCGGACGAGCTCGCCGATCGAGCCGTTCGCGCACGCGCTCGCTCGTCCCGTCCATCGCCGTCGTGAGCGTCCGATACCCGACGCGAGCGAGCGCCGCGACGAAGTCGGCGTCGGCGGCAAGGCGATCGGGCCGCAACGAGGAAAGGCCCACTTCGCAACCGCGATCCGCGAGCGAGTGGACGATCGACACAATCTTGGGATGATCGCTCACGGCTGCGCCCACCAGTCCGACGCGGTGGGCGTCTCGCGGGATCGTGTCGAGCACCACGTCGGCCGGAACGATGCGCATGCCGCCGTTCGTCGAACGGCGCATCACGCAATAGCTGCAGCCGCGCGAGCATCCCCGTTCGGTTTCGATGAGAAACATGTCCGAAAGCTCGGTATTCGGGGTCCGAATGGCCGAGAACGCAGGCAAAAGCGCGTCGTCTACCGCGCCCACGGGCGGGAGCACATCGTGCCGGGACGGAACGAAGACGTGGGGAATCCGGGCCAGCGAGTCGAGCTGCGCTTGCCGGCTGGAAGACTGCGCCGCTCGCATGGCGTCGATCACGCGAGCCTCCGCTTCGCCGACGATGATCGCATCGACGATGCCGGCGAGCGGCAGCGGGTTCGAGAAGGTGAGCGGGCCGCCCGCAACGACGAGCGGATACGTGCCGTCTCGATCGGCCCGACGCGGCGGAACACCCGCCGCGCGGAGCATCCGCACGACACCGGCGATCTCGAGCTCGTACGCCACGCTGAACGCAATCACCGGAAGTTCGTCGATGGGTCGAAGCGATTCGTAGGTCAATGGGTGCTCGGTCAGGAGCGCCGCGTCGCTTTCGCACTCGTCGTCGAGAAATGCGCGTTCGCACGCCAGCCCCGGCGCCTCCATCAGCGCTCGATAGATGCGCTGATACCCGAGCGAGCTCATCCCGACTCGATAGGGCGACGGATAACAGAGGGCGACCGTGAAGGGAGCCTGCTTGGCGATCCGGCCGGTCTCTTCGGCCAAGCGCTGGCGTATTCGCTCGCGAAGGATCACGGAAGGCAACGGACCCCCCCTTCTTGACGGGTTTTCGCCCCGCGCGCAAATCGACCCGCTACTGGGGCGCCCGCGCGGCGTCAGCCTGGATGCGTCGCCGCAGCTTCGAGCGCTTCCGGCCGTAGCCGAAGTACACGGCCAAGCCCAATGCCATCCACACGAATAGCCGGATGATCGTAGCGGTCGTGGCCGTGTACATGAGCAATCCGGACGTCAGCGCACCCAGAACCGGAACGACAAAAGGCCCGCCCGGCGCTTTGAAGGCGCGCGGAAGGTCCGGCCGCCTGAGCCGCAAGATCATCACGCCGATGCTCACGAGAACGAACGCGAACAGAGTTCCAATGCTCGTCAGTTCGGCCAAAATATCGATCGGCAATACGCCTCCCGCGACGGCGCAGACGCTGCCCGTGATGATCGTCGTCACGTACGGCGTGCCAAAATGCGGATGGATCTTCGCTGCGCCCGCCGGGAACAACCCGTCGTTGGCCATGGCGAAGAAAATTCGCGGTTGGCCGAGGAGCATGACGAGCATGACGGACGAGAGACCGGCGATCGCCCCGACCTCGACGGCGGTGGCGAGCCACAGCTGTCCGGTGGCTTCGACGCCGAGCGCGATCGGGTGCGGCACGCTGAGTCTCTTGTAGGAGACGACGCCGGTCAGGATCAGCGAGACGGCGATGTACAAGACGGTGCACACGGCGAGCGAACCGAGAATGCCGATCGGAAGATCTTTCTGCGGGTTTCGCGTTTCCTGCGCCGCCGTCGAGACGGCATCGAATCCGATGTAAGCGAAGAAAACCATCGTTGCGCCTTGCAGCACTCCGGAGGCGCCGAAGCGACCGAAAGGCCCTTCGTTGGGGGGCACGAACGGGTGCCAGTTTTCCGTGCGCACGAAGCGCGCCGCAAACGCGATGAACAGCAGGACGACCACAACCTTCACGACCACGATGATTGCGTTGAAGCGCGCCGACTCCCGGATCCCGCGCACGAGGAGCGCGGTCACCGCAAGAACCACGAGCACGGCTGGGACGTTGAGGTACGCACCGGTCGCCCGAAAATGATCGCCCTGCCACACGGTGGGCGCGCGGGTCCACGCCGTAGGCAGGTCGATGCCGAACGTGTCGTGAAAGAATGCGACGACGTATCCGGACCACCCGACGCTCACCGCAGCCGCCGACACGAGATACTCCAGGATCAGATCCCAGCCGATGATCCACGCGACGAGCTCGCCCATCGTGGCGTACGAGTACGTGTACGCACTGCCCGCGATGGGAATCATGGACGCCATCTCCGAGTAGCAAAGGCCCGCAAAGGCGGACGCAACGCCGGCTACTACGAACGACAATGCGACCGCGGGGCCCGCGTTCGCAGCGGCGGCGCGTCCGGTCAGCACGAAGATGCCGGTGCCGATGATCGCTCCGATGCCGAGGAGCACGAGATCCACGCTCGTGAGCGATCGCTTGAGACCATGCTCGCGAGCCGCCTGCTCGCGAAGCTCGTCGATCGACTTCGTGGCAAACAGTTCGCGAATCGTCATTCCCAGCTTCTACCGCAGCGGGACACCCTCGAATACACGAACGAACGTGCGCGGTGCGGTGCGCTTACGCAAGCAACGGGTCGCAGCGGGCATGTACGTGGCCGTAAAGGCCCGCCGCGTGCGTCCCGACAGGTTCCGACCGGAGCGATGCCACAAATAGTTGTGGATGAGGAGCACCTCGCCGGCGCGCGCCGGAAGCGAGACTTTGCGCTCGTCGGGGCGGACTCGCTCGCGAATCTCGGCCGGGATCATTCCACCGAAGGGGCGCGCGAGACCACCCGAGTGGCTCGCGTCGAGCACTTCGACACAGCCCGCTTCAATCGGAGCGTTGTCGAGGGCCGTCCAAATTTGCAGCTCCGGATCGCGGTCAAGGCCCCAGAAGCTGCCACCATCCTGGTGCCACGGCAGGTCGGTCCCGCCGCGCGCTCCCTTGGTGAACAGCGTCGCCCGATAGATGGAGACATCGAGTCCCACCAGGCGTCGGGCGATCCGTTCGAAAAGCCCATTCGCGAGCCATGCGCGAAATAGCGGATCGACTTCCAGCTTCTCGATTTTCCGGTACTCGAGGCTCGGCCCTTCCCAGCCACGGCCAAAGACGAGATCCTCGTAGCGTCCAGAGTGCGAATCATGCTGAAAGAATAGACGCGGGTCGATCACTCGACCGAGCATGATGTCGTCGCAACGCGCACGGATCGCCGCGATGAATGCATCGCTTGCAACATGACCGACCCGCGCCCAGCCGTGCTCGCGGAAATGTGCGATCACCGAGTCCAGATCGATGGAATGCGCGTGGGGGGCGAGCATCACGGCGCGCGGTTCCCGTTGGTTGGAGTTCCGCGCCGGGCAAGAGGGCCGAGACGTGCCGCGAGCCCCGCCTCGGTCGAGAGATCGACCCGGTCACGGTCGCACCCCAACGAGCCCGCGACCCTACGCTCGCCGGGGTCGGCGTTGTAGAAGTCTGCTGTGTCGAACGGACCCATGCCCAGCTCGAGCGCGCGCTCCTTCGTCATCGCCTTCGTCATCGGAGCGCTCATTTTGCCATCGTTCGCGCGGTCGCACACGCTTGGACTGTCCACGGCCGATTTCACGGTCCAGCCCGATGGACGGGTGCAGGCTCGGTTCGTCTTCGCGAGCTCCGAGCCGCTGGGCGCCCTCTGGCTCGATCGGGATCACGACGGCGTGGTGACGGCTGAGGACGTGGCCGCGGCGCGGGGCGACCTCGGAAGGTTCATCCTCGACGGAGTCGACTTCACCGCCGACGGCGATCGCTGTCCAGCGACCTTTGAGGCAGCGTCTCTGAGCGAAATCGACGGCCTGGTGCTCACCGCGCGCTACGCGTGTCCAGACGATGCAGATTCGGTCGAGGCGACCTTGTACTACTTGAGCGCCTTACCTCGCGGACACCGCGAGATCGGCCGCATTGTCGCCGCAAGCGCCACGACGGAAGCCGTGATGACGGCGGACCGACGTGCCGTCCAGCTGACCTTGCCGCATTCGGTACGGACATCGGGTCGTCGTCGCATGCCACGGTCATGGTTCGCTGGAGGGCTCGTCGCGGCCGCAACGGCGTGGTTCGCTCGAGGCGTTTGGCAGCGACGACGGGCCAAGACACACAAAGGCCACGCCTTAAACCACGAGAGCGGCACATGATGCAACGGCTCGCGCCGCCCTCCTGTCTCGTGAGAGAATGCCCACGTGACCCATCGCAGCAAGCTAGCCATCGCCGTCGCCGGAGGTCCGGCGCCGGGAATCAACAGCGTTATTGGGGCCGCGACCATCCGCGCGTGCCTTTCACACGTCGAAGTCCTCGGCATTACCGAGGGGTTTCGGTGGGTGATGACGGGAGACACGTCGCGCGTGGTCCCGCTCACGATCGGCGACACGAGCCGAATCCACTTCCGGGGCGGCTCCATGCTCGGAATCTCCCGCGCAAACCCGACCAAGAGGCCGGAGGCGATGCGCCACGTCCTCGAAGCCTTCGAACGGCTGGACATCGGCATGCTCGTGACGATCGGCGGCGATGACACGGCGTACACCGCATACAAACTGGCGCAGGCGGCCGGCGGCCGGTTGCGCGTCGTTCACGTTCCAAAGACGATCGACAACGATCTTGACTTGCCCCACGACGTCTGGACGTTCGGATACCAAACGGCTCGCGCCCTCGGCGTGGACATCGTCCACAACTTGATGGTGGACGCGAAAACGACCGGACGCTGGTACTTCGTCGTCGCCATGGGGCGCAAGGCGGGCCACCTCGCACTGGGAATAGGCAAGGCGGCCGGCGCGACGCTCACGCTCATCCCCGAGGAATTCCGGACGCGCAGCATCCGACTGAAAACCATCGTCGACATCGTCGCCGGCTGCATCATCAAGCGGCTGGCTTATGGGCGAGAAGATGGCGTTGTGGTCCTCGCCGAAGGACTGGCCGAGTTCGTTCCGCCCGAGGATATGGCGGAGATCGAAACGGCCGAGCGCGACGAACACGGGCACGTCCGGCTGGAGGAAATAAGCTTTGGAGATGTGCTCAAGACCCGCGTCCGCGCCCGTCTCGCGGAGATGGGCATCAAGCCGACCATCGTCGCAAAAAACATCGGCTACGAAGTGCGTTCCGCGGACCCCATCCCGTTCGACCTCGAGTATACGCGCGACCTCGGATATTGCGCCGCGAAGCACGTTATCGAGGGGGGGTCCAACGTGCTTGTCTCGATCCAGCAAGGTCGATTCGCGCCCGTGCCCTTCGACAGCATCATGGACCCGCAGACCGGGCGCATGCGCGTCCGAATGGTCGACGTCGACAGCGATCGCTACCGAATCGCCTATGCCTACATGCTCCGCTTGAAGAAGTCGGATCTGGAAGACGCCCAAGAGCTCGCGAAGCTCGCGGCGGCAGCCAATACGACCCCGGATCGT
Organism: Polyangiaceae bacterium; assembly: GCA_049521295.1. Classification (GTDB taxonomy): domain Bacteria; phylum Myxococcota_A; class Polyangia; order Polyangiales; family Polyangiaceae; genus Palsa-1150. Next base: position 76,738 of record JBEKOY010000006.1, on the reverse strand, counting down.
TTCCGTGCCGAGTTCGAGTATCTGGTCGAACGCGAGCCGGTGCCGTCGATCGGACCGGGCGCAGTCGTCACCGTGTGACGTTGGGGACGGGGGCCATGGTTTCGGCGTCGCGGACCGGCCCGAGCCGATCTCGGCGCTCGCTCCAAGCTCAGCCAGAACCTCATCCGCCGTCGATGGGAACCCGTCCGGGCTCTAGGTCTTCTTGAACAGGCGCCCGAACAGTCCGGTCTTCGTCTCGTCGGTGGGTCTGGACGGGTCACTGCTCGAGCGAGGTTGCTTCGACGGGCGGTCGCTCGAGGTCGGGCGGCCGCCTCGCATCCGATGGAGGCGGACTTCGCGCGCGGCGTCGATGTTGCGCGGATTGAGCTCCATCACGCGCCTGAAGTCGCGCAAAGCCGCATCGGCTTTGCCGATGCGCTTGTAGATTTGTGCGCGATAAAAGTAGGCTTTGTCGCACTTGGCGCTCATGCCAATCGCGCGGTCCAGGAGCTGGAGCGCGTCACGCGTCTTCTCGCCCGATTGATTCTCTGGTTTGAGCGCGATGAGCCAAGCCAACAAGGCCAGATAATCGGGCTGAGTGGGGTCGGCTTCGACGGCTTTGGAGCAGAATGCCTCGGCCTGCGCGTAATCGTTGCGGCGGAAGCAGACCTCGGCCTTCTGAAAGTTCGTTGCTGCTTCAACGACCTTCGCGACGATCTCCTGAGTTTCGGGCGATCCGCTTCCGTCGGCGAGCAGGCGCATATAACGGGCCCGGAGATCATCGTCCGTCAGAGTGGCGCGGGCTTCGCTCATCCGGGAAAACACGCGTGAGCAGGCGTCGCGCACAAGGGCGAACTCGGCTGGAAGCCGGTCGGGGTGCCACTGTTTGGCGAGCGCGAGAAACTTCGTTTCGACTTCATCGCGGGTCGCATCCCGAGCCAGATCGAGCATCGAGAAGTAGTCGGCTCGATCGATGGTCGCGGCTCGGTCGACGATTTCCTTCCACCTCGCCGCGAGCTCGGGCGCGAGGTCGGCGGGAATCGACGCGATCGACGGAAGCGGGCGCCGAGCGGCGTCCGGGATGGCGGGCCGCGATGTGCGGCGCGGCGGTGCCGGCGAAGAAGCGACGGGTGCCCGTGCGGCCGCCGGCGGCACGGGCGAAGCCGCCGCAGGGGGCGCCGGCGAACCCGCAGTGGCACCGGGCCTCGAGGCCGAGGACTTCAAGACCTCGACCTGTTTGGTCACCAGCAGCAGATAGACCAAAAGCTGGGTCTTGGCGTCGTCGAGACCGCTCATCGCCGGGAGCTCGCCGACCGGCGTCGGCTGCGCGGCGAGCAGCTCGACGGCCGCGCTGCAGTCCTTGCCGATCCCAAGCCGCGTCAGCTCGGCGCCGCGTACCAGCCGCAGCGACGACCCGGCAATTCGACCGAGCGCGGCGTCGACGTGACTTCGCGGCGCGCGTTCCTGAAGCAACGGCCATATCATCCCGAGCGGATCGAACGGTTCGCCCGCGGTAGCCGGATCGGGCCCCCAACCGCATAGACCGTCGAAAGCTTGGTAGTATGCATACGTCGTCTCGACGGAGAACGAGGCGACATAGCGCAGCTTGCGTAGGATCTGGTGGCGCAGCCCCGCTTCCAACTGAGAGGCGTCGATGAGACCGCCCTTGAGAAGGATTTGCCCGTGAAACGCCGGGCCCAAGCTCTTCGCCGTCGTGAGTTCGGCGAGCGAAGTCGCCAGCTGTTGTTCCGTGAGAAGGCCCAGATCGAAGAGACCGCGGCCAAGGTACGCAACCGGCTCACCCGTGCGGGCTTTCGATGGGCGACCGCGCTGGAACAGCAGTGTGGCGCTTCGACCGTCCGGGGTCGCCAGTTCGACCGTTCCCGAGAGCTCCTTCTCCAGAAAATACAAGAGCAGATGGATGAGCGGACTGCGCGCAAGCGTGCCGATCGCGGTGGGCTCGGGTCGGGTCGCAAGCTTTTCACCCATGGGGACGGTAACCGGACGACGGCAGAGGTTAGCGTGGGGGTTTGGCTCGCGCGAGGTGGCACCCAGGATATAAGCTTCTAACGTCGTTGCGTTAGAAGATGTCGAAGACGCCGCCGGCGGCTGCCCCGCAGGAAATCGCACAGTTCGATGTGGTGCGCCGTCTCGGCGCCGGCGGCATGGCTGAAGTCTTCCTCGCGAAGAAACTGGGCGCCGAGGGTACGCACAAGGTCCTCGTTCTCAAGCGCATCTTACCGGCACACGGGAGCTCACGGCGCTTTCGCGCCATGTTCATCGAGGAAGCCCGTCTGGCCGCACGGCTGAACCACCCGAACGTCGTGCAGGTCTACGAGTTTCAGGATTTTGGCGACCAAGGTCTGCTCCTCGCCATGGAGTACGTCGAAGGCTGCGACCTCGGGCAGCTGATGACCTCCGCCAAGTCCAAAGACGCGCGAATCGACCCGTGGGTCGGGGCGTGGATCATCGCCGAGGCCGCCAAGGGACTGCACTACGCCCACGAGAAGAAGGACGAGGCCGGCCAACCACTCGACATCGTCCACCGCGACGTGAGCCCGCAGAACATCCTTCTGTCGTTCGAAGGCACGGTCAAGATCGCGGACTTCGGGATCGCGAGTGCGCGCCTGTTCGCCGAGGAGCAAGGCGTCCTCAAAGGCAAATTCGGATACATGTCGCCCGAGCAAGCCCGCGGCGAGACGGTGGACCGCCGGGGTGACGTCTATTCGCTCGGGGTGATCTTGTGGGAGATCTTGGTGGGACGACCCATTCATGGAGGACTGGGTGGCGAAGCCCTGATCGACATCGTTCGATCGGGAATCATCGAGCCGCCTTCGACTTACGCGAGCGAAATTCCAAGCGAGCTGCAGGCGATTGTGTTGAAGGCACTCGCCGGACCCCGCGACGATCGTTATCGAACCGCGCGTGAGATGGCCGCTGCCATCGGCACGGCGATCGTCCGCCAGGGTGAGCTGATCGATGCGGCTCAGCTCGAAGCGACGCTGACCCGGATCGTCGGACGGATCCCTGCCGGCGAGGTACCCACTGCGCTCGGACAGAGACCCGACGATGCACGCACTCAGGCCGCTGTGCCGCTCGCAAGAAGCTTCGCCGAAGCCCATCCCGGCAGCCGGCGCGAGCCGGGCGCACCGGTCGAAGCGTCGTTCGGAGCGAACGGGCGGAGACTTCCGTCGTCGGGCGCGCGACGCGAGGTTCGACATGTCGCGGTGTTGAGCTTGCGCCTTCACGGACTGGATGCCCCGGGCATGCCGCGCCGAATGCTGGATCAGCTGCGCAGCACGCTCGACGATCTGGCCTTCAAACGCGGAATGCGCTGGGGTTGGGTGAGCGGGATGGACGGGGCCATCGGGCGCGCGACCATGACCGCAGCGGCAGTTTCGGGCGTCTCCTCGAACCCCTCGCGCGCGGCGAGCGACGCCGCCCAGCTCGCGCTCGATGTCCATGAGACGATTTCAGGCTTCATCGAGGATCGCCCGTACTCCGTCGCGGCGGCGATCGGAATCGTGCGAGGTGTCGCGAGCGGCACCCGCGATTTGCAGGGGCACTTGGTTCAGTACGTTCTTCTCGAACCGGCCGCACGACTCGCCGAGCTTCTCAGCGAGGCAGCCGCGCCCGGTCGCACGTGGGTGGCCGGTGGCGTCTACCGACTCATTCGGCGCGACTTCCGCTGGGGCGACGTGCCGAGCCTCACGCTGGACGACCCCCAGCCGGCGCTCGCCAACGACGTCGAGGTCCCCCACACGATGCGTGTCTACGCCCTCGAGCGGAGCCTCTCGCGCGAGGAGCGGCTGGAACTGCAAGGGGGCGCCACCGATCTGGTCGGACGCGACGCCGAAAAAGCCGACTTGCACGCTGCCTTTCACGATGCGGTGCTCAGTCGCGGAGGCGCCGGACAGCTCGTCTGCCGCGCCGTGATCGGCGAGATGGGTATCGGCAAGACGGCCCTCGTTGCGACCTTTCTCGGGGAGCTTCCGCCGATTTCTCGCCTTCTGCATGTCGAGTGCACACCCGTCACGATGGAAGTACCGTACGCGGTGGTCGCCGAGCTGGTGCGACAGGCCATCGGCACGTCGGGGGAAGAGCCGTTCGATCAGGTCGCAGCCCTCATTGCGAAGGTCGGCGGCGTAGCCTCCGGCGAAGAGTCTGTGTCCAGCCCGATGGTAGCCCGCCTCGCCGAGCTCGCGACCAATCGTCAAATGGGCACTGGGGCGGAGGAAGACGCTCACGCGCGAAAGAAGCAGATACTGGACGGCACCCGGAGCCTGCTCGCGGCCATCGCGTTCGCCGGGCCGCTCGTGGTTCTCGTCGAAGGGATGCACTGGGCGGACAAGGCGAGCCTCGACTTGCTCGTGGACGTCGCGCACACAGGCGAGCCGTTGCCCATCTTTCTTCTCCTGGTGACGAGGCCGGAAGAACGCGTCGCTCACGTGACCCAAGAATTGATGCGTGTCGAACTCCGAAGCCTGACCTCCGACGAGCAAGTTCGGCTCGTGGAAACGCGCCTGGGTGTGCGCGACGGGGCGCGGCAAGTGTGTGCGGATCTACTCCCCAAGGTCGGCGGAAATCCGTTTTTCCTTCTCGAGATGGTCGACGCGCTCTTGGAGCGCGGAGCTCTCGAGATCCGTGAAGGCACCGGATCCACCGGAGATCGAGTCGCCAACTTGGTCCGAACGGAGCGCGACGACGCGGGCTTTGCGGCTCTCCCCTCGACCATCGAACAGCTTCTCGGAGACCGAATCCGCGAGCTGCCCGGGCCCGAGCACCTCGTGGTGGATTGGCTTGCGATCGCCGGCGGTCCCCTTCCCGTCGCAGACATCGTCAAACTGACGTCGCAGGAAGACGATCGAGCGATCGTTCGGCTCTGTGCGCGTGGCGTCTGCGACCGAAAGGGGGAGCTCGTCGACTTTCGGCATCCGCTGACGCGCGAAGTGGCTTACGCCGCACTCGATCGCGACGATCGCGTCCGCATGCATCGCACGCTCGGCGAGCACTTGGCCGGGACATCGCTCGCGCGCGGTCTTTCGGCCGCGATCGTTGCACGACACCTCTCGCGCGGCGAAAGCCGGGCACGAGCGGCCTTCTTTTATCTCGAAGCTGCGGCCGCAGCGCGCACCGCGTACCAGATCCCGATCGCGATCCGGTACTACCTTCGATCGATGGCGCACCTCGATTCGGACGACAGCCGCGCCATACTCTCCGAGGAGGCGCTCGAAAGCCTCTACCGAATGCTCGGACGCCGACGGGAGCGCGTCCGGCACTTGAATTCGCTTCGGCGGCTCGCGAGGCGGCACGCGACGCCGCGGGTCGTTTGTCTGGGCCTTCTCCGAACCGCTCGCTACGAGTTCGACGAAGGGCGGCTGTCGCGCGGACTCGTCGTGGCCCAACAAGCCGCCAAGATTGCCCGTAGCGCACGGCTGCATGTGATGCAGATGGAGGCGGAAGCGCGCGTGAGCGAGTTTCTGCGCGAACTCGGCGACGTGCAAGGCGCGTTGGCCGCGTGCGATCGGGCCCTCGCAACGTTCGATCCGAGCGCTCGGGAGTGCATACCGCCGCAGCAACAGGGCGAGGTGCTCCGTCTGCGTGGGATGCTGCTGCTCCGGGTAGGGCGCGTTCGCGAAGCGATCGACGCGTACGTCAGGGCGACGGCCATCTTCAGGAAGTGCGGACGACGAAGGCTCGAGGCTCGCGTCAAAGGAGCGTTGTCGCACGCCATGTTTGTCGAGGGACGGTACGAGGACGCCATCGCCCTATCGCTCGAGTCGATCCGGATTGATCTGTCAATCGGCGTACGCTTTCAAATCGCCCGGGCGCTCACGATCGTGGGGCACGCCTACTTCCGCCTTGGCGACATCGATCGCGCCGTCGCATATCTCAAGCGCGCTCGCGAGGTGCACGAGCGCTACGGCGATCAGAATGGCTGGGCCGAGACGCTGCTCGTGTGTGCGTCGGTGGCGGCCGAGCTCGGACAGCTCGACGAGGCCGAAGGGGCCCTTCGCGATGCGGGCGCTCTGACTGCCGTTACCGGCAATGCCTACGACAGCACGCACGAAAGCGTCGTGCGGGCCCTTCTGGCGCGTGCGCGACGGGAGCCCCACGAAGCGGTCCTCCATGCGATGCATGCGCGACAGGCCGCCGAGACCGTGGCACTCGTTGCGTTTCACGTCTACGCCATGGCCATCGAGGCCGCGGCGCGAGCCGACCTGGGCGAGGTGCATGCCGCAACGCTCGTCGCGACAACCGCGCTCGGAGCGGTGGAGAATCTGCAGGGCTGCGAGTATGGCCTCGAAATTCGCGCGTTTTGCGCCGAAGCGCTCGAGCGCACCGGCTCTCCGCAAGCAAGCGAGGCGAAGAGACGCGCGGTCGACTTCGCGGACACCCTGGCCAATTCCGTCCGGGATCCCCGTCTTCGGAGCCTGTTCCGTCGGCGTCCCGTGAACGCAGCCGTCCTCGAACGCAAGCCGCCGTCGCGGCCCGCGGCGGACGTCGTCGGGACCGCATCGCACGGGATCCCGCAATCGGAAGCCGTCGAGATCGTATGACGAACCCGTCACCGACACGCACCAGCCCTCGGCGGATCGCCATGATCCTCTCGGGAGGCGGAGCGCGAGGCGCGTACGAGGTGGGTGTGCTCTGGTACATTTTCGACGATCTGACGCGGATGCTCTCCTGCCCACCGCGCATCGACATCCTTTGCGGCACGAGCGTAGGGGCAATCAACGCGTGCTACCTCGCCGCACACTTGGGCGATCCGGTCCTCGGTCTGCGGCGACTTGTCGACCTGTGGACCGAGTTGGAGCTCGCCCGCGTCCTCGGGTTTGGCCTGCGGCAGGTCATCACGCTGCCGCGCGTCCTGCTGGGCGGCGGAAGCGGCTACGGATTGTTCGACGTACGCCCAATGGCCGATCTGGTTCAGCGCGAGATCAGCTGGCGCGCGGTAGCCCGATGCCTACGCGGCAGGACACTCCGCGCTCTCACTGTATCGTGCACCGAAGTGTCGGCAGGACGCACGGTCGTATTCATGCAGGTCTCGCCGGACCTTCAGGTTCCGAGCAACGCTCCTCCGAGAACGCTCTTCCGTGCGGCCCGTGTAGGGCCGCCCCACGCGCTGGCCAGCGCGGCGATCCCGATGCTGTTTCCACCCGTTCGGATCGACGACGAGCTGTATCTCGACGGGGGACTGCGCCAAAATACTCCCATTGCCCCAGCTCTTCGCCTCGGCGCAACGCATATCTTCGCGATCGGCAGCTCGCGCGAGGTCAAAGGGCGCGTCGTACGGGAGGCACACCCGGAGGTGGGACGCGCCCCGGGTGCTGCGTTCTTGTTGGGCAAGGTGCTGAACGCGTTTTTGCTGGATCATGTCGACGTGGACATCGAACTGTTGACCCGAATCAATAGTGTCCTAGTCGACGGATCGCGTGCTTACGGTCCGGGATTCACCGAGGCGCTGAGCGCCGAGGCGCGCCATCGCGGTGCCACCGACTACCGTTACGTGAATTGCATGCGCGTACGCCCGAGCGAAGACATCGGACGACTCGCCAACGAGCACCTCAAGCGCGGTCGTCTCCGAGGCGATCCGATCTTGACGCGGCGCCTGTTCGGTCTGCTCGACCTGGGCGTCGAGAACGAAGCCGATCTGGCGAGCTACTTGCTGTTCGACGGGCCGTTTTGCCGCAGGCTCATCGAGATGGGACGCGCCGACGCGCAGGCTCGCCGCGACGACTTGCTCGATTTTTTTCGCGAGGCCGCGGCGGAAAGGGACGCGCCGGATCAAGCCGAAGACCTGGGCCCGTCCGACGGCGAATCGCTTCCGCCGATGGACTGAGCACGACGTGCCGGAACTTCGTTCGGGTTCGGCTTTCGCCGAACGCTTCACAAGGTCGTACGCGACGGTCTTCCTGTTTTGCTAGTGCTAGTCCCGCCGGCCGCCATTTTCCCAACCCCGGGAGCGTACCCTCCGGCCAGCAAGGACGAACTGCGTCAGTCAAGTTCCGAAACGGCTGGAAAGGCAGGACCCGGCCTCGCAAAAAGGTACCCTTGCATCAAGTCGCAACCTGCCTCGATGATGGCGCCACGTTCTTCGCAAGTCTCGATGCCCTCGGCGACGACTTTCATTCCCAGCTCGTGGCACATGGTGATCATCGTGCGAACGAGCGTCTGCTTGGTCGGCTGGCCGTGGATCCCGCGGACGAGCGACATGTCGAGCTTGACCACCTCCGGCTCGAGTTGAGCGAAGCTAGTGAGTCCAGCGTACCCCGCCCCTAGATCGTCGACCGCGATGCGGAACCCCATCTCGCGTAGCCTCGAGATGCGCGATTGCACATCCCCGATGTGATGCAGGCTGGCCCGCTCGGTGATCTCCAGCACCACCCGGTCGGCGATGCGCGCGAGCGGTCGATCCCGATCGAACAACTCCTCGTCGAGCAAATCGTGGGTATGCAAGTTGACGAACAAGAGGGCGCCGTCGGGCAGCTTCGTCGGCGGCTGCGAAGCGGCCGACCGGATGGCCCGACCGAGCTCGTGGAGGCGATTCAGCCGTTCGGCGGCATCCAGAATGGCTCCCGGGTGCGGCAGCGCAAGCTCGCGGGAGCGGAGCAGCGCCTCGTAGCCGAACACGTGTCGCCCCGACCACGAGACGATCGGTTGATAGGCAATCCAGAGTGTGTCGATCGCGCGACCGAAGCTCGCCACCAGTCCGGCGCGGTCGCCGACCAGCCGATCGACCCCGCCTGCGAGGTCGAGCGCGCTGCGCTTGGCCTTGGCAAGCTGGTGAAGGCGGACCGCGTCGTCGACCACCGACCGCAGACTGCCGCCGTCGATCGGCTTGGTGAGGTACCGGAGCGCGCCGTGCTGGACCGCTGCCATGGCAGTCTCGAGCGATGGGCTTCCCGTGATCAGGATCACCGGGATGTCCAAGTCGTGGGCGCGTATGCGCTCAAGCAACGCGACCCCCCCGAGACGCGGCATATCGATGTCGCTGAGGACGACATCGAACGAGCACGACTTGACCGCGTTCACGGCGGCCTCTCCGTCGAGGCGAATGTCGACGTCGTAGCCGTACGCGGAAAGCATTCGCGCGTACGATCGCGCAAGGATGGCGTCGTCGTCGACCAGAAGGACGCGGGACCGAACGGCCGATCGAATCCCCGAGGGATGCCCATCCGGCGCCGGCGTTGCGCCTTCCTTCGTCGTCGACTTCCAGGACTCCGTGCCGCTCATCATGCCCCTTCCACAGCGACCAACGGCTCGGCCACCCGCCCGGCTAAGGGCACGGTGCGCGATCCTCACGTCCGTGTGTGTGTCTGTTCTGAATCCCCCCCCCCAGCGGCAGCGGGGCGAAATTGCATCAGAACTCGTCGATCGAGCCGGCGCCCTTGCGAACGATCTCGGGCGGCGACTTGGTGAGGTCGATGACCGTCGTGGGCACGAGCCCACCAGCGCCCGCATCCAGGATCAGCGACAGCCCGGGGAATGCCGTGGCGATTTCGTGCGGATCGACCAGCGGGTCCTCTCCCGGCAGCGCGGCGGTCGACGAAATGATGGGCCGGCCCAGCTCGCGCACGAGTGCACGCGTGGCCTCGCACGATGGAACCCGGATTCCCACGGTCTTGCGCTTCATTTGAACGAGCTTCGGGACCTCCCGCGTCGCTTCGAGAATGAACGTGTAGGGCCCCGGAAGGAATCGCCTGAGCACGCGGTACACTTGGTTGTCAACGATGGCGTAGCGGGCGATATGGGCGAGATCCGGACACACGAATGCGAGGGGATGCGAATGGTCCATTCGCTTGATTTCGTAAATCCGATCGATGGCGCGCTTGTTGATGAGGTCGCACCCGATCCCGTAGACCGTGTCGGTCGGGTACGCGATCACCCCTCCCTCCTCGAGGACCGAGACGGCGCGACGGATCTTTCGCGGCTCGGGATGGTTCGGGTCGATGGCCAGCAGCATCGCGCGGGCGTCCGGCCCTAGCCCGAACGTCCGCGCGCGTCACGCGCGATCGGGTTCCGCCCGACTGCTACGCTCCGCAGCACCCATGACGCCCTACGAGCTGGGCCTCCCGCCATGGATGCTTGGCGCCTCGGCGTTCGTGTGGGGCTGCCTGTGGGGCAGTTTCGTGAACGTGGTCGTCTACCGTGTTCCGCGGGGCATGAGCGTCGTGCGACCGCCATCGCATTGTCCAGCGTGCGGAGAGCCCGTGCGCGCTTGGGACAACGTACCCATCGTCTCGTGGCTACTGCTCCGGGGTCGCGCGCGCTGCTGCGGCGCGCGCATCTCGGCTCGTTACGCCGTCATCGAACTGCTGGGCGGAATCGTGTCACTCGGAATCGGACAGCTCGTTTTGCGAGCGACACCCGCCGGTGGAACGCTCTTCCACGCAGGGGCGGTCTTCCTCGCAGACTTCGCGCTGGCGATGGCGCTCATCGCCGCAGCTTTCATCGACGCCGAGCACATGTACCTGCCCGATGCGATCACGATCGCGGGCACGCTGTTCGGTCTGTCGACCCCCGGGTTGCGCGAGATGACGTACCGCGCTGCGCTCACCGGAGCGGCGATCGGTTTCGTCGGCGTGTGGCTGCCGTTCGTCGTCGCATACAAACTCGTTCGAAAACGTACCGGCATGGGCCTCGGCGACGCCAAACTCGTCATGTTGACCGGGGCTTGGTTTGGTTGGCAGGGCGCCGCGTTCGCGCTGTTCGGGGGTGCGCTGCAAGCGAGCGTTACCGCGATCGCACTCTTGTTGGTTCGCGGTCGGATCGACGAGCCGGCAGCCGTGCGAGCCGATCGCGAGTGCCTGCAGAGAGCCGCGGCCTCCGGCGACGAGGAAGCCAAAGCGGCCTTGGAGCAAGACCCACTCGCTCACGCGCCCGAAGACGGGATCCTGGCGGCGAGGATCCCGTTCGGTCCGTTTCTATGCCTCGCGACGATCGAGTGGATGCTCTTCGGCGCCCGAATCCGCGAGATGCTGCATGGGCTCGACGGCTGATGGGCCGCCGATCGCCATCAGACGCGCTTGTCCAAGGGCACGTAGTCGCGCACCTGTGAGCCGGTGTAGATCTGGCGAGGGCGAGCGATTTTCGTGTTCGAGTCCTCCACCATTTCCTTCCAATGGGCGATCCATCCCGGAAGTCGCCCCAGTGCGAACAGGACAGTGAACATATTGGTCGGAAAGCCCATCGCTCGATAAATGATGCCCGAATAAAAATCGACGTTGGGATAGAGCTTCCGTTCGATGAAATAGCTGTCCCTCAGAGCCGTCTCTTCGAGCGTCTTCGCGATATCGAGCAGCGGGTCGGGCTTGCCGAGCTTGGCGAGGACCTTGTCGGCGGCGGCTTTGATGATCTTGGCTCGCGGATCGAAGTTCTTGTACACGCGGTGGCCGAAGCCCATCAGCTTGAAGCCACTGTGCTTGTCCTTCGCGAGCGCGACGTACTTTTTCACGTCGCCGCCGTCGTCCCGGATGGCGGTAAGCATCTCGAGGACTTCTTGATTGGCCCCACCGTGCAACGGACCCCAGAGCGCGCAAATGCCAGCGCTGATCGACGCGAAAAGATTGGCCTTGCTCGAGCCCACCACTCGGACCGTGCTCGTCGAACAGTTCTGCTCGTGATCCGCGTGCAGGATCAACAGCAGATTCATGACTTTGACCAGCTCCGGGTCGACCTGGTATTCCTCGGCAGGAACCGAAAACATCATGTGCAAGAAGTTCGCGCAGTACGACAGCGTGTTCTTCGGGTAGACGAACGGCTGCCCGATCGACTTCTTGTACGCAAACGCCGCGATCGTTCGGACCTTCGAGGCAAGACGCGCAATCGTGATGTCGCGGTGCTCGACGTTGTCGGCGTCGAGCGAGTCGGGGTAGTAGCTGGACAAGGCCGCCACCATGGCGCTGAGAATGGCCATGGGATGGGCGCTCGGCGAGAAGCCCTCGAAGAAGTGCTTCATATCCTCGTGAATCAGCGAGTGTCGCGTGAGCTTCTCGCTCCAATCCACCAGCTGTTGATCGTTGGGCAAAACTCCGTAGATGAGCAGATAGGCCGTTTCGACGAACGTCGACTTCTCCGCCAGCTGCTCGATGGGAATCCCGCGGTATCGCAGAATTCCATTGTCGCCGTCGATGAACGTGATGGCGCTCTTCGTCGACGCGGTGTTCATGAACGCCGGGTCGATGGTCACGAAGCCCGTCTTCGCTCGAAGTTGCCCGATGTCGATGGCCCGCTCTCCCTCCGTGCCGACGACGACGGGAGCCTCGAACTCGTTGCCCCCCAGCGTGATGATGGCCTTATCCGTCACGGGATCTCCTCCGCTGCGGAATCGCCCGTGCACTATAGGTCAAAACCAAAGTTTGCGCAGTGCGCAAATGCGGAGGCCGGTTCGGAATCGAGCCCTGCCCAAACCCCTGCGACCGTCGGGCCGTGGCTTTGGAGCACGATCCACCGCTGCTTCGCGTCGCATCCGCCGTTGAACCCGCTCTCAGGGGGTTCGCCACCTGAGACGGCGCTCGTCGGCTTGGTCCAGCGCAAGCCGGCGCTGTTCCTGAACGAGTGCCCCGTAGGTCCTCGGGATGCGCGCGTCGGCGGAAAGGGCGAGCATCACCCGGAGCGCAGCTTCCGCATCATCGCTCGCGCGGTGAGCGTTCTCCAGCGTGATGCCCAGTCGCGATGCCACCTCCCCGAGAGCGCGCGATTTTTCTTCGGACTGCAACTCGCGGGCCCAAACGAGAGGATCGATCCAGTCCACGGCCTTTTGCAGAGCGGGCGGGAGCGGCCCCATCGTCACAGCTGCGCGCGCGATCTCGTTGCCGAGAAAAGCTCGGTCGAATGCCGCATTGTAAGCGGCCGGGACGCATCCGACGAGCGCCGCCCCGATCTCTCGGGCCACGACCTCGAAAGGGGGGGCGTCCTTGACGTCGTCGTCGGTAATCTTGTGGACGTCGCTGGCCTCCTTGGGGATCGGACGTCGTGGGTTGACGAGCCAATTTTTGCGCTCGACCACCACCCCACCTCGTGCGATGGCGATGCCGACCTCGACGACTCGATCCACGGAGGCGTCGCGGCCCGTGGTTTCCAGGTCGATCAACGCGATGGGCAATTCCGTCCACGGCACGTCTGGCGAGATGTCCTCGATCAGGCCTCGAACGACAGCGCGAAGCAGGTGGGCGATCCCGGCATAATGCCGCCCGCTCGGGAAGCATCCGCACGCATCCAGCACGACACCCCGCACGCCGTCACCTCGCACGAGGGCGCGCGACACCGATTTCGGCATCGACCCACTCGGCGATGTCGAGCTTGGAGTCGAATTCGCGCCCGTTGATGAAAATCGTCGGAGTCGCCTTGACGCCCAAGTCGTCGGCGAGCTTGCGGTCTTCTTCGATTCGCGCCGTCGTCGCCGGTGCATGCAGGTCCGCGGCGAACCGTTCGAGATCGAGCGAGAGAGCCTTCGCGTAGTCCATGAGATCGCTCTCTTCGAGTCGGCCGCCGCTCGCGAAGAGCCGGTGATGCATCTCCCAGAATTTACCTTGCGCTTGAGCCGCAATGCCGGCGCGCGCGGCGATTTCTCCGTGCGGATGCATGGCCAGCGGCATGAACTTGTACACGAAGCGAACGCTGTCCTTTCGGCCGTCGCAGAACTCGTCCAGCTTAGGGGCGATCTGCTGGCAGAAGGGGCACTCGAAATCGGCAAACTCGACGATCGTGACGGGGGCGTTGTCCGGCCCACGCGACGGCGATCCCTGCGTCGGAATGACTCTCGCCGTCGCCGAGTCGAAGCGCTCCCTATACAGGTCATGGACCTGTCGCGGCGCCATTCCTTCGCGCACGGCCTTGGCAATGGCCTTCGCCGCAAGCAGGCACCGTGCGCAGTCGCGTTTCTCGAGGACACAGTCGGCAATGGGCGCGTCAACCGCCGGACACGGCGCTCGGAACTCCTGAACGTACCGCGAAAACTCGTGTCTCTCTCGAGGGGTGAAGTCGTGAGTATCGATCCCCGGCAGGTCCAACGTTCCTGTCGTGTGACTGGCGTCGTCCGCCCCGCCTCGGCAGGCGGAGCTACCGGCAAGGCACACGCCGAGAAGAATGCGGGCGAGGAACGCGACCTTCAAGCTACCCTTGTCACGGGCGGCCCGGGGCCATCGACGGTGCAAAGGCCGGCGCCACCGACTCGCGAGCAGGCACGGCTGCCGGCGGCACGCCGAGCTCGCTGGCTACCCGCCCCTCGAGCGATTCGTCCGCTTCGGAGTCGAGCTCTCGACCGTTCACGTAGATCGTCGGCGTTCCCTTCAGCTTCATTTCCTCGCCAAGCGCGTGATCGTGAGCGACTCGATCTTTGACCTTGGGCGAATCCATGTCGGACTTCCACCGGGCGACGTCGAGCTTCAGCATCGTCGCGTACCTCTCGAGATCGGCATCCTCGAGGTGTTGCTGCCGCTCGAAGAGCAGATGCTCCATTTGCCAAAATCGCCCCTGCTCGCCCGCCGCGAACGCGGCCCGCGCGGCGGGCTCTCCATGAACGTGAAATGAAAGCGTGAAGCTCTTGTACACGAGCCGAACCTTGCCGGGATGCGCAGCCAACACGGCATCGAGAAACGGTACCGCCTCGCGACAGTGGGGGCACTCGAAGTCGGCGAACTCGACGACCGTAACCGGGGCTTCGTCCGGCCCCTCGGTGGGCGACCCGTCGATGGGGATCCGCTTGGCGCTCGCAGGGTCGAAGCGCTCCTTGTAGGCGCGGCGAATTTGCTCTTCCGAGGCGCCCTCTCCGACGGCCTTGGCCACCCACTTTGCCGCCTGAATGCACGCCCCGCACGATCGAGACTCCTTGACGCACTGCGCGAGCGACACGGGAGTGTTGGGACAGGGAGCGAGCGCCGTTGCGACGACCGAAGACCACTCCCGGCGTTCGCGCGGCGTCATCGCACTGACGTCGACGCCGGGCAAAACGAGATCCTCGGCCGGCCCCGCTGCGCTCGCGGACTCCGGCACCGGCGACTGACCGCTGCTGGCGCTCGAGTCGCGGCAACCCGACGGAGCGACGAGCGCGAGCCCGAGCAAAACGAAGCGGACGAGCTGGCTCGAGTTACGCAAGGCTTCGCACGTTTAGCGTTTTTTCAGCGCTCGTTCCACCCGTGTTCGATCCGATTGCAGGGCGCCGACACTCGCGCCATCTTGGGGCCTCCCCCGTTCCGACGACGGCCCCGTCGCCCGGCGCGCCCGACGCGCCAACCCAACCCGGTCAGCCGCTACCGTTATGTTCGCGGCAGCCGCTCGCGCACATCCGACCCGCGATGGCACCGATCAGGCCGCCAACCAGCGCCCCGATGAGCACGTCGCTCGGAAAGTGCGCGCCGAGGTAGATGCGCGACAGCCCGACGAGGCCCGCGACGACGGCAGCCACCGCAGCGATCAGGCGAGCACGCCAGCCGAGGTCCGGCCGGAGCGCCGGAAGAGCGACGGCCAAGAACGCGGCGACGCAAAACGAGCCTGCCGCGTGCCCGCTCGGAAAGGATCCGTCGTGGGGCATGCCGATCGGCGGCGACAGGCCAAACGCAAGCCACGGCCGCACTCGGCCGACCAGCCGTTTGATGAGCCAGACGATCGTCGCCTGAATGACGATGGCCGAGGTCAGCCAGGTGGCCCATCGACGGGTGCGACTCGAGCGCATGAAGGGGATCAACGCCGCGAGCGACCACCCGGAACCCGCCATCGAGAAGGCCACCATGGCCGGGCCCCAGGACCCGTGCATGCCGCCGTAGACCACGTGGAGCAGGCGCAGATCGAAGTCGGCCACGAGGAGTGAGGCACTTTGCACCTTGTTCAAAAGGCGCGCAATCGACCCGCCACGTTTCGATCGGACTGGGGATCGTCTGGTTGTGACTTGTCGACGCGTCGTTGGGGCCGGTGACGGCTGAGCGATAAGCTTTCGATGGACTGACAGTTTGTCAGCCTCTTCGAAAAGGGAACCGAGAATCCATGACAGCTTGGCCAGGCGCCCGTTCCGGCGGCCGTGAAAATCACGGCGCTCGGCATGGCACGTGCCATGCTCATTCAACTTCCACCATGACTTCGCAGGTTCGTTGGGCGCTTGTGGGCGTGGCCGTCACCGTCCTCGGGCTGCTCGTTGCGCCTGCGCGCGCACAAACGACGACGGCGACGACTCCCACCGTGCTCGCTGACCCGAACGACCCTTATCCCACGCGCATCGTCGACAGCGTCAATCTCGGCGTCTCGACGCGTCCCATCGGACTCAACCCGGACGGAGTGAACTACGCCGATTGCATCAGCGACATGACACTCCAGTACACGGTGTTCGTGAGCGGCTTTACCGGACAAGAGCTCGAAGTTTGGGTGTCCTCCAACGGCGACTGCACTCAGGACGTGAATCGGGGGACCGGCGGGGTAGCCGTGTGCTGGGAAGTGGCCACGCTAGGCGCGGTCAATCAGGTCGCCCAAACGTCGGTGCCGTTCAACATCCGCGTCCAGGACCTCGTGGGTCCGCAGGCCGCCGTTCCGCCCGCACCGTCGGGCCCCGTCCACGAGGGGGCGTCCGCCTGCCTGACCCAGCCAACCGAGACCGCCGTTACGCTGACGGTGTACGTTGTGCCGGTGGTCTCCGGTTACATCGTTTCGGGTGCCACTTCGTTCCAGCAACAGATCGTCACCGACCTAGTGGGTCCGTCGCCCCCCGCGAACGTGAGCATCGCGGATGGGGACACGCTATTTGTGCTCAATTGGACCGCCAACGACGACGCCGACACGTACGGCTACGACGTATTTATCGATCCGATGCCTGGCGCCACCGGCACGATCGTCGACGCCAGCAGCGCAACGGGTCCGGTTCAACTCATTTGCCCCGATGCGGGGTCGAGTTCGATTTCCAGTTCATCGAGCTCGAGCGACCTGGACTCGAGCGACCTGGACTCGAGCCCGGGGGACTCCAGCAGTTCGAGCACCACTTCGTCGAGCTCGTCCCAAAACGCCTGCTACCTCGTCAGCCTCGGCCCCACCTCTCCCATACCGGGCACGACAAGCTGCAACAGCCAAGTGCTGCTCGACGAAAGCGTCCAAGATTCCGGTGTGGTCTCGACGACGGTGAATGACGCGGGCGATCTCGTCGAGGCGAGCACGAGCGAGAGCGGCCTCGTCGGTGTCGCCACGATTCCGTGTCAGTACCTCGTTGGGGCGACTTGCACCGCCGGCCAGCCCGTCTACACGTCGAGCAATCTGACGGTGATCGGCGAAACCGACCAGAGTTACACGATCACGGGCCTCATCGACTTTGGGCCTGGAGGGACTCTAAGCCAGCCCGTCGACTACACCGTCGTCGTGGCCGCGGTGGACGCATCCGGCAACGTCGGACCCCCGTCGCCCGAAGCGTGCGACTATCCCGCGCCGGTGAATGATTTCTACGCACTGTATCGCAAAGCCGGTGGCACGGCGGGAGGTGGATTTTGCGCACTTGAAGCGGTCGGGATGCCGGTGGGCTCGTCGGCCGCGGCTCTCGGGGGTCTTGGCGCCGTGCTTTTGGGCCTTTACCGCCGACGCCGCCGGAGGAGCTGAGCCGGGTCTAGAGCCGCTCTAGAGCTTCAGAGCTCGCGCATCGACATTGGCCGGATCGAGCCGTAGAGCCTCGTCCCGATGCGCACGCGCCGCGCCGACGTCGCCGAGCGTCAGCCGTTCTCGCGCGAGTAGCGCGTGAGCTTTTGCTTTCTCGGATGAGTCCGCGTCACAAACGAGCGCGCTCTCGAGCTCGAAAGCCGCCGTCTCGTGGTCTCCGGTGGCGGACAGAGCCTGAGCGTAGGCCACGTGTACGGCCGCGTTCTCGACGTCGACGTAGAGCGCGCTTTCGCCGACGCTCTTGGCCTCGTCCCAGCGCTTCAGCGTGACGAGCTTGTCGATGAGCAGATCCCAAACGCGTCGGTCGTGCTGATCGAGCTGCGCCAGATCGCGCAGGGCGGCCAGCGCGTCGGCCTCGCGCTTGTCGTCGTTGGCGGCGTCGAAAAGGGCCCGCAGCGGATCGGCCTGTGTCGGATCGAACCGATGCGCGGCTTGGAGAGCCGCGAGCTTGGCCGAGCGCTGATGCCGGGACTCGGCGGCGTCGACCAACGCCATCTGCACGGCATATCCGTCACCGCCCGCCGACTGGATCGCGTGCAAATAGATCTC
Source organism: Polyangiaceae bacterium (assembly GCA_049521295.1). GTDB lineage: Bacteria > Myxococcota_A > Polyangia > Polyangiales > Polyangiaceae > Palsa-1150. The sequence goes on along the minus strand of JBEKOY010000006.1, from coordinate 58,582 downwards.
CTGATGTTGCGTGTCCTTCGCCGTCGCCGCGAGCTTGGCCGCAACGAACAGCGCGTCCATATTTTTCGGGGCGATCTTGAGCGCCGCGTCGATCTCGCGGCTCGCGTCGTCCGATTTGTGGGCACGCAAGAGCGCGACGGCATACGCGACACGCGCCGGGGCGCTGTCGGGTCGCGCGGTGGCCTGAGCTCGGGCCTCGTCGATCGCCGTGGTCGGCGGTGAAAAGATGTACTGCCCATCGTAGCGCGCGAGCCGACGCGCGGCCCAGGCGCGAAAGCGCGCGTCATAATCGGTGGGCGACACGCCGAAAGCGATGCGAATCACATCGGCGGTCGTCTTGCCATCGCCCCAGAGCGCGAGCGCGCGGGTGATTCCTGGAAAGCCGAATTGCTCGGCCGTGAATGCCAGCATCTGACTCGCGGCGTAGTACGCGACGGTCACGTCCAGATCGCCTTCGGCATGGGTGAACGCGGCGTTCATTTCCAACGCGGCGGGCAGTTGGCCTTTCTTGAGCGCGAGGTAAAGCTCCGGGTCGAGTTCACGTTGCCATTCGCGCCTGCGGATCATCGTCTCGTATTCAGACAGCCCTTCGGTAAACCATCGCGGTACGCGGTTGTTCGACAATTGGATGGCGAAAACGTGGGCGAGTTCGTGCCACAGGACATTGCCCCAATTGAACGGCTCGCTGTTGGGGCTCATCGCGGCGACGACGTGCCCGAAGCAGACGCCTTGAATGCCGATATTCGGCAGACCGCTCGTGCGTACGCTGAAGTGCTGCCGCTCGCGGTACAGCTCGACCGCGACGGGCGTCGTCGGCGCAAACATGTAATGGATCTTCATCTCACCCCAAGCTTGACCGAGCATGCGAGGGACGTACCGCTCGAGGATCGCCTTCTCGTCCTTGGGATATCGGATATTGAAAATGCCCGAGGGCTGCTCGTCGTACTGTTGCGGGATCCACGAACCGTAAAGAAGCTCAAGCGTGTTGTAGACGCGCACGTTGAAGTGGTCTTGCCTCCAAGCCTCTTCGAGCGATTTCACCCCCGCCGCTTCGTCGCCCGACCGAGTCTGCATCAGTCCAAGCTGGGCCCACGCCTTGCTGTCCTTCGGGTCGAGCGTCACGGCTTCTTTCATCATGCTCACGACGTCGCCGTAGCGGTGCTCCCACTCGGCGTACTCGCCGACGATCCCGTAGCCCTCGCTGAACTCCGGGTTCCGCGCAAAGAGGTCGTGCTTCGCAGTCTCGAAACCAGTGGTATCGTCGGCAAGAAAGCGAGCGGCTGCGCGAAGGCTCAAGAGTTCCAGGTTGCTCGGGTCGACCGCGAGGCCGAGGTCGATGGCGGCATTGGCCGCATTCAAGTTCATGTCGCGCAGCGCGATGCCGGCCCGCACCGCGAAGGCCGCCGTGTGCTTCGGATCGACCGCGAGCGCCTCCCGAATCAGGCCTTCGGCGGCTGCGAAATCGAAGGTCTCCTCGACTTTGACGCGCGCGAGTGCGACCAAGGTGTCGGCGCGATGAGGCGCGATTTTCAGGGCTTCATTCAGGACCTCTTCCGCGTGACCCGGATCGTACTTGCCGATGTAGAGGTCGGCTCGCCAGAGAAGCGTTTCGACGCGGCCCCTCTGCGCGCGTTCGCTCTCGTTGTATGCGCGATTCGCGTCCTTGGGATGCCGAAGCAGGTGCATCGCGCGTCCCAGCATGGCGAGGCCTTCGGCGTCGGTCTGCGCGATGTCGTCGTTGTCGTACTCGTCGGCAAATTTCAGCAGAACGGGCTCCGCGTCGGCGCGTCGTCCCGAACGAATCAGAAGCTCCCCGAGCTCGAGTCGGACGCGACGGCCTCCTGTGCCCGGAGAGTCTTTGACGGGCTCGAGGAGTTTGATCGCCTCGTCGAGTCTGCCCTGGGCGGCGAGGATCTCGCCGCGCAGAGCGATGCCCGCCGTTCGCTGGACGGGGTTTGCGATGGCTTGCGTTGCATAACGATCGGCGTCGGCGAATCGCCCCTGCTCGAGCATCGCGCGCGCAAGCGCGAGGCGCGCCGCGGCGCGATCGGCGCCGTCAATGGCGAGCAGAGCCTTCTCGGCCGTGGCGTATTCCGATGCCAGCGCGGCTGCACGCGCGGTCGCGAGGGGATGATCGGCGAGGGCGGACCCGTGCGCCGTCGTTGCGGCCTGGGGGGAGGGCTCCGCCGAGTGGGCCGTCGCGGAGGGCGTCGTGGCCGGAGACGTTTGCGCTTGAGCGGCGGTGGGCACGACCGACACAAGCGCGGCGCAGACACAGAGGCAAACGCGCTTCATGATGACCCGGTGTGAGATGTAACATCGCCGGTCGGGCCGTGCCCTTCGCGCATGGCGGCAGCGAGAGCGGTCGTCGCCCTTTGCCGCATCTCACGCATCCAGTCGCACCTCGTCCGGCCGCCGCACGACGTGTCCTGTCGTAGGGTCCAGGCTCAGCATCATCTCGACCGCGTCCTCGTCGTCGCTGTAGTAGCGCAGCCGGACGCCGGTCACGAAAAAGCCGATCGCCCGGTAGAGGGCCACCGCCGGCGCGTTCGAACGACGCACCTCGAGAAGGACGTGGTCGACGCGATTCTCCCGCGCATACCGCAGCATTTCCTGCATCAGCGCACGCCCGATTCCCAGTCGGCGTCGGTCGGAACGCGTCGCGAGGTTCAGCACATGCAACTCATCCGCGACGTGCCACGCCAGGGCACACCCGACGACCCCGTCGACCTCGTGCCGAGCCACCCAACGCCGAGACCATGGCCGGGCGAGTTCGGCATAGAGTTGATCGCGTTGCACGCCCGTCGTTTCGTCCAGCGCCTCGACGCAAGCGAAGTCGTCCTCGCCCATCGGTTCGACTCGAACGACCGCCTGCATCGGGCGCGATCCTAGATCACCTGGCCGACGCGGGTAGCGTCGTCGCATGCGCCGAGATGAGCGCTCGGGCTCGGGGCGCCAGTGCGGACGCATCAATCGCCAAGCGAAGCGACCCGTCGCCGCGCACGATCGCGCCCGCAAAGAGGCCTAGCCCGGCCACAAGCGACCCCAGTGGCCGAATGAGCAACTCGTCGGTGCGCCCCACGTCGTCGACTCCCACCTGAATGGCGGGCTCGGGCGCATCGTCCGCTTGCAAGTCGAGCTCGACGGCGTAGCGCGCTGCAGAGCTGGGACCCCCCAGGCAGGCGAGGATGTGCGGTACGGCAGGATCCGTCGTTTCCATCTTACGGACCCGCCGCGCATTCGCGGTCGGCAACGCGAACTCTTCGTGGCCTGCGCGAATCCAGAGCACGGACACGAAGCCGCTTTCAATCGGGACCTCCACGCGCGCACTGAACCCTTCTCCGGCTCGGCTGGAGAGTGTGATCGCGCCACCCATGCGCTGTACGCCGGCCCGGGCGATGTCGAGGCCGATGCCGCGTCCAGCCAGTAGGTCGGTCGTCTCTCGTGTCGAGAAACCGGGAAAAAAGAGGAGCGAAAGGAGTGTATCGTCGTCCGTCGACTCGGCGATGGCCGGGGTGACGAGGCTCGCCGCCAAGGCGCGCGCGCGGACGTTGACCAAGTCGACGCCGGCCCCGTCGTCGGCAATCGTCAGTCGTAGCCGGTTTCCGATCTTGCGGGCGACCAGCGCGATCGTTCCGCTGGGCACCTTGCCCAGGGCCGCTCTCGCTTGAGGGGGCTCGATCCCGTGGGCGACCGCGTTGCGCACCAGCTGCAGGCACGGCTCGACGAGCTGCTCGGCGATTCGCCTGTCGATCGCTTCGTCCGCACCCCGCGTTCGGACGATCACCGCGCGGCCGCTCCGGCGAGCCTCGGATTCGATAGCCGTCGTCAGACGCGCGAAGATGTGGCCCACACTCGTTTGCCGCATCGTAGACAGCTGCTTTTTCGCCTCGGCGACCCCGTCGCGCAGCATCTGCTCGGTCGTGCGGAGCCGCGCCGAAGCCGCGTCGAGCTCGTCGCCGAACGCTTCGAGCGCTCGGGCGACGCCCTCGACGTGCTGCAACGCGGCCGCGGGTGGGCCCCAGGGTCTGGGGGCGCCGATCTGGCGGAGCGCGTCCACCAGCGAGGTACGAAGCTTCCTGACCGCATCGGCGGATTCGCGTCCGCGCTCCGAGCGTGAAGCGATCCGCTCACGCGCCAGGTCGATGACGTCCAGGCGATCGAGCAGACGGTCGACGTCGGCGGCGGGGACCCGGATCGTAGCCGTCGCTTCATCGAAGGCGGATGCGCGCACCGGAGGCTCGGGGCGGGGCCCATGCGACCGATCGTCGGGCAGCCCTAGCTCAGACGGTGGCGCGCTCCGAGCCAGCATGGCGAGCGCGGTTGCAGGCTCATCGAGCAGGGCGCCGATCAGAGGGCGCCATCGTCCCACTTCGTGGATGGCAGCTCGTGGCGCGTGGATCAAGCCGCCTGGGCGCAGTTTCTCCTCCAAACCGTGGCAGAACCACGCCATCGGCTCGTCGCCAACCGCGCTCGCAGCCCCTTTCATCGTGTGGACGTGACGAAAGAGCGTGCGGGCCGCGTCGACCGGATCGTCGCCGGCCCCCAGAGCCTCATCGATACCCGCGAGCCGATCGGTGACCTCGGCCGCGTACTGCACTCGCGCGTGCGGGTCGAGCGGACGCGCAACCAGGCCCTCGGGCGGTACCGGCCAGGTCGTTGGACAGGCGCCCTTGCCGGATGAGAGACGACCAATCGCCACGCGTACGACTTCGGCGGCCCCATCGAAAGCGCTGTCGTCGCCTTCCCGGGCGCGCCTCGACAGGCGATCCAGAGCCGCGGCCAGATCGCGCTCACCGGCAACGCTCGCGCTGCCTTTCAGCGCGTGCAGGGCGCGCAGTGCGCGGGGGCCGTCGCGCTCGTCCCTTTCGAGCGCCGCAAGGTGAATCGTGAGCTCCTGAATGAGCAAGCGCGACAATTCAGGATCGGATTCGGTCATACCCCTCGGTTCCGATCGACGCCCGGATCTCCGTCGCCGACGAGCAAGTGCGCCAGACTTTCGACCGCGGGGCCTAGCGCGCCGACGAGCAAGGAATGGGGCACCTTTCCGCTCAAGGCCGACAGCGAAGCGACGAGCGCCCTTGCTCGATCGGCGACCTCGGCTGTTGCGCGTACGATCTCCGGATCGCTGCCGGTGGTCTTCTTGACCCGCTCACCCATGTCGATGAGCGCGACCTCGGCGTCGCTCGCAGCGCCCGCAGCCCGCGCGGAATCTTGGGCCACTTCTGCGACTACGCTCTGCGCTTGAGCCATCTGAGATTCGAGCTGAGCCAACTCCGACGCGAGCTGGCCAAGATTCGTGCCCAGATCGCGTGCCGCGTCGGCGCCTCGCGATGCGTGGGAGCGGACCTCATCGGCGACGAGCGCGAGCGGCTTGCCATCCGACTGCCCCAGACGCGCACCCTCGAGTCCGGCATTGAGCGCCACGAGGCTCAGCCGCTCGAAAGCGTCGAGCGCACGCGAGGATCCGGCCTGAAGTTCGGCGACTCGGGCAGACAGCGCACGCGTCCGCTCTACGGCCGCGTCGACCGCGCTCCGCTGACGGCCCGCGGTTGCCGTGATTCGCTGGGAGGCTGCCCCGGCATCGCGCACGCGCACGAGTGCCCGCTCGTGAGCGCTCCACATGGCGCTTGGGTCGGGCGTTGCCGGCTCGGAGCGCGGGCGCCGCTCATGGGAGGCTCGACGCAAGAGCCGAAGCAATCGCTGCCTCGTCGGGTCTGCGGGCATGGCGGTCATGATAAACGGCCGCGTGCGTCGCCGATATGCGGGCTTGCCTGGATCGGGATTCCGGCTCGGCGCCGGAGGGAAAGAGGCAAGGGCCCCGGGGGCGCCTGTCGAGCCAACCTTCGCGGAGCAACGCATCCGGGCCCGTCGGCCTGCCGTCACGGGGGCGGTCGCATCAACGCGTCGTCAATCACCGCGTTCACGACCAAGTCGCCGAATTCGATCGCGGTTCGATCGTGGGTGTCTTCGACGAAGAGAACGTGCGTCGGGCGCACCCGATCTGCCGCCAACGCGAAGCGCATGCTCCGCAAGTGGGTGTCTCCGCTCGCGCGCGCCACCGCCTCGAGCTCGACACCGGCCGCGTCGTCCCTCAGTACCCGTAGGAGCCATCGTTCGCGCAATCTGGAGAGATCGCCACCGAGCAGAGCGCGCATGTCGTCGAGAGCAGCCGCGATTCGCGCGGTGGTGGCCGGAAGGCGTCCCTGACCGTGCGGCCCGCGATACGCAAGTCCCTCGGGGCCCATCCAGAATGTTACATCGTCCGGCGGGTCGAGCTTCCAGCGCAGTCGATCGGGACGAACGAGAGAGAGCGTGCCGCGAGAGCGCACATCGGCCAAAAGCAGTCCAATCGTCCGCACTTGCGTAAAAGGTCCTTGGATGGTTCGCACGGTCGCCCGCGCGCTGTCGATGCGAGCCAACACGTCGTCGACCGCCGGTTCGCCTCGAGATCGACGCGACAGCAGAAGAACGGCCGACGCCAGGAGGCAGGCTCGTCGCGGGATGTTCGACGTCATCGTGATCGGGCCGCTAGGGCCAGCCACGAGCGCCGCAGGCCGAGCTCGACGACCGTCGATGCGATCCGGACGACGATCCTCGTGGGGTCGACAACCCGGCGGAAGTGACTCTGTCCAGCTCCGACGGGCGGGTAGACGACCTCGACCGGCACTTGCACGACGGACAGGCCCCCGGCGATCGCGCGCAGGATGACCTCAGCTTCGAAGGCATAGCCGTTGGCTCGTGAGCCGAGCGCCAACGTCTCTCGGACGGGGTAGCGGCGCAGTCCGCACTGCGTGTCGCGCAGTCCGCGTCCCGCGAAGCACGACAGAAAGACATTCGACACGCGGTTGCCGAACCGGTTGCTCGATGGGGCACCATCGCGCACGAGGTCGCGAACGCCGAGTACCAGGGTACCGGCATGGTCAGGGGCGCCCAGCACGACCTCGGCGGAATGCGATGGGTGCTGTCCGTCGGCGTCGACGGTGACGGCGACACGCAAGCCCCGCCGCGCGGCTTCCCGAAGGCCCGTGCGTAGAGCCGCTCCCTTGCCGAAATTGCGCTCGTGTCGGACGACGAGTGCGCCGGAGGATGCCGCGACCTCGGCGGTCGCATCGGTTGAACCGTCGTCGACGACGATGAACGGCACGTCCATCCTGCGGCGCAAGTCGTCGACGACCCGACCGATCGTCGCGGAAGCCTCGAACGCTGGCACGATGACGCACGCCCCGACCACGTCTTCTCCTTTACACCGGGGGGGCGCAGGCGTAACGGCGCTCCTCGTGCCTGTGCGCTTGATCGTCGAAGGGGGCCCCCACGCCGGCTTGTCACCCGCCGACGTCGCCCGACGCGCACGTGCCATGCTCGGCGCGGTTCAGATGCCGCGGGCGGAGCTGTCCGTTCTCCTGACGGACGACGATCGAATCATGGATCTGAACCGAATCTATCGAAAGAAGAATCGGCCAACGGACGTTCTCGCATTCTCCCAGATCGAAGGCCGAATCGCGGGCGCCCACGCACGCCTATTGGGCGACGTCGTCGTGAGTATACCTACCGCGCGGCGCCAGGCGGTCGCACGCGGCCGCGACCTCGTCGGCGAACTGACGATGCTGTTGGCTCATGGGCTGCTGCATCTGCTCGGCTGGGATCATCGGAAGCCGGCGGACGGGCGGCGCATGCGCCGGGAAACGGCCCGACTCTGCGCCGCCGCCGACGAGGCGGCGCGCGCGCGTGCTCCGCGTGCGCCTTCGAGGGGCGCCAAAAAGAGGATTACGGCAGCGATCAATGTCGATTCAATCGTGCGCAAAACGTCGCGCACGATGCGGTAACGACAGGGACTTTTCGCGCGTTCTGCGCCATAGGACCGCTGCGCCGAACCGACAGAGTGTCCGATGTTCGTCTCTGGAAATCAGGAAACCCGCTGTTTTTCCCTTGCGGAGCGAGAAATCACGGTGCTAGTCGTCTTCGCACTGAAACCGCCGCGGGGCGCGTTCTCATGCACCCGCGCGCATTCGGCGAATCGCCGAATGCCGATCGTCGGTTCGGATGACGTGAATTGGAAGAGAGTCGTAGGAGGAAGGCCCATGTCTGCAAAGCGTTTGACGAAGGCGCAGGTGCTTACCGAGATCGCGGATTATTCCGAGCTCGATAAGAAAAGTGTCGGTCGCGTTTTTGATGGTCTGACCGAGTTGATCAAGAAAGAACTGCGCAAACCGAACGGCGAGTTCGTGATCCCGGGTCTGCTGAAGCTGCGCGCAATCAAGAAGCCCGCAACCAAGGATCGCCCGGGAATCAATCCTTTCACGAAACAGCCGATTGTAATCAAGGGTAAGCCCGCTCAGAAGAAGGTCCGCGCGACTGCGCTGAAGGCACTCAAGGACCTGATTCAATAGCGCTTTTTCGCTAGGCACCGACGAGATCGGGATTGCGTTGGAGCCCCGGGTGGGCCCGGGGCGCCGGCTCAGGTCCCGGCAGGAGGCGCGCCGTCGCCAGCGTCCCCGTACATTTTTTCGGCGATGGCGAATGTCTGAGTTTCGAGTTTCTGGTACGCGTCGCGGATCTGAGCCAGTTCCGCGCGGCCCTCCAGCAATCCGCGCAATTCGCCTGCGAATGCCCTGGTGTCGTCGAGCATCGCCCTATCGACCAGGTCCGCATAGCCATCGAGCGCCGCCTCGGTCGTGTAGAGCAGAGTTTCAGCCTGATTCCGAAGCTCGGCCAGCTCGCGGCGAAGTTCGTCGGCAAACCGAAACTTGGCGGCGTCGCTCACGAGCTGTTCGACTTGCTCGGCCGTTAGCCCGCTGGTCGGTTTAATGCGGACCGATTGTGCCTTGCCGGTGCCGAGATCTTTGGCCTCGACATGGACCATCCCGTCGGCGTCGATCCGAAAGGCGACCTGGATTTTCGGAACGCCGCGAGGGGCTGGAGGAATGCCCGCAAGCTCGAAGCGCGCGAGGCTCCGATTGTCGGCCGCCATTTTTCGCTCGCCCTGCAGAATGTGCACTGGCACGAACGGCTGGTTGTCGACGCTGGTGGTGAAGATCTCGCTCTTCTCGGTCGGCACCGTGGTGTTTCGCACGATGAGCGGAGTGAAAACGCCACCGCCCGTCTCGACACCCAAGGAGAGAGGCGTCACGTCGAGGAGCAGGACTTCGACCTTGTCGTCGATGAGTGCTGCGCCCTGAAGAGCGGCTCCGGCGGCAACCACCTCGTCCGGGTTCACACCCTTGTTCGGGTCCTTGCCGAAGAATCGCTTCACCGTCTTCTGAACGGCGGGCATTCGCGTCATTCCGCCGACCAGAATGACGGTGTGGATGTCCGATGGAGTGAGCTTTGCGTCGATCAACGCCTTTTGGCAAGGCTCCAGCGTGCGCTCAACCAGGTCGAGCGTGAGCAGTTCGAGTTCCGTCCGGGTCATCGGTCGGACGATGTGCAAAGGCTCTCCTGCGCCACTTTGTGCGATAAATGGCAGGTTGACTTCCGTCTCGAGAGACGACGACAGTTCGTGCTTCGCGCGTTCTGCAGCTTCCTTGAGTCGCTGGAGCGCTACGTTGTTTTTACGCAAGTCGACGTGGTGCTCTTTCTCGAAGATGTCCGCGAGGGTGTCGATGATCCGCCGATCGAAGTCCTCGCCTCCGAGATGGGTGTCGCCATTCGTTGCTTTGACGCTGAAGACGCCATTTCGAATTTCGAGAATCGAGATGTCGAACGTCCCGCCGCCAAGGTCGTACACGGCGACGCGTTCCGAATCCTTCTTGTCCAGTCCATACGCGAGCGCCGCGGCGGTAGGCTCGTTCAGTATTCTCTTGACATCCAGCCCCGCAATCTTGCCGGCATCTTTGGTCGCCTGGCGCTGCGCATCGTCGAAATACGCAGGGACGGTCACGACGGCTTCGGTCACCTTCTCACCCAGGAACGCCTCGGCGACCTCCCGCATCGCCGCGAGAACGATCGCGCTGATCTCGGGGGGCGACATGCCGCGGGCGGCGACTTGCACCCACGCATCGCCGTTCGCAGCCTCGACAATTTTGTAGGGGACGATTGCGCCTTGACGGGTCACTTCCGGGTGCACGAATTTCTGCCCCATCAAGCGCTTGACGGAATAAACCGTATTCGCCGGGTTGGTGACGGCCTGCCGCTTGGCGGGCTGACCGACGAGACGTTCGCCGCTCGCGGCGAACGCGACAATCGACGGCGTCGTCCGCGCGCCGTCCGCGTTCGGGATGATTCGGACTTCGAGCTTTCCGTTGGCAGAAGTCTCCGCGACCGCGACACACGAGTTCGTCGTTCCGAGGTCAATCCCGATAATGCGGCCCATTCATCCTCTCGGCGCTCAGCGCGATTCGCGCAGCGCTCCGTGCGATTGGGCACTCAATGCGACGGTTCACCTGCCCTATCGACATCGCCTTCCTCGCTTGCCTTCGCTCTTGCGACGACGACCATCGCGGCGCGCAACAGCTTCTCCCCGATCTTGTATCCTGGCTGAACCTCGGCGAGGATCGTACCGGGCGCGTGAGCTTCCGTCTCCACTTGTTGAATGGCTTCGTGAATGGCCGGGTCAAAAGAGTGCCCTACTGTCGGAACACGTGCGATTCCGTCGCGACCCAGTGCATCGACGAACTGGCGTTGGACCATCGATAGGCCATCGGCCATCGCTTTCACGTCCGTCGAGCGTTGAGCGCTCTGGAGCGCTCGCTCCAGGTTGTCGAAGACCGGCAGAAGCGATCGAAGGAGGTCCTCGCGCCCCGAACGGCGCGCGTCGTCGATCTCTCGGCGCGTTCGCTTCCGGAAATTATCGAAGTCCGCCGCGGTACGGATCCATGCCTCCTTCAATCGCGCCGCTTCGGCCTGAGCGTGCGCCAAGGCATCGCCCGGCGCGCCGGACGAAGTCGCCGCCTTATCGGCGCTCGTGACCTCCGCCGATTCGGCTGCTCCCTCGTCGGAGCCTTGGCCGTTTCGGCCATCCGTCCCTCTCGATTCTCCGTGCATCGCGGCAATATAATTCGTTCGCGCAGGAACACTAGGACGGACGTGGTCGGACAGGCTCGGCATTGACGTGCGACCCCGACCTCCTTAAACCGTGACCTTGGCATGCCCGACCGCGTACAGGCGCTCATCTCGGCCGATCGGATTGGCCACCGCGTCCGCGAGCTCGGGGCCGAGATCACCCGAGACTACGCCGGCCGAAGTCTGGTTCTGGTTTGCGTGCTCAAGGGCAGCTTCGTTTTCGCCGCCGACCTGGCCCGTGCCATCGATTTGCCGCTGAACGTCGACTTTCTCGGCGTGCGTTCGTACGGGCAAGGTACGGAGACGAGCGGCGTCGTACAAATCACGCAAGATTTGTCTCAGCCAATCGCACAAAGCGACGTTCTTCTCGTGGAGGACATCATCGACACGGGACTGACGATCGGACATCTGATGAGGTTGTTGTCCACCCGCGGGCCGGCGAGCGTTCGGGTCTGTGCACTTCTGCACAAGCCGGCCCGGGCCCGCGTCGCCTCGCACATCGACTATTTGGGATTCACGGTCGAAGACCGGTTCTTGGTCGGCTACGGGCTCGACTTTGCCGAGCGTTACAGGAACCTGCCCTACATCGGCATTCTCGACGACGCTTCGATCTGAGTGAACACGGTGGGCGTCTTGGCAGCATGTGCGATGGCAACGCCGCCATGGGCGCCGTGTTAACATGAGGCCGTGACGAGCGCGTACGCAGACGAAAACTTCTTTCGCGCGCTGCTCTCGAAGGCCATCCAGGGCAAGGCCCGCGACGTGCACCTCAAAGTGGGCCAGCCCCCCGGCGCGCGCATTCGCGGCGACATGATTTACTTCCGAACGGACAAGATCACCCCGCACGACACGTTGGCCGTAGCGAAGTGGGTCATCTCGAAGCCGGAGGTACTCGCCCGCTTGGACGATCTCAAAGAGTACGACACTTCGTACTTCGCCGACGGCATCGGCCGTTTTCGCGTCAACGTCTATCGACAGCGCGGAAGTCTGGCTGTGGTGATGCGCATCATTCCCGTCGAGATTCCCTCCGTCGAAGCGTTGGGCCTTCCGATTCCAGTGGCCTACGAGCTTGCCGAGAAGGACAACGGCATGGTTCTCGTGGTGGGGGCGGCCGGCAACGGCAAGAGTACATCGATTGCAGCCATGATCGGGCATCTGAACGCCACCCGCGCGCTCCACATCGTCACCATCGAGGACCCCATCGAGTTTCTCCACCGTGACCGGTTGTCGAGCATCAGTCAGCGCGAGGTCGGCCTCGACACTTCCAGTTTTGCGGCGGCGCTCCGCGCGGCACTCCGCCAGGATCCCGACGTCGTTTTCGTCGGCGAAATCCGCGATGACGAGACGATGGAGATCGCACTTCGCGCCGCGGAGACCGGCCACCTCGTACTGGCGACGCTCCACACGAGTGATGCCGCTCGAACCATCAGCCGGATGCTGGCCCTTATGCACGGTGATCCCGTAGAAAACCGCTTCCGTATCGCGAGTTGCCTCCGCGGGATCATCGCTCAGCGCCTGCTGCGTCGCGCGGACGGAGATGGAGTGGTCCTGGCCGCCGAGGTGATCGTCGCGTCGCAATCGGTGCGCGAGAGCATTCGCAGGCCCGAGAACAACCCCTCGCTGAAGAGCCTCATGGAGAAAGGCACGCATCCCTATGGCATGCGGACGTTCCAGATGGCGGTCGGCGCTTTGCACGACCAGGGGGCCATCGACGACGCTACGGCCGCGGATGCATTGGTAAGCTGAGCCGGGTGAAGGCGGCCGGAGCCATCGGGCTTCACCGATGGGGTTCGGTCGTCTTGGGCGGGGGCGGTTCGACGACGCGAGTCGCCCGCCAGACGATCGGCGCCGCGAGAAGCCATAGACCCAGAAGCACCGCGAGCACCCACACCGTAATCCCGGAACGCAACGCCCGTACATCGGGTACTTGCAGTGCGGCCTGATGCACGATGACGTCGCGCGATGCGGAGTGAGCGGCGAGCTCCAGCGTCGCGAGGCGATCGCGTTGGGCATCGAAGGCGACCCCGAACGCTTCGCGATCCAGGGTGGCGCGCCGCGCGAGGGCGACCAACTGGCGGCGCACTTCGCTTCGCGCCTCGTCGACCGCGGCAGTTCGGGTTCCGACGCGACGACTAAACCATTGGTCGAGTGACTTTCGCTGGGCTTTGGCCGTCTCCACGTCCGACTGCGTGTCTGCGGTTCGTTTTTTTGCCAAGGCGTAGCGTTGCACGAGGTCGGCGACGGTCACCCGAAGCTTCGAGGTCGCTGCCGAACGAGCGAGCTGCTCCGTCGCCCAGCGCGAGCTGGCGGGCGCGGTGCCACTCGTGACGGCCACGCCTCGGTCGGACCTCACCATCGATCGCTGCGCCGGCGGTCCGCCGAGCGCGCCGATCGGTGAAGACAGCTGCGCCGGCACGCCGGCGGCGCGGAGTGCTTGCTGCACGGCGGTCTGCATCGCCCTCGCGCTCGGCCACCGGCTGGCCCGATCGAACGCCAAAGCGCGATCGACGATCGACAACACGAAGTCTGGGACGTCGGCGACGACGGACGCGAGCGTCGGGGCTGGCTGCGTCGCACTCAAAATCAGCTGCTCGTGGCTCGAATCCGCGACATGGACGTGCCGTCCGGCGAGCAACGTGAACATCGTCGCGCCCACGGCCCAAAGATCGGTGCGACTATCCACCTCGTCCCATCGCCCACGCGCTTGTTCGGGCGCCATGAAGGCGGGGGTTCCCATGATCATTCCCGCCCGGGTCGCCGTCGATCGGGGGTGTGGCCTCTCGAACACCTTTGCGATTCCGAAATCGAGAACCTTAAGCGCCCCAGTTTGCGTGATAAAGAGGTTCTCCGGCTTGATGTCGCGGTGCACCACGTTCTTGTCGTGGGCTGCGGCGAGGACGTCGAGCAGTTGGTCCGCCACGAACAGCACATCGGTCGTGGCCATTCGATGCTCGCTTCTCTCCCATCGCCGCTCGACCGTCTCACCCTCGAGCAGCTCCATCACCAGGAACGCCGATCCGTCGGGCGCGAGATCGTCATCGAGAACGCTCACGGCTCCATCGTGCTGGATGGTGTTGGCCGCGTACCCCTCGCGCAGAAAGCGCGTCCGCACCTCGTCCTCGTGACTGAACTCGGCGTGCAGCATCTTCACGGCAACGCGCTTTCCGTTCCGATGCGTAGCGGCGTACACCGCGGCCATCCCGCCGACGCCCAACAACGAATCGAGCTTCCATTTGTCCTGGAGCACGACGCCGATCCGATCGCGGGCTCGGGTCGCCTGCGGATCCTCTTGGAGCTCGGTCTGCGTCGTCATTCGCTCGTCCGGTCTGGTTGCCGATGCAGTGCGGCCCGGCGTTCGGATTCCGCGCGCTTCAGGAGAAGCTCCTCCCGTCCGAGTTCGGCCTGTGCCTCCGCAAGTTCGCTGGCTGCCAGCCGTTCTTCGTGGCGGGCCTGTTCCTTCTCGGCCTCGAGCTTCGCGATGCGCGCGTCGATGGACGCGAGCCGCGCGGCGTCCGCCTCGTTCTCGGCCGCCAATACGCGAATGCGCGCGTCGAGCACCTCCTCGGCGCGCCGAAGTTGGTCGACGCTTTCCGCGTAAGCGGGGTGATCCTCGAAAATCGGTCGGGCTTGATCGGCGAAGCCCACGAGCCCATTCTCGAGCTCGGCCTGCGCCTGTGCCACCTCCTGCAGACGAACGGCCAGCGATTGCCGCAGTTCGCGTCGTCTGCGGTACACGCGCCAGGCGTACAACGCCGCTTGTATCCAGCGCGTGGGCGGCTCTCCGTAGTCCCCGAGCAAGCGTGCATCGGCCGAAACGTCGTCGGCGATCGAGGAGTCGGGGCCGAAAGCCCTTCGCGGGGCGACGGACGCGAGCCTCGCTTCGAGAACGATGGGAGAAGTTGGAGCGGCAGGCACCTCGATCGCCAACGAGCGCGGATCGAATGCCAGATCGAACGACACTTCGGACGCTCTCTGACTTGGGGGGGTTCGCGCAGGAGCGCGCCGCGCCGGAAGATCCAGCTCGAGCCCCGCCGTCTGGGGAGGGGCCGGTACGGACGCTCCGCACGACGCGCACGGGGCGTCCGGATTGGCGCATCGGGCGCCGCAGGCCGGACAGGATGGCATAGGGACGATGATACCCCCATCGAACGCCCGTGCTATTTGCGCGGGGTCATGGGAAAAAGGCTCGATTTCCTGCTCAAGGTCACGTCGTCGGGCAGCGACGACCCGTTCGCTTGGTACGGGCTCGCGATGGAGTACCGGAGCCTATCGCGGCTCGAAGAGGCCGTCGCCACGTTCGAGGCGCTTCGGGGCCGGACTCCGGATTACGTTCCCATGTATCTCATGTGCGGCCAAGTGCTCGAGTCGCTCGGTCGCCTCGACCAGGCGCGTGCCTGGCTTTCTGCAGGGATCGAAGTGGCGGAAACCAAACGAGACGATCACGCCGTCGCGGAGCTGCGAACGGCCCTTGGAGCGCTAGGTTGAACGAGCCTTGGAGTGCGCGGCGCGAAGGGCGGCGACACGCTCGCGGATGCGCGCTTCGTCGCCACGGTCGGTCGGTTCATACAGGATGGTGCCGTCGATGGCTTCGGGCAGGTAGGTCTCTCCCGGGACCACGCCACCTTCGAAGTGGTGCGCGTAGCGGTAGCCCTGTCCGTACCCCTCTTGTCTCATCAGCGGCGTGACGGCATTGCGCAACTTCGTGGGCACCGGCAGAGCGCCATGACGCTCGATGAGCTCCCGGGCCTTATGCCAAGCCGCGTTGGCCGCATTCGATTTGGGCGCCGTCGCCAGATGGATGCATGCCTGGGCCAGAGCGAACGTCGCTTCGGGCATTCCCACCCGTCGAAGGACTGCGTCCGCCGCTACGGCGACAAGAATGGCGTGGGGATCGGCATTTCCGATGTCCTCGCTCGCGAAAATGAGCATGCGGCGCGACACAAAGAGTGGATCGTCGCCGGCCTGCAGCATTCGCATCATCCAGTAGATGGCCGCGTCTGGGTCGCTGCCGCGCATCGACTTGATGAATGCGCTGACGACGTTGTAGTGCTCTTCGCCGCTCTTGTCGTAGCGGAGCGGCTGGTGGCTCTCGGCCGCCTGGACGCTGTCGAGCGAAATGCGCGCGCCATCTGCGGGAGACAGCCTGTCGGCCACCCTTTCGAGTATCGACAGCGCGCGCCGCGCGTCTCCGTCGGCCGCTCGTGCAATCGCGAGGAGCGCGTCGTCGTCGGCGACCCAATGCCGAGCCCCCAACCCGCCTGCTTCGTCCTGCAGAGCGCGCTTCAGGATCTCCAGCAGATCCTCTGAGGTCAGAGGATCCAGTCGAAACACGTGGCATCGCGACAAGAGAGCCGCGTTCACCGCAAAGCTCGGGTTTTCGGTTGTGGCGCCGATGAGCGTGATGGTCCCGTCTTCCACGTGAGGCAAGAACGCATCTTGCTGAGCCTTGTTGAAGCGGTGGATCTCGTCGACGAACACGATCGTGCGCTGCTGGTGAAACGCGAGCCGATCCCGCGCCGCCAGCACGATCTCGCGCAAGTCCCCTACGTTGCCGAGCACGGCACTGAACGGAACGAACTGCGATTGGGTGTGCGTCGAGATGACGCGCGCGAGGGTCGTCTTGCCGGTGCCGGGCGGCCCCCAAAGGATGACCGACCGCAAACGGTCGGCCGTGATCGCGAGCGTGAGCACGGATTGCGGACCGAGCAAGTGCCTTTGTCCGACCAGATCCCGCAGTGCATGGGGCCTCATGCGCTCGGCGAGCGGCGCGCCGTCTCGCGAGGAGTTCTTCTTCGCGACGGTGCCGAAGAGCGTGTCGGCGGGGTCTTGCGGGGGCCTTCGCGGACGCGTGGCCATGGGCCGAGCGTAGCGCGAATCCTGTGGCGGAAACCGGTGTCGTCGTGTCCGCACGCGGAAGGGGTCGCCCCGGTCGTCTACCGGATCACGTATTTCGTCAGCGCGAGCGCCAAGGCGACTCCGATCGCCAAGAACGCAACCGCCACGGCGACGAGTTGCGGGACGTTTGGCTGGGTCACGGCACGTCGCGCGCCGCGGTCCGGGCCCCCGCCGAGCCTCGGCCCTCCCTGCGCGATCCGGACACGCGCCCGCCTCCCCGCGCGGCGGACCGTGGACGTGGGGCCGACGGGCGCAGCGCCCAAGGCCCTGGTCGGTGGCTCGTGCTGCGGCAGCCCTACCGTCGCGGAAGGCGACAAGGCGCCGGCGGGAGGCGTCGACACCTGGGCGGTCCCATCGAGCACGGCTTGCAGCGCCGTCGCGAATTCCGAGGCGCTGACGAACCTCTCTTCGGGTCGCTTGGCGAGCGCGCGCGCGATGATGCTCTCGAGGGGCGGCGGGAAGGTTCGGCCCGCGACGCGTTGATTGAGCGGTACCGGTGGTGCCGTGACGTGCAGATGAATGTAGTCGATGGTTCCGGCGGCATGGAACGGAAGCTTTCCCGTCAGGACCTCGTAGAGGATCACCGCGAGCGAATAAATGTCGCTTGCCGAAGTCAACACTTTGCCCTGAGCCTGCTCCGGGCTCATGAACTCGGGCGTTCCGAAGACCATGCCTTTTTGCGTCAAGATCACCGACCCCGGCTGCATTTGTTGCTCGCCGACTTTGGCCAGACCGAAGTCGAGGACCTTCGGAAAGTCTCGTAGGCCGCCGCTCTGCACGAGAAATATGTTCTCCGGTTTGAGGTCGCGGTGCACGATTCCAGCGCGATGCGCCTCGTCGAGCGCGCCGCACACCTGGACGAGAATCGGTAGCGCCCGCCCCGCGTCGAATGGACCTTCGGCGCGTACGGTTTGATTCAGATTCTTGCCCTCGAGAAACTCCATGACGATGTAGAGAGCCCCGTCGTCGAGTTCGCCGTAGTCGAACACTTTGACGGTATTCGGATGCGTGAGTTGGCGGAGTGCACGTGCTTCGCGTCGAAAGCGTGAGACCAGGTCTTTGCGGTTCGCGAGTTTCGGATGCAGGATCTTGACCCCGAACAACCGATTCGTGTCGGGCTCGAGCGCCTTGTAGACCGCGCCCATTCCCCCGGAACCGATCTTCTGCAGGATTTGGAACTGGCCGTTCAGTATGGCGCGGCCGATGAACGGGTCCTGCGGGCGCATGCCGTCTGGACGAAATTGGTACCACGAGTCGGCTCGAGGCATCATCGATCCACCATGGTCGTTTTGCGATCGAGCCGGCTCTCGGAGGCAGGATTCGCTCACGCGTTTCCGCAGCGCGGAACCGTTGACGTGGACCTCTTGCGGGTGCTTGGTGTCGATGTCGTGGCTCAGGCAAAGCAAGTGCACGGCGCGTACGCCATCGAGGCGTTCGATGTCGGCGCGACGGAAGCGGACGCGATCATCGGTCGATCGGCCGGTCGCGCTGCACGCGCCGCAATCGCCGTCGGCGTGCGTGTCGCGGATTGCGTGCCGGTCCTCGTCGGCGACCGGGCATCGGGCGACGTCGCTGCCATCCATGCCGGATGGCGAGGGATCGTCGCCGGGGTTTTGCGGTCGGGCATCGAGCGCTTGAGCGGGAGCGCGCCGGTCGTCGCGATCGGTCCGTGCATCGGCCCGTGTTGCTTCGAAGTGGGCCGCGACGTTGCCTCGGAAATCGCGCGCGCCTGCCCGGGAATGGATGCGGTCGTGCGGGTAGCCGGAGACAAGGCGTTCGTCGACTTGCGCGTTGCCGTCCGAGCTCAGCTGCGGGCGCTCGGCGTCGGCGATGCGTCGATCGACGATGTGCCGGGATGCACGAGACACGAAGTCGCTCGCTTTCACTCGTTCCGGCGGGACGGATCCACGAGTGGAAGGATGCTCGCGGCCATCACCGCGAGCAGCTATGGCAAGACCGCCGACGCCGGAGCGCGCCCGAGGTCCACATGATGCAAGGCTCTATCGAGGACATCAGCCAAGCGGTGGGGCATACGCCGATCGTACGGCTCAACCGAATCACCGCCGGGCTGTCGGTCGAGATTTACGTCAAATGCGAATTTCTCAATCCCGGCGGCAGTCACAAGGACCGCTTGGCGGCCAATATGCTGCGTCGTGCCGAAAGCGCCGGGCTCGCTCCGGGCGGCACGATCGTCGAGGCCACCAGCGGCAACACGGGGGCATCGCTGGCACTGCTCGCGGCAATTCGCGGGTATCGCTGCATATTCGTGATGCCCGACAAGATGAGCCAGGAGAAAATAAGCCACCTGCGCGCGTTCGGTGCCCGGGTGGTCGTATGCCCGACCGCGGTCGAGCCCGATGATCCGCGGAGCTATTATCAAGTGGCCCAGCGCATCGCGCGCGAGACGCCGAATTGCTTTTACGCCGACCAATACCACAATCCCGCCAATCCCGAGGCGCACTACCGGTCGAGTGGCCCCGAAATATGGCAGCAGACCGGCGGCGATTTCGAGGTTTTCTGCGCCGGCATGGGGACGGGCGGCACGTTGAGCGGCACCGGCAGGTTTCTCCGCGAGAAGAAGCCCAGCGTCCGGATTGTCGGAATCGATCCGGTGGGCTCGCTTTATTACGATTTCGTCAAAACGGGCCGAGTCACGAAGGCGTTCGCGTACAAGGTCGAAGGAATCGGCGAGGATTTTTTTCCGACGACGATGAACCTTGCAATCCTGGACGATGTCGTGCGCGTCGACGACAAGGAGTGCTTTCTGATGACCCGGGACCTGACGCGTCTCGAGGGTCTGTTCGTCGGCGGGTCGGGCGGTGCGGCGGTCGCCGGAGCGCTCAAATATGCGCGCGTTCTCGCCGATCGGGGCGAGGATCGCGTCGCGGGCCGGCCCGCGCGAATTTTGGTCTTTCTCGCGGATGCCGGCCACAAGTATCTCTCGAAGATCTTCAACGACGACTGGATGCGCGAAAACGGCTTTCTCGAGGATTCGCCGGGGCTCGGGACGGTCCGCGACGTCCTCTCGAGCCGCGACAAGCGACCGCTCGTCACCGCGGAGCCCGACGCCACGCTCCGCGAGGTCATCGATCGGCTGAAGACGCTTGGAATCAGCCAGCTGCCGGTCGTTCAAAACGGAAAACTGCGCGGCATCGTCGCGGAGGTGGACCTCTTGCGCGCCTTGGTTGCCGGCGGGAGGACGCCCGAAACTCCGATCGGCGACCTCATCGAAAACGATTATGCGACCGTGACTCAAAATACCAAAATTGAACTCTTGCAGGGCATTCTGGCCGACGCAAAGATCGCGATCGTCCAGGAAGGCGACGATCTCGTCGGCATCATCACGAAGATCGACGTCATCGATTTTCTCGCCAAACGCGCACACCACCCGTCGCTTCGGCCCGCTGTCGCCTGACTCGGCGCCCTCAGAGCTTCGCCCACTTCTGCAGCTCGGCGTCGAATCCGCCCATGTCGACCGTGCATGCCCATTCGAGTTCGAGCCCCGATCGGGTCGCAGCGAGCCGCGATCGGCGTGGCGACGGGGCGATCCAGACCAGGCGTCCGCCCGGACGAAGGGCCGAAGCGGCGTTGGCCACGAAGCGGTCGAGCATGTCGGCCAAGCCGGGCCCCCGGGACGCCCTTCGCCCCATCGGAGGGTTGGTGATCACGAGGGTCAAGCGCTGGGGCCTGAAGACGGCGGCATCCGCCTGCTCGAGGGTCGCCTCGACGCCCGCCGCGAGGAGGTTTTTGCGTGCGGCGGAAAGTGCGCGAACGTCCACGTCCGTTCCGAGCAGCGACCGAAAAGGCCCGAGGCGCGCCCGCTCGACCAGCTCGCCCCCGGAGCCGACGAAGGGGTCCCACACGTCGTCGTCCGGACGAGTTCCCGCGACCCGAGCCAACGCGGCGGCCACGGTGGGATGCGATGCGGCGGGCACGACTTCGCGGCGCCACGTGAAGCGCGGATCGTCGAGCGCCCGCGGCGCGATCGCGATGTCTAGGCCGTGTTCGACGGCATGGACGACCAACTCCCAGATCGACGCGGTCGGATCGTTGACGAGATCGGGGCAGCGTCGAGCGAGCACGCTCACCGCGTCCCACGTGGCGGCCCGCTGGTGCCCACCCTCGGCCCAGGCAATCCGATAACGGACCGGGCCCGGGGTCCACGTGGACCACACAGATCGGGCGATGTCGCTCGAGGCGGCTCGGGCGATCGCGTCGGCCTGCGTCTCTCCGTCTCGGACGCGTTCGAATTCGAGCGGGAAATGGAACTCGAGCATCGTGCGGGCCTCGAAAAGCGCCTGCATCGGACCGCAGAGTCGTGCCTCCACGCGACCGGGCCCGACCACTCGAACATGCGTGACGCTCGGGATTCGAGCCAGCTCTTCCGCCAGCACGTCCTCGAGGCCGGTGCGCGACAGCGCCATGACCGCCAGAGGTCGCGACGCGGACCGCGACGCGTCGATGCGCGGGGCGGGCCCCGGCACCCTCGAGGCGGTGCGCGCAATCATCATCGCTGCGCGCTGCGCGATGCGGGCGAGCTCCCCGTCCGCCGCGCGCGACGCTCCCTCGAGAAGCGCCAGCGCGCGGGGAGTCCCTATCTTGCCGAGCGACGCCGCGAGAGTGCGCCGCATTTCCGGCCGGGTGTCCGCTTGCCAGGCGCCGAGCAGGGCGTCTTCGACGCCGCCGGCTCGCACGTGTCCGAGAGCGATCGCCGCATTTCGACGTGTCTTCGGGTCGGCATCGCCAAGGGCCGCCACGAGGACAGCGATGGCGTCTTCGGAACCGCTCCGGGCCGCGACCCTTCCCACGGCGCGCGCGATGCGGGCGCGGCTCGGAGCTTGAGCAAGATCCAATCGCGCGCGAAGAACGGGCAAGGCGGCCGCTCCAACGCGCCCGATCGCTCGCTCGGCAGCCTTGGCGAGCGCGTCATCGGCCAGCAGGTCTACGAGAGCATCGACGTCGCGCACGCTCGGCGTGAAGCCGGCGTCCTGCACGCGCTCGCCGAGCGGTCGCGCGGTGTTCCGTTCGCCTCGTGATGTCACCGGTTCGGGCACGCTAGCAGCACCGCCGCCGGTTGCGGCGGAGGGGCCCGCGCCTCGAGCCGCCGGAAGAGTCGACGGCACGCCCTCGTTGGCCGACTTCGCATTACGCGGTGGGGACAGATGCCGGTCGACCGGGGCGAGGAATCCGGGGAGGGTCTTCGGACATACTGCTCCGCTTAGCTTACCCGGCGGCGTCGCCGGTAAAGGCCCAAGATCACGGCGCCGACACCCCCGAGAGCCGCGGCCGACGAGCCCACCGGCATCCCCACCGCTTCGAGTGCGCAGAAGCCACCTCCCGCGGTGCCGCCGGCATTGCGATAAAGCGTATAGAAATCGTTCACCGGTGCGGGATAGTCGCACGCTTCGGGCGACGGCGGTCCGACGTTGCCAGACGCGTCCACCGCCGCCACGACGACGTTGTAGTCGACGGGCTGGTTCTGAGTGCCTCCAGGCCCAAAGTCGATGAGGTCCGTGATCGTATAACTCTGGTCGGTTTCGCCGATCGCCGTAAGACTGGTCGACATATAAACGAGCTGGCCGTCAGGACAACTCGCAGGCGTCCTGCCGAGGAGGTACGCACACGGAATCGTGGCGACGCCGAGGAGGCCACTCGTACTCGTGCTCGCCTCGACGAGATCGCCGGCGTCATTCACCGTGCTCGTGACCGCACCGGAATCTCGGACACTCTCGTCCAGCAGCACCTGGCTATTGCAGCTGGTCGTCCCAGGCATGGGGGAGGTCGAGCCGATGCTGACGGAGTAGCAGCCGCTCTGGGAAGAACTCGACGAACCGGTGCTCGACGCCGTCGTGCTCGAGCTACTGGAACTCCCCGCGCTCGAGTTCGCATCGCTCGAGTTCGCATCGCTCGAGTCCGCATCGCTCGAGTCCGCATCGCTCGAGTTCACATCGCTCGAGTCCACATCGCTCGAGTCCAAGTCACTCGAACTCGACGAACTGGAAGTCGAGCTCGACGAACTGGAAGTCGAACTCGACCCGGCATCGGGGCAAATCAGTTGAACCGCGCCGGCAGCACTTGCATCAACGAGCGTGCCGTTGGCGCCAGGCATCGGATCGATGAATACGTCGTAGCCGTACGTGTCGGCATCGGCGTTGGCGGTCCAATTGACGACAAATAGCGTGTCCCCATCCGCGATGTTCACGTTCTCGGGGGGCGACGGGCCCACCAGATCGGTGATGATCTCTTGCTGAAACGAAGTGGCACCGGAAACGATGTAACCGGAGACCACGGGCAAGACGTACACCGTCAGCGTAACGGCGGTCTCGGTCGGCTGGGCCAAGCAGGCGGACGCCCCCTCGTGGACGGGGCCCGACGGTGCGGGCGGAACGGCGGCTTGCGGACCTACGAGGTCCTGGACGCGGATGTTGAACGGCACCGACGTTTGGGCGACCTGATTGACCGCGCCAAGCGTGGCCACTTCCCAGCACACGGCTACCCCGCCGGTCCCACGATTCACGTCCTGAGTGCAGTCGCCGTTCGAGGAGGACACCCAGACTTCGAGCTCTTGTCCGTCGGCAAAGCCGCTCACGAACACCGTGTACTGGAGTGTCATGTCGCTGATGCAATCGGCGTAGTTCACTCCGTCCGGGTTGAGTCCGACGGGACGCGTCGACACGCCGAGATTGACGCCATTGACGATGCGCGTTGGAAAAGGGTCGTTCAGGTCAGCCAGCACGCTCGGAATATTCGTCGTCGTCTGCGCGTGCACGGGCGCAGCGAGCAATCCGAAGACAGCGATGGCCACGCCAAGGAGCGCCCAGCGAGCCCGCGAGATCATGGCGTTCGTTGAGAGCATGGCACGTGCCACGCCAAACGCGGTGATTTTCAATGCTGCGGGAACGGGCGCTGGCCAAGCTGTCATCGATTCCCGGCTGCCGTTCCGCGGAGGTTGACAGACTGTCAGCTCATCGAGGCCCCGGCACGGCCGTCACCGGCCCATCCACGGTATCGAGGAGGCGCGACCCTAGCCCTCCCCCGGGTCAGAGGCCGAGGGCGAGGGAGCCTTCGCGACGCGGCTCCGCGGCGCCCACCCACAAATCGTGGACGCGACCGATCGCGGGCGCGTCCGCGAGGTGAGCCGTTTCTTCCATCGCGTGACCCATTCGTGCAAGCGCACCTCGCACCGCATCGGGGATGCCATGAGGTTCGAACACGAGCACATCCGGCAAGTCCTGCTGGTGAAACCTCGGCGCGCTCACCGCGTCGCCAAGGTCCATTCCGAAGTCGAGGACGTTCGACATTTCCTCGAAGACGGTCGTGATGATGTGCGAGCCTCCAGCGGCTCCGAGAACGAGCTCGGGTTCGTCGCCCGGGCCGAGGACGATGGTTGGCGACATGGAGGACAACATGCGTTTCCCCGCCACGATGGCGTTCGGCACGCCCTGCACGAGTCCGAACATGTTCGCGGTGCCAGGGGCGATGGCGAAGTCGTCCATCTCGTCATTGAGGACGAAGCCGAGACCCGGCACGGTGACGGCGCTGCCGAACCAGGCATTCAGGGTGGTCGTGAGCGCAACGGCGTTTCCCTCCGCATCCGCGACGGACATGTGCGTGGTGTGGGGGCCACCGCTCGATGGCGGGGCGATACCTGGAAAGAGGGCCTCGGTCGGAGTCGCGCGGTCGATCCGAATCGACGCGCGCTGCTGCGCGGCCCAGGTGTCGCTCAGGAGCTCGCCGATCGGATTGGTCACGAAATCGGGGTCGCCCAAACTCGCGTTGCGCGCCGCGAACGCACGCCGCATCGCCTCCGCGGCCAGATGAACGTGCTCTGCGGAGTGCCAGCCGAGGCCGTGCAAATCCCAGTTGGAAAGAAGGTGCGCGACGATGCCGATCGTGACGCCTCCGGACGACGGTGGCGGCATCCCGATGACGTGCCTGCCGCGGTACGCGTACTCGACGGGCGGCCGCCATTTGGCTCGATAGGCCTTCAGATCGGCTTGGGTGACGAGGCCGCCGCCCTCCATCATCGCGCGGGCGATCGCTTCGGCGACCGGACCCTCGTAGAAGCCCGCCGGTCCCTCCGCCGCGATCCGGCGCAGAACGCTGGCGAGCTGCGGGTTGCGCCACGCCGTGCCCGGCTCGGGCGGCGCACCGTTCGGCAGAAAGAGCGCCGCGGATGCCGGGAATCTCGCCAGGTGTTCCTGTGCAAGCGAGATCGTCTTCGCGAATGGCGGGTCGACGGCGAAGCCGCGTTCGGCCAGGTCGATCGCGGGCCTAAGGAGCTCCGACCATGACGGTCTCTTCGACCCGAGCTTGTGCCACACTTCCCAAAGCCCGGCGACGGAGCCGGGAACCCCGACCGATCGCCAGCCGACACGCGAATCGTGCGTCGGTATGCCGTCCGGACCCACGTACATCGTCGGAGTCGCCGACGCGGGGGCCACTTCGCGAAAGTCGAGTGCGTACGACGCATGATCGACTCGAGCGACGAGGAATCCACCCCCGCCGAGATTGCCTGCTGTCGGGAACGCCACGGCGAGAACGAACGCCGCCGCAACGGCGGCGTCGACCGCGTTGCCTCCCGCCCGAAGCACTTCGACCCCGGCTCTCGTGGCAAGCGCGTTGTCGGTCGTGATCATGCCGCGTGCCGAGCGCGGGGAGGCGCTCTGGCGGAGCGGCCAGTCGTCCGGCGAGCAGGGGACAGGCGACGAGGTGGGCGACGGGGCGAGCTGGGCACTGCCAGATGCCCGTTGAGCCGCAAAGGGTCCGCCGCACGAGCCGGTGGCGACGACGATTGCGACGAGAACGACCCGGGCGGATGCAGCCGACGTTTTGCGCATGGTATATTTCGTCATGTCTCCGACTCAGCCGCCGACCGGGGTTTCACTCGAGGTCATCGAGAAGCTCCCGAAGACCGACCTGCACGTTCATCTCGATGGATCGCTGCGCCTGGCGACCATCCTCGAACTCGCCGAGCGACAGAGGATCGACCTGCCCGCCCGAGATCCCGAGGGGCTGCGCCAGGCCATGCATCTTGGCCAGAACTGCGGAAGCCTCATCGAATACCTGAAAGCCTTCGACGTGACCCTGCGCGTGATGCAGTGCGCGGAATCGCTCCGGCGCATTGCGTACGAGCTCGCCGAAGACGCCGCGCGCGAGAACGTCCGTTACATGGAGGTGCGCTACGCGCCGATGCTGCACACGCGGCGCGGGCTCAAGCTGACGACGGTCGTCGAGAGTGTCCTCGAGGGGCTCCGCGCTGCGCAAGAGCGACACGGAGTCGAGTCGAACGTCATCATTTGCGGCATCCGAAACGTGTCCGCAGAGCATTCTCTCGAAATGGCAGAGCTGGCCGTCGCTTACAAGAACCGCGGCGTCGTCGGCTTCGATCTGGCTGGCGCCGAGTACGACCACCCGGCCAAGCACCACAAGGCGGCCTTCCAGCTCGTTCGGGATAACAACATCAACGTGACGATCCATGCGGGCGAGGCCTACGGCCCCGAGTCGATCGCACAGGCTATCCACGTCTGCGGCGCCCATCGCGTCGGCCACGGATGCCGTCTGCGCGAGAACGGGGATCTGCTGCATTACGTGAACGACCACCGAATTCCGCTCGAATGCTGCCCGTCGTCGAACGTGCAAACCGGCGCGATCCGGGATTTGTCGAGCCACCCCCTCAGGCTCTACAAAAACCTGGGGCTGCGCGTCACCGTCAATACCGACAATCGATTGATCACCGATACCACTGTGAGCCGCGAACTCTGGCTGTGCCACACGCAACTCGGGATGAGTCTCGGGGATATCAAACAGATCATCTTGAACGGTTTCAAGAGCGCCTTCTTGCCATTCCACGTCAAGCAGCAGTACCTGCGCAAAGTCAGTGAGGAGCTCGGCGCGATCCACGTCGATCGCGCCGAGGATCCGGCCGAGCCCCGCCCTGCCCTCGCCTCGTGAGCCAGCTCGGGCTCCAGATTTCGCGGCCAGCTCTCGCGGCCGGATTTCGCGGCCAGATCTGTCTGATCGTGGCTTAGCGTGCAAGTGCGATCGCGGCGTCGCAGGACGAAGGCGAGCGTGCTAAGAGCGCACGTTCATGGTCGAGCCCAAGTCGCCCGCCGCGGACGCCGCGCCATCGCTGCGCATGCGCGATCCAGGCGACGCCGCAGCCGGGAGCGGGACGCGGGCGCAAGTCGACCACGTGTTTTCGGCACTCGAGGCGGCCGCTCTGGCGGCCGAGGGTCGAGGCGCCGACGAGGTCCTCGCACCGGTCGACATCGACGACTTCCGGGCGGCAGTGAAAGTGGACGCGAGAGCCGTGCGCGCTCGCCTGGATCGCGTCGTGATGGGAGACGACCCCGAGCGCGGGCTCGACGAGTTGCTCGAAGCCGGCGCTCTCGCGGCGCTTTTTCCAGAGGTGCACGCGATGGTGGGCTTTGGCGACGCCGAGTGGCGCCACAAGGACGTCTGGAAGCACACGAAGCAAGTGGTGCGACAATCGGTTCCACGCTTGGAGGTTCGTTGGGCGGCCCTTTTCCACGACGTCGGCAAGGTCAAAACCCGGTCGATCGCTCCCGACGGAAAGGTCCACTTCTTGGGACACGCCGAGGTGGGCACTCGGATGTTCGAAAAGCTCGACCGACGACTGGGTCTCTTTGCCCACGAACCGTCGCTGAAAGCCACGGTGCGCTTTCTCATCTTGCATCACTTGCGCGCCAACCAATATTCACCCGATTGGACCGACAGTGCGGTGCGTCGGTTCGCCCGCGAACTCGGCGAACACCTCGACGACCTGCTGTGCCTCGCGCGAGCCGACATCACCACGAAGCGCCCCGAGAAGAAGCGCCGCGGGCTTCAACAGATCGAAGAGCTTCAATTGCGCATTGCGCGGTTGGCCGAGGAGGAGGCTCGGTTGCCGCCGCTGCCGAGCGGAATCGGCGACGCCATCATGAAGGCATTCGGGCTGCCCCCCTCGCGAAAGGTCGGCGACATCAAGCGCAAGCTGGAAGATGCCGTGGAGGCTGCGGAAATCGCCTCACGGCTTGACGCCGATGCGTACATTGCGTTCCTGCGCTCGAACTCGGAGCGCTTCGGGATCTAGATTCGAGTCCCCGAGTCGAATGCGCCGCTCGGCAATGAGGGCCCACGCGACGTCGAGCGCGCGCGCCCATCACGGGCGCCCTGCTACGCCTAAGGCGCCTTTGCCGCCCGCTGCCCGATCACGCTAACCGCCTCGGCGAGGAGCTCGTCTTTGCGCATGCAGGGATAGCAGTCGGCCGCGCTCAAAAACCCGCATCCGCGCACCGACGTGAGCTGCTGAAGGACCGGCAGCAACCGAGCGTCGCCCTGATCACGAGCGCGCTGCAGAAGGGCGTGTTTTGCCTCGCACCCCTTGCTCTCACGCAGGTCCAGCACGACCCCGAGCGCGGGGCTCGCGCGCGCGCGAACTTGGTCCATCAGTAGAGATCGCTTCGCGCGCGCCGCTGCTTGCGGATAAAGATGACCGGATGCACCGAACGCGACGTCGTACAAAATGTCGATGCCGCGGGCGCCCATCTTGGATTCGAGGAGTTGAAAGGCCTCCTCCTGCGCCTCTCTGAAGAGGGCCGCGTTACGCACGTCTTCCTGAAGCTTGAGATCGGCGGCCCCGGCGGGCTCCGAGTCGAGCCAGAGTCCAGCCTCTCGCATGGCCTCGCGCGCATTGCGCACGCCGGTGTACGCCTTCTCGAGACCGACATGCACTTCGGCACGATCGGGGTAGGATTTCTCGACCGTCGTCAGTTGATCGATTGCCGTCGCGAAATCGCCCTTCTCGATATTGGCTTTCGCCGACGCGACGGCGTCGTCGGTTTTTGGGTCAGCCCGCGGAGCGCGGGACGACACGACAGCTCCGGCGGAGGCTGAGGCGCCCGGGGCCGTTGCCCGGCGCGCCGCGTGCGCGAACAGAAGACCGCTCATCACCAGCGCCGCTGCGATCGCCACCCTCATTCGGCGCGTGGCCCATCGGGGCGCCCCACGAACGGCCTGACCGAGCGATGCACCGAAAAGCGACGCGAGGCTCTGCAGGCTCGTCGCCGAAGAAGGGGCAAGCTTCGACGGCCCTTGAACGGAGAGATTCGGAGCTGCCCCGGCTCCGCTGAACCGAGGACCGCTCGGGCGAGGTGCGCGGGCGGCCGCCGGAGGCTCGTCGAGCCCGCGCGCGGTGAGCTGCGCGGTCACCCGATCGAGCTCTTCGATGAGCTCCTTCGCGCTGTCGAAACGGGCGGCGGCGTCTTTGGCGAGGAGCTTCGTGACAATCGCATCGAGCTCCGCCGGGATGTCCGCGTCCGGGGCGCGCTCGGTCATCCGCGGGACGGGGGCGGTCACGTGCATGCCCAGAAGCGTGACCTTGCTTTCGTGATCGTAGGGACGACCGCCCGTGAACATTTCGAACATGATCGCGCCGAGAGCATACAAATCGGCGCGAGCATCCACGGCCTCCCCGAGCGCTTGCTCGGGCGCCATGTACTCGGGTGTCCCGTACACCATCCCGAGCTGCGTCAACACCTGACCGGACACCTTCGACTCTCCGATCAACTCGCCAACGGGGACCTTCGCGATTCCGAAGTCGAGTACTTTGACGAAGTTCGGATCGTCCTCGCGCGACACCAGCATCACGTTTTCGGGTTTGAGATCCCGGTGCACGATTCCAAGAGCGTGAGCCCGGCTGAGACCGCTTGCCATCTGCCGCGCGACGTGGAGCGCCGAACGGCAGTCAAGGGAAGCCTCGGCGATGGCCTCGCGCAAGCTTCTTCCCTCGACATACTCGAGGACCAAGAAGAACGAGCCGTCTTCGAGTTTTCCAAAGTCGGTCGCCGACGCGACGTTGGGGTGCTCGATATGGGCGGCGGCCATCGCTTCGCGTTCGAAGCGGGCGACGACCTCCGGTAGGCGGCTCATCTCACCGTGAAGCACCTTGACGGCCAGGCGCTTGTGCATGTGCATATGCTCGGCCAGGTAGACGGCGCCCATTCCACCCTGGCCGATGACGCGTTCGATGAGATAGCGACCGCTGAGCACCACCCCGACGAGCGACGCCGGACCGCCAGGCCGTGCACCGGGCCGCTCGACCTTGCGTTCGGCGCGGCCGGGAGCCTGCCGGGGCTCCTCGGCTTTCGTCGCAGCGCCACGGTCGGAGGGGGTGCTCATTCGCAAGCGGGAGCATGCGGCCGCGAAACCCGCGGCGCTACTTTTCCAAGCTTACTCTGGTGCTCAGGGACACGGCGAATGAGTCGCGCCCGAGGTTCGAGGTGCCACGGCCGCGTTCTTGGGGGTCATACATCGCCCCCATGAACGCCAGGCCGACGCGCCCGGCCACCTCGGCCGTGAAGGGCCCATGGGGGCGCGAAGCCGGTAACGGACCGCGACGCTGAGGAGCCGGTCGACCCTGCCACCGGCGTGCGCATCCCCGCCATGCGAAGACGAAGCGGCGCAACCAACGCGAACCGCCTAATTGAGAACGTTCCTCTTGACCGACAGCTCTTGCAGCCGCTGACGGATCGAGCTTGCATCGGGCGCCTGGGGGACCAATTCGAGCAGGCGCGAAAGATCCGCTCGCGCCGATTCGACGGCACCGAGACGGGCGGCGAGAAGCCCGCGCTCGCGAAGAGCCGGAACCGAGTCGGGCGTGAGCGAGATGATGCGATCGAGCGCGAGGAGCGCGCGCGCGAAGTCGCCGCGGGTCGCATAGATCCACTTGAGGTTGATGAGCATGCGCACGAGCATCGTTCGATGCGACGCCGGGGCGAGGTGCTCGCTCGGCACGAGCCGCTGATTGGGAGACGCACGCTCGAGCAGCTTCTGCAGTGCGGGCTCATCGAGGCGGCGACCCCCGAAGAACGGGTCGACCACAATCGGCCCATCGCCGGCACTCGAGTCGACTCGAACGAGGAAATGACCGGGGAAACTCACCCCGCGAGCGTTCACGCCGGCACGCCGCGCGATCTCGCAGTAGACGAGCGCGAGCGTAATCGGGATGCCGAGCTTACGATCGAGCACGTCGGGAAGAAGACTGTTCTTCGGATCGTAATAGTCTTGCTCGTTGCCCCGAAACCCGAGCTGCTCATAGACACACCGTGAAACCGCTTCCGCCTGGTGCTCGAGCGGAAGAGCCGCGAGGCACCGCGTGACCAGTGGCGCAGCCATGTCATCGAACGCACCGAGGACCCGCTCCACGTCGAGCGTGCCGTACGCGTCGCGCGCGATGAGGGCCGCCCCTACGGCGACATCGATGAACTCGTCCGGCAGTCGGGCCAACTGCTCGAACGTCGTGGGTCGGGGCGGCACCCGCGCCTCGACGGGGGAATTGCCCAGCGGCACGAGCATCGTGATCGACATTGAAATGCACCCTTTCGCGAACCCCTGCATGCGCGCTCTTGACGCCCGCTTGTGCCTGACGAACTCATTCTCGCGCCCATGCCCACCCGAACGCGCAAGCACAATACTCCGAATGGCGCCAGCCTGCGCAGACACTTCGAAGAATCGCGCGACGTTCGTCCCATGGCCATCTCGGGCAAGGAGCGGCCGCACGAAATTCTGATGCAACGGTTTCCGGCGTATGTCGGGCGCCAGGAACGCACTGCGTACGAGCTGATGCGGCGGAGCGTGGAGCAGGACTGCGCGATTTTTCTCACCTTCAGCGGCGCGATGACTCCGGCCGGCCTCCACCAGTCCTGCCTCATCCCCCTCATCGAGCGCGGCCTCATCGATTGCATCACGACAACGGGGGCGAATTTGTATCACGACGCACACCGCGTCATTGGCCACCGGATCCGCGAAATCGACCCGACCGCGGGCGATCTCCAGTACCGCCTCGCGCGCATCATCCGCATCTACGACCTCGGCTTTTGGGAGGAAACGCTGCTCGAGACCGACAGGCTCTTCTCGGCGATCGTGCGCGGCCCGGAGTTCCAGCGAAAAATGACGACGCCCGAGCTTCACTTCATGCTCGGCAAGCGGATCGCGGACATCGAAAGCGCCCTCGACGTCAAAGAGCCGTCGCTTTTGTCGACCGCGTTCCGACGCCGTGTTCCCATCTTCGTCGGGGCCGTCCAAGATGGGTCGATATTCCTCAATATCGTCAAGCTGAAGCGCGTGCTCGGTGAGCAATTCAAGCTGGAGATCGATGTCAACGACGACGTCTTCGAAATGGGCGCCATGCAACACCATTGCTTTGCGACCCTGGGTAAGCCAATGGCCGTGTGGATCCTGGGCGGCGGCGTTCCCAAGAATTACACGCTGCAGGGAGAGCCGCTCCTCGATCAGATTCTCGGGGTGCCCACACACGGCTTCGACATCGACGTGCAATTCTGCGTCGATCCGGTCGACAACGGCGCGCTCAGCTCGTGTCCGGCGGGGGAAGGCCACACGTGGGGGAAAGTGTCGGCCGAGAGTGTCGCCACGGGCAGCGTCTACGTCCACGCCGACGTGACGGCCGTCTTTCCCTGGCTGACGTATGCCCTTCTGAGCGACCCGGCAATGAAGCGGAGCGCGCGACGCCTCTACGATTCGCGCGAGCGTGCCGTCGCGCAATTGCAACGCGAGGTCGACAAACGGAAGAGCCAGCTAGCGAAGACGATTTCCTACGATCGGGTAGGCAAGACAGCAAACGTCACTCCGGACCGAGCGCCACGAGGAACTCGCAAAGCCTGAAGAGGCTCTCCCTGGAGCGGTGGTCGAACGCGAGACCGGCTCGTTGGGGCTCCTGGGACCAGAACGCATCCTTTTCGCTGGATCCGTCTGGGGCGGACGCCGCGTTCGATCCCACCCAGGCGATTCGTGCACGAAGATGCAAGGGGTCCCACAGAGTGGGTGCCGTGAACGACAGCATGACCCCGTCGTTGCAACCGAGCGGCTCGTCGACCGCGACGCGGGCGCCGCCGAGACCGATGTTCTCGACGAGCGCGTAGCGCTGCCAGCCGGCCTCGAAGTGTTCCAAGAGCCCGTGCAAGCGAACCTGCGCACGGCCGTGGGCGCGAAAGCGAGTCGGCTCGCGAGCGCGACGGATCACCACCAACGCCCCCGCGGTCGTTGCACTACGGTGGTCACGATGGGAATCGGTCCGAGGTTTGTAGCGTGGGGGCTCCCCGATGACATGGCATTTTGCAGCCATAGCGGGTTACGATGGGTCAGTGTTTGTCGTGAGCTGATCGACGTCAACCGATCGACCGCGAGCATCGGTGACGAGAAAGTTGGAGAGACGGCGTTCGATGACCCAGGACACCCGCAAAGATCGCCGCGTGAAGATCGTCAGCTTGAACGTGCGTTACAAGAGCGCCACGGTCGACGAGTTCATCGAGAATCACGCGCTCGACGTCAGCCGGGGCGGCATCTACGTGAAGACGGGCAATCCATTTCCCCCCGGAACGTTGCTCAAGTTCGAGATTCGGCTGGCCAGCGACCAAGCGGTGATCACGGGGGTCGGCCGGGTCGTTTGGAAGCGCGATGGCCACCAAGGAACCGGCGAACGACCCGCGGGAATGGGGGTCAAGTTCATCAAGATCGATGAGCCGTCCAGGGCCCTCGTCGACAAGCTGCTCAACACACGCGCGGATGCGGGCCAAGCCTTCGAATCCGAACCTGAGGCGCTACCGCCGGCAGCCGGACGAAAGCCCATCCAGACGCCCGCGGGGATGCATGCCGCGACTCGTGTCGGATCGCCGCCGGCACCCTCGGTCGGCAAAGGAACGATGGTCGGGCTCGGAATTCCGGGCTCAACCACGTCGAGCGCACCCCCGGCACGGACACCGGTGCCGCGCTCGCCTTCGGCACCGCCCCGGCCGAATCCGACCGCAGGCATGTTCCCCGCCAAAAACCGCTTCACCTCCTCCATTCCGCCGAAGGCGGAGCAGACCGTCATGCGCCAGGCGGCGGAGCTTCTCGAGGAAGCGCTTCGTGAGGCGGGTGGTTCGATGGCGGACGTCGGCACCAGCCCCCTTTTCTCCGGACCGGGGGAATCCCGTGCGCCAAGCGGTCCACCGGCCGTAGAGCCGGCGGTGCCACCGGGCGAGCCGAGCCCGACCGTATCGCAGCCCTCCTCCGACGCAGAGGCTGCACCCACTCCTCTGCGCGACGAGGCGGCCGGTGCGCGAGCGATGGTGGCGGCAATGTCTCCGGCCCCCGTTCAAGCCCACTCCGGACAGTCCGGCGCGACCCTCATCATACGCGATCCGTTGCCGAACGTTCGAACCGACACGCAAGTCAGCCGTCCCTCCGGCCGCCCGACGTCGGCATCTTCCCGTCCCCGCGCGATCGCCGGCCCGCAGGAGGACGACGACATCAAGCCTGCTGGGACGGGCCGCGCCGGCAAGTGGTTGTGGCTCGTTGCGGCCGCCACCGCGGCGCTCGCCGCAGTGCTATTTCGCGACTCGCTGTTCGGCAGCCAAGCTTCGGACAATTCTTCTTCTTCTTCTCCGGCGGCCTCCGTAGCGGTGCCGGTCGTGACCCTGCCGCCGTCGGCCCAGGCGGCTATCGCCGTCGCCCCTTCGACATCCTCGATCGGCACGACGCCTGTTCCCGACGGGAGCAACGTTTCGGCCTCCGAGGCCGAAGCGTCGGCGTCCGCTTCGCCGGCACCGGTGGCCCAACGGCCTGCGGCTCCGGTCCAAGTTCGACCGGCGATCCCCTCCTATCCGGCACCGCGCTCGGCTCCGCCCATCGCCGCGCCTGCCGTGCGCCCCATCGCGACGACGTTGACGACCACCGGGCCGACGAATAACGCGCCAGCGGCCTCGTCCATGTGGGTCCATGGGGCCGCGAGCCCCTCGGCGACGACGGGGACGGCCCCGAGCTCTACCAGCTCCGCGAGCAGCTCGCCGACGCCCAAGGCCACGTCGTCGTCGTCATCCTCCGATGAAAATCCGTATACGTTCTGAGCGAGGGTGCGGATAGCGTCGCGTCAGCGCTTGCGCAGAAACGGGTTGTGCGCCCGCTCTTCGCCGATCGTCGTGGAACCCCCGTGCCCTGTCACGACCAGGCAATCGTCGGGAAGGCTGAGCAGTCTCGCCCGGATCGAACGAACGAGCGTCTCCTGATCGATTCCGCCGAGGTCCGTGCGGCCTATGCTCCCCCGGAATAACGTGTCGCCGGAGAAGACCACGGTGCGCGCCGCATCCCCCACGACGAAGGAACAGCTGCCCGGCGTGTGTCCGGGTGTATGCAGCACCGTCATCTCCAGCACGCCGGCGCGAAGCGTCAAGCCGTCGACGAGCGCGCCGTCCATGTCCGCTAGGACAGGCAGTTCGAGCCCGAGCAACTCCGATTGCATGGGCAGCATTTGGTAGAGGCGCCGATCGCCTTCATGGATGCTGGCCGCTGCCCCCGTCGCACGCTGAAGTTCCGCCGTGCAGCCGACATGGTCGATGTGCGTGTGCGTGTGAAGGATCGCCCCGACCGCGACACCCAGCGCTTCGAGTCGCGCGCGGAGGGCCTCGAAGTCCCCGCCAGGGTCAATCACGATGGCGCGCTTGGCCTCGAGGTCCGCCACGATGGAGCAGTTGCACTGGAGTGGGCCCACAGCCAGCGTTTCGACGTGCACGACTACGTGGTTTAGCACGGCCGTTGCCACGGAAAGGGCGCTGCCCGGCGCCCTCTACACCCGCGTGGCTGCTTCTTCTGCAGGGCCTGGTGGGGCGTCTCTGGGTCGGCAGTCCACGCAACAGGTCCTGTGTCAGGCGTGGCGTTCGAGCCAGCGCGCCAGGTCGTGAGGCCGCAGAGCCGGTGGCCCGGAACTGCACGGTTCGAGATCGATCGCGGGGTCGTCCGGTTCGAGTGCCGGCACGGGAGCGGGGTGCGGCGCCTCCGCCGGTGTAGGGACGGAATCTTCGGCGGTTCCGGGTACGAGCGAGCGCAGGGTTTGTCGAAGCGTGTGCCCACGAAGAGCTCTCGGCGCGCTGCTCGAAACCGGTGTCGACATCGTTACGACCTCATGTCTGCCGCGCGTTTCATGGAACGTCAATGCGCCACGCCACCGGCGGTGGATTCGTCGTCGGATGGGCTACAGGCGCGGCCCATCGATGGACTACGCGTTGCGCCACGAAGCGGTTGGACCGTACGCTGCCCCTATGTCCACGGTGCGCGTTCCAGGATTTTTTTTCGTTGTTCTTGCCGTCGTCACGCAGCTCGCCCTGCTCCCGGCATGCGGTCGGTACAACGAACTCGTCGATAAGGACCAGGCGTGCCAGCAGAAGTGGGCCGACGTCGAGGCCCAGATTCAGCGGCGCTACGATCTCGTTCCCAACCTCGTCGCTACCGTCAAAGCCTCTGCCGCGCACGAGGAGAAGACCCTCTCGGAGGTCACCCATGCACGTGCCGAGGCGACGAGCCTTCATCTATCGGCCGACGATCTCGAGGACCCGGCGAAAATGGCTGCCTTCGCCAAGGCACAGGACAATCTTAAGGGGTCTCTGTCTCGTCTGCTCCTCACCCAGGAGGCCTATCCCGACCTCAAAGCCAATGCGCAATTTCACGATCTGGCGATCGAGTTGGAGGGAACGGAGAATCGGATTGCGCGGGCGCGCGAGGAGTACGACAAGGCCGTCGCCGACTACAACTCGACGCTCGCACACGTGGGCGGGCAAGTCATCAACAAGATTACGGGCAAGCCCTTCAAGGCTCGTGCCTATTTCACGGCCCTTCCGGAGGCGCGCGACGCCCCACACGTGAGCTTTTGATGGTTCGCTGCCACGTCGCATTCCTCACGTTTCTGGCGACGGCGTTCGTCGTCGTGCACGCCTTGGCATACAGCCCGCCTCCGATCGCCGGGCACGTGACCGACGTGGCTGGCAAGCTCTCACCCGCCGAACGCGACGATCTCGACACGCGACTGGAGGCCATCGACCGCGCAAGCGGCGCCGAAATCGCCGTGCTCATCGTGCCTGCACTCGGCGGCAACACGATCGAGGACGTCGCCTACGACACGTTCAACACATGGAAGCTCGGGAAAAAGGGAGCCGACAACGGCGCGCTCTTGGTCATTGCTGTCGCCGATCGCCGCATGCGCATCGAGACGGGCAAAGGTGTTGAAGGACAGCTCACCGACTTGCAAACGCAAGACATGATCCAACACGAGATCGGTCCCGCACTCAAACAGGACCGCTTCTACGACGGAATCCGCGCAGGGACGGATGCCATCGCCGCCGCCATCACCGGACAGGCGCCGAGCGCAGGGAATGGCGTGCCCCATGGGCGCTGGCAAGACGCGGTTCCCATTGGGCTCATGGCGCTCTTTGCCTTGGTGTGGATTACGCTGGTTTTGCGCAGAATGGGCAGACGAGGCCCCGGAGGAAGCGGGGGATGGCGAGGTGGCGGGGGATGGGGCGGCGGATGGGGGGGTGGCTTCGGCGGCGGCGGCTCTTCCGGCGGTGGTGGCTTCTCCGGCGGGGGCGGCTCGTCGGGTGGCGGCGGCTCGTCGGGTGGCTATTGAGGTCGTTCGCCCCAACGCGCGCGATCGACCGAACAGGGGCCGGCCCCGTCACGCCGCGTCTGTACGGCGGCGGCCCAAGGTCACGGTTGTTTGGTGCAGGTGTACGACAGCGTCTCCGAAACCCCGGCCACACCGACGGTCAGGTTCCCGGTCAGGGTCGATCCGCTCACGGTCGCGGTGCCCCCCGAGACCGCCACCGTCGATCCGCCGGTCGTGCAGGATTGACCGCTCTCGACCGTCGCGGTCCCGCCGCTCACCGTGTACTTCGCCGTGCAAAGCGGCACCGCCGCGCCCGTCGGGGTGACCGTAATCGAGCCATCCGAATTCTCGACAACGGCTACGGTAAAGGCCGTTTCCGTCACGGCAAGAATGCAGGACCAGGTGCCGACGAACGTACCGGCGACCACGTTGTCACCGCCAGCGGCCGTGCTGCTGCCGCAGGCAACGGTCCCGAACGCGACGGCGAGACGAGCCCACGACAAGGGCACAAAGCGCATGCACCAAACCTCCTTCGGGCCACGATACGCTCATTTGGTGGATGAGACGTCAGGAGCGGGTGCCGTCCGAACCGCGAACCTCGACATGAACCGCCGGCCTACGACGCACTCAAAGTCCAGGCCATGCTCCCTCAGTCGAGCGCGCGACGGCGCGGCGCCGCAACGGCTTTCGAACCCAACGGCACGGTTGCCGGCTCCGCCCAAACCCCGAAGTCGCTCCCGCGACTTCGCTAGTCCCCTGGACTCGCTCTTCTCAAAGGAATCACCTCTCCAGGGATTTCGGTTCCCTTTGCGGATGGGCGCGTCGCTCGCAGCCGTCTCGGCACTCGGCGCTCTCCTGACGATCGCTTCTCCCGCGCGAGGAGACAGCGACTCCCAGATACGCCTCGTCTGGGTGCTCGGCGAGCGGACCGAGGGCTGTGGCGACGGGGCGACGATCGCACGGCGCGTCGCCGAGCGTTTGGGAAGGGACGTGTTTTCGGACACGGCCCGCCGCAGTATCGAAGGGGTCATCCAACACGAGGGTGAGCACTGGGATGTGCACCTGTACGTTCGTGCCGCCGACGGCAGCCTCGCCGGCTCGCGCTACCTCACCAGTACCTCAGCCGACTGCGCCGCCCTCGATGCAGCGGTCACGCTCGCCGTCGCCCTGGTGATCGATCCGGATGCTGCATCACGGACGGCGTCCCAACGCGAACGGACGCGTCCCGCGTCTCTTACCCCGTCGCCGCCACCTGCGGGCGCGGCCGCAGCGGCGCCCGTTTCCCCGCCCGCCGGCTTCGCGGCGGTCGCGGCACCTACCGTCTCGGTCGCCCGGCCCACGGCGTCTCCCACTACGCCCAACGTACCCGCGATTTCTCCCGGCTCCTCGCTCTCGGTCACCGCGCGGGCGCTCGTTGCAGCGGGTGTGCTGCCCGCTGCCGCTGCCGGCGCCGCATTCTCGGCGGAGGGGCCCAGCGGACGCCCCGTTGAAGGCAGCGCCGGTGTCGTCTATTGGCCCGAAGTCCGCACATCGTCGCGCGAGTTCGCCTTCGGCCTGACGGCAGGTTGGTTAGGCGCCTGTGCACGGCCATGGCAAGCCTTTCGGGCGACCGTCTCGCTTTGCGGAAAGGTCTACGTGGGTGCCATTCATTCGGTCGTCTATGCGCTCGAGCCCACTGAACCAGGGGACCGGATCTGGACCGGTGCAGCTCTCTCGTTGGCAGCCCGGCTGCGACTCGTCGGCCCGTTGGTTGCCGAACTGGGAGGAGAGATGCTCGTTCCCGTCACCCGGCAGCGCTTCAAGGTGCAGGGACCGAGCGGGTCCGCACTGGTCTTCCAGGAGTGGGCGGCCGCGGGCTTGGGGTTCGTCGGAGTCGGCGTGTCGATTCCGTGAAGGGAAACAACGTCAGCCGACATTCACGCTTCGGGACCTTGTATTCCTTGGAACGGATGCCCCTTCGACTCGAAGCGATGCCGCCTCAGCCGTTGGCCGAGCGTCTCGACGTCGCGTCCATCCATGACGATCACGCGGAATTCGTTTGGGTGAGCCTGCAACGGCTGGGAGTCCCGACCTATGACGCCGAGGACCTGCTTCAAGAGGTCTTCATTGTCGTCCATCAGCGGCTCCATTCGTTCGACCACTCTTCGCGGATCACCACCTGGCTGTTCGGAATCTGTCTCCGCGTCGTCTCCGCCTACCGACGGCGCGCGCACCGCCGTCGGGAGCAGAGCGTCGCCCAGGTGCCGGAGGAAAGAACGTTGGACGAAGCCAGTCCCGAGCAGGCGGCGGTCAACAGGCAAGCGGGCGAGCGTCTGCGGGCGGCCCTCGACTTGATGGATCTCGGCAAGCGCGCCATTTTCGTGATGTTCGAGATCGACGGCTTGTCCTGCGACGACATCGCCGAAATGCTGTCGGTCCCGATTGGAACCGTGTACTCGCGGCTCCACTCTGCGCGCAGTGACTTCGATCGCGCGCTCTTGCGGATGCGAGCCATGGAGGCGTCACGCCTCGGGGTTCGGCGCGGAGCGCGAACATGATCCCCCCGACACGTTGGCGAGACGACGCTTCCACATCGCCCGAGCGACGCGAGCTTTTGCGAGGCGCGGTCGGTTCCTGCCCTCTGCCGAAGGACATACGGGCACGCTCCGCCGCGCGAATCGACCGATTGCTCGTCGTGCCTGCAGCCGCGGGTCTGCTCTTCTGGATCAAAGGGGTCGCGGCCGCGGGCCTTTGCGCGATCGGGGTGGTCGCCGCGGTCGACGGGGTGCCCTCGCTGACACGCAGGCTGGCCTTGGGTCCAGAGCCCGTCCGCTCCACGGCAGATCGCCACCCCGCGATGCCCCGAACATCGATCCCCACCGTGGAGAGCACGTCGTCGGCCACCGAAACCGCGATCTCCGGTTCGGACGCATCGGGTGCACAACGAGAGGCTCCCGTCGCATCCGCTCTGCCAGCCCCCACTCGAGATCGCACAAGGCACCCGAGAGCAGAAGCGCCATCCGCGGAACTCGGCTCGGGCGATTCGCTGGCGCGTGAGGCGGCGATGCTCGAAGACGCTCGCGGGATGTTGGAGCGAAATCCCGGCAGGGCTCTGGAGGTCTTGAACCGTCACGCCACGACATTTCCCACCGGCACCCTCAGCATCGAGCGCGAGCTCATCGCGGTGGACGCCCTCCGGCGTCTCGGGCGCGTGGCGGAAGCTCAGGCACGTGGCATGGCTCTGCTGGGACAAGCGCGCGGAAGCATCTACGAAGAGCGGGTAAAGGCGTTGCTTCAAACGCTGACGTCGCCGTGATCGATGCGCGACAACGCGCTCACGTTGCCGCACACGGGCTCGGGTTCGGTCTTCGCGCGGATGAGACAGGCGTGAAGCGGATTTGCCGAAGGGCGGCGCAGGGCACCGGCATTCATAATGCGGAGGCTGCGCTGCGATGCGAACTTTTCACAAATGGCTTTGGCTGACGGCATGGGGTCTCGCGCAGACGGGGTGCACGGACGCGTTCATTGCCATGACGCCCGACGGAGGCGAGGGCTCGAGCTCGGGCGCGACCGACGCCGCGGGCGACACGGGATCCGCTGACGCCACCGCCGACACCGGATCCAGCGACGGCACCGCCGACACCGGATCCGACCATGCTGTCGCGGACACGGGATCGCGCGACGGGGCCGCCGACACCGGCTCCGGCGACGCCGGCGCTGCGTGCTCGACCAATGCGGACTGTCCGCTCGATTACCTCTGCGGCTTTCCTGAGGCCCTTGCATGCTCAGCCACCGGCACGTGCTTTCCTGCGCCCGGCGTGACGTGTAATGCGATCGAGCTGGGGTGTGCGTGCGATGGCGCCGACATCACCCTCGGATGCAACGGTCTACCCAGCGGGTACGTGGCCAAGCCGTTTTTGCACCAAGGCCCATGCGCCGATGCGAGCGGAGGGGATTCGGGGACTGGAGAGGCCGGCGCCAAGGACGGCGGAGCGACCGATTCGAGCACTCCGAACGACTCGGGAGGCGGATGCGTTTCGACGCAAGGCGGACCGTGCGGCGGCAATACGAACCAGCCGTGCACGTGTGCGTCGGGGCTCGTGTGCACTCCCGGCAATAGCGGGGTCGCCACGGGGGACGTCGGCGGCACGTGCGAAGCGCACGAGGGCGACGGCTCCTCCCCGTGCACGACCGATGCCGA
Organism: Polyangiaceae bacterium; assembly: GCA_049521295.1. Classification (GTDB taxonomy): domain Bacteria; phylum Myxococcota_A; class Polyangia; order Polyangiales; family Polyangiaceae; genus Palsa-1150. The sequence continues at coordinate 17,072 of JBEKOY010000006.1, read as the reverse complement.
TTGCGACGCCACTCAAGCTTGCGGGTTCCCTCAAAGCGAGGGCTGCGCCGCGCAAGGCCAGTGCGTCACCAAGTCGCTCGTCGTCTGTACGGCCATCGCTTTTGGCTGCGCTTGCGACGGCACCGAGATCAACATCGCCTGCAACGATCTGCCGGGCGGATACGAGACCCAACCGCTGGCGCATTCGGGCCCGTGCACGAGCCCGTAACCGAAACCGACTGCGCAACGCGGGGCGGGCGGACGCACCAGGGCCCGCCCCAGGTCAGGCGCACGCCTTCTTGCCGTGTCGGGACGCGAGCAGAAGACGCCCACTTCTCAAAACCGCGCGGCGACGCCAACGCCACCGGCCCTCCAGGACATCCACGCCGTAGGCCAAGCGCGCAACACGGCGCTGTTCTCGGGCGGCGGCGCGGGGCCATCGTACTTGTGCGGGTCGTCCGCGGTAAGGAGCAGAACGACTCCCAACGCGACCGCGGCGGCGCCCACTCCAACGCCGCTCCAGGCGATACCGTCGCGTGAGTTGGCGTCGCTAACCTGCGTGGTCGCGTTCGCGTAGGGCATCGCGCACAGGGTCTGGTAGGTCGCCGAGCCCGTGTCACCCGCTGGGTCGCACAGCTCACCGCTGTGCCTGACGGCCATGGCGTTGATGCCGCGGATCGTCGAATCCCCCTCGCTGCGCTGCTTTGCGTCGTAAGCGGCCAATGCCGCGCCACCGGCGGCCAGCGCGGCCCCCGCGACGACGCTGATCCATCCCCAGGTGCGCTGCGATTGCGCACGGCCGACGTAGTGGGCGCGAAACTCCGGCGTCGGCTCGAGCAGGATGCGAAGCGACGTCACGTGCCCGGGCTCGATGCTGAAATCGCGCTCGGCAGGCTCGAAGTCGCCTCGCTCGACGAGCAAATGGTGCGGCCCGGGCGCCAGAGGCAATGCGGAGGCGTACACGCCGCGGGGGCGCCCATCGATGATGACCACGGGCGCGGTCTCCGTGACGTCGAGAAGGAGCCGACCGCTCGTGGATGCCAGCGCCGACCGGTCCTCCTCGGGCTCGAGCGTCACTTCACCGCTGGCGCCGTCGCCGAGCGTGATGGGTGCAACAGCGGTCGTGTAGCCGGCCCGGCGCAGCTCGATTCGATGTGCCCCGGGGGCCATCGAAATGGAGGCGGAGAGCGGCGTGGTCGCGACGCGCTGGTCGTCGACGAAGAGGTCAGCGCCCGCAACATGCGTCCTCACCAACAGATGCGCGAGTCGCCCCTGCATGGCCACGAGCTCGAACTTGAGCGCCTGCTTGTCGCCGCTCGCAATCGCGACCTCCTTTCGCTGCGGGGAGTAGCCGGGTGCGATGAGCCCGATGACGTGCGTGCCGCTCTGGACACGAAGAGGAACGGCGAGGGGCGTTTGGCCCGACTCGATACCATCGACTTCGACGCGCGCGCCTTCGACGTTGGCGGCGACGGCGATCTCCGCGATGCGTGCAGCCTGATCGTCGCGTGTCCTTCGAGCGATGGCCAGTCGTTCGGACGATAATTGGCCGGGCGCCGCCAGGACCTGGTTCAGTGCGTCGGTGGCTTCCACCGCACGGCTCATTTGCGAGTAAACGAGGCCGATATTGTAAAGGACCGTGACATTCGGGACCAACTCGTAAGCGCGACGAAATTCGACGAGAGCTCCAGCGTTATCGCCGCCGTTGAACAGACGCAGGCCGCGGTCGAAGCGCTCGCCGGCCTCGGCGCGCACGGCTGCGGTCGGCGCACGTGGCGCGGTCGGCATCGAAGCGGTCGTCGGTGGTGAGGAGGATAAAACCGCGGTCCCGGGCTCGGCCGCCCCGGGCTTTGGGCCCGGCGGCACCGGGGGCGCCGGCACTGGCACGGACGAGGACGCTGACGGTGCGGGCTGCGATGCGAGCGACGAGCTTGAGGAGGGCGCGGCGGGCTGTTGGGCGCCGGCCGTGTCGGCCACCGTCGACGCCCCGAAGGTCGCGCCGAACGCTACAACGATTCCGCATCGCTTCATCGGAACGGGTTTTCCCCTGCAAGCCCCGTCCGGTCAACACGGCTCTTGGACGCAGGCTTCGCGCTTGGTTCCGGAGTTTGCGCGCTCGCCCGGGCACGGATCGCGGCAAACGGCACGCCTACTTCAATCGACTCGGCGCTGGAAGCCCCGCGCGCCGACGGTGCGATCTCCGGGAGCGCGAGCTTCGCGGACGCCGGCTCCGGTCGCTCGGGCCATCGCGCGACGCCAGCCGACGGGCTCACCGGCGCACTTGGCGTGCGGCTCGTTTCGGCCCAAAACGCTGCGGCACCCAGGACCGCTGCGACGATGGCACCCAGCGCGAGCAAAGCCGGCGCGCGCGAGGGTCCGCTCTGCCGAGGCACCGGGCCACTGCCCATCGTCGCGGCGAGGGCCGCGTCCGTCGAGGGCACCATCGCCGAGTTCGGCGCACCTTCGCCGACCGTCGGGGGCCGCCTCGAGGGACGGACCACCGCGCGCGGCGGCGTGGAACGATGAGCGGGCGCGTGCAGCGTGCGCACCCGCAGCGGCGCAAGCGCGTCGGCGAGTGCACGGGCACTTTGGAAACGCCGCTCCCGGTCCGCGGCCATCGCCCGCTCGACGATCGCGCAGAACGCTCGAGTCAGTGAAGGACGCCGCTCACGAAGTGACACGGCCTTGCCTTCATGGATGAGCACGGCCAACGCCTCAACCGAACGCGCGTCGTACGGTCGGGTGCCGGACGCGCACTCGTAGAGGATGACGCCCAACGAGTAGACATCGGTGCGCGCGTCGATGGGAGCGCCGCGCACCTGCTCGGGCGACATGTAGTACGGCGTGCCCATCACCAGGCCCTCGGTCGTGATCCCGACTGCGCCAGTGCGATCGGCGTCGAACTTCGAGATGCCGAAGTCGAGAATCTTGACGAATGGAGCGCCCTCGCGAGGGGTGACGATCAGGTTCTCGGGCTTCAGGTCGCGGTGCACGATTCCCGCGTCGTGCGCAGCCTGCACGCCCTCGCAAACCTGGTACACGAGGTCCGCGAGTTCACCGGGCTCAAGCGGTCCGGACCTCGCAATCCGCTGTTCGAGCGTCTCACCGGTCACGAGTTCCATCAACAAGTACGGCTCTCCGGTGTCGAGACGCCCCGCATCGAACGTCTCGGCGACGTGCGGGTTGCCGATGCGACCGGCCGCCGAGGCCTCGCGCAAGAAGCGCTCGATGATCCCGGGCTGCTGAGCGGCTCGGGCGTGCAGAACCTTGAGCGCACGGCGATGCTTGGTGATCTGGTGTTCGACTTCGTAGACCATCCCCATCCCGCCCGATCCGAGAGTGCGCTCGACGCGCAGCCTCCCGAGAACGACGGTGTCCGGCAACAGGATCGGGGTCGAGTCGGGCGACGGCATGAATGCGGAGGAGGAGGGATTCGAACCCACGGTTGACATAAGCCAACGCCGGTTTTCAAAACCGGTGCCTTAAACCACTCGGCCACTCCTCCTGAGGATCGACCAAGTCTACTTTCTCTTCGCCGAATCTCCATCGCTATCGTTGCCACGACCCCACCGGAAGGACGACCGGCGCGGGAACGTCCGCAGGCTCAGGGACCCGGGGCGCCCAATGCGCCTCGAAAGGCGGCAAGAGCAGCCGCATCCAGAGTACGTCCGCGGTGGACGATGCGGCCCGAGCGATCGACCACCAACGTGACAGGCACGCTGCGCTCTCCGAGGGCGTCGGAAAGCCGGAAGTCCTCGTCGATCAGCTGCGCAAAGCCGACGCCGCGTTCGCGCACGAATGCGGCCACCGTCTCCGGCGACTCGCCGACCGCGACTCCCACGATCAGCGCATCCGGACGCGCCCTCGCCTGGACATCGAGCCGCTTGAGAGCGTCGAACTCGCCGACGCACGTGTCACACCACGTCGCCCAGAAATGGATGACCGCCGTGCGACCATGGAGCAACGTGCTCAGGTCCGTGCGTGTTCTTTCGAGCGTGATCAACGGCGTCGCCGGCAGCGAGTCCGGCATGACGCGCGATGGCGACGACGGGGGCTGCGGCGTGCATCCGATCGCCGTGGCGGTCGCGAGTGCGATCAGAAACGGTAACCCGTGGCGCATGTGACGACGTTGATGTGAAGATCGTTGGTTCTGACGTAGCGATCGTAGCCGAATTCGAAGTGGAGAGTGCGGATGGGAGGACCGGCCGGAACGTCCACCACCACTTTTCCACCGACGGTTTGCGAGTCGAGCGGCGCGAGGTCGCTGTCGGCGGTACGCAACCCCGCGCTCGGATCCGCGAGCTTCGTGAAGAAGGTGACCCCGGTCTGCGTGTGAAACCGATAGAGCGCGCCGACGTACACGAAGGGCGATATGCGCTGCATGAGCTCCGCCTCCGTCGAGTGCGCGGACAAGCCCCAATCGTCGGCGTAGAAACGGTGCGATACGTGGAGCGCTCCATTCCACGGAAGAAACTGAGCCGCGCGCGCGACGACGGCATGGCGCACGCGTTCATCGGGCAAGAGCTCCGGGCCACGCTCGCCGGTAGCCAGCGGCACGCTGTTCCAGGTGTTGCCCATTTCACCGCGCTGTACGGTCACCCCGTAGTTGAGGTTGACGATTGTCGTAGGGGTAAGGATCTGCGTGATTCCGAGGCTGGCCGTCGCGCTCGATCGTTCGGCGCGGCCGTGCCGCGTCCCGTGAATGTCGAAGCGATCGAACCAGTCGAAGACCTCGAGCACGTCCACCGATACGACAGTGTCGCCGTCGGCGAAAGCCCGGCTGCCCGCGAGCCCGCCTTGCCACGAGCGAAAAGGGTTCTCGAGGTGAATGCCGCCCAGGATCGTCGCGTCCGAAACGGGACTCGCCTGATAGGTTGCGGCCCAGTCGATGGACCCGGACTCCACATGCCGGGACGCGCTGCTCAACACATCGATCGCGTGCGGCGACGCATTGCTGACGATGTCGACCGGGACCCAGATGCGATGTTTCAGTCGCGCCCCCTGCGTCGCATCGATCTCGGCTTGGGGTTCGAGGATCGTAGCGCGCTCGGACCCGGGCGCTGTCGGCGTGGGCCCTCCCTGTGCCTGCCACCCATGACCGAACTGGTCGAACCCGGAGATGCGCGTCATGATCGACTCGATGTGCAAGGCGTTGTCGATCGGGCTGAGAATCTGTGCGTCCCCCATCGCCGGGGTCGGCGGCGGTGATGAAGGACCGTCGGCCCGAACGCGCGGACAGAATGCCAAAAAGGCGACGACGACGGCGCTGGCGGCGCGCGCCTTCACGGCGGCGCCCATCACTGGCAGCCGCAGCCGCCGCCCGCGGTAGCGCCGTTGCCACCGGCGGCCCCTTCACGCGTGTCGTAGAGCTTCTGACGACGTGCCGCATCGAGCGGCTCCGGCGTCAGACTCATCATCGGATCCGCGAAGTGAGCACGCCGGTTCTGTGGGACGAGGGCGCAACCGCCGATCGGTGCGGCGGCGAGCGCCACGACCGCCCACAGCCTCAAAGACTTCCTCGCATGTCGACCCCCACACGGCCTTTGTCGATGTCGAGCGCAATCGCGGGCATGCCCGTTCGCTCGCCGGCGAGTGCGGCGTCGACCACGCCCGCAAGACCTGTGAGCAGGCCGACACAGAAAAACGACCACAGCCAGCGCTGCTCGACGAGAGTCCCGGAATTGATGGTCCCCGGATTGTACTGAAATAGCGCTGCCGTGGCTCCGATGGCCGCAGCCGGCGGCGCGCCGAAGACGACGCCGCGCACCCACTCGCCACCGACCGCGTGCGCCGCGACCGGACCCAGCGCGAACCCCGACTCCATGGCAAACCAGCCTGCGTTGGTCGGCGTCCTGTTGCCGTTTGCCGTAGCGACAATGGCTCCGCCAACCCCCAGGCCGAGGACGAAGCTTGAGGCGCCGACGAGAAAACTCGCTGCGGGATCGGGCTTCTCTGCGCGAGAGGACGACGGCGTCAAAAGCAGCGCCACGACGACAACAGAACCGCGGAAGGGGCGCAAGCCGGCAGGCTACATCATGACCTCGATCCAGCTCAACAAGCCCCCTTTGGGCGCCACATTCTTTGCGCGCCACATTTCCGGGCGCTCATGGCGGCAGAGTCAGTCGCGTGGCGCGTCGGGCCAATGGTACGCGCTCACGTACTCGCGGATGCCCGGATGCTCGAGCGACACAGGCGGCAGAAACTCGCCGACCCGCTCGCGCGTCCACCAAGCGCTGCCTTGACGCGATGCCGAGAACCGGTAACGCCAGATTCCCGCCCGGATCCAACGCGGGGGATCGAGAGAAAACGGGTCCCGGGCAAGCAACGCCTTGGGGGTCGGCTCGCCGTTGAGCAACTGCCACACGAGATGCACGAGCCACGGCTCGTTTTCCACGGGCTCACCCCGAGCCGCGCCGTTGCCGACGAACCACATTTGCCAATCGAGCCTGTAATGATAAGGCGTGACGGTGCAAGGCCTCCGTCGCACGTCGCCGGGCATGCACGGCAGCTCGTATTCCAGCCAGCGGGCGCCATCCGGGGTTTCGGCGCGCGTTCCTTCGAGAGCCACTTCGTAGCGAGCCCGATCCACGGAGCCGAACGCGCCGTACGTATTCACGAGATCGAGCGGATCGAACGAACGGTTCATCGCTTGGTCGCAGGACGCGAGGTTCGCCACAGGACCCACGCTTAAAAGTGCGACGACGACGGCGAACCCGTTGGCCATGCGCGCCTGCATGCGCGACGCAACAAGGCCCTCGAAGCGCGCGAGAAGCGAGCGCCCAATGCGCTTCGGCAACAGCCACACAAACGCCGTGTCATCGAAACAAGCGAGAACAGGCACCAGAGTCAGCCAATTGAGAAACGACATATTGCCGCTCAGGATGAAGCTGATCTGAAGCGCGGCGAGCACCCCGCCCGCCGCGTGTCTCATGCGGCGAAAGCCGAAGACGAACCATGGGGCGACGAGCTCGGCCAAGTAGTTGAAAAGGGCGCCGGCGACATGCACCCAATGCGGAGCGTGATGCAGCCACCACGAGAGCGGGTTGGGGTTCGGCTGGGTCTCGAAGTGCGCATCGAGACAGCTGAGCTCCCGCCAGCAGGGATCGCCGCGAAGTTTGATGAGCGCCGAGCCAAGCATCACGCGGAAGATGATCCATCGGAAAAGCCATACGGAGACCTTCGGGGTGGCGGAGCCGGGAAAAGGGCGGGCGCTTCGGAGCGGGCACAGGAACGCCGCCAAGAATCCGGTCTCGAGCAGCTGAATCTCCCAACCGTACGCGTAGAAAATTTGCCCGACGTGAACGAACGACGAGTAGATGGCCCAGAGCGCGATCTGCAGGGCAGCGTGGGTAACGCCCAAGAAAGCGGCGGCCGAGAGTACGATACCCGCCCAGCAGGCGGTGCGCAGCGCGGCATCGGAGGCCCCCCACCAGAACAGCGTGGGCAGTCGCCAATAGGCGTCGCCACCGAGCTCCGCGTGCTTGGCCGCGAGAAGTTGCGCGGCCGGCAGGAGTCCGCGCGAGCCGATGAGCGGCGGAAACTGATTGGCGAGGCCGATGAACGCGACGAGGTAGACGAATGCGAGAAGGCGCAGAATGGCAAACCGAGTGAGCTCGTACGTCGCGGGCTCCCGCTGGAGCCTCTGCCACCACGCGGTGCGGAAGTGCGCCGCCGAATCGTAGGGCTTGTCCATCGGTCATCGCTCCACGATGCAGGGGTGCCGGAGGTTCGCGCAGCGAGGACCACCAGAGCAATGGTAGGATGCTCGGCGTGATTCGCGCTTTAAGCCATTCGCACGCGTGCCGATGGGGTGCTCCGGTGGTCGATCGTGTGGACACCGCGATCTTCACGCGAAGATACTTCGTTCACTGCATGCAGTGCGAATACTGCCACGATTCGTGCTGCAAATACGGCACCGACGTGGACGCCGAGAACGTGGCTCGCGTCGAAGCGCGAGCGGCGGAGATCGAGCGGTACACCGGTGTGACGCGAGATCGATTTTGGACCGGCGAGTGGAACGACGACGCCGAGTTCCCCGGCGGCCGGCAGACGCGTACCCGCGTGGAAGACGGTGCCTGCGTGTTCCGCAGCCGGCGTGGCCGCGGATGCATGCTTCATTCGTTCGCGATCGAGCAGGGGCTCGATTACCACGAGCTCAAACCGATGGTGAGCGCGCTTTTCCCGGTCACATTCGACTGGGGCCTGCTGCACCCGTCGAACGAAATCGTCGACCGCTCGCTTCAGTGCATTGACGACGGCCCGACGATATACCGGGGCGTACGCGTGGAGATCGAGTGGTACTTCGGTGACCCGCTCGTGGCCGAGCTGGACGCCATGGAGCAAGGTGTGCTTGCGGGAAGCATCGGCGCAAAGTAGGCTCTGGACCCCTTGCCGACTTGCGGCTTGTCGGGGCGTGCATGCTTCCCGATAATACACCCGCGCTGGACCCGGCAACTCCGGGTTCCGAAGGTCGCCCTCTAGGAGCACCCATGGCCCGTGTCACCGTCGAAGACTGTCTCGAGCGCGAGGAAAACCGTTTCGCTCTGGTCGTTTTGGCCGCTCAACGAACGCGCCTGCTGATGAAGGGCGCTACGCCCCTCGTGCACTCGAAGAACAAGGCCGCGGTGACGGCGCTTCGCGAGATCGCGGCCGGCAAAATTCACTACGACCGCGCGAGCAACGACGCGGTTCGCGAGTACATCGAGGCACTGAACAAGCGCGAGTTCGGTTGACGTCGGCGCGCCGAAGGCTCGATCTCGAGCTCGAGGCGGGGTCGCTCGCACATTACGAAGATCCGGCGTACTACACCGACACGTACGCGCCACGCGTAGACGACGTGGCGTTTTATGTCGCTCTCGCGAAGGAAACGGGGGGACCCGTACTCGAGTACGGAATCGGCAATGGACGGATCGCGATTCCGATGGCACGAAGCGGGGCCGAGGTCACGGGCATCGACCACTCGCGGCCGATGCTCGCCGACCTTCGCGCCCGACTCGCGCGAGAGCCGCCCGAGGTTCGAGCGCGCGTCCGAGCGGTTCGCGGCGATCTGCGAACCGCCCGGGTCGGGCGCCGGTTCCCGCTGATTGTCGCGACGTTCAACACGGCGCTTCACCTCTACACGCGTCGCGACGTCGAGCAATTCCTCGCGCGCGTTCGCCTTCATCTCGCGCCGCGCGCGCGCTTCGTCGTCGATCTGTCGATGCCCTCGCCTGCCGATCTGGCCCGGGACCCATCGCGTCCTTTTCGCGCGCCGCGCTTCCGACATCCGACAGCAGGAGTCGTCGTCACCAACCGGGAGCGCTTCGACTACGATCCCGTGCGGCAGGTCTTGTTCGTAGCCATGGAATTCGAAGCGGTGGACGACCCGTCCCATGCTTGGATGACGCCCCTGTCGCATCGGCAATTCTTCCCGCAGGAGTGGGAAGCGCTGCTCCACTACAATGGTTTCGAGGTCGATCGGGTGGACGGGGACTTCTTCGGAAGCCCTCTCTCGAAGAGCAGCGACGTCATGATCTGGCACGCGCACCGGAGAGTTCGGTGAGCATCGCCGATCAGTTGTCCGACGTTCGCTCGCGCATCACGCTTTCGGCGCAAGATTGCGGCCGGGACCCGCGATCGATTCGGCTCGTGGCCGTATCGAAGGCGAAGCCGACCGATTGCATCCGGGAGGCGTACGCGGCTGGGCAACGCGCGTTCGGCGAGAACTACGTGCAGGAGCTCGCCTCGAAATCGGAAGAGCTCGCCGATTTGCCGGATCTCGAGTGGCACTTCATCGGGCATTTGCAGACAAACAAGGCGAAACTGGCCGCGCGGTTCGCGCACGTCGTTCATACGGTCGATTCCGTGGTGATCGCGCGCGAGCTCGGGCGGCGTGCGGCTCGAGAGCGGTCCACACCCCTTCCGGTCCTGGTCGAAGTCAACATCGGGGGTGAGCCGCAGAAGGCGGGTGCCGCCCCAAGTGAGGTCGACGAGGTCATGAGCGCTGTCGCGACACAGCCTTCGCTGCTTTTGCGTGGGCTGATGACCGTCCCGCCGGCCGGCGATCGGGAGCAGTCGCGTCGCACGTTCGAAACACTCGCCTCGCTTCGAGCCTTGCATGGCGGCGCGGCCGTCCTTGCCGATCTGTCGATGGGCATGAGCGGCGACTTCGATCTCGCGATTCGCGCCGGCGCCACGCTCGTGCGCGTCGGAACCGACATTTTCGGGCCGCGACCCAGGCGCCCGTACTGATAGGCTTTGCGGTGGCTTGAGTGCGCCTCGATCGACCGTCGCTCGCCGTGTGCTGGCGTCGTTCGCCGTCACGGTAGTCGCATTCGCCGTGACGCTCGGGTGGGGAATCGCGGCGCAGCGGCGTGCCGCCGACGACAGCGTCGAGCTCGGCCGCGGGTACGTGCCGGTGGCCATGCGTCTTGCGCAACTGCGCGCCGCTCAAACGACGCTATCGACTCTCGTCGACGGCATTCCGGACGAGCGAGAGCCCGGATCCACGCGCGCGCTGCTCGAGACCCTGGCCGGGGCACGCCGCACGATGCTCATCGAGACGCGATTGGCCTTGACGCAAACGCTCCCGGCGGTCGGCAGCAGCATGACTCGCGACCTTGCACGTCGTCTGGCCGGTGAGCTCGATGCCATCGACGCGGCGCTCGATGCCGACCCGGCGCTTTTCGAGCGCTTGTTTACGGCGGTCGCGAATGGGGATCGGGATGGCATCAACCGTACGATCGTGTCGCTCGGCGCACTCGAGCACGACGCGGACAAGCGGCTGCGCTACCTCGCCGCCCGCCTGGGAGCGTCGATCGACGAGCTTTCCTCCGCCGCGCGCGACCGCGAACTGCGCTCGATCTGGGGGCTCGCGGTCCTCGCCGCACTCACGCTCGCCGTCGGGGTCGTCGTGTCGCTGCACGTACGGCGGCTGCTTGCGCCCCTGGCTCGCGTCACGGCTCGCGCGCGAGCGGTCGCCGGCGGCGATCTGACGGCCCGTGAAGTCGCCCCGAGCGACGACGAGATTGGCCAGCTCGAGATGGCCTTCGAAAAGATGGTGGCCGGACTCGCGGGCGCGCAAGCGCTCGCACTGTCGAATGAACGGCTCGCCGCCATCGGTAAAATGGCGGCTCACGTAACGCACGAGATCCGCAACCCGTTGTCGGCGATGAGCCTGAACGTCGAGCTGCTCGATGAGGAGATCGCGCACAACGACAGGCTGCCACGCGCTGAAGTGAAGAACCTTCTCGCTGCGATTCAGCGTGAGGTCCAGCGACTCGAATACCTGAGCGAGGAATACCTGCGCGTCGCACGCCTGCCTCAGCCGCGCATGGAGGCCGAGGACGTGTCCGCCGCCGTGCGTGAGGTCGTGGAGTTCGCGCGTCGCGAAATCGAGAGCGCGGGTTGCGTCGTTACGCTTCGAGTCGCAGATGCGATCCCGCCGGCGCTGTTCGACGAGGGCCAGATTCGGCAAGCGCTCTTGAACCTTCTGCGCAATGCCCGAGAAGCCATGCCCGCGGGCGGCGAAGTCGATGTGAGTGTCGCCGCCGAGGGCATGAGCGTCGTGGTCGACGTGGCCGATCGCGGCGGAGGCATTCCCGCAGACATCCGAGCTCGGGTGTTCGACCCCTTTTTTTCTACCAAGGGAGAAGGCACGGGGCTCGGCCTGGCCATCACACGCCACATCGTCGACGCCCATGGCGGAAGCGTCATCTGCGAGCCTCGTGAGGGCGGGGGCACTCGGTTTCGGATCGCCCTGCCTATTGCGCCTGCCAAGAGCACCTGGCAGCCGGCGGCGTGCTAGAGCCCCAGACTGCCATGGCGCGCCCCGACGGCCGTTCCTTCCAGACCTGTCGACCGGTCGAAATGATCGCAAACTTCCACCGCCCTTCGGAGGGCTCGGTGCTCTATCGCGCCGGCGGCACGGTGGTGCTCTGTACCGCGTCGGTCGACGACAAGGTCCCCGCATTTCTCGAGGGCAAGGGGCAGGGCTGGCTGACGGCCGAATACCAGATGCATCCGCGCGCAAATCCCAAGCGTCAGGATCGAGACGGCCGGGGCAAAGCGCTCAGCGGACGCACGCAAGAAATTCAGCGGCTCGTGGGCCGAGCGCTGCGCGCCGCGGTCGATTTGGGCAAGCTTGGACCGCGCACCGTAACGGTGGATTGCGACGTCCTCGAAGCGGACGGCGGGACCCGAACCGCGTCGGTGACCGGCGGATTCGTCGCCTTGGCGTTGGCCTTGGCGCGAGTCGGCGCTGTCGCGTTGCGGGAGCCCGTCGCGGCGGTCAGTGTGGGCCACTTGGACACGGCCGGTCTTGCGGTCGATCTCTGCTACAGCGAAGACTCGGCGGCCCGCGTCGATCTCAATGTCGTCGCGACCTCGAGCGGCAAGGTGGTCGAAGTGCAAGGGACCGCTGAAGGCGCTCCGGTAGAACGGCGCGAGATCGATACCATGATCGATCTCGCGCTCGCGGCCATCGCCGACCTCACGCGGGCGCAGCAGGAGGTGCTCACCCGTGCCGGAGTCGATCCGTGCGCGCTCATCGCGTAACGCTCGTCCTCGCCACGAACAATCGCGGCAAGATCCATGAGCTCCGGACGCTCCTCGCCGACTTGCCGATCGACGTCGAAGGGGTGGCCGATTGGCTTGAGGAGCCGCCTCGGGTCGTCGAAGACGGGGTTACGTTCGCCGACAACGCGCTGAAAAAGGCGCGCGCCGTCGCCCATGCGACCGGCATGCTTTCGCTCGCAGACGATTCCGGACTCGAGTTGGACGCCCTGGGGGGACGACCCGGGGTTCGGAGCGCGCGCTTTGCAGGCGAGCATCCCACCGACGAGGAGAACAACGCCGCGCTCCTCGCGGCACTGGAAGCACTCGGAGATCCTCGAGCGACCGACGCCAGCGGGTTCTCAGCGCGATTCCGCTGCGCGCTGGCGCTCGTCGATCCGTCGGTCCAGGGCAGCGAAGGGCGCGTCTTCGAGGGGGTATGCGAAGGCACGATCGCACGCACCCCACGGGGCCACGCCGGGTTCGGTTACGACCCGCTCTTCGTCGTCGCCGGATCGAACCGAACGATGGCCGAGCTGTCGCCCGAAGAAAAAAACCGCATCAGCCACCGGGCCCGCGCCCTCGCAGCCCTGCGGCCGGTGCTCGAGCAGCTTGTCCGCGAGCCGTAAACCCACCCCACACTCGTTCGGCGGTCGGCTAGAGCCCCAGGGTGCGCGCGGGGCGTCGAGCTCGCCGCCCCGACCCGCGAGCCCCAAACCGGATGCGGCCGTACCGTCGGAGAGGCAGCGCACTGGTCATTTCCAGCGCTTGCACGAGTTTCCTCGCTAGCGGCCGAGCAGGTCCGCATGAAGCCCACAACCGATGACGACGGCGTAATAGCTCTGCTGCGCCGACCCTGGAATGGCACTGCCGTTGGCAAACGGGGGGCCCGTCAGTCCGTCGCGCTGGTTGGGCGCGAAAGCGACATAGCCTTGGGTTCCCGTCAGCGTCCCCCCCGAAACCGTGGTCATGGGCGACAGGGTCAAGTGCCGCGTGAGACGCACTTCAAGTCCAAGGCCCAGACGAAGGATTTCGAACCCCGTGGCGCTCCAGACGGCCGCCGCTTCACTGACCTCGAACCGACGAATCCCGAGCGAGATCTCGCCCGCCAGAGCAATCGAGTGGAAGTCGCCCCCTACGTACCGAAAGCCACCCCCGAAGAACGTGGTGTTCGCCTTGACGTTCTGCCCCTCGAAGCGACGGCCGACACCGACCACTCCAATCTCCACGGCGAGATACGGGACGTAGTGCGTGGCCAGCCGGGCCCCGACATCGGCTTCCAGACCCAGGCCGGGAGTGACGAAATTTCCGGTGGTCTCGAGCCCGCCTCCCGGGTCGACGTACAGGCTGCCGCCGTACGCGAGCACTCCGGCACGGCCTCCCACCCAGAGAGAATAAGGCGGTGCCCGAATCCGGTCGGCTGTCGGGGAGCTATGCGGCGCCGGAACGGCCGGCGCACGTGCGGTCGACTCGGGGGCGGTCGTTGCTTGGGCCTGAGGCACCGAAACCGGATCCGTTGCCCTTCCCGTCGGCGCCGTCGAGACCGGGCCGGCGTCCGGTTCGGGCTGCGGCGGCACGGGGTCCGCTTGCGCTTGGGTCGCCACGCCGCACACAAAAGCGAGGGTGCTTGCGAAGGCTTTTCGCATGGGAAGGGCACGGAATGCAGAAGCGCACGCGTGGGCGCGCCGCTCCTAGACTAGACTTAGACTAGACTAGCGGACGGGCTCGACGGATGCCCAGCGTGGCGCCATTGAGCCCTCGGGTGGCAATGGCGAAGCCTTGGACTGAGATCGGCCGCTACGGCGGCGTGGGCATCGAGTTCGTGCTCACCATCCTGATCGCGTCGTGGCTCGGTCATTGGTTGGACGGTCGGTTTGCGCTGCATGGATACGGCTTGGGGGTCGGCTTCTTGGTCGGCGTTGCGGTGGCCTTCCGGCTTCTCTTTCGCACGGCCCAGGGAATGCAGCGCGACATCGAGCGCGCGGAGGCGCGCGATCCGGGTTCGAGCCGCTGGACCGTGGACCCCAATTGGTTGCACAAGGATCCGAGCGAAACCGCCGCGCCGTCGAACACGACGAATGCGATGCCACCGCCGAAGGACGACAACGATGCCGGCTGAAACAGGGGGGACTCGCCCGCGATCACGCGGGCTCGATGCGCGAATGCGCACTTCCATAGCCACCGTTGCCTCGTTGGGCGCCGGCGCCTCGCTCGTTACGGCCGCATTCGCGGGGCCAAGGTCAGCGGTTTCGGTCGCCGTCGCGGCCGCGCTTGCTGCCGGCAACCTTTGGGCGCTGGCACGAATCGTCGTGGCGCTTCTGCCCGACGATCATTCGGGGCCGAACACCCAACGCCGCGGAGGCTGGGCGGTCCTCGCGGCGCTCAAGATGGGAGGCCTTCTTGCGGCGTCATGGCTGCTCATGCGTCACGGGGTCAGCGGACCGATAACGATGGCGATCGGGTTTCTGTCCCTGCCGATGGGCATTGCCATCGGCGCGCTCGTGAGCGATAGAAGCGCCGCGTTGGAAGATCCCCGCTGAGCCATGCCCGAGCACGCCTCCTTCTTCGGATACCTCCTTGCGCAGTTCCCTGCCCTGAACGAGAACATGCGCGTATTTGGCGAGAGTTTCCTCGGCCACCAGCCGGTCTACGCCCACGGGGCGGAACCGCTCATCGCGAGCCTCGCCGTCATGCTCCTCGTGCTGGCGCTCGCGTTGGTCGTGCGCCCGGCACTGGCTCGCCACGAGCAGGCCGTCATCCCGGAATCCAAGCTGACGCTCCGTACGTTCTTCGAGGTCTGGATCGGCTACTGGTACGGCCTCATGAGGGACATGATGGGACCGAAGCGCGCGAAGCGGCTCCCAATCTGATTTTGCTCGCCGAGGCATACTGGGGCACCGAGCCGCGGCTCATCGATCTGGGATTCTCGCTGGCCTACGATAAAATTCTTTACGATGCCGTGCGCAACGCAGATGTAGGCGCGGTCCAATCCCGATTATCCGGCATTGGCGATCAACAAACTCACTACGCGCGCTTCCTTGAGAATCACGACGAACCTCGGCGGGCCGAAGTAATTCCTAACGACCACCTGCCCGCCGTCGGAACATTGATGGGAACTCTACCCGGAATGCGCTTCTATCAGCAGGGCGAACTCGAAGGATGCAAAATTCGCCTGCCGATCACGTTGCGCCTGGCTGCGGACGAGCCTTCCGATCCTTACAGTCTCGCGTTCTTCCAGAAAATTCTCAGCCTCACGGGTGAAGATGTTTATCACCAAGGGAATTGGAGCGCACTCGAAGTCGCCGCGGAGGGTTACACCTCACCCGCGGGACTTCTCGTGTACGAATGGAGATCGAAGAAAGCCTGGAAAATAATCGCCGTCAATCTGGCGGCAGGCGCTTCGCAAGGGCGCGTCCATTTGGGAGAACGCGTCTCTCCTGCGCAGCAGTATGTCTTTAATGACGAACTAAACAACGTCCGCTACGACCGCACCGGAGACGAACTCCACAACCTCGGCCTGTTCGTACGCCTAGAAGGCTTTCAGGCCCACATCTTCAGCATCACTCCAGCTTAGCCTGCAGCCGGAAGCTTAGACATCCCGTTCCGCTATTGCACCTTCAGCACTAGATTGACGCTGGATTTCGCTCCATTCGGCGCCGTAGCCGTCACAACCAACGGATACGATCCCGGCGGGGTTGCCTGTCCGCTCGGCGATTTCGGCAAACTGCTGCATGCCGACATTCCCACCGCGATCAGGACGAGAACTCCAAACGACAGGGCCCACCTCGGACGCCGTTTGAATGTCCACATTGCGCCGCATAGCGACATGCTCGCCAGTAACAATGCCATCCCGCCCCCGAATCCTCCCGGCAACGTCGGTTCGAAGTTCGGCACAAATCCTTTACAGAATGTATTCACCACAATTGCAACGTTGATCGCTTTTCCAGTCAAGGTGATGGTACTCGGCACGATGTTGCACGTGATGTTCGGAGAAGTGCTGGTGCATCCGAGAGTCACCGTCCCGGTGGTCCCCGGTAACGCAGTGAGCGTCAAGCCAAACACCGCGCTACTGCCCGGCGTCGTATTCACCGTCGAAGGACTTCCCGGAGCAATCCCAATCGTCACCGGAGAATTTCCGCTGTTGAACGTAGCCGTCACAGTTACAGCCGCGCTCACTGTCACAGTGCATGTACCCGTTCCCGGGCATCCCGCCACTCCGCTCCAACCGGCAAACGTCGATCCACTCGTCGCCGTCGCCGTCAGTGTGACTACCTGACCGCTCGTAAAACTCGCCGAGCATGTCGTCGGGCAATTGATCCCCGCCGGGTTACTCGTCACCGTGCCCGTTCCCGTCCCCGCCTCGTTTACACTCAAAGTGAAATTGTTCGTGCTCTGAGCGAAATTAGCTACAACGGTCGTGCCCGCTGTAATCGTAAACGTGCAAGTGCCCGTCCCTTCGCAGGGCCCCGCGCCCCATCCCGTGAAGGTTGACCCGTCAGAAGCCGTAGCTGTCAACGTAATTGGAGTGCCGCTCGCAAAGCTCGCCGAACACGTCGCTCCAC